>JAUNCT010000024.1 GCA_030526425.1 Clostridia bacterium
CATAAAAAGCATTCATCGCATTCCTCTACTTCGTTTATATATTGATTAACAATTGACACTATTTCCTATCTTCCTGCCATGTCAATAGATTTTTCGTGTTCGAATTTAAACGAAGGTGCACTTACTCTCACAACATGACCATGCGGTAATTACGGTTCCTCCGTCAATCCGTGCACCTGCTCTGCGGGTTCGATCCAACGGTATCGTGCACGGATATCCGGTCCCTTGATGGACCGAATCGACATTCAAATCGAAATGCCCGAAGTCGGTTACAAGGAACTCACCGACAAATCCGCGGGAGAACCTTCCTCGGTGATCCGCGCTCGGGTCAATGCCGCACGAAAGATCCAACGCGAACGGTTTCGTTCGGATGGTATCTTCATGAACTCCCAAATGCACTCTGCGCAAATCAAGAAATATTGCTCTCCCGGACCCGAGTCCGAAGCGCTTCTGCGGGATGCATTCAAGCAATTGCATCTCTCCGCACGCGCATATCTGCGTATCCTCAAGGTCGCAAGGACGATCGCCGATATCGAGGGCTCGGAAGCCATCCGTCCGGAACATTATGCGGAGGCGATCCAATACCGCAACCTCGACGGAAATTCCGCACACTGATTTGGCAAAAAGCTCCCCTCGTTCATAAGAACGAGGGGAGCTTTTTCCATTGAAAAAATCCCTCCGAAGAGGGATTTCGATCGGATATATTGATTGGTTGTTTTCGGTGGTTCACTCCGCTTTGATGCAGTGTGCGCAAGCCACGAAGTGCCCGGGAGAAACCTCCGTCAGTGCAGGGCAGCAACCTTCGCAAGCACCGTCGGCATCGGTGCAGCGCTTCTTGAAGCGGCACTCGTCCGGCGGATCGATGGGCGAACTGATTTCGCCTTTCAGCAGGATGCGGTCGCGGCTCTTGCCGATTTCGGGAATCGGGATCGCAGAGAGCAATGCCCGGGTATAGGGGTGCAAAGGATTGCGGAACAATTCTTTTGCGGGGGCTTTCTCAACCAGCTGACCGAGGTACATGACCGCGATATCATCCGCAAAGAAGTTCACAACGGAAAGATCGTGCGTGATGAAAATGTAGGTCAGACCCATTTCACGTTGCAGCTTTTTGAGCAGGTTCAGAATCTGCGCCTGGATCGAAACATCCAGTGCGGAAACCGGCTCGTCGCAGACGATGAACTGCGGTTCCATCGCAAGAGCGCGGGCGATACCGACGCGCTGACGACGACCGCCGTCGAGTTCGTGGGGGTAGGTATTGTAGAGACGTTCGGCAAGACCGACGGTTTCCATCAGCTCGAGAACGCGCTTTTCGATCGCTTCCTTGCCTTTGACGATCTTATACTTCTGGATCGGCTCGGCAATGATCTGGCTGACGGTTTTACGAGGATCGAGCGAAGAGAACGGATCCTGGAAAATCATCTGCATTTCCTTGCGCATTTTGTGCAGTTCGGCACCTTTGATATGCGCAACGTCCTTGCCGTTGAACAGGATCTCGCCCGAAGTGGGATCGAGCAAACGCAGAATAACGCGTCCCGTAGTGGATTTACCGCAACCGGATTCACCGACAACACCAAGCGTTTTGCCCTTTTCGATCGTGAAGGAGACGTCATCTACCGCATGCAATGTGCCCTTGTTGGTCTTGAAGTATTTTTTCAGGTGCTTGACCTCAAGGATCGGCGCAGCTGCGTGATTTTCGGTATTGTTCATTTGCTCCTCCTTGCAATATGGAACGACGGATCCTCATAGGCACTGCATGCCACGCGATGATGCTCTCCGACTTTCTTGAGTTCGGGAACCTTTTCGCTGCACCGCTCCGTGGCATAAGGGCAACGCGGTGCGAAGGCACAACCTTTCGGAAGATTCGTCGGATCGGGCATCAGTCCGGGAATGGGCTTGAGCTCCTCCATATCTTCGTTGATGTTGGGGAGAGAATTGAACAATCCCTCCGTATAGGGATGCATCGTTTGGTTGAACACTGCTTCCAAAGAGCCTTCTTCCACGATGCGCCCTGCATACATGACCGCAACGTCGTCACAGGTTTCGGCAACGATTCCGAGGTCGTGCGTGATCATGACGACGGAAGTGCCCTGCTTTTTGATGAGATCTTTCATCAGGTCGAGCACCTGCGCCTGAATGGTAACGTCGAGCGCGGTCGTGGGCTCATCCGCAAACAGAAGCTTCGGGTTGCACGCGAGTGCGATCGCAATGACCACGCGCTGCTTCATGCCGCCCGAGAACTGATGGGGATAATCTCCCGCACGGTATGCGGGAATACCGACGAGCTCCAGCATCTCTTCCGCACGCTTGTACGCTTCCTTGCTGGTCATGTTCTCCTCATGGAGATAGATGCTCTCTGCAATCTGCTGACCGACGGTATACACGGGGTTCAGGCTCGTCATCGGATCCTGGAAGATCATGGAGACTTCTTTGCCGCGAACCTTCTGCAATTCCGCCGGGGTGAGTTTCATCATATCGTGACCCGCGACCATGATCTTTCCGCTCTTGATGACTCCCGGCGGATCGGGTACCAAGCGCAGAGCGGACAACGCCGTCGTCGTTTTGCCTGCACCGGTCTCTCCGACAAGACCGAGGATCTTTCCCTTGCCGAGCTTCATGTCCACGCCGTTGACCGCGTAGACCGTTTCATCCTCGAGCTCGAAGTGGATCACAAGGTTTTCGATATCGAGAACCGGTTCGGAACCGGTTTCCAACACTTTGTTTTCTTCCATAGTGGTTTTCTCCGTTCTTCGCGGCATCGCTTACCGCTTGAGTTTCGGATCCATCGCGTCACGCAGACCGTCGCCCAACAGGTTGAGCGCAAGAACGGTGATCATGATCGCGAGACCGGGGAACACCGTCAGGTAGCTGTAACCGCGGATGAATTTACGTCCCGTGGACAGCATGCTGCCCCATTCGGGATCGGGGGAAGGAACGCCGAGACCGAGGAAGCTCAGACTCGAAGCGGAAATGATCGCGGAAGCAACGCGGAGCGTCGTTTGCACGATAATAGGCGACAGGCAATTCGGCAGCACGTGAGACCAAATGATCTCAAACTTCGACAAGCCGATGGACTGGGCAGCTTCGATATACTCCTGGTTGCGCACGGTCATGACCGCAGCACGCGTGATGCGAATGAACTGCGGCACACTGGTGACGCCAACGGCGATCATGAGGTTCAGGGTGCTTTGGCCGATCGCGGAAACGATGGCGATGGCCATCAGAATGCTCGGAACGGCCGCCAGCATATCGCTGATACGCATGATGACCTCTTCGATCCTTCCGCCGAAGAAACCGGCGACGGAACCGAACAAGACGCCGACGACGAGTGCAAACGCAACTGCCGCAACACCGACCGCAAGCGAGAAGCGCGCACCGTAAAGCAAGCGGGCAAACACATCGCGGCCGACATCGTCGGTACCCATGATATGCTGCGCACTGGGATGCTGCAGACGCTGGGCAATATTCTGACCGATAACATCGGTCTCGTAATCGAGGAAGACGTCCGCAAAGAGCGCCACGAAGACGAGCAATGCCACAATCACAAGACCGAGCATAGCGCCCTTGTTCTTTCGCATGCGATGCCAGATCTCGCCGGCTTGGCTGCGCTTTTTGTACTTTGCCGCAACGGATACGTTCTTGTCAGCCATTGCTCTTCTTCCTCCTTCCCGCGTATTGTGCTTTGATACGCGGATCGACGACCGCATACAGAAGGTCGACGATCAACAGAATGATACTGATGGTGATCGTCTTGAGTATGATACAACCGGTGACCATGGGGATGTCACGCGAATTGACGGAATCCAAAATCAAACGACCGACACCGGGCCATGCGAAAACGGTCTCGGTGATCAGCGCACCGCCGAGGCAGCTTGCCAGCTGCGTACCGACGACGGTGATGATGGGGATCAGTGCGTTCTTCAGAGCGTGCTTGTAGATGACATCCCGTTCGGAGACGCCCTTTGCACGCGCCGTACGCAGGTAATCCTGACGAACGACATCCAGCATGGAAGAACGCGTGGTTCGCGTGAGCATTGCGGTAAGACCCGTACCGACCGTGATCGCGGGAAGGATCAGGTGCTTGAAGGTGCCGTAGCCGTAGGACGGCAACAGCCCCCAGTTCAGCGCGAACAAAATGATCAGCAGAAGACCGAGCCAGAAATTCGGCATGGAAAGACCGAGAAGCGCGACGACCATCGTCACGTTGTCCTTCCACGTTCCCTGCTTGACCGCAGAAATGATCCCAAGGGGGATCGAAATGACCACAGATACGAATATCGACGCCAAAGCGAGCGCCAAGGTGTTCGGCAGGCGGCGCATATAGCTTTCGAACACCGGCTCACCCGTAATGTACGAGGTGCCGAGATCGCCGCGCAGCATACCTTTCATATAGTTGAAGTAGCGGACGATTGTGGGTTTGTCGAAGCCGTATTCGGCACGCAATTCCGCCAATTCTTCAACCGTTGCATCTTCCGGTGCGATCTGACTGATGATGTCGCCGGGTGCCAGGTTGATGACCATGAACACGAGGAACGACACACCGATCACGACCGGGATCAGCATCAACAAACGTTTGATTACATAACGATACATCCGATCTCCTTTGCTGCCTTGTATTGTCCTTCAAGGCAAAACGGGTGCTGCGGTCTCTTTGAACGCAGGCCACAGCACCCAAATCGATTATTGCTCAGTCAACGGTAACGTAGACGTTGGAGAAGTCAACGTTGGAGCTTGCGTACCAGGTGACGCCGCCCAGGTTCTTATTGACGGCCCAGAAGTTCTTCTCGTAGTAGAGCGGGATGACCGGGATATCGTCCTTGGCGATCTCCTGGATCTCCTTGTACTCTGCCTTACGGGCTTCGGTATCGAACTCGGCAATGGCGATATCCATCAGCTCGAGAACACGCTCGTTGCGGTAGTGCGAACGGTTGGTGGAGCTGCCTTCACCGTAGATACGACGGACTTCGTCGCCCGCGGTGTTGAACGCGATACCGAAGACAAAGCCCTGATGCTTTGCTTCGTTGGTGATGCTGGTCATCGCAGCGCTGTCGACCTCGTTGATCTTGACGTTGATGCCGATTTCCTTCAGCTCAGCCTGGAGGATCTGAGCGGTGACGACACGCGCACCGGAAGCAACGGTGATCTCGAGATCGCAACCGTTCTCGAAACCGGCTTCCTTCATGAGCTGCTTTGCCATTTCGATGTCATGCGGCCAGGTCTGGAAGTTCTCGATCGCACCGAACTGCGTGGGACCCCAGAAGGAATCCGCGATACGGCCGTAACCGTTGACGGTCGCCTGCATGATGTCGTTCTTGTTGACCGCGCAAGCGATCGCCTGACGGAGCTTCTTGTTGGAGGTCAGCTCGTTCTTGCAGTTGAAGCCGAAGAACTGGCAGGAGGTGCTGTCGGTTTCGATCAGCTTGACGTTCTTGTCGTTGCGGACGGTTTCGACTTCGATGGTATCCGGGTTCTCGCAGACATCGATCTCACCGGTCTGCAGAGCGATCAGACGAGCGGACGCCTCGGGGATGTAACGAAGGGTCAGGCTCTTGGTGGGAACGGCACCCTCGAAGTAATCTTCGAAGCGGACCAGCTTGAGGTAATCCTTGCTGACGAACTCATCGACAACGAAGGGACCCGCGCCGATCATGTAGCCCTTATCGGGATCGGCCTTGCAAGCCTTCTCGGAAAGGATACCGAAAACAGGCAGAGCGATGGTATCGAGCCAGTCGACGTTGGGGCTTTCGAGGACCATGCGGACGGTGTGCTCATCGACCGCGATGACTTCCTTTGCGGGCTTCATCTTGTTCTTGGAGGCGATACCGTCACGGCCGCGCTCGAAGGTGTAGACAACGTCCTGCGCGGTGACGGGCTCACCGTTGTGGAACTTCGCATCGCGAAGCTTGAACTCGATGGTGGTGTTGTCGACCCAGTTCCAGCTCTCCGCCAGATCGGGATAGATCTCACCGTTGTCGAGGTTCATGGTGACCAGGTTCGCGTGGGTCAGACGGAACGGGTGGTTGTGCGCCACGTTGCTGACGGACTGGATATCCATGGTGGTGATCTGCGCTTTGAGACCGATGACCAGGGACTCCTTGTACTTCACATCCGCAGCGGGAGCAGCGGTTGCTTCCGCGGGAGCAGCGGTTGCCTCTGCGGGGGCTTCGGTTGCTGCGGGCGCTGCGGTGGGCGCGCTCTCAGCGGTCTTGTTGCCGGAGCAGGCTGCCATGGACAGAAGCATCATTGCAGCCAGCGCGAGCGTGATGATTTTTTTCATTGTTTTCCTCCTATTGGATTTTATTTCACCGGCATTGCTGCCGGAGATATAACTTTGTTCAGGCGATATCGCCCTTGGTGTTCACGCGGTCGCCTTCGCCGAGGACAGGCTCCGCAAAACCGTACTTCACATAAGCGTCTCCCCGCAGGAATTCTTCGGGGATCTCTTCCGGCTTCATGTCCATCGGAATGGAGATGTGACCGTCGTCGTTTCGCCATGCGCTGCAAGGCTTACCGAGCGCGATATGGATCACCGAGCGTTCCGGTGCTTCCCTGCAAACCTCCATCACCGCAGATGCCTGAGTGGAGCTTTCGAGCCCCGGCGTGTGACGGCAGATACCGTTCGAACCGGTACCGTCGTAATGATCCATCGAGATCCGCTTCAGGTCTTCGACCGTCGCATGCCCCTCGACTTCCTTGATGAGCTTTTGCGAACGATGATATCTGCAATAGCAGGAAGCGGAACCCTCCTCATTGAGGTAACCGAGCGTTTCGAGATAATTCGATCTCGAATCCGCGGCATCCGTTACCTTGTGGATGGCGAGATATTCATATGCGTTTTCCACAACATAGACGGAATCCGCATCGCCGAACTCAAGCATGCCGCTCGTTGCCATCGGGTGCGCAAGCAACAGCTGTGCCGCATACTGCGCGGCTTCGAGCGCGGTTTTCTTCTGCAACGCGTCGCGCGCGATCTGCGCGCGGTCGCCTGCGAAGCGGTCCTTGACGGAAAGCTTGCGGTTCCGCGCAAGCGTCGTATAACCGTAATTGGTCGATGCCGTGACGCCGTGGCTGTTCATGCCCATTTTGATGCCGGTGCTGCCGGCTGCGGAAACACCGATCACATGGCTTCCGTCTTCGTTATCGAACCAACTGACAACATTGATCTCGTGGAAGTTCACACAGCGTTCTCCGTCGGTCAACTGCAGGTCACCGCCTTTATCGCTGTTTTTACCGTGGATCGTCGCGCCGGTCGCACTGGATTTGCCGGCGGCAAAGAACACGGTGCAACCTTCAGGCTGAAGCATCGGTCCGTAGGTATTGAATGCAAACAGCTCGTTCGCGGGGCAGCCGGAGCCTTCCGCCATTCCGAAAATCTCCTCGCGGCGGTTTTCGGAGAGCGTCGCAAACAGTTCTTCGGATTCACGGAGCAAGTCCGCGCGGTTCCTTCCGTTTTCTTCAACGGTGACCCAGAAAGTTCTGAGGTTTTCGCGGATCGCATTTGCACAGAGTTGTGCGCGCTTCCATGCGTTTGTTCTCGTTGTATTCATTATCGGTGGTCTTCCTTCATTCAAAGTTCGTAACGGACATATTCGCCTTCGCACGGCGGACCGGCGCAGATCCATGCGCAGCCGTTGGCATAGTCCGTGATCATGGAAGAGACCGTGATGCGATTCTTTCCGTAGGCGCCCGCTTCGGGATCCGGATGACCGCAAAGGCTGAGCGGATAATACTTATGATCGCGCAACGCGTTCATGATGGTTTCAACGGTGATATTGCCGTGTTCCGCCATGAGCAGTTCGCGCAGACGCAGATCGCGGTTCTTGGGTCTTCCGGTGATACCGTCGAGTTCGGGATGCATCACGAAATGGTTTGCGTGCGTCACGATCCCGTCCACCGGCAGCATTTCATCCTGTCCGTCGGGATGCCATTCAAAGTCGATCGCTCTCCCGTTTGCGACATCGGACAGCAAAATGTTACTGGAAACCGTTCGCGGTGCGGTGCGGATGACCTCAGCCGCTTCTTCGAAGCTGCGGCTCATCAGTGCTTTTCTGCGCAGGATCGTTGCGGGAATACCGTAACCCTCATGATCTCGTGCGGACTGCAGGTTGTTCGCATTGAGGCACAGACCCCAATTGGTGAAACCATCGCGGATCAGCTGGCCGGCCTCGGTCAAGCCGAGGATCTTGGTATCGCCCGCGGTGATGTGAATGACCACGATATGGTCCATTACGCCCTGCGCGAAATCCCAATTCTTGAAGGCGAGCGTCGTTTTCGATGCGGTCGCCTCGGGCAGTGCAACGCCGGTCGTACACTCCGGGAAACTGCCGAATTTCGCGATCTCGTAGCGAAGATTGATGCCGAGAACATCCCCCTCGGTCAAACCGGCACCCTTTGCGATGCCTTTGATCTCTTCGATCAGGTCCGGAGCGAAGTCGTGAATCTTTTGTGCATAACGGTCCGCAAAACGGCAAACGTCATTCCACGCCATACCGCGCGCTGCCATCACACCGCTGTAATATTCTCTCGCCTTGCAAATCTGCTCTTTTGCCTGTGTGCCGTACTGCACACCGCGCTCAAACGGATCTGCCGAGTCGATACGGATATAAGGATACTGCATCGTAGATCAACCTCGAATCTTTATACGCCTCAACGGCATATTCAAACATTATATATTATGCATATTATAATACGATTCACTATACCGTCAAATAACTAAGAATTTGTTTTTCCATAACATTGTGTTATAATATGTTTCCGTGATTTCACAAAACCGAGGACACAAAATGAATATTCAACAATACAGATATATCGATGCGATCAACCGTCACCGAAACATCTCCCGTGCGGCAAAGGAGCTGTTTCTTTCACAGCCGGCTTTGACCCGGTCGCTCAACCACTTGGAGGAAGAACTGGGAGTCAAGCTGTTCGACCGTGATGTGACGCCTTTGCGGCTTACCTATGCGGGTGAAGTATTTTTGAAGGAAAGCAAAAAGATACTCGAGATCCAGGATCTGCTGACACAGAAAATGAGCGCCATTTCCAAAGCGGAAAGCGGGCGCCTTGTCGTGGCGATCCCAGGCGAGCGCGGTGCTGCGTATTTGCCCGAACTTCTGCCGCGCTTCGAAAAGCTGCATCCCGGCATCGATGTGGAAGTCGTGGAAGCATACAGCGGAGCGCTTGAGCGCATGATGGAGAACAACGAAGTCGATATCGGTCTGTACACCTTCCCCGTGGCTTCCGATGCGATCGATTTCAGGATCCTGACCGAAGAACCGATGGTGATCGTAGCCGCACGCGACAGCGCGTTCGCTTCAAGCTTCGACCTGTCGGAAAACTCGCTCGGCACACCGTACTTCATTACGCCGGATATCCTCGAAGATACCGACTTTCTGATCGTACGGGAAGGCAGCGGTATGCGGCGTATCACAGAATACATTCTCGACCGTCACGCCGTTCACTACCGAATCCGCCGCCAGTTGATCCGCCACGAAACCATCGTACGCCTTGCATCGATCGGCGAGGGGCTTGCCGTGACTTCGACGATCACCCCGAAGCGCTTGCATATCGAAGACCGTTTCGCGTATTTTTCGCTGGACAATCCCGCAACCACGCGTAAAATCGTCGCTGCGTTCCGGAAAAACCGCATTCTGCCGCAGTATATGCAGGATTTCATCGAACTGACGAAACAGATCGCGACGACCGTCCCCGAGCTCATCGCACCGTCGGTGCAAGTGATTCCGGCGAAGCCGAAATGCTGAATGCCGCGGCACTTGTTTCCTCTGTACAAAGAGATTTGTTTGTGATAAAAATACAATGTTGTGATTCCGGTTCTTCTCGGAACCAAATGATACGATCGGCATGAAGGAGTTCAAATCATGAATAACACTGTAAAACTTCCCGTCACCATCATGCGCGGCGGTACGAGCAAGGGCGTTTATATTCTGCAAAAGGATCTTCCCGAAAACAAAGCGGAATGGGAACCCTTGTTGCTCCGCCTGATGGGCAGCCCGGATAAAAAACAGATCGACGGATTGGGCGGTTCGCAATCCGTGACCAGTAAGGTCGCCATCGTTCAGCGTTCCGAGCGCCCCGATGCCGATGTCGATTACACATTTGCACAGGTCTCCGTGGACAAGCCGCTGGTCAGTTACAAGGGCAACTGCGGCAATATCTCTTCCGGTGTCGGTCCGTTTGCCATCGAGCAAGGGCTTGTGGAAGCAAAAGAAGGCGTCACCACGGTACGGATCTACAACACCAACACGGACAAGATCATCGAAGCGGATGTTCACACCGAGGGCGGTCATGTCTGCTATGAAGGCGACTTTTCCATTGCCGGCGTTCCCGGTACCGCTTCGCCTGTGAAGCTGAAGTTCATGGACCCCGCAGGTACGCTCTGCCGCGGTCTGTTGCCCACGGGGAACGCAGTCGATGTGCTGGAGGTCCCCGGCTACGGTACGGTCGAAGTATCGATCGTAGACGCGGCGAACCCCTTGGTTTTCGCACGTGCGAAAGACCTGGGACTCACGGGAAAAGAGTTGCCCGAAGAACTGAACGCCGATGCGGAAAAACTCGATCTTTTGGAGAAGGTCCGCGGTCTCGCCGCCGTCAAGCTGGGGTTGATCGAGGATTATACGCGTTCCGCATGGGAAACGCCCGGTATCCCGAAGATGACCTTTGTCGCGGAAGCCGCAGACTATGTGACCCCGGACGGCAAAGAAATGCATCGCGAACAAGTCGACCTTCTCAGCCGGATGATGAGCATGCAAAAAGCGCATCCGACCTACGCCATGACGGGCGCGATGTGTACCGCCGCCGCGGCGATCGTCCCCGGCAGTATCGTCCGTCAGGTCTTGTCACCGGATACGGATACACAGTTCATCCGCATCGGTCACCCCGCCGGAATTCTGGAGTGCGGCGTCGACTACACGGAAAACGGAGCGTGCCCCGATGTTCAGGACACCTTCGGATTCCGCACCGCAAACCTGCTGCTGGAAGGCACGGCGCATATCCGTCTCTGAGATATGAAGCGCCCTCCGTTGTCACATGACAGCGGAGGGCGCTTTTGATATCCCTTCGATTCCCGGTCTTCGTCGGTGCTGTTTGCCGACCGTATCACACAGCGACTTCGGAATCGCATTGTTTTGTAGCCCATTGCCCCGAAAAAAAAGACTCCCGAAAACATCGGGAGTCTTTTTTCTGCCGATCAGTCCGCCATTTCCCTGACGATCTGCTCGGTGACACGCATCATATGTTCGGCTGCGTTCGCTTTTCCGCTCCACAGTTCGACCTGCTTCGCGCCCTGATAAACGAGCATGCCCAAGCCATTCCATACTTTTGCGCCCTTTGCTTCCGCATCCAACAGGAACTGCGTACGGGCGGGATTGTAAGTCGCGTCGAATGCATACATATCGGGACGGAACAATTCGGGATCGACGGGGCTCTCCCCTTCGTGTCCCTTCATGCCGACACCGGTGTTGTTCAGCATGAACCGGCAATCGAGGCTCGCTGCTTTGATCGCCTCGGGATCGAACTCGATAAATTCGGCAACCGGTGCGACCTTGGTATTGATATCTTCCACGAGGCACTTTGCCGACTGCGGGAAGAGGTCGGTAACGTAGATTTTGCGTACGCCGTGCATTGCAAGAGCGATCGCGACGGCACGACCGGCACCGCCCGCGCCAAGGCACAGGAACGCATCACCGGAAACATCACCCACGCCCTGCATTTTCATGGACTCCACGAAGCCGTATCCGTCGGTATTGTATCCGATAAGCTTGCCTTCTTCCGTCTTCACAACGGTATTGACGGCACCCATCTTTTCCGCGGAAACATCCAGCGCATCGAGATACTGCATGACCGCCAGTTTGTAGGGCTTTGTCACACCGAGACCGGCAAAGTTCATGACACGCACGGCTTTGACGATGGTTTCCAGATCTTCTTCCGTGCTCTCCGCAGGGAAGTAGTAATAATCGAGACCGAGTGCTTCGTAGGTTTCGTTCTGCATTCTCGGCGAAAAGGATTGCGCCAAAGGCTTGCCGAGAAGTGCCACGAGTTTGGTATCGACACCGATCATGCCACAGGCTCCTCCTTACAGAGAGTTGTGCAGAACGCCGAGAACCTCTTGCAGTTCTTCGACGGGGATCTGACCGGGTGCGGAAGCTTTGCCTACCATACCGAAAGTCATGGCAGAACCGAACACCTCGCCCGCAAGACGGGAAATCACGCCGGTCGGGCTCATGCTCATGGTGATCAGCGGACGATCGATGGAATCATCGGCTTCGACCGTTGCGGCAAACAGCGTAAGCACATCCGCACGGCTCTGCGGCCATACGGCGATTTTCGGAATGTCGGCGCCCATATCGGACATCTTGGTCAGACGGCGGACAAGCTCGTCTTTCTCCGGAGTTTTGTGGAAATCGTGGTTGGAACCGATGACAAGGCAACCGGCCTCATGAATGGCATCGATATTTTCGCGCACGACATCGTCTCCGCTGAAAATCTCGACATCGACCAGGTCGACGGCACCGCTCTCGGCGATGGCTTTATTGAGTTCGGTGTATTTTGCGGCATCGATCGCCTTTTCACCGCCCTCGTTCGCAGTACGGAAGGTGTACAGCAGGGGCATCTCTTCGCCCAGCGCAGCACGCAGCTGCTTTGCGGTTTCGATCAGCTTCTCGGTATCGAAAACATCCTCGTAAAAATCAACACGCCACTCCACCATGTCGATGGCATAGTTCTTGAAAGACGCACCTTTCTCGACGATTTCTTCACGGGTCTTTCCCACGATCGGAACGATCACCTTCGTTTTTCCTTCGCCGATGACCAGGTTGCGTACACGCACGGTTTTGCTCATAGATATCAATACCCCTTTCCGAATTTGTTGCTTGTCGTTGCCTTCATTATAAGCTTCTCCAAGCTCTGCAGAAAAGGGGCTATTCATAATTAACTATGAATTTTATTCATTGTAATATCAAGCAAAAGCAGGGGGCGCGCAGTTCTGCTGCCCTTCCGTCAGCGTTGTGGAACGAAAACCGTACGGTAAAACTCCTTTGCGCCGTCCGTTCCGAAACGTTTCTTCATGACTTCCATCGCCGCGGTTCCGCCCTCTGCCATCTTTTCGGAGAAAGCGGTGAGTCCGGGAATGTTCTCTGCGGACTTTTCCGCCGATTGCGCCATCGGGAAGTAGTTATCCAGAAAATCTTTCGTCATGTCCACAAGTTTACCGACCTGCTGTGCCGGGGAGATCTTGATCAAAGAACAGGCAGCCCGTTCCGCATTGTACCAGACCGGACTGTCGGGATACGTTTCCACATCCGCATACTTTTCGCTGAGTTCTTCGAAAGCGGACATTTCCGCGCCCTGTGCGGTTTTGTCGAAATATTCGATGAAGACGGTGCTCTTCTCTTTGACTTCCATCACATCGAGCATGACTGCAGGTACCGCGGCACCTTCAAACGGTGTCAGCATGCAGGTCATCGTACGGATGGCGCCGATGATCTTTCCTTCCATCACCGTCAGCGCACCAAATCCCTCCATGCGGTAGGTTTCCGTTTCATAACGGATCATCGGAAGCAGGGCGGGCCATTTGAGGGATTTGCAGTTTCCCACAGATCTCTGCTCGACGTGGAAAGCCTCCCCCGCCTTCTTCAACAGCATTTCTTTCAAATCGGCGATCATTGCCATCATCATTCTCCTTTGAACAGATATCATATTATTCAAGCACACATCCCCTGTCATTGCAAGCCGCCGCTCAAAACGGTTTGCAAGTGCCGTTCCGTCCTTGTACAATATGGACAAAACAACAAGGAGTTCATTGCTATGACCGAAGTCGTTGCCGCGTTGATTGCAAACGGAGATCGCTTTCTGATCTGCCGCCGCCCCGAAAACAAGTCGCGGGCTTTGTTGTGGGAATTCCCCGGCGGTAAGATCGAACCGGGCGAAACTCCCGAGGCCGCATTGGAACGCGAGTGCATGGAAGAACTCGGTATCCGGACGAAGGTCCATTCTTTGTACGCAGAAGCCGTACACGACTATCCGGATATTTCGATCCGTCTGCTGCTGTATCGGACGGAGATCCTTTCCGGGACACCCGTTGCACTCGAGCACGCCGAGCTGCGTTGGATCGCGCCCGAGGATATTCCGCAGTTCGCCTTCTGTCCGGCGGATATGCCGTTTGCCGGCGAATTACTGAACAGCGGCTTATGAGCCGGTGGAATATGCGCGGATGCTCATACGGAATGTTCTGCCCGCCTGCGGTAAAAACGGCCACATCAGTTCCGTGATCCGGTCCGCCGCGTGCGTCCTGTCCAGATGTTCCAACGCCTGCGCAGCCCCTTCGACACCACCTGAGAACCCCGAAGACTCCGCTTCCGCGCCCACGATCAGCGTGCGCGTTGCCGCACGGAACAATTCCGCATTGACTTTGCGGGCGATATCCGTATCCACCGTTTGCGCTGTTTTCAAAACTTCCGCCATATCGACGGGCACATACCGCGATGCCAGCTGTGCCATACGCGGATAAACGGAAAACAGTTGAGAATGCACTCCGCAGCAAACTACGGTATCGGCAGTGGGTAGCTTTACAGGTTTGTGTTCCTTCCATGCGGCAAGCATCTCTGCCGTGAATGTCTCGGCCGATATCGTACCGCCCGTGCGCAGCAGATTTTCCAACCGGACACCGAAACATTCATACCGTTCTTCGGGAATGCCGACAAGATCGGTTTTATCGATGCGAATTCTCCCGCAGGCGATGTTTTGTCGTTCCAAGCCTCTCCGTACCGAATCGGTATCGATATCCGACAAGATCACTTCCGAAAAGCGTTCCGCCAGATGTTTCAGCGCGAAATCATTGCATTCCCCTGCCCCGACGATCATCAAGGAGCCGCCTTCAAACCCGTTTTCGAGGATGAATCGGGTCAGGTTTTCCCGATAGTCCTCCCAGTTTTCATATGCGTTTTCGATCCGGTTGAGCGCCATGAGTTGCCGGTAAAGCCGAGGCATTCGTTATTCCCCCTCGAGAAACCAATCGATCGCATCCCGGACCCAATACCGGAATTCGGTATGCGGCAAGCGCTTTTCCACCGGAAACAGACGTTTGCAGTGTTCCGCGCCGTCGATTTGGCTTTCCCAGATATCCGCAAAACAAAAATCGTATTGTCCGTCCCGAACCGTCCGCATGTATTCGTGCGCATCCGCATGAATGATGCGGATCTTTTCTTTGTTCGGGTACTGCGGAAGCAGATACTCCCGGAACAGATCGATCACTTCCCCGGACAGTTCCACGACCGTCACGCTTTCGACACCGGGCAACTCGCTGACGGCGTACGGATAATACCCGAGACCGAGACCAAGCGTCAACACCTTTCCGTGTGCAGCGGCGATATCCTCACGCATCGAATTGATTTCGGAAGGGCATGCGCTCATCCATGGCATATCGCCCTCGTAGATTGCGGGGAACCGAACGGCTTCGGTACAAAATCCGATTTTCGGGACGACGGTGTCTGCTTTCAAATCCGGCATATCATACTGGAACAACTCGAACGGACGGTATTCGGCCTCCGTCAAAGTGAACCTCCCTTTCCGGACGGTCGGTACATGTACGTTCTTCAGATAAGCCGTGTTGCGGAAATCATCCCGGGAATACCGAACGGCGGAAGCGAACAGTTTTTTCAAAAAAGCACGGTCTGCCGTCCGGTCAAGTCCCGTCTTTCGCACGAATGCGAGCATGACAGTATCCCGGATCGCATCGGTAGACGGCAGCGCCAAAGGAAGCCCGGCAGCGTGTGTTTCGAGATATGCTTCCGCACACTCCGGACATTCGAAGACCGGAGCGTTTGCGGAAATGTACATCGAGATCTGTGCGGTCAGATCTTCGGATTGTTCTTTTGTCAAAGGAATCGTTCTCATAGTCACAATTGTATCACACAATTTCGGAATCGTATTCCGGTATTCCCTCCGGTAACAAAAAAGGACCCCCTTGCGGGGATCCGTTGGATCGTGAATCGCTCAGTTCTGCGCGGGAGCGGCAGTTGCTTCAGCGGGAGCTTCGGTCGCCTCGGGAGCGGCAGTTGCCTCGACAGGAGCTTCGGTCGCCTCGGGAGCAGCAGTTGCTTCAACCGCAGCAGTGGGTTCGGCAACGGGCGCCGCAGTGTTGCCCTTGGGGCTGACAGCCGCAAGAACGATTGCAAGAAGACCGAAAATCACACCGAGAACGATGGTGATCTTCTGGAGCTTGGTTTCGCGGCTGGTAGCGCGGCCTCTCTCCGCAAAGGAAGAGGACTCACCGCCGAAAGCGGAACCGACGCCGCCGGAACGGGTCTTCTGGACCAGAACAACGCCGATGATCGCAAGCGCAACAAGAACCAGTGCGATGGTAAGAATGATCGAAAGAACGTTCATGTAATAATCCCTCCAAATATATGTGCATTGGTCATTATATCAAAGACCGTTGCCGATTGCAAGTAAAGACGCTTGTTTTCAGCCCTCGATCAGCGTTTTTCCGGTCATTTCTTCGGGAACGGGCAGTCCCATCAGACCGAGAAGCGTCGGCGCGAGATCGCAAAGGCGTCCTCCCTCGCGGAGCGTGACGTTTTTGCGTGCGTTGTCAACGAGGATGCACGGAACGGGGTTCGTGGTGTGCGCGGTGAAGGGGATCCCCTCTTCAGCATTCCACATATACTCCGCATTGCCGTGGTCTGCCGTGATGATGCAGTTGCCTCCGGTCGCGAGGATCGCATCCACGACCTTTTTGACACAGGTGTCGACCGCGTGGACCGCATCGACTGCAGCCTGCATGACACCGGTGTGTCCGACCATGTCGCAGTTGGCGAAGTTGAGGATCATCGCATCGTACTTACCGCTTTCGATGCGCGCGACCGCTTCGTCCGTGACTTCGTATGCGCTCATTTCCGGCTTGAGATCGTATGTGGCGACCTTCGGAGAAGGGATCAGTGCGCGGTCTTCATTTGCGTTCGGTGCCTCGACGCCGCCGTTGAAGAAGAACGTCACATGCGCATACTTTTCCGTTTCAGCGATACGCAGCTGCGTCTTTCCGCAAGCGGAGAGGTATTCGCCGAGCGTGTTTTTGAGCGTCTGCGGCTTGAAAGCGATTTCGAGTTTTCCCTCGAAGGTCTTGTCGTACTGCGTCATGGAAACGTAATACAGCGGGAACCAGCCGTTGCGGCGCTCGAAAGTCGGCTTGTCACCATCGGTGAAATCTTCGAAGATGTAAGCACGGGTGATCTCTCTTGCGCGGTCCGGGCGGTAGTTGCAGAAAATCACGGAGTCGTTTGCTTTGATCGTCGCAACCGGCTTTCCGTTCTCGAGGATCACGGTCGGAACGACAAACTCGTCGGTAACACCGGCATCGTAACTTGCCTGCATCGCTTCCGCTGCGGAGGATGCGGTATTGCCTTCGCCGTAGGTCATCGCGGCATACGCTTTTTCCACACGGTCGTAATTCTTGTCGCGGTCCATCGCGTAATAGCGGCCGGAAACCGTGGCGATCTTACCAACGCCGATTTCCTTGAGCTTCGCCTCCAACTGCTCGATATAGCCCTTGCCGCTGGACGGCGGAACGTCGCGTCCGTCCATAAAGCAATGAACGAACACTTTTTCGAGACCGTTGCGCTTTGCCATTTCAACAGCCGCATACAGATGCGTCAGATGGCTGTGCACGCCGCCGTCGGAGCAGAGCACGAACAGATGCAACGCGGAGTCGTGCTTTTTGCAGTTCTCGATCGCACCCAGGAAGGCGGGATTCTCGAAAAAGTCCCCATCCTGAATGGATTTGGTGATACGGGTCAGTTCCTGATAGACGATACGACCGGCGCCGATATTCAGATGTCCGACCTCGGAGTTGCCCATCTGCCCCTCGGGCAGACCGACATCCAGCCCGCTCGCCTGCAGCATCGTGTGCGGATAGTTCTCCCACAGAGCGTTGACATTCGCGGAACCATCCACGCGGATCGCGTTGCCGTCCGCTTCGGGGCGGCAACCGTATCCGTCAAGGATCAGCAATGCTGTGATCGGTTTCATCAGAAATGGACCACCTTGGAGAAGTCGTCGGCTTTGAGGCTCGCACCGCCGATGAGACCGCCGTCGATCTCGGGCATGCTCATCAGTTCGGATGCGTTCTTCGGGTTCATGCTGCCGCCGTACTGGATGCGCAGTTCATCGGCAACCGCAGCACCGAACACCTCACGGACAGCACCGCGGATGACTGCGATGGTCGCGTTGGCGTCTTCCTTGGTCGCAGTCTTGCCGGTACCGATCGCCCAGATGGGCTCGTACGCGATAACGACCTTCACGGCATCCTCAGCGGAAATGCCCTCGAGCGCAGCCTTGGTCTGACCGGTGACGATCGCTTCGGTAACGCCGCTCTCGCGCTGTTCGAGGGATTCGCCGACGCAGATGATCGGAACGATGCCCGCAGCAAGCGCAGCCTTTGCGCGCTTGTTGACGCCTTCGTCGGTCTCACCGAAATACTGACGGCGCTCGCTGTGACCGATGATGGCGTACTCCACACCATGCGCCTTGAGCATGTCTGCGGAGATCTCGCCGGTAAAAGCGCCTTTTTCCGCCCAGTGGATGTTCTGCGCGCCCAGCTTGATGTTGGTGCCTTCGATCACGGACTTCACCGTGCAAAGATCGACGAACGGCGGGCAAACGACAACGTCGCACTGTGCATCCGCAACGAGCGGAACGAGCTCGGTAACGAGCTCCTTCGCCTGTGCGGGGGTCATGTTCATTTTCCAGTTACCTGCGATAATGGGCTTTCTCATGGTTTTATCTCACTTTCGTCGTTTAGCTTATTTGTCGTTGAGTGCTGCAACACCGGGAAGGACTTTGCCCTCGAGATATTCGAGAGACGCACCGCCGCCGGTGGAAATGTGCGTCATCTTGCTTGCGAAGCCGAGCTTCTTGACAGCGCTTGCGGAATCACCGCCGCCGATGATGGTCACGCCGTTGCACTCGGCGCAAGCTTCCGCAACGCCCTTGGTGCCTTCGGCGAACGCGGGCATCTCGAAAACGCCCATGGGTCCGTTCCAGATGACGGTCGCCGCTTCGACGATGGTCTTCTTGAACAGCGCAACGGATTCGGGTCCGATATCGAGACCCATCCAGCCCTCGGGCATCTCGCTGCACTTGACGACCTTATGCTCGGCATCCGCGGCAAACTCGGTCGCAACAACGGTATCGACGGGGAGCATCAGGTTGACATTGCGCTCCTTCGCTTCCGCCATGAGTTCCTTTGCGAGCTCGATGCTGTCCGCGTCGAGCTTGGAAGTGCCGATCTCGTAGCCCTGCGCTTTGATGAAGGTATACGCCATTGCACCGCCGATGATCAGCGAATCGCACTTGGTGAGCAGGTTCTTGATCACGCCGATCTTATCCGAAACCTTGGCGCCGCCGAGAATGGCAACGAAGGGATGCTTCGGATTTTCGAGCGCTTCACCCATGACGCCGAGCTCTTTGCCGATCAGGAAGCCGGCAACTGCGGGCAGATAGTGTGCAACGCCTTCGGTGGAGGCATGCGCACGGTGCACGGTGCCGAACGCATCGGAAACATAGATCTCCGCAAGGGAAGCCAGTTCTTTCGCAAACTCGGGATCGTTCTTTTCCTCTTCCGCGTGGAAGCGGACATTCTCGAGCAGGACGATCTCACCGTCCTTCATATCCGCAATGGCCGCTTTTGCGCTCTCGCCGATCACATCGGTCGCAAACCAGATCTGCGTTTCGGGAAGCAACTCCGCAAGACGGGCGCCAACGGGCTCAAGGGAGAACTTCGGGTCGACCTTGCCCTTCGGGCGGCCGAGGTGCGAGCACAGGATGACCTTCGCATTGTGCTCGAGCAGATACTTGATCGTGGGAAGCGCGGCGACGATACGCTTATCATCCGCAACGGTGCCGTCTTCGGCGATCGGTACGTTGAAATCGACGCGGACAAGTACTTTCTTGCCGCTGACTTCGATATCTTCAATCGTCTTCTTTGCCATTTTCTTCTATCTCCTTTAATTAAGAATGATCAAAAATCAAAACAGGACTGCGGAGCATGTACCGCCCCGCAGTCATTGTATGCAGATACCGTGTCCGATGCAAGCGAAACGCGAAAAAACGTTTCGGATCGGCGCCGGATCAATACGCCTTCGCGAAATAGATGCGGGTCTTGGCGGGCTTACCGCAATGGACGCAGACTGCGCCTTCTTCGATCTCGGAGCCTTCCAGCGGCATGCAGCGCGTGGTCGCACCGGTTTCGGCCTTGATCTCAAGCTCGCAGTCGGTACAACCGCACCAGTTCGCGCGAACGAAGCCGTTCTGCACGCCCTGCTTGAGTTCTTCGTAGGTCTCTGCATCGACGGTCTTGGACTCGCGGATCGCAAGCGCCTTGTTGAACATGGAAACGTGGATCTCATCCAACAGAGCGGTGAGGCGTTCCGCCAGGGAATCCATCGGGATCACGAGCTTTTCGAGCGTGTCGCGGCGCACCGCAACGACCTGATTGTTTTCGATATCGCGGGGACCGACCTCGAGACGGACCGGAACGCCCTTCATCTCCCACTGGTTGAACTTCCAACCCGGGCTGTGATCGCTGTCGTCCATCTGCGCCCGGAAGCCCGCAAGCTTCAGCTGATCGCGCAGTTCGGCGGCCTTTTCGAGAACGCCGGGCTTATGCGCGGCGATCGGGAGAACGATGACCTGAATGGGCGCGACGCGGGGCGGCATCACGAGACCGCGGTCATCGCCGTGGACCATGATCATACCGCCGATCATACGGGTGGAAACGCCCCAGCTGGTGGTGTAGCAGTATTCGAGCTTTCCTTCCTTGGACTGATACTGGATATCGTACGCTTTCGCGAAATGATCGCCGAGGTTATGGCTCGTACCCATCTGAAGAGCCTTGCCGTCCTGCATCATGGCCTCCAAAGTGAAGGTCGCGTACGCACCGGCGAACTTTTCCTTTTCGCTCTTGCGGCCGCAGATGACCGGGATCGCAAGCACGTTTTCCATGAAGTCGCGGTAGGTATTGAGCTGCTGCATCGTTTCCTTCTGCGCTTCTTCCGCGGTCTCATGCGCGGTATGTCCCTCCTGCCAGAGGAACTCGCTGGTGCGCAGGAAAGGACGCGTACTCTTCTCCCAACGGACGACGTTGCACCACTGGTTCATCAAAAGTGGCAGATCTTTGTAAGATTCGACCCACTTCGAATACATTGAGCAGATGATGGTCTCACTCGTCGGACGTACCGCAAGGCGTTCCTGAAGCACCTCTTCGCCGCCCATGGTGACCCACGCCGCTTCGGGCGCGAAGCCCTCGACATGCTCCGCTTCCTTCTTGAGAAGGCTTTCGGGAATGAACAGCGGGAAGTAAGCATTCTCATGCCCGGTCTCTTTGAAGCGTGCATCGAGCTGCTGCTGCATCAATTCCCAAACACGGTAGCCGTAAGGACGGATGACCATGCAGCCGGGAACGCCGGAGTAATCGACCATTTCGGTCTTGCGGATGACATCCGTGTACCACTGAGGAAAGTTCTCGGTACGGGATGCGATCTGAGTAACGAATTCTTCGTTCTTGTTCTTCGCCATTATCATTTATCTCCTGATTGAATTATCTTGTTTTCCGGCAGGTCGCATTCCGGAAGGACCTGCGTTTCTTCATTTCGGAACCGACCGAGCAGTTCGCTGACCGTCGGAGCGAGCGGACCGTCGTCCGGTTCGGGTGCCGGTGCGGATGCGTTCGCCGGCTCTTCCCTCTCGCATTCGGGAAGGTCGCGGTGCTGCAGCCGGTAAATGTTCTGCATCAGTTTTTTGGGGTCGTCTTCCGCGTCGGGAAGGTCGGCAACGGGTTCCAGAAGGGACGATATCCCGCCTGCCGCGATCTTCGGATCGAGCAGGGGCAGCGCTTTGTCCTTTGCAAACCCGAGAAAGAATTCGGCATTGCGTGCCGCTTCGGCACACGCTCGTTCGAGCGCCGCATTGTACTGCGATATCCGCTCGGAAACCTCCGCGGCCTTTGCTTCCGCATCATGCCGCAGTTGCAAAGCGTACTGTTCGGCGTCGCAAGTGATCTTTCTCGCCTTCGCATCCGCATCGCCGAGACGGTGCACGATGCTGTTTTCGACCGTTTCGAGTGCGGCAACGACTGCGTGTTCCCGTTTTTGATACCCTTCGATCAAGCGGTCCTGTGTTTTGATGCATTCTTCCAACCGCTCGATCCGGACGCGCATTTCATCGTTTTCCGCAAGGAGTTGTTTCTTGCTCTTTCGCATCTCACACCTCCAGACGGATCTGCTCATCCCGGGGTTTATACCCCATGTGACGATAACCCGCCGGCATGACGATGCGCCCGCGCGGTGTGCGTGCAATGAAACCGAGTTGCATCAGGAACGGCTCGTAAACGTCTTCGATCGTCGTTGCGTCTTCACCGGTGGAAGCTGCGATGGTATCGAGACCGACCGGACGCCCTTCGAACTTTGTGATCATCGTATCGAGCATCCTGCGGTCGACCGCGTCGAGACCGAGTTCATCGATCGCCAGCATGGCCAATCCGTCTCTGGCGGCGTCGAGATCGATCACGCCGTTTCCGCGTACTTCCGCAAAATCACGCACGCGGCGCAGCAATCGGTTTGCGATACGCGGTGTTCCTCTGGCACGGGAAGCGATCTCTATCGCACCGTCTCCGTCGATCTCGATGTTCAGGATCGATGCGCTGCGGACCACGATCTCTTTGAGTGTTTCGGGCGTGTACAGTTCCAATTGTTCCTTGATGCCGAAGCGGTCGCGCAGCGGACCGGTCAGCATACCCATCCGGGTCGTCGCGCCGACCAGTGTGAACTTCGGCAGATCGAGGCGGATGCTGCGGGCAGAGGGACCTTTTCCGATGATGATATCCAGCGCAAAATCTTCCATCGCCGGATACAAGACCTCTTCGACGTTTGCGTTGAGGCGGTGGATCTCATCGATGAAGAGCACATCTCCCGGCGCGAGATTCGTCAAAAGCGCCGCAAGATCCCCGGCATGCGAAATCGCCGGACCGCTGGTGATGCGAAGATTCACGCCCATCTCATTGGCGATGATCCCCGCGAGGGTCGTTTTGCCGAGACCCGGAGGTCCGTACAGCAGGGCGTGATCCAACGGTTCCCCGCGGTTTTTGGCCGCGGCGATGTAGATCCGCATATGTTCCTTGACCGCATCCTGACCGATGTATTCGTTGAGCGCATGCGGACGGAGACTGTATTCGGTTTTGCTGTCCTCCTCACGCAGTGAGGAACTGAGCAACCTGTCTTCCATCGTTTCCTCTTTCGTTTACGGTTTTCACTTCGCGAATGCGCGGAGTGCTTTTGTGATCAGTTCTTCGACCGTGGTCGCCTCCTTGACGGATGTGACCGCACGGGATGCGGACAAGCCGTCATAACCGAGCGCCACAAGCGCGGCGACCGCTTCGGTCCTGATATCGTTCGCAACAGGTGCGCCGGAACCCGGTTCGGAAGTTCCGCCGAGCATTTCTTCGGTGCCGACCTGTTCTTTGAGTTCGAGCAATACGCGCTGCGCCGTCTTCTTACCCATCCCGGGGACATGTTCGAATGCCCTCGCGTTTTGCGTGACGATCGCGGCGGCGATATCCTGCGGAGTAAGCTTCGACAGCACTGCGATCGCCAGCTTCGGACCGACGCGGTTCACGCCGATCAACCTAATGAACATCTCCTTCTCGGCACGGTCCGCAAACCCGTAAAGCGCCATCACGCCCTCGGCGAGATGAAGATACGTGAACAGCTTGCCTTCCTTGCCTTCTCTGAGCTGTTTCAGCGCCATTGTTCCGGCGATGATCTCATAGCCGACGCCGCCCGCTTCGATGACCGCACGGTCCGTCCCGATTTCGGCGACCGTGCCGCGAATGTAATTATACAAAGAAGAACTCCTCCCTTGTCATTTGATCCGGTAATCCTCCGCTGCGGGTCCGATCGTCCCCGCCATGCAGATCGCCGCGGCAAGTGCATCCGCCGCGTCATCCGGCTTCGGGACCTTGCTGAGATTCAGCAACATTTTGACCATTTGCTGGACAGCCTGTTTGTCGGCGTGTCCATCCCCCGTAACGGCGAGTTTGATCTGCATCGGGGTGTACTCGTACAGCGGTATGCCGGCTTGCTGTGCAGCCAGCAAAGCAACACCGCGCCCCGAACCGACGGAGATCGCCGTGGTGACGTTGTGATAGAAAAACAGCTCTTCGAAAACCGCGACATCGGGCTTGTATGTTTCGATCAGAAGCTTCATCCCCCGATACAGCCGGTCGAGCCGGGCCGGGAACGCTTCCTCTTTGGTCGTTTCGATGACCCCGTAATCCACAACGGAGTACTTGTAGCCCACCGTGTCGATCACACCGTATCCCAAAATGGCGTAACCGGGATCGATGCCGAGAATTCTCAATGCCCTTTCTCCCCAAAATAAATAATCTCTTGAAGTATAGCACCAAACGCCCTGTTTTGCAAATGAAAACGACTGGAATACGGTGCTTTTCCCCTCCGTTTCGTATGAATTGTATTTTGGTATACAAGAAGAGCGTTTTGTATACAATTGTTCTTGCAAAACCGATTTTGCGGTTGTACACTCAAGGAGAACAACGCAAAGGAAGACATATGTCATGGCATACACATCCACAAACAAAGAATACGCCTCTCTGTCGGAAATGGTATATCACAAACTGTATCAGAACATCACCGAGGGAAAATACCGCGCAGGCGATGAACTGACCGAAAACCGTATCGCGACTGAACTCGGCGTCAGCAGAACCCCCGTACGGGAGGCGCTGAAACAGCTGGAGAGGGAAAATCTCGTTTCCTCTCAGCCGAACCGCGGCGTCGTCGTCAAGGATGTCACGCCCTTGGACTATTCCGACATCTATACCGTCCGCGCTCTTTTGGAGGGACAGGCCGCCTATTGGGCAGCGGAACGGATCACACCCGATGAGCTCGACCGCATGGAGGAGATCCTGCAGCTGATCGAGCTGTACACCAAACGAAACAATACGGATCATCTGGTCCGTCTCGACTCGGAATTCCACGAGCTTCTGTACGAGGCATGTCAATCGGCCACCATCAAGAGTCTGCTGACGAACATCCACCACATTCTGAGCGGGCGCCGTCAGAGTTCCTATACCGTCGTCGGCAGACCGGAACGCTCTTTGGAAGAACACCGTGCCGTATTCGAAGCGATCGCAGGCGGCGATCCGGATGCCGCAAAAATCGCGGCAGAAGACCACATCCGGAATGCTCTTGCCGCATTCAACACCATTCGGTAACAGGCAAAGGAGACCGTCATGGAACCGACCATTTCAAAAGAGATCCTGCAACATACCGGAAACGGAGTCTTCTATCTCGACAAGGCGGAAAACCTGCTCCAACCGCTGATCGACCGCTATGCGGGCAAGGTCGACCTGATTTATCTGGATCCCCCCTTCGGCACAGGCGATCACTTCAAAATGAAACTGCCGCAGGGCAAAAAACAGATCACCGTTCCCGCGTACAGTGACAGCCTGACCGGCGAAGCGTATGTCGCCTGGATGACGGATATTCTGAAAGCCTCTCATCAGTTGCTCTCTCCGTCCGGAAGCATCTATGTGCATATCGATTACCGCATGTCGGCAAAGCTGCGGCTCGTACTGGATGAAGTGTTCGGTGAAAAAAGTTTCATGAACGAGATCATCTGGAGCTACAAGACCGGCGGTCGCAGCACGCGTTACTACCCGCGCAAACACGACACGATCCTCTTCTACCGAAAGAGCAACAAAGTGCATTTCAATATCGCCGCCGTCGGAAAACCCCGCGGTGCGATGCGGCGGAACCACATGAAGCGCTTTGTCGATGAAAACGGCAAAGTCGGTTTTTCCATCCGTTCGGGCGGTAAAGTATACACTTATTACGAGGATACGCCGACATACCCGACGGATGTCTGGACCGATATCGAGCACCTGCAGCAAAAAGACCGGGAACGGGTCGGCTACGCCACGCAAAAGCCGGAGCTTTTGCTGGAGCGCATCATCCGCGCCTCCAGTAAGGAAGGCAGTCTCGTAATGGATCTGTTTTCCGGCAGCGGAACGACCGCGGCTGTCTGTGCGCGTCTCGGCCGGCGCTTCATCGCAGCGGACGCTTCCCCGTTTGCCCTGTACTGCCTGAAAGACCGGCTGCTCAAAATCGCCGAAAAACAAACGCTCGACGATATGCCGGGCCGTATCGATTCCGGTCCGCTGACGATCGAATACACCAACGCCGGACTTCTCGGGGAAGCTCCGAAAACCGCCTGTGCCGCTGTCCGGATCGCTCCCGCCGGTCCCGATTGGATCGTCACCGTCGAGGACGCCGTCACAGATACGGCGAATCCCGTGGTCAGTATCGCACTGGGCAACAGGGACGGGGATACCTTTCACACGGTCTTTTGCGACAGGCTCCCCCGGTTTCCCGTCACACACCGGATCCGTCCGTTGGAAACCCCCGTTCTCGAACTGACGGATACCCTCGGACGCACGGTGTTCGTTCCCGTATCCTTGCCATGAACAGGATCCGTCTCGAGCCCTTGACCGAACAATATGTGCAGGCATATTTTGCGGCATTTTCCGAAAGCATCACGCGGTACCAAATGGCGGAACCGTTTCAAACCCCGGAAGAGACCCGCTTGTATTTCCGGACACTTTCGGAACGTTGCGCGTCGGGTTGCAGTCTTGCCTTTGCGGTCCTTTGTGAAAACGGATTCTGCGGGAGCTTGGAAGCGCACGATCTGTTCTCACCGGTTCCCGAGATCGGGATCTGGATCGCCGAAGAATTCCGCGGCAACGGTATCGCCACGGAAGCCATGCGCATGCTGATCGAAACCCTGACCCGTCAAGGTCACACCCGTTTCTTTTTCGAAACGGTTGAGCGAAACGAAAGCGCGATCCGCCTCGTGGAACGATTCCGTCACAGAAAGCTTCCGGGTGCGCCGGAAACGGTCGTCACCGCAAGCGGCAAAACGCTGCGCCTGATCCGTTTTACGTTGTTTTGAAGTATCCGAACCGAAGTCAGGACCACCCCTAAGAGGGGTGGTTTGGGAACGGCCTATAAGGCC
>JAUNCT010000006.1 GCA_030526425.1 Clostridia bacterium
TTTCCGTTGCCGGGAAACGAACAGCCGCCCCGCGGATGCGGGACGGCTGTTGTTGCGTTTTGGGGTATCCGGGGTGCCGTTACGCGAGGGCGTACAGGGCGATGCACTCGGGGATGAGCGAGGTCGCGAGGACTCCGCAGGCGATGATGAAATAGGTGTACTGCCGCGGCAGCACGCGGAAGAGGCGCAGCGGCTCGGTCTCGGCGGGGTCCGCCTTCTGTTGCTTCCACGGGCGGAGCGTGAACGCGTCCGGCGGAAGGTTGCCGCCCTTGAGCATGCACAGTGCGGCGTACAGCATGAGGAAGCCCCCCGTGAGCAGCACAACGGTGCGCGGTGCCTCGACGGCACCCGTTACGCCCTTGACAACGGCACCGAGCGCGGCAAACACGGCGACGAGCACGAGCCCGCCGGCGAGCCCCGTGAGGAACGCGACCGCGATGTCGCGCAGGATGTTTTTGACCTTTTGCATGCCTTATACCAAGTGGCAGGCGACGAAATGCCCGGGCTCGACCTCGCGCAGGGGCGGGAGCTCCCTGCGGCACTTGTCGCACACGCGGGGACAGCGCCCTTGCAGGCGGCAGCCCGGCGGCGGGTCGATGGGGCTCGGGATCTCGCCCTCGAGGCGGATGCGGGAGCGGGAGTGCTCGACATCCGGGTCGGGGATCGGGATGGCCGACAGCAGCGCCTGCGTGTAGGGGTGGAGCGGGTTCTCGTACAGACGCCCGGATTCCGCAAGCTCGACGAGGGTGCCGAGGTACATGACGGCGATGCGGTCGGAAATGTGCTTGACCATGGCAAGGTCGTGCGCGATGAACAGGTAGGTCAGCCCCATCTCCTTTTGGAGCTTGACGAGCAGGTTCACGATCTGCGCCTGGATGGAAACGTCGAGCGCGGAGATGGGCTCGTCGCACATGATGAACTCCGGATTCAGGGCGAGCGAACGGGCGATGCCGATGCGCTGGCGCTGACCGCCCGAAAACTCGTGGGCGAAGCGGTTGGCGTGCTCCTTGTTGAGACCGACCATTTCGAGCAGCTCGTACACGCGGGCGGCGCGCTCCTGCTTGTTTTTCGCGAGGTGATGGATATCGATGCCCTCGGCGATGATATCCGCGACGGTCATGCGCGGGTCGAGCGAGGCGTAGGGATCCTGATAGATGATCTGCGCACGGCGGGTGAACGCGAGATATTCCGCGCCCTTCATCTTGTGGACGTCCTTGCCGTCGAACAGCACTTCGCCGCCCGTGCGCGGGTAAACGCCCATCGCCGTGCGCCCGCAGGTGGTCTTGCCGCAGCCGGATTCGCCGACCATGCCGAGCGTTTCGCCCTTGTAGATGGTGAAGGACACATCGTCGACGGCCTTGACATCGGCGCCGCCGGCGGTCTTGAAGTATTTTTTCAGGTGCTTGACTTCGAGCAGGGGTTGCTTTCCGTTCATCGGCACGCCTCCTTCGTTTCACAGAACAAACCTTCGACCTTCGGCGCGCGGGGGTCGTGCAGCCAGCAGGAAGCCTCGTGCCCGTTGCCGAACGCCGTGGCGCCGGGCATCTCCTCCTTGCAGACGGGCATGCAGTACTTACAGCGCGTGGAGAAGGGGCAGCCCGCGGGCGGGGCGAGCAGGTCGGGCGGGGTGCCGTCGATGGTCGCGAGGGTCTGCTTGTTGGTGAGGTCGAGGCGCGGCACCGCCTTGAGCAGCGACACCGTGTAGGGGTGCTTCGGGCGGTAGAAGATATCCGCCGAGGCGCCGCGTTCAACGATCTTGCCCGAGTACATGACGCAGATGCGGTCGGCGATGTCGGCGACGACGCCGAGGTCGTGCGTGATGAGCACGATGGCCGCGCCGGTCTTCTGCTGAAGCTCCTTCATGAGGTCGATGATCTGCGCCTGAATGGTGACGTCGAGCGCCGTGGTGGGCTCGTCCGCGATGAGGAGCTTCGGGTCGCCCGCGAGCGCGGTGGCGATCATGGCGCGCTGGCGCATGCCGCCCGAGAACTGATGCGGGTATTCCTTCGCGCGGAGCTCCGCGTTCGGGATGCCGACGCGGCGGAGCAGGTCCACCGCTTTTTCGGCGGCTTCCTTTTTCGGGCACTTGCCGTGGATGGTCAGCACCTCGGCGATCTGCTTGCCGACGCGCATGGTCGGGTCGAGGCTGGTGAGCGCATCCTGAAAGATCATGGCGCAGTCGGAGCCGCGGTAGGCGCGGAGCTCCTTTTTGCTCATTTTCAGCACGTTGCGCCCATCGAAAACGATGGACGAGCCCTCCTTGATGCGGCCGGGCTTCGCGATGAGCTGCATGATGGACTTGGCGGTGACGCTTTTGCCGCAACCGGACTCGCCGACGATCGCGACGGTCTCGCCCTTTTTGACATCGAACGAGATGCCGCGCACGGACTGCACCTCACCCGCGTAGGTATCGTAAGAGACCCGGAGGTCCTTGATTTCGAGAATGGTTTCCGTCATAGTCCTCCCTCACTTTCTGAGCTTGGGGTCGAGCGCGTCGCGGAGACCGTCGCCGAGCAGGTTGAAGCTGAGCACGATCGACACGAGCACGAGCGCCGGGAACACCAGCTGCGTCGGGTAGAATTCCATCGCCGCCTGACCGAGGGAGATGAGCACGCCGAGCGAGGTGTCCGGCGGCTGCAGACCCATGCCGAGGAAGCTCAGCGTGGACTCCTGAAAGATGTAGTTCGGGATGGAGGTCGCGGTGTTGAGGATGAGGATGGACAGCGTGTTCGGCAGCAGGTGCTTGCGGATGATGCGCGCGGGCGATGCGCCGAGCGTTCTCGCCGCCATGACGTATTCGCTCGATTTCAGCTGCAGCACGACGCCGCGCACCGCACGGGCGGTGTTGCACCAGCTGGTGACGCACAGCGCCACGAGCAAGCCGAAGATGCTGTTGCCGAGCACGAGCATGACGATGAGCACCACGAGCAGGTACGGCAGGCTCATGAGCACCTCGATGACGCGCATCATGAACGCGTCGACCTTGCCGCCGAAATACGCCATGACGCCGCCGTAGATACTGCCGACGACGATCTGCACCAGGGTACAGCACAGGGCGACGAGCAGCGAAACGCGCGCGCCGATGCAGGTGCGGGCGAACAGGTCGCGCCCCAGGGAATCGGTGCCGAACCAGTGCTCCGCGCTCGGGAGCTTGTTTTTGTTGAGGATGCTCTGCGCGGTGAAATCCTGCCCGCAGAGGGTGGGTCCGAAGATCGCCATGACCGCCAGCAGGATGAGCACCACGAGCGAGCCCATCGCGATGGGGTTCTTGCGGAGGCGGCGCCACGCGTCCTGCGCGTAGGTGATGGTCGGGCGGACGATGGCTTCCTTATCGGTGTTTTCGCAACCGACGATCGTAAAGCGTTGGTCTTTCGTTTCCATAGCGCGCCTCACTGCTTTCCGCCGACACGGATCCGGGGATCCACGACTGTATAGAGAATATCCACCAGGAACACGACGGCCACGTACACCGCCGCCATGAGGACCGTCTGCCCCAGAACGATGGACAGATCGCGCGCCTGCACGGACTCGATGAAGTAGCGGCCGAAGCCCGGGATGGAGTAGATCTTTTCGATGAAGAACGAGCCCGTCAGCGCGAACGCCACGCTCATGGGCAGCACGGTGATGATCGGAATGAAGGCATTCCGGAGGATGTGGCGGCGCACGATCTGCGGCTCGCTGAGACCCTTCGCCCTTGCCGCCAGAACGTAATCCTGATTGATGACGTCGAGCATGGAGGTCTTGAGCAGGCGGGAATAGGTCGCCACGTAGCTGAAGCAGCCGCTCAGGGTCGGAAGCACCGTGTACTTCCAGCCGCCGAACCACAGGTCCGCCCCCTTGGGCCAGCCGATGATGGGGAACAGCCCCCACTCGCCCGCCACGTATTTTTGCAGCAGCAGACCGAAGATCAGCGTCGGCACCGAGATGAGCAGCACCGAGAAAAAGACGATGATGTAATCGAGCCACGTTCCCTTGAACATGGCGGCGACGATGCCGAGCAAAAGCCCCAGCGTCACGCCGACCAGAATGCTTTGGATGCCGAGGCGCGCGGAGGGCGCCAGCGTTTCCTTGAGCAACTGGTGAATATCGTAACCGGGCATGCGGACGGATTCGCCGAAATCGCCCTTGAGCATGCCCTTCATGGTGATGAAGTAGCGCTCGATGGTTGGCTTGTCGAGCCCGTATTTATGATACATGTTCTGCGCCACCGATTCCGGCAGGCGCTCGACGCGCTCGAGGAGCGGATCGCCGGGGACGGCCTCCAGAAGGAAGAACGTTGCCGACGCGATGATGAAGAGCGTCAGCAGCATTTCGAGAAAGCGGCGTACGGTGTATTTGAGCATGGATTGTCCTCGTTTCGGTAAAAACACGAAAACAATCCCTCAAGCTCTCCTTGTGCGGGGAGCTTTCCGGTGCGGGGCACCTGAGGGATTGCGTGCGGTCATGCGGCAGGGGACGCGGCGTGCGCTCCCCCGCCGTTCGCGGGCGCCTTTGCGGTGAAAGGCACCTTCGGTTCACGGTTTACTCGGCCACGTAAGCGTGGGTGAAATCGTAGTACGGACCGACGAACGGGGTGACCACGTTCTTGACCTTGTTGCTGATGCAGAAGATCTGATCGGTGTACATGTAAGCGATGGCGGCGACTTCGTCGCAGACGACCCACTGCTCCGCTTCCGCGTAGATCTTCACGCGCTCTTCCGCGGAGGAGGTCGCGTTCAGGCGCTCGATGAAGGCGTCGAACTTCTTACCGAGCTCTTCCGTCCAGCCGGAGTAACGGATGGAGGTACCGTAGGAGGCCCACATCTCGAGGAACGCGATCGGGTCGTTGTAGTCGCCGTTCCAGCCCGCCTGACCGATGTCGTAACGGCCGGCCTTGCGCTCTGCGGAAAGCAGGGAGCTGTCGCCGAGGACGTTGACTTCGACCTTGATGCCGAGGACGGACTCCCACAGAGCCTTCCAGTATTCCTGCTGGGCGCGCTTGATGGCGGAATCGCCGCGGCAGATGTAGGTGATGGTGACGTCCTTCAGCTCACGGGTGTCGCCGAGTTCCGCCATACCCTCTTTGAAAAGCTGCCGGAGCTTTTCGGGGGTGTCGTATTCGGCGGCGAGTGCCTTGAGGGGCTCTTCGACGTTGTCGCGGAAGTTGATCTCCTCAACGGTGACGCCGAAGGGAACGAAGCCGTACGCGGGGTAGTAACGGTCGAAGATACCGGCGGTGAACTCTTCGCGGTTCGCGGCGAGGCTCAGCGCGAGACGGACCTTTTGGCTCTCCATCAGACCGGAGGTGGAGTTGCCGCCGCGGTTGAAGTAGAAGTAGGTGACGTTGGGCGCGAAGTTCTGGATGTAGGTGTAATCACCCTTTTCCGCGCCGTTGCGGTAAGCGGAAACGTAATCGCCGGAGGGCGCGAGCACCGCGAGCTCACCGTTCTTGAACATGGTGGACTGGGTGGACGCTTCCGCGATGAGGATGAGCTCGATCTCATCGAGCTTGACGTTCTCCGCATCCCAGTACTTCTCGTTCTTGGTCAGCGTCATGCTGTTGTCCTTCTGGTAAGCGGTGACGGTGAACGGTCCGCACCAGACGTGGGTGTTGAAGTCGGTGTCGTACATTTCGCCGGCGGCCTCGATGACATCGAGACGGACGGGGCTCATCCACACGCAGCTGAGCTTACTGAGCAGCTGGGAGGCGGGCACGCGCAGGCTGATCTCGAGGGTCGCATCGTCGACGGCCTTGACGCCGAGGTTCTGCTTCGCGGCTTCGATCTCCTCTGCGGTCGCAGTGGAAGCATCCATGCCGTAGAGTTCCTTGCCGCCGACCATGTCATCGACGAAGGAAGCGAAGTCGAAACCGTTGCGCGGGTCGGCAAGACGGCGGAAGGAATCGACATACTGCTGGGCGGTGACGCGGACGCCGTCGGTCCAGTAGTACTCGCGGAGGCGGAAGGTCCAGGTCAGACCATCGGGGGAAACTTCCCAGTCCTCGGCACCTGCGGGCAGGTAGATCTGGGAGCCGTTCTCATCGGTCGCGGCGCGGACGAGACCTTCCAGCACGTGTGCCTGGACGAGGATCTCTTCTGCGGCGTAGTTGGCGTTGTTGTCGAACGAATAGAAGTTGTTCGCCGTCCACTGGACGGTGATCTTCTGCTCTTCGGCGAGCGCCGCGGCGCAGGTCAGGCACAGGGCCAGAACGAGCGTCAGCAGTACGGTCAGTGTTCTCTTTTTCATTTCTTTCCTCCTGTTTGGGTTGAAGCATATACGAAACCCGGGCTTGACCGGACCGGGTCTGTACCGGATGGGTGCGCCGTTCAGAGGGCGCGTTCCGCCTGTTGCCAGAGCGCCGCGACCGCTTTGAGGCGGGCGACGTCGGCGGCGTCGTTGAACGGGGCGACGGAGACGCGGACATAACCCGGCTTTCCTTCGGAGAAGTACACGCCGTGTTCCGCGCAGAAATCCGTCATTTCCTTGTTGTGCGCGGTCTTGAAGAGCACGCTGTTCGAGCACACGCCCGGATCGAAGGGGTAGGCGGTTTCGAAGCCGAGCTCCCCGAGCGCGGTGACGACGCTTGCAAGCGTTTCCGCCACGCGGGCGAAGACGTTCTCCTTCCCGAGTTCCGTGATGCGGGAGATGCCCGCCGACAGCGCGTAGACCGCCGCAAACGGCAGGGTGCCCGCTTCGAGCTTGCGCGCATCGCGCACATCGTTGCAGGTGACCTCGAGGGTCGCGCGGTCGAAGCCCGTCGCCGCGTTCCAGCAGCTGAACACGGGCGTCATCTGTTCGAGCATGGCGGTGGAGGCATACAAAAAGCCCGCGCCTTCGAGGGCGAGCAAGCCCTTGTAGCCGGACGCCGCCAGCGCGTCCACACCGAGTTCCTTCACATCGACGGGGGTGACGCCGAGCGCCTGGATGGCGTCGGTCACGACGAGCACGCCGCGGCGGTGGCATTCCTCCGTGAGGTGTTTGAGGTCGAGCTTGTAGCCGCTCGAGGACTGCACATAGCTCACGGCGACGATGCGGGTACGGTCGTCCACCGCGGCGAGAAGCTCATCCGCCGTGAGACGGAGCCCGTCGCGGGACTTTGCGACCTTCACCGCGACGCCGCGGTCGCGCATTTTGAGGCAGGGCATCAGCACGGAAACGTGCTCGATATCGCCGACGACGATGTTGTCGCCGGGCTCGTAGGAAAGCGCCATCAGCGCGATGCTGACCGCCTGACAGGTGTTGGCCGTGAAGGCGATGTTGCGGGGACCTTCCGCCCCGAGGAACGCGGCGAGCTTCGCCCTGCACTCCTCAACGGCGCCGATGGTCGCCCCCTTCCCCGCGCCGCCCGCCTTGGGCATTTTCGGGAAGATCGCCGCCTTGTCGGCAAAGTATTTTGCGGCGGCTTCCCTTGCGAAGTCGCTGCCGCAGTTTTCGTATGCGATATCGAAGAACGCGTGTTCCCGCGCGGCGGGAAACTGCGCCTTCAGTTCTGCAAACCGTTGTTCCATGGCGGTTCAGCGGGTGATGCCGCCGGTGCGGGTCACTTCGATGCCCGCCGCTTCCCACGCATCGAGGATGCGGTTGAAGCCGATGGAGTCGGAAGCCATGTGCCCCGCGATGACGATGTTGCCCTTGTTCTGCTCGCGCACGGCTTTGAGGTTCTCGTCGTTCATGTGCATCATGATGAGGGTGCCGACGCCGTAGTCGAACATGGCGCGGTACACATCGGGGCAGGCGCCCGTGACGCCCGCGAACAGCACGACGACCTTGCCCGCGTAGCTGTCGGGGCTGCCGACGCGGATGACGGGATCCTGCAGGGCGCTGCGGACCTCGGGGAATTCGTTGAGCGCATCCACGACCTCTTTGAGGGTGGTGAAGGGCTTGTCCTTCGTGAGGGCGTCCATGCGCTCCTGCACGATGCGCTGACCGATGAGATCCGCCGGGGTGTGGATGCCGACGTAGGGCATGCCGATGAGCTTTGCGAACTCCGCCTGACGGTTCAGGTTCTTGGAGTGCATCTTGTCGCTCTCCTGCTTCGCGCGGGCTTCGATCGCCTTTTGCGCGACGTTGACGGGCACGCCGTTCTCGTACATGATGCGGATGTGGTCTTTGTACATCTGCTCGCCGATGCGGACGGCCTTGCCCATGATGCCGTGGTGCTCCGCCACGCAGTCGTAGCCCAGCTGCTTTGCGGCGAGCAGGGTCGCATCGCTCATGTCGATGCCCGCGAGCACGCGCTTGACGTCTTCGCCGGCGCAGCCGATCTCGGTATCGACGGTGTCTTCGGACAGCCCTGCGAGTTTCAGGGCGATATTCGTCATTTCTCTGGTGTTCAAAACGATGGTTCCTTCTTTGCTGTATTGATAATATGATAGTTATATGAAGCGCGAGCGATTGGATTTTATCATATGTGAGGTGTTCTTTTCAACCGTTTCTTGTCCTTTTGCATGCAGCCGCCGTATAATAATGTAAAATGGGGTGGCTTGGGCGGCGCTTCGCCCTTCCCCCGGGAACCGCGGTTTCGCGGAGAAAAGAGGCTTTATGACATTTCAAACGGCTGCCGCCGGATGCGGCGGTTTCGATACGGTGCTGCGGCTCGTCCCCGCGGGGACGAAGATCGCGTTTTCGGACAAAAGGCTCCAAGCGGCTTACGACGCGGTCTACGCTGCGGACGACCTGCGCCCCGCGCACGCGGAGACGGTTTCCCTGCGGCTGCCGATGGGCGGCGGCTTTGCGGACGTGCTCGTAACGGGCTTCGACAACGATGCGGACGACCCGTACGATGCGCTGCGCAAGGTTTTCGCGCAGTGGGGCGACCGCCTCGCCGGAAAGAAACGCGCGAACGTTCTCGTGGACGCCTTGGACGCGCTCACCTTCCTTTCCGAGGATGAGGCGCTGCTGCAGCTTGCGGCGACGCTGCCCCTCTCCCTCTACCGCTTCGACCGCTACCTTTCCGCGCCGCGCCCGGTGCCCGAGATCGCGGTGACGGTGCAAACGGCAAACGAAGCCGCCCTGAAGGAGGGACTCCTTTTGGCGGAGGGCGTGATGCACGCGCGCGACCTTGTGAACATGACCGCGGAGGAGCTGACCCCCGCCGCGATGGCGGAACGCTGTGCGGAGCTCGGGCGGGAATACGGCTTCGAAACGGAGATCTTCGGCAAGGCGGAGTGCGAAGCGATGGGCATGGGGCTGCTGCTCGCCGTGGCGCGCGGCAGCGTGAACGAGCCGAAGTTCATCGTGATGCGGTGGAACGGCGGACCCGCGGAGGAGGCGCCCGTCGCGTTCGTCGGCAAGGGCGTGACCTACGACACGGGCGGGCTTGCGATCAAGACGGGCGGCAGCATGACGAGCATGCGCTTCGACATGAACGGCGGCGCTTCGGTCATCGGCGCGATGTGCGCGGTCGCGGGGATGCGCCTGCCGCACAACGTGGTGGCGGTCGTTGCCGCGTGTGAGAACGCCGTGGACGCGAACAGCTACCGCAACGGCGACGTGTACCGTGCGATGAACGGGAAAACGGTGTTCGTGCAGAACACGGACGCCGAGGGACGCCTTTCCATGGCGGATGCGATCACCTGGTGCGTGCAAAACGCCAAGCCCTCGGAGATCCTCGAGGTCGCGGGGCTGACGGGCAGCGTATGCAACTTTTACGGCAGCGTGTGCGCCGCGGCGCTGACCCGCACGCAACGTCTGTTCGACCGCGTGGCTTCGCTGAGTCCCCTGACGGGCGAGCTGTACGCGCAGATGCCCTCCTTCCCCGCCTACCGGAACCTGCTGAAAACCCAGTGGGCGGACCTCAACAACTCGCCGAAGGGCGGACCGGGCGGCATCCTCGCGGGGATGTTTCTCGACTGCTTCGCGGAGGACGTGCCGTTCCTCCACATCGACTACGGCGCGATGCCCTTCACGGGGGAGCGCGGCGGCACGGGCTTCGGCGTGAAGACCCTGTACCGCTACATCAAGACCCTTGCGGACTGACGGAGGACCCATGCTGAAATTTTTCGACAAAGAACAAGTGGAGCGCCTGCTCGACCCGAAGTCGTGCACCGCGCTGATGGAAGAGACCCTGAAGCGGCAGTGCGCGGGCGACTGCACGCAGTATGTGCGCACCGCCATCGACATGCCGAACACGAACGTGCTGGGGCTGATGCCCGCCTACTTCGAAAACGGCTATTTCGGCGCGAAGGTCATCAGCGTGTACCACACGAACGCGGGCACGGGCTACCCCTCGCATCAGGGCGAGATCCTGCTGTTCGCAAAGGAGCACGGCAACGTGCTTTCCGTGACGGACGCGATGAGCGTGACCCGCATCCGCACGGGCTGCGTGAGCGCAGTGGCTTCGAAGGCGCTGGCGAACCCCGATTCCAAGGTGCTGGCGATCCTCGGGTGCGGCGCGCAGGGGCATTCGCACCTTGCGGCGATTTCGGAGTGCTTTCCCCTGACCGAGGTGCGCTGCTGGGACGCCTTCCCCGCCTGTGCGGAGGGGCTTGCCCGCGTTGCGGAAGAACGGGGGCTGCGCGGCGTGGTCTGCGCGACCGCCGAGGAAGCCGTGCGCGATGCGGACATCATCTGCACCGTGACCCCCGCGCACGAGCCCATCCTCCGCGCGGAATGGGTGAAGCCCGGCGCGCACATCAACGCCGTCGGCGCCTGCGCGCCCAAGAACCGCGAGCTGGATTCGGACCTGATGGCGAAGGCGCGGGTTTACTGCGACCACGTGGAATCCGTTTTCAAAGAGAGCGGCGACTTCCTCATCCCCCTGAAGGAGGGGCGCTACGGTGAGGACCACCTGATCGGACCCGTCGGCGACGTGCTGCGCGGCGTGCTGCCGGGACGCGGCGCGAGGGAAGAGATCACCGTGTTCAAGGCGCTCGGCATGGCGGTCGAGGACATCGCCTGCGCGGTGTACCTTTACGAGCGGGAACAGTGAACGACCCGGGAAAACCGACCTCCGCAACGCGCGGAGGTCGGTTTTGTTTGTGTGCGAACGCCGCTTTCCGGTTTTCCCGCACGGGAATGGGATATCCCCCGGCGGTTATGGTATAATCGGTATGATATGGGGACCCGGCTGCAGAAGCCGTTGGGACCCCTTCCCGAATCCGAACAGGAGGTCGTTTCATGCATCCGCCCATCCACCTCGCTTTTATCGCCGATGAAAGTACCGTTTTGCCGACCCGTACCGCGTTGGCTTCGCTTTGCGCGAACCGTGCGGCAACCTCCGAATACCGGGTACATGTGCTCTGCTGCGGCGTTTCCGAAGCCGGGAAAGCCCGGCTCGCTGCCATGGCTTGCGACGGCGTTGCCGTGGAAACGAAGTCCGTCCCCCCGCGGGAAGCGGACGGGACCCCGTCGGCACAGTGCAAGCTGCGCCTCGCCGAACTGCTCCCCGGGCTCGACAAGGTCCTGTATCTTGAAAACGACATTCTGATTTTGAAAGACCTTGCGGAGCTGTACGCCGCGGACACCGGCGATGCGCTCGCCGCGGCCGTGAAGGACATGAGCTGCCTGCCGGACGGTGCAAAGCCGGGCGATGCCGGAAACGGCGTTTTGTTCGACGCGGGCGTATTGCTGCTGGACCTGCGCCGTTTGCGCGCGGCGGCATTGCCCGAACCGGCGCCCGAATTCCGCCCGAACGTCGATGATTCCGTCGCCGTCCGCGACGCGCTGAACGCGGCTTGGAGCGGGCGGATCGCATCTCTTCCGCTGAAATACAACACGCTCATCACGGTGCTCGGCGCTTTCGAAGCGGCGGCGATCGCAGAATACTATGATATCGGCGGCACCCGGAAGACCAAGGCGGAGCTCATCGGCGACGCCGTGATTTTGCGGCTTTCCGCGAAGTTCAAACCTTGGCAATACCGCAACGCCCCGCTGGCGGAGCTGTGGCGCAAATATTCACCGCAGACCGACCTGCCCGCGGGTCGCGTCAGCTGGAAAGCGCTCCACAAGGAGCTCCCCGCGGGGTACTGCGACGACGCGCACCTCATGCTCGGTTCCGGCACAGAGGTCATCGTATCGCTGACCTCGTATCCGGCGCGGATCCGCAGCGTTTCCGGCGTCGTGCGGGCGATGCTCGGACAGACCGTTCTGCCCGACCGCATCCTGCTGTGGCTTTCGGAGGACCAGTTCCCGAACGGGGAAGCGGACCTGCCGCGGGAGCTTTGCGCGCTGACCGAAAACACGCGCTTTGAGGTCCGCTGGTGCGAAGGCGACCTGCGCCCGCACAAAAAATATTTTTACACGATGCGGGAATATCCCGACGCCATCGTCATCACGACCGACGACGATATCGACTACCCGCCGTATACGCTCGAACAGCTGCTGGAATCTCAACGCCTCCACCCGAAGGCGGTTTCCGCCCGGCAGACGCACCTGGTCGCCTTCCGCGGCGACGGCACGATCGCGCCGTATGTGGACTGGCTGTTCGATGCGAAGTTCACGGGCATCCCTTCGGAGGCCTTGGTCGCGATCGGCTGTGCGGGGATCCTCTATCCGCCGCACTGCATGGATCCGGACGAGCTGCTCGACCCCGACGCCATCGTACCGACCTGCTTGGACACCGACGACATGTGGCTGAAGGTCATGGAGGTGCGCCACGGCACCCCCGTTGTCAACGCGACGGCGGCGGAAGCGCACAGGTGCCTCCCCGACACGCAGGATTGCGCGCTGTGGGCGACGAACCGCACGGGCAGGAACGACCTGCAGCTGCACCGGATCCTGAGCCGTTACGACCGTTGCGCCGACGGTTCCTCCGTGACGGAGCGGATCGCCGCAGCGCGGAAAGCGCTCGAGCCGTTGCTGATGATGTCCGAAGAACTGAAGACGACCGTCGCCGAGAACGTTTTTCTGACGAAACAAAACAAGCGGCTGAAGGAAAAAGAGGCGGAGTTCCGCGGCTCGCGCAGTTACCGGCTGGCGGCGAAAATCTCGTCGTTGGCGAACGCGGCGCGGCGCATCAAGTCCGCACTGCTCGGCAGGTAAAAACACGAACAGGAGACCCCCGATGGAAAACAAGCTTGCGGCGGACCGCGGCAGAAACCACGCCCTGGATTTTCTGCGGTTCGCCATGTCCGTGGGCATCGTTTTGTACCACATTCTTCACAAAAACATCATCCCCTATGTGCCGGCGGGCAGTGCCGATGCGATATCGGCGGCAGTGGAAAACGCGTATTATCTCGTTGAGTTTTTTCTGATCCTCGGCGGGTTCTTTCTTTGGGGCACGTTGGAAAAAGCGGGCAAAGAGTTCTCGTTCTTCTCCTTCCTCGCCGACAAGGTCGCAAGGCTTTGGCCCGTGCTCGCCTTTGAGGTCGTTTGCGCGCTGCTGCTTGGAAAACAGGGCTTTGCGCACGCCCTGCAGGAACTGTTCTTTCTGCGGGCGACGGGGCTGTCGCCGCTCCGCACGGGGATCCTTTGGTATATCGGACCGTATTTTTGGATCGCTTTGCTGTTCGGCGGGCTTTACCGAACCTTCGGCAAGGAAAAGACCGTATTCGCGGCGGCGGTCCTCGCGTATGTCGGCTATTGCGCGAACTTTACGGTCACCGGCGGTTTTCTCGGCAGGCAGGAGCTGTGGGGCATCGTTCCGCTTTCCGTGCTGCGTGTCGGCGCGGGGATCTCGGTCGGCTTCCTGTACGGTGCCTTCCGTTCGAAGTGTCCTCCCATCCTCCGAAGCAAAACGGCAGCCTGCGTGCTGTACACCGCAGCGGAGGCAGGCGCGGTGTTTTATCTCACCCAACGGCTGTTCTTCGGCAAGAGCTTCGGCGACACCGCCATGACGCCGGTGCTCATGTTCCTCATCCTCCTGCATTGCTTTGCGGAGCGGAAAGGGCTGTTGACGCGGCTTTTGGACCGCCCGCTGCTCGGTGCAGGCGGTAAATTCGCTTACAGCATCTACGTGATGCAGCAGATCTCGTTCTACCTGATGATACCGCTGTTCTGGAAACGCTTCCCGGTGCTTCTCGCCACGCGGCTGCCGCTGTGCCTGCTGCTCTCGACCGCATTCTCCGCAGGGTTCGGCATATTGACCTATTGTCTTGTGGAAAGACCCGCGAAACGGTTTCTGTCCGCCCGCCTTTCGGGAAAGTGAACAGACGCAAAAAGGAGCCATCCGAGGATGGCTCCTTTTGTCGTATTGCGGACGGGTCACCGGGTTTCCGTTTGCGCCGCAGGCGCGGGGCTTTCCGTGTGCGGCGTGACCGCCCTGCCGCGCCCCGCAGCGAAGACGAACAGCCCGAGCGCGAGCACGAAACCGAGCGTACGGAGCGGCGTGCCCAAAAGGGAGCCGCGGTACTCTTCCCCTGCTTCGGGGACGGTCCCGCCGTCCGCATGGCGGAGCAGCACGCACCCGACCGTCAGCGGCGCCGCGGCGATGAGCGGCAGAACGTAGCGCAAACACCCGTTGACCGGGGAGAAGAAGCAGCCGATGTGATAGACGAGCACCGGCACGAGGAACAGAACGCCCTTTTTGTCGCGTGCGGCGAGCGCACCCGCAAGCGCCGTGAGCGCCGCCCAGAACCAGATGCCCGGCATGCAGAGCAGCTGCACGAAAGGAACGCGGTTCGCGAGCTCCGCAACGTTCTTGGAGAGCAGACGCAGCGTTTCCGGGAAAACGTATGCCGAATAGACATAGCCGGAATCCTTGAATGCGGGGTTCGTCCGTTCGAACGCCTCGCGGATGTGGAACTGGTACTGCCCCTGATCGCCCGTCACATAGAACGGGTCGATCCAGCCGTACACGTGGTTCATGAACGCATCCGCACAGGTCGCGGGATACCGCTGCAGGCACCGGAGCCACAGCGTGCGGAATGCGCCATCCGGCGAGGCGACGCGGCTCTTCAGTTCCCCCTTCACGGGGTCGGAGATCCCGGGCTTGTAGTTGCGGAACAGCTCCGCCGGCATCAGCGCTTCGACGGCTTCCTTTTCCTCTGCCGTCATTTCCTCCCCGTGCACGGTCACGCAGCGTGCGACCTGCTGGATGGGGATGCTGAGCGATTCGAACGGGTTCGCCTCGGGGATGCGGAGGTACGCGGGCACCGCCGCGGTCGCGAACACGGAAACGACGACGATGCACGCGCCGCTGAGCAGAACGGCCCTCCGCCGCAGCTTCGGCGCACCGAGGATCAGCGCGAGCAGCAGCAACAGCGCGATGGGGAAACCGTTGTTGCGGAAGACGGCGGTGAGGACCGCGGCGGTCTCCAACCGGAAGTACGTTCCCTTCCCGACGGGTTCCTTCGAAAACAATATCCGCGCCGCTTCGAGCAGAAGCCAGGTGAAGCACACGAAAAACAGCGTGTCCTTGATGACCGACTGCGCATACGCCCAGAACACGGGCACGAGCGCGTAAAACAGAACGGAGCAGACGAAAACGGTTTTCGAACCGCAGAGCTTGCGAAGGAACACGCAAACGCCCGAGAACACCGCCGCGGCCGCGAGGTTTTGACACAGCACGATCGCAAAGACGGCGTTGTCGCCGAAGACCCGTTCGCCGAGGCGGTACAGCGCGCCGAAGAAATACGTGGCGAAATAGGGGTGGTCGTTCGTCAGTTCCACGACCCCGTCGTAGATGAGCAGCTGCTTGCGCCCGTCGTAGGGCACGCTCCCCGGGAAGAACCCGAGTTCGAACGGCAGCCAGCAAAGGAGCAGCAAGCCCGCCACGAGGAAGAACGTCTTCCTTTCCCCCGTTGTCCCGGTCCCGTCCGGCGCCGCGGAACGCATCCCGTCGGCGGCGCGGAAGAGCTCCTTCAGCAGGGTGTACAGCACGAGCGCGTTGCCGCCCGTGAGGAACAGTGCGAACAAGAACTGCTTTTTCGAAGCGAAGAAGAACGTCGCATCGGTGAAGAGCCGGTAGCTCAAACCGACCGACAAAAACAGGCTGAAGCAACACGAGAGGATCAGCGCGCGCAGGTCCGTCTTCCCCTTCAGGTTCCGCCGGAACAGCAGGAAGACGCCCGCAAACGCCAGCGTGTGCACGGCGCCGATCTCCCCGGGGAGCCGCACGAAGCGGCGGAGCGTCGCGGCGTCGAAGTCCATCACGAGGAACTCCGGATCGTACGCCGTGAAAACGACCGCGGCAAAGGACGCGACGATCGCCGCAAGCAAAAGGAGCACCGTCTTCCAAACGTGTTCCTTCGGTTTCATCAAAACATCATTCATCGGTATCCGGTCCTCATGTAGAAATCGGTTTCTGAAATGTCAGGACTTGCCGAGCAGCTTGCGCAAGGCGTTGCGTGCGAGGCGCGGCAGACCGACGATCGCGTTGCCGAGCCGGTACGTGCGGGAATTGCGGAGCGCGATGTAATCCCGCTCGAGCTTGTCGTACCGCTTGCTGAAGCCCAGCACGCACGCTTCGAACAGCATGCGCTCATCCAGCGGGAGCGCCTTGTAAAACATGCGCTCGGGTTCTTCGAGGCTGCGGTAATCGCGGTGGCAGTCGGCAAGGAACGCTTGGACGACCGCTGCGACCGCTTCGTTTTCGGGGGTCTGTTCCGCGAGCCCGAAGGACTCCATCAGTGCGACCATGCTGCGGTAGCAGACGAATTCGCCGTAGCAGTGGCGGTAGGTCTTCTTTGCCGTCATGACCGAGTCCTTGCGCACCCTGCGGTGGAAGTACGCGCGGTTCACATACGCCGCCCGTTCGGCACAGAGCAGCGTGCGGAAGGTATACAGGTTGTCCTCGTGGATGATCCCCTCGGGGAACCACAGCCCGTTTTCGAGAAAGTATGCGTGCGAAACGAACTGCAGGCACGGCGAACAGCTGTATTCCCCCGCCGCGCACAGCTCGGACATAAGGCTCTTTCCGCTGCGGACGCCCTCGCGCGTGCGGGTCCTTCGGTAGCGGGTCGCGGAGATCCCGCCCGTGTGCGCGGGGTCTTCGTAAAACACCGTTCCGTCGAACAAAATGACATCGGTCCGTTCCCGTTCCGCGGTGTCGAGCAGTTCGGACAACGCCTCCTTGCGGAGGATATCGTCGCTGTCCATGAAATACAGGTACTTGCCCTGCGCGCGGCGGATGCCCTCGTTCCGCGCGGCGGACTGTCCGCGGTTGGACTGTGCGAGGACCGTGACGCGCGGGTCCTTTGCGGCACAGGCTTCGAGCACCGCGCGCGACCCATCGGTCGAACCGTCGTCCACGCAGAGGACTTCGATGTTCGCGAGCGTTTGCCCGAGAACGCTGTCGAGGCACTCGGCAAGGTAAGCGCCGGTGTTGTACACGGGGATGACGACCGACACCGCAGGCGCTTCCGCCGGGTGCCCCGTTACGGTGCAGCGGGTGTCGCCCGGGAGGTTCCGCTTGTCCGCATCCTCCATGCAGGCGAGCATGTACTTCGCGCCGCGGACGGCGACAAAGCTCTCATGCGGCGAAGCGTCCTTCGGTTCGTGCGCAAGCACGGCGTCGTTCACGACCGGGGATGCGACGAGGGCTGCACAAAACCGTTTGAGCGCCGCGCGGGAGCGGATGGTCGTGAGGTTGTGTTTCAAAAACTCCGCAGAGGCTTTGGCGAAGCTCGCCGCGACCTCGGAAAAGATCCCCCGTTCGGTCAGGGCGGCGTACAGTGCCTCGACCGCCTCGAGCACGCACAGCGGGTCGGACTCCTTGGTGTTCTGCAGGCTGCCGGGACGGAACCTGCGGTAGCGGACGAGCGGCTCGTTCACGTAGGCGATGCGCTCGGCAACGCACAGTGACAGCAACACAAAATACAGGTCGTTCGAGTTGCGCAGGGGCTGGAACCGCAGCCCGTTGCCGCGGACGAATTCCGTTTTGTACAGCTTGGTCCACGGCGCGGCGTTGGTGATGTTCATGATCTCATCCGGAATCGCGCGGCGGTCGAACACCTCGAGCTGTTGCACGCGGTCGTAACGGAAGAACCACGGCGACGGCGCCTGTTCTCCGGTGCGCATATCCACCGAATCGCCGCCGAACAAAACGATATCCGCCTGCGTTTTTTCCGCACGGCACACGCACTTTTCGACAAGCGTCGGCGCGAAGATATCATCCGCATCCAAAAAGATGATGTACTCGCCCTTCGCATGGTCTATCCCGTTGTTGCGCGCAACGCCCGCGAACGAGTTCTGCTGGCGGATCAGGCGGACCCTGCCGTCCTCTTGCATGGCGCTTTCGATGATGGCGACCGAGCCGTCCGTCGAACCGTCGTCGACGCAGAGGATCTCGATATCCCGGTAGGTTTGGGCGCGAAGATACCCAAGCGTTTCTTTCAGCCAGACCTCCGCATTGAATACGGGAACGACGATCGATACCATGCTTTCCGTTTCTCCTTTGCTGCTCGCCGGCGCGCGGCGTCCACTGTCCGGCACGCGCCCGGTTTTGTTTTCATCTTATTGAATCATTGTACCATATGCCGTTCTTTCCCCGCAACGAACGCGGTGCCCGCAGGTGTTGCGCTACAGCAAAAAGGACCATCCGCGGATGGTCCTTTTTCGGTTCGTTTCGTTGTTGCCCGGTCAGCCGCGCTCGACCGCGGCGAGGAACTCTTCGACGATCTCGGCGCCGAGGTCCTCCTTCATGCGGTGCACGACCGCCGCGCGCCCGGTGCGGAGGAAGATCTTCATCTCTTCGGTGGGCACGGAGACCTCCGTCCACGCGGGGACGGTCGAATCCCCCGGGAGGGTGAAGGCGCGGTAGTATTCGGCGAGGGCTTCCTTCTGCGCTTCGGTCAGCGACTCGTAGGTGCTGAGGTTGACGACCTGCGCGCGGAAGCCGGGCAGGTGATCCGTCGCGAGGTAATACGGGAAGATCGCATCGTTGCCGAAGGCGCGCGCGTTGTTGAGCGGGAATTCCGCCGCGTTGACGCGGTCCTGCCGGTAGGCGTATTCGAGCTGCGAGAAGGAGATCGTGGTCGTTTTGACGCCGAGCGCATCCCAGAAGATCTCATGGTAGCTGTTGTCCATGATGCGCAGGCGCTTCACGACGAGGTCCGCCGGGGTGCGGATGGGTTCGCGGGAGAACACGCCGCGCATGGACGCCATGTTGATGCTCAGCAGGTGCAGCCCGCGCGCGTGGAAGTACGGCTGGAGCCTGTCTGCCAGAAAGCCGTCGCACATGCGGAGGTACTCCACCCGCGAATCGGCAAGGTACGGGATGTCGAGCAGGGCGGCCTCGGGCACGGTCTGCGTCATGCCGCTGATGACGCCCATGTAGATGCTGATGGCGCCGTTGGCGCACGCGCGGACAAGCTCGGTATCCGAACCGAGGACGCCGCCCTCGAAGAAGATGAGGCGGATGTGTGTGCCGTCCGCACAGTCGAGCGTGACGGGTGGGAGCGAATCCTTGCCCGTGCCGCCGACGCTCAGAACGACGGTCTTACCCGTTTCTTCCGCAGCTGCGGCAAGTGCGGGCACGCCGCATGGGAGCAGCAGCGCGGCAAGCGCCAAAGACGCAAACTTTTGCAAAAACGTCCGTTTCATGCGCGGGGTCCCTCCTCTCCCTCCGGTTCCGCTTCGCCGGGTTCCGCAGACGCCGTGCGGTACTTGCCCGGCGGCATCCCCGTGACCTTTTTGAAGGTGCGGTTGAAGTGCTGCACGGTGTTGAACCCGCAGCGGAAGCCGATATCGCCGATGGGGAGCTTCGTTTCCTTCAAGAGGCGCGCCGCCTGTTCGACGCGCACGCCGTTGAGGCGGTTGACGAAGGAGTCGCCCGTGGTCTCGTGGAAGAGCGTGCTGAAGTAGTTCGCCGTGATGCCGAGGTGATCCGCCACATCCTGCACGCCGAGGTCCCGCTCGCCGTAATGCTCGCGGATGTATTCCATGGCGTCTTCCACGTAGCGGTTGCCCTTTTTGTCGGCGGAGGCTTCCGCCTGCAGGCGCAGCGGTTCGAGCACGCCGAGGACCCGGGCGAGCCGTTCCTCCGCGGTCATGCCGGTGAACGTTTCCCCGGTGACGGCGGGCACGCATCCGGCATCGGCACTGCGCTCCTCCGGAAGGGCTGCGGTGATGCGCTCGGCGGTGCCGTTCACAAAATCCGCCAACGCCGCATCGGAGGGTTCGGTGTTCAAAAAGGCGGCGATGAGGTCGCCGAGCTCCGCATCCACGCGTTCGCGCGGGGCGGAAAGGATGAGCCCGGGGATGCGCTCCCACACGCCGGGGTCGCGCTCCGCGCTCTCCGCTTCCGCGGTCTCTTCGGGGAAGGCGTTGGTCGCGCTTGCGAGGTAGACGCGGTAATCCATGCGGCGGCGCGCCTCTTCCCAGCAGTAAGCGAGTTCGCCGAGCGCGGTCGTCGCGGGGCTTTCGCCGTATGCGACCTCCCACCCGGAGGGGGCGAAGACCGCACGCAGCTTTTCTTCGGCGGCGCGGAGGGCGAGCAGCGCGTCCTCCGCCGTTTCGGCGGTGTCGGGGCAGATCAGCACGGCGTCGAGGCAGGTGCCCATCGGGACCGCCTGACAGGACACGCCTTCGATCTCCGCCACGGCGTCGGCAACGGTGACATGGAACAGCGACGCGTCGAGCCCGGTATCGGAAACGATGCTTTCCCCCGTCCTGCGGCAGGCGAGCACGCACATCGGGCGCCCGTCGCGCCAGGTGTCCTGCGCCTCGTCATCGAGGTAGGCGAGCCCCGCCTCCTCCGCAGTCCTGCCGTGCAGGAGCAGGCGGAAGGTCTTTTCGCGGTTCTCGCGGGCGAAGTAACGCAATTTGCCCTGCATGTCCTCATTCTGCCGCAAGGTGCGGAAGAACGAAAGCTCGAGGGCGTCGACCTCGTTCCGCGCCTCGCGGAGACCCGCGGCACTGTGCGCGAGCACGCGCCGCACGAGGTAGTTGATCGGGCGGTAGATGCGCGCCGCGAGGAAGCCCGAGCCGCACAGCGAAACCAGCAGCAGCACGAGGAGCACGGGCAGCGACGACAGCAGCGTTTCGTACAGGGGCACGGAGAACGCCGCGCGGTCGATGGGTTTGAGATAGGTCAGCCCGAGCACGGGGTCGTCCACCCGGTACCAGTCCGCCTTGCGCGGGTCGTCGCCGGCGTGGGTCGCGAAGGTGCCCGCGGCGCCGGGGTCGATGCGTTTCGGGAAGCCGTGCTCCGCCCCCTGCGGGACGAGCAGCGTGCCGTTTTTGTCGTACAGCCCGACGGGACCGCGCGACCTGCCCGCGATGCGCTCCGAAAGCACCTGCATATCCACCGCGGCGCAGACGGAACCGACGGGACGGTTCGTGACGAAGGGGACCACCCAGTAAAGCTTGCCGCCGTACAGCACCGGCTCGGCGTTGCGCGAGGGATCCTCCGGGGCGGAGGGTTCGAAATCGCCCGAGGTCAGCGCGGGGACCACGCCCGCGGCGAACTCATCGCGCTTCCAGACGCTGCCGTCCTGCGCGATGACATCCTGCGTGAGGGAGGACATCGCCCACATCTCGCCGATCCACGCGTTGGCGCGCTTGATCCGCCCGAACGCCTGTGCGATGCGGTAACCGCGCTGCGCGTCGGCACGGCCGGGGTCCATGAAATAGTTGACGAAATCGGTGTTCCAGATGACGGCGGCGATGTCCTCGCGGATGTTTTCCATGCCGAGCGTCACCAGGTCGGACGTGCTTTGCAGCAGCTCGAGGTTCGTTTGGCAGGCGACCGTGCGGCGGTGTTCGTTTTCGGTGCGGTTCGCCGAAACGAAGAACAGCAGCGTCGTCAAAAAGAACAGTGCGCCCAAAATCAGCCACGTTTCGACGAAAAGGCTGTTGCCCGCGGGGATATCGTTGTTTTTTCTTTTCAGGAATGTTCGTTTCATTCGGATGAGTCCCGGAATCGTTCGGTTCGGTAAAGGGATGCGGATGGAAACCGGCAGACGCGCCGGAAAAGAATGATTTGTTTTATTATAGCATATCCGCGGCGGACTTGTCCGTCCTTTTTGCGCGGGCACGCTTTTCGTTTCTTATGACATTGCATTTGCGGCAAGGAGAACCGAACGTTTCCGGAATGCGCTGCGCAATCGGTTTCACAAAGATCCAATGGATAAAAAGCGCATATTTCGCGACGCTCTTCTTTCCTTCAAGCCACCGGTCAAGTCCGAGCCACTCGGGTTCCCCGTCCTTGACACCCTTGCTCTTCAGCGCACCGGCAACGCCGTTCGCCGCAAGCTTGTCTCCCTTCATCGTGTCGGGAACGCGAAGGCTCTTGTGGCAGAACGGGTCGGCATAGTGCGCATTCGCATCGGACGCGGGGTCGTAACGGTCGTCGAACGCGATGGTGTCGCCGAGGTGGTAACGGATGGCGGAATCTTCGAATGTGATTCCGGTGTGGTACTCCGTATTGTTTGAATGCTCCGAGAACAGACCGATGTTGTCCGTTGCGGATTTCACTTGGTTCGGCTTGAACGCAATCCAAATATCGTTGCCGTTCTCGGTCCAGTGCACGCCGTCGAATTGCTTATCAATCAATCGGAAACGAACCTCGTCACTTGCGTTTCTCGCGCCTTCGCGAATCGCGTTCGGTTTGCCACTTCGGACTTCGTTGTCAACTATTCTTGCAAGCCTCTTAACGAATACAGACGGCGCGGGCTTCTTGATGGAAAGATAATACGAACGTGCGTTATCGTTTCCGAATGCGCTTACCGCATTCTCTTTGGATACATAGAACGCGTGACCGTTGACTGGCAAATCTCCAACGGCATCCGGGATCGTTCCGTCTTCGAACACTTTGTCTACGGATGGGTTTGCATTGTAGACGACCGATGGATTCATTCCATCCGAAGTGACCTTGCTCTTTCTGAACCACGCTTTGAACTGACTGGTATCAGTCTGATTCTTCGGATACACGTTGACAGGAGAATCTGGTTCTGTTATAGTATGGATAATGCCATTGAGCATTGGAAACCTTTGGGGAATTAAGACCCCATTGCTTTCCAGAAGCTCACTGGCTTTTTTATTATCTAAATAAAATAGACTGAATGTTCCGTTAAGTTCTCTTTCTACTGCCTTCATTAACACATTTGAAATCGAATAATCTTTAGCGTAAACACTCTTTACCGCAGTAGCGTCTATTCTGAGATTATTTGAATTAGATATCCCGGAGATACTAATCGGCACAACAATGTGCTCTCCGTCATGGACAAGGTTTACCAAAGCAACAACACTGTCATTTCGATGCGTGCCGGAAGTAAACACCGAAATCGGTTCACTCAACGCATTCGGAATCTGCAAAAGCATATCCTTTCCGATGAAGTGGTCATAATCGTTCGTACCGTTTACCGCATAATCGACGTGTTCTTGATTGATCGTCAGCGGCAAGTCCGCAAGACCGATGTCTTGCAACACTTTCGGCGTACCGCCCATAACGAGGGCATTGTCTTGCGGAATCAACTCACCATCCAAATCTTCGATTTGTTGTTCGAACGGTTTCGAATAATCGTAAAACTTCAAATCCGTCTGATACCGCACGCCCTCTCTGTCTGCGAAGTACTCATCGAACGTGACCCCGGTGTGCATCTCTGTTCCGCTCCGGTCTGCGAACTCGGCGTAGTCTTGCAACGGGTTGACTCCCGCTCTCGTCAACGCCTTGACATACATACCCTCAAGCTTGCGGATGTCTTTCTCGAAGGACGGGTTGATGCTCTTGACTTCGTTCGACTGACCGATCCCGAGCTTGTTGTACATGAACCACTGCAACTTCGCGAGGATGAAGGATGCCGTGTTCGGCTGCTGTTTCGCAAGCAAGTCGATGGACCTCCGGTCGCGCATGAGGAAGTGCTCGGTGAACAGCGCGACGATTTCCTTGTCCGCAAGCGCATGCAACGTATCCCGCTTTGTTTTCGCGTTGTTTATATATGCGGACCGCGCCGGAGAATTGCGCGGCACGGCGCGCCGTGGTACAATTCGGTTAAGTATACCGATACACGAACCCGCCTTTTCCGCACGCCCGTGCGGCGCGCCGAACCCAAGCCCGGAGGAACCCCGTATGCGCAAGCCGAACATCCGAAGAATCCTTTCCCTGCTCCTTTGCACCCTGCTGATTTTGGGCGCGCTGCCTGCGGCACTTGCCGCGGAAGACGACCGCGCGACCGTGCGCGTGGCGTACTTCGAATCCGCGCACTTTCTCGAGGGTGCCGCGGACGGGGCCGCCAAACGCGGCTACGCCTACGAGATTTTGCATGAGATCACGAACCGGACGGGCTGGCACTGCGAATACGTTTACGGCGACTGGGCAACGCTGTTCGCCGCCTTCGAGGCGGGTGAGATCGACCTGTTCTTCGGGCTGGCGAAGCGCGAGGACCGCGCGGAGCGGATGGACTGGTCGGAACGGACGATCGACACCGAGTTCCATTCGCTGTTCGTGCACGAGGACGACGAGCGCTTTGCGGCGGACGACCCGCAAAGCCTGAACGGCAAGCGCATCGGTCTCATCCGCAACAACAACATGTCGGACGAGTTCTTCGCCTGGGCGGCGGAGCACGGCATCGAAACCGAATACGCTTGGTTCGACGATGTGGACGCGATGACCCTCGCGCTCGACGACCGCACGATCGACGGCTTCGTGGGTTCGGAAAACAATGTGGACCACACGCACCCCTCCCGCATTTTCGCCCGCGTGGCTGAGACCCGCTCGCACATCGCGGTGCGGAAGAACGCGCCGGAGCTCAAGCGCGCGCTCGACGACGCCATGGAAGCCATCGAACGGGAGGAGCCCGATTTTTACATCGCGCTGAAGCGCAAATATTACAACACGGGCATCGCGAACGCGACGCTCTCCCCCGCAGAGGAGGCATGGCTTTCGGAGCACGGCACGCTGCGCATCGGCTACGCAGAAAACTACCTGCCCTTCAGCGGCACGGACGCCGCGGGCAAGCCGGACGGCATTTTGCCGGACATCGTTAACGACTGGCTCGGCGCGATGCAGCTCGGCGGCAGGCTTTCGGTGCGCTTTCTCCCCTACACCACATACAACGCGATGATCGACGCGCTCGGGCAGGGCGAGATCGACGCCGCCTTCCCCGTGATGAACAGCGTTTGGCATGCGGACGAATGCGGCATGACCGAAACCGAAACGGTGGTGCGTTCCTCCATCAGCGCGGTCTACACCGGGGACTTCGGACCCGACAAGCTGAAGACGATCGCCGTTTCGCGCAACGCGCGCCTGCAGGAGGACTTCGCCCGCGAATACTTCCCCGGCAGCGAGCTGATGTATTTCGACACCATGAAGGAATGCCTGAACGCCGTGAAATACGGCTATGCGGGCTGTTCCCTTTACAACGGCACCCGAACGCTGCAGGCTCTGCGCGGTGAGTTCGCGCAGCTGTCGGAGGTGAGCCTGAACATCCCGACGGATTTCTCCTTCGGCGTGCGCAAGGGCGACACCGCCCTGTTCACGCTGCTCAAGCGCGGGCTCGGGCTGACGGGGGTCGAGCAGTACTCCACCCGCATGTACCGCTACATCGACAACGGCGGCGGTTACACGGCGGCGGCGTTCCTTCGTGACAACGCGCTCACGATCCTCACGCTCGTCATCGCGGTCGCGGCGGCGTTCTGTCTGGTGATCTTGGTGTTTCTCGGCAAGGCACGCACGGCGGAAACCGCCACGGCGCGGCTGAACCTGCAGCTGCAGAAAAACCGCGACGAGCTGGCCCGCGCGCTGGACGCGGCGGAACGGGCGAGCAAGGCGAAGACGACCTTTCTCAACAGCATGAGCCACGACATCCGCACGCCCATGAACGCGATCATCGGTTACACGGCGATCGCCATGAAGCAGGAGCCGAAGCCCGCGGTGCGCGAATCCCTGACGAAGATCGGGCAAAGCTCGGAGCTGCTGCTGACGCTGATCAACGACGTGCTCGACATCAGCCGCATCGAAAGCGGCACCGCGAAGCTGAGCCCCGCGCCCGCCGACCTCACCAAGACCGAGGACGAGGTGCTGGCGGTCATCCGCGGCTTTCTCACCGGGCGGGAGCTCACGGTCGAAACGGAACGTGCGCCGCTCGCGCACCCGTATGTTCTGCTCGACGCCGTGCGCCTGCGCGAGGTGCTCATCAACATTCTCGGCAACGCGGTGAAGTCACCCCCGACGGCGGGACGATCTCCTTCACGGCGAAGAACCGCCCCGGCGCGGACGAAGGGCACATCGTCGTGACCTATGTCATCCGCGACACGGGCATCGGCATGAGCCCGGAGTTTTTGCCGCACATCTTCGACGAATTCGCCCAGGAGGAGCACGGCGCGCGCACCCAATACAAGGGCACGGGGCTCGGCATGGCGATCACGAAGCGCTACGTCGAGATGATGGGCGGCACGATCTCGGTGGAAAGCGAACGCGGCGAGGGTTCCGCGTTCACGGTGGAGATCCCGCTCGCGCTGACGGACGCGCCCGCGGAAGCATGCAAGGACGAGGGCGACGCCGCACGCTGCGCGGGGCTGAAGGTGTTGCTCGCCGAGGACAACGACATGAACGCGGAGATCGCGACCATCCAGCTGACGGACGCGGGCATGCGGGTCACGCGCGTTGCCGACGGCGCCGAGGCGGTCGAAGCCTTCCGCACGAGTGCGCCGGGCACCTTCGATTTGGTGCTGATGGACATCATGATGCCGAACCTGAACGGCTATGAGGCGACGGTCACCATCCGCGAAACGGAAGGACGCCCCGACGCGAAGACCCTGCCCGTGATCGCGATGACCGCGAACGCCTTTGCCGAGGACGTGCAGGCTGCGCGCGACGCAGGCATGGACGCGCACATCGCAAAGCCCATCGTCACCGAGGAGATGTTCCGCACCATCGCCGCGTGCCTCAAAAGCCGCGGCTGAACCCACACCGTCCGCGCCCTTCGGCACGGGCGGTCTTTTCATGCACGGACGTTCCGTGGTATGATAGAGTGCTTTGTTGCAATACTTCCCCGGCGTGCGGAGCGCCGCCGGAAAGGAGCCCGGATGAAAACACCGACGATCCCCGCGCCGAAGACGGCCGTGGGGCGCTTTCTCCGGTTGGTGATCGGCAACGTACTGTCGCACAACGTGCTGAAGTCCGCCGCCGCGCTGACCTACTATTTCTTCTTCGCCCTGTTCCCGCTGCTGATCGCGGGGCGGAGCCTGCTCGTGCTCACGGAGATCGACGTGACCGCCTACATGCACACGCTCGACCGCTTTCTGCCGCCGAGCGTCGTGGTGATGATCGACAGCTACCTCTCCTACCTGCAGGAGAACGCTTCGCAGTTCCCGCTGTGGTTCTCGCTGTACCTCGCCATCTGGTTCCCGATGAGCGCGGTGAAGGAGCTGATGGACGACGTGCGCCTCGCCTACGGGGTGCCGAACCCCTCGATCGACCTGTGGTACCTCGCCAAGCAGCTGATCTACACGGTGATCTTTTTGCCGGTCGTGCTGGTGACGCTCGCGCTGACGACCTTCGGCGAATCGGTGCTGACGACCATCGGCAGGATGATGCCCGAGCTCGGGCACCTGATGCTCGAATGGCTGCCGGAGCTGTGGCAGTACCTGCGCTTTTTGCCGATCGCCGCGCTGATGCTGCTCACCGTGGGGACGCTGTACCGCTTCTCGCTGCGGGGCAAGTTCCGCGTGCGCGATTTTCTGCCGGGCATCCTCGTGGCGCTGCTGTCGTGGATCGTCGTGAGCATCGGCTTCTCCTACTATGTGGAGAATTTCGCCAAGTACTCGGTGATCTACGGCGCGCTCGGCACGATCGTCGCGCTGCTGCTGTGGATGTACATGACCTCCTTCGTGCTCATCCTCGGCGCGGAGTTCAACGCCGCCCTGCTCACCATGCGGAAGGACGGCGGTACGGGTGCGGCGCAGGCGGTGCCCGCCGGTGCGGGAGCCGGGACGCCCGTTGCGGATGCGGGTGCGAATGCAAAAGAAGCGCCGATCGCCGATAGGGATACGGATACGAATGAAACCGCAGTCGCCGCTGCGGGTGCGGAAGAAGCCGCAGATACGGATACGCAAACCGCTTCTGCTGCGGATACGGATGAAGCCCCGGTCGCGGAGTGACCGCAAAGAACGAAAGACACCAAAGATATGAAAGACCCCCGGACACGAAGTTCGGGGGTCTTGTTGTTTTTCGGGGCTTCAGCCCGTCACATCGGCGGGCGGCTGCGGCCGGTCGCTCCACGCCGCGAAGCGGTCCATGATGTCCCGCTCGGCCTCCGGGCCGTCGGGATACGGACATTCCGCCGAAAAGCGCGCGTAGGCGGCGGTGATGTGCGCGAGGAACTCCCCCGGGTCGTCGCCCGCGACCTGCCACGCCCCGTCCGTCCGCGTGAGCGTCAGGGTGTGAAGGTCCGCCTGCCCCGAGATCGTATCCGTGTTTACGGTGCGGAACTGCAGCAGGTCCATGACCGTGACGACGGCAAGATCCCCGTCGCAGACCACATCGAGGTACCGGGTGCGGTGTTCGTAATGCCCGTAGGAGAGGTCGAAGCCGTTTTCGTTGATCTTACGCAGGTAGAACAGGTACCACGCGGTGAGCTTCGCCTCCTGCCGGTAGTCCGGCGCGCACACGGCGAGCATGTTCGCCACCGCGGGCAGGGTCGAGAACGGCGCGTTGATATCGGCGAGGATGCGGGCGCGTTCGGACAGGTAGGTATCGGCCGTACGCTTCAGTTCGGCGTACGGGTCGTCCTCGCCGTATCCGGGCGCGGGCGCGAGGAATTCCGTCATGCCCGCCTCCTCCGCATGGCGGCGGAACGCGGTCTCGTCCGTTTCCGCTGCCGTCGCCGCCGGGGTGCTCTCCGCCTCGGACGGGAGGGGCTCCTTCGCCACGCAACCGAACAGAAGCGCCGCGCCGAGGAGCGCGAGCGCGGCGGGGACCGCCTTGTACGGGTGCTTCATCGCCGACCCTCCTTCCGCGTCCTTCAGTCGGTCAGACCGAGGATCTCCGCCCACTCCGCTTCGCGGAAGCCGGGGAACGCCTTGTCCTCCGTCACGAGCAGGGGGCGCTTGACGAGCATACCGTCGGAGGCGAGCAGGGCGAGCTGCTCCCCTTCGCTCATCGCCGGGAGCTTTTTCGACAGCTCCATCCCGCGGTAGAGCTGACCGCTCGTGTTGAAGAAACGCTTGAGCGGCAGCCCGCTCTTTTCTGCGGCGGCGCGCAGCTGCTCTGCGGTGGGATGTTCGGTCTTGATGTCGCGGACCGCGGCGTCGACGCCCTTCGCGGCGAGCCAATTCAGGGCTTTTTGACAGGTGCTGCAGCGCGCGTAGCTGTAAACTTCGATCATGGTGGGTCTCCTTTGTTTGATGGGGTTATTGTAGCACGGAAAGCATGCGGCAGCACCGCTCAGATCCCGAGAAAGATGGATATCTTTTCGCTTTCGTCCGTATCCTTCATGAAAACGACGTTGAACTCGCGCACGATGGGCTCGCCGCGCAGTGTGAAGCGGGCGATATCCGGATCGGACGCCGCGAGAATGTCGTAGACGAAGGAAACGCCGAGCCCCTGTTTGACGAGGGACAGGATGAGTGGAAAGGACGAGATGCCGATGCGGCGGCGGAAGCGGGAGATCGATTCGTTGTGGGCGTTGAGGCTTTGCTCCAGAATGGCGCGGGTACCCGAACCCGCCTCACGGTGGATGAGGGTCTCGTGAAGGAGCTCTTCCATTTCCACCTCCCGCCCGGCAAAGGGATGATTTTTCGCGCAGATCCCGACGAAGGGTTGCTTTGACAGGAGCTTCGCTTCGAACCGGTCGCGGTCAAAGAATCCCTCGATGACCGCAAAATCGAGTTCGTTGTGTTCGAGCATCCCGAGAAGATGCTCGGTATTGTCGACGACGAGATCGAGTTCATGTTCTTCATTTGCGAGGAAGGTCTCGATGTGCTCTTTGAGATAGTAATCGCCGATGGTCTTCGTGGCGCCGATGCGGAACTTCTGCCGTGAGCCCGTACCGATCTTTTCGCGGAGACGGTATTCCCGGATCTTCGCGGCACGCGCATACTCTTCCAGCGCCACGGCGCTTTCCGTCTTTTTCAGGGTATGGTTATCGTAACTGAACAGCGTGCAGCCGTACTGCTTTTCGAGAAAACGGATGTGCTGAGACACCGCCGGCTGGGTGATGTGCAGCAGTTCCGCGGTCTTGTGATAATTGAGACATTCGCATAATGTCAGAAACGTATCGATCCTGTAATCGAGCATCTGCAAACCTCGCATCCGATAAGCGATAATTATCGGTTAATAATATATGATAAATGGATAATATCACAAGCCGATGATACAATCAATATACATACCACGAAATCCAACGACAAAGGAGAATAACCGAGATGAATATCGCAGTCATCGGCGGCGTTGCAGCCGGCACGAAAGTTGCCGCAAAGCTGTTGCGCCGTGACCGCAACGCCTCCGTCACCGTCTATACCAAGGGCAAAGACATCTCCTACGCGGGGTGCGGTCTCCCCTACTACATCGGCGGCAGCATCGAAACGCGCGAGGAACTCATCGTCAACACACCCGAGAAGTACACCGGGCTGACAGGCGTTGCCGTGAAGACCGGCATGGAAGCCGTTGCACTCGACGCGGCGAACAAGACCGTCCGCTTCGCCAACGGCGAGACCGCGGCGTACGACAAGCTCGTCATCGCGACGGGTGCGGCGCCGTTCGTTCCGAACGTGCCCGGCACCGACAAGAAGGGCGTGTTCACCGTACGTATGCCCGACGACGCCGTGGAAATGCGCGATTACATCGACGCCAACAAGTGCCGCAGCGCGGTCATCGTCGGCGGCAGCTTCATCGGTCTCGAAATCGCCGAGAACCTCATCGCCAAAGGCGTGCAGGTCACCGTCGTCGACATGGCGGATCAGATCCTGCCGAACCTGTTCGATGCGGAAATGGCGGATTACTTGCGCCGTCAGCTCATCGCCAAGGGCATGCGCGTCATCAACGGCGCGGCACTCGAAGCGATCGAAGGCGGCGAAACCGTGACCGGTGTGAAGACCGCCGTCGGCAGCTTCTCCGGCGAAGTGTGCGTGCTGGCCATCGGCGTGCGCCCCGCGACCGCATGGCTTGCGGATTCCGGCATCGCGCTCGACCGCGGCACGGTGATCGTGAACGAAAAGCTCGAAACGAACCTGCCCGATGTCTACGCTGTCGGCGACTGCGCGGAAGTTTTCAACCGCATCACGAAGAAGCCGCAGTGGTCCGCGATGGGTTCGACCGCGAACATCACCGCGCGCCTGCTCGCCAAGGACCTCACGGGGGATTCCGCCGTGTACGGCGGCTGCCTCGGCACCGGTGTCATCCGTCTGACCGATGAACTGAACGCGGGCCGTACCGGTCTCACCGAACAGCAGGCAATTGCAGCAGGTTTCGATGTCGTTACCGCGACCTGCGTCACCGACGACAAGGCGCACTACTACAGCGATGCCGCGACCTTCGTCACCAAGCTCGTTGCCGATAAGGCAAGCCGCAAGTTGCTCGGCATCCAGGTCGTCGGCGCGGGCGCCGTGGACAAGATGGTCGACATCGCGGTCACGGGCATTTCGATGGGCGCGAAGATCGATGATTTCGACACGCTCGATTTTGCATACGCGCCGCCGTTCTCCACGGCGATCCACCCCTTCGTGCAGGCCTGCTACATCCTCGAGAACAAGATGGACGGCGTGTACGAGAGCATGACCCCCGCCGCTTACGCCGCAGGTGCAGCCGCAGATTACAAGGTCATCGACGTGAGCCCCGAGGCGACGATTCCCGGTGCCAAGTGGGTCGATCTTGCAAAGGTCACCGGACCCATCGAAGGACTCGCAAAAGACGAGAAGCTGCTGCTCGTTTGCGCAAAGGGCAAGCGCGGCTACTTCCTCCAGAACCGCCTGAAGGCATACGGCTACACGAACACCCTTGCACTCGAAGGCGGTCTGTTCGTCAACAAGGTCAAGGTCAGCTTTGCGGGCGGCAAGCTCCCCGCAGAGGAGATCAAGCGCGTGAAGGGTCTCGGTTGCCTGCAGGACAAGCGTTACCCCGACGTGTTCAACGTGCGCGTCATCACCCGCAACGGTCTCATCTCCAGCGAAGAACACCGCACGATCGCCGAGGCTGCGGAGCGCTTCGGTTCCGGCGCGGTCACGATGACCACGCGCCTCACGCTCGAGATCCAGGGTGTGCCGTACGACAACATCCAGCCGCTCATCGACTTCCTCGGCGAGCACGGCATCATCACCGGCGGTACGGGTTCGCTTGTGCGCCCCGTCGTTTCCTGCAAGGGCACGACCTGCCAGTACGGTCTGTACGATACCTTCGGCATCAGCGAGAAGATGCACAACACCTTCTACCTCGGCTATCACGGCGTGACCCTGCCGCACAAGTTCAAGATCGGTCTCGGCGGCTGCCCGAACAACTGCATCAAGCCGAGCCTGAACGACCTCGGTGTTATCGGTCAGCGCATCCCCGTGATCGATTACGCGAAGTGCCGCGGTTGCAAGGTCTGCCAGGTCGAGAGCAGCTGCCCGATCAAGATCGCACAGGTCGAAAACGGCAAGATCCACATCGATCCGAACGAGTGCAACAACTGCGGACGCTGCGCGGGCAAGTGCCCCTTCGGCGCGCTGGAAGAATACCGCAACGGCTACAAGGTCACCATCGGCGGACGCTGGGGCAAGAAGATCGCGCACGGTCAGGCGCTGACCAAGATCTTCACCACCGAAGAGGAACTGATGGACGTCGTCGAAAAGTCGATCCTGCTGTTCCGCGACGAGGGCATCACCGGCGAGCGCTTTGCCGACACCGTGGCGCGCCTCGGCTTCGACTACGTGAACGACAAGCTCGTCAACGGCACCGTCGACAAGGAAGCAGTATTGAAGAAGAACGTCAAGGGCGGCGCGACCTGCTGACCTTGCATCGATAAAACCGAATATTCCGGAAGGATACTGCCGGACTGCACGGAAGCAGTGGAAGGGCCTTAAAACGATATCCTCCGGGGGATACGAAACCTGTCCCCCGGGAGGAGTCTGCCCCGAAACCGCCGCGCGGTCCGGCAGTTCGCTTTCCCGGCGGCAATACACCAAACGAAACGAAGAACGGAGAACCGAATGAAAAAGCATCTGATCCTGTTGTTGACCCTTGTGACCGCGCTGTGCCTCGGCATGGGCGCGGCGAACGCTTTGACCTTCACCGACGACCGCGGGCGCGAAGTCACCGTGGAAAACCCCGAACGCGGCGCCGCCCTGCTCGCAAGCTATGCGAAGGTGTGGCAGCTGGCGGGCGGCAACGTTGTTGCGACGCCGCACGACGCGTGGGACGACCTCCACCTCGATCTCGCCCCCGACACCGTGAACATCGGCAAGGTCAACAGCATCTCGCTCGAGCTGCTGCTTTCGGCAAAGCCCGATTTCATCCTCGCGGGGACGGCGTACAAGCAGCCCCTCGAATGGGAGGAGATGTTCGCCTCGCTCGGCATCCCCGTGGCGTATTTCGAGACGGACGACTTCGCCTCGTACCTGCGCATGCTCGACATCCTCACGCAGCTCACGGGGGACCGCGAGGCCTACGCGCGCTACGGCACGGATGTGCAGGAAACCATCGACGAAACGATCGCCAAGGGCAAGGAACGCACCGTGTCGAACGGTTCGCCCAAGGTGCTGACGATGACCGCGGCGGCGAACTTCGTGAAGGCGAAGAACAGCGGCACGGTGCTCGGCGCGATTCTGAAGGACCTCGGCTGTGTGAACATCGCCGACTCGGACACGATGCTGCTCGAGAACCTGAGCGTGGAGCGCATCGTCGCCGAGGACCCCGATTACATCTTCATCGTCCAGCGCGGCGACGACACCGAGGGCATGCGCGCGTATGTCCGCACGACCCTCGAGGAGGATCCGCTGTGGCAGTCCCTCACGGCCGTGAAAAACGGACGCTTCTTCATCGTCGACAAGGAGCTGTACGGTATGAAGCCCAATGAGCGCTGGGGCGAGGCGTACGCCGTGATCGAAGCGATCCTCGAAGGGAACGAAGGATGAAGCGTCGGTTCGCGGCGGTCGTCGCGCTGCTGATCCTTGCCGTGACCGCGAGCCTGTGCTTCGGCGCGGTGCCTCTCTCCCCCGCCGCGCTGTTCCGCGCGCTCACGGGGGATGCTTCGGAAACCGCCTTTGTCATCGTGCGGTATTCGCGCCTGCCGCGCACCGTTGCCGCGGTGCTCGCGGGGGCGGCGCTTTCGGTTTCGGGCTGTCTGTTCCAGACCGTGCTCGGCAACAAGCTCGCCTCTCCCGGGATCATCGGCGTGAATGCGGGCGCGGCGCTTGCCGTGGCGGTGTGCGCCTCGGTCGGGGTGCTGTCGGGCTGGCTGTTTTCGGCGGCGGCATTCATGGGCGCACTGTTCGCGACGGGCATCGTGATGCTGATCGCATGGAAAACGGGCGCTTCCCGCACGACGATCATCCTTTCGGGCGTGGCGCTGAACAGCATCCTCAACGCGTTCCGCGATGCGCTGCACGCCCTCTTCCCCGCGGCGGCGCTGACGGGCAGCGAGTTCCGCGTGGGCGGGTTTTCGGCGGTCGTCCCGGCAAGGCTGTTGCCTGCGGCGGTGCTGATCGCCCTCGGACTCGCGTTCGTGTTTCTTTCCGCGAACGACCTCGATGTGCTCTCTCTCGGCGAGGACACGGCGAAAAGCCTCGGGCTCCGCGTCGGCGCGATGCGGACGCTGTTCCTCACCGCGGGCGCGATGCTCGCGGGTTGTGCGGTGAGCTTTGCCGGCACGCTGAGCTTTGTGGGTCTGCTCGTGCCGCACATCGCGCGGCGGCTCATCGGTACGGAAAGCGCGAAGCTTTTGCCCTTCTGCGCACTCGGCGGCGCCGCATTCCTGACGGCGTGCGACCTGTTGTCGCGCGTGATGTTCGCCCCGTACGAGTTGCCCGTCGGCATCATCATGTCGGTAGCGGGCGGTCCGTTCTTCCTGTACCTTTTGATCAAAAACCGCGGAGGACACGCCCATGCTTGAAGCCACCGGGATCACCTGCGGCTACCGCGACAGAGCCGTACTGAAGGAGGTTTCCGTTTCCGCCGAAGCGGGGCAAGTGACCGCCCTGATCGGACCGAACGGCAGCGGCAAGAGCACGCTGCTGAAGGCGCTCGGCAACATCCTGCCGCTTTCTGTCGGCAGCATCCGCCTGAACGGCGAGGACCTCACGGGGCTTGCACCGCAGCAGTTCGCGCAGCGCGTCGCCTACCTTGCGCAGGGGCGCGCCGTGCCGGACATCACCGTCGCGCGGATGGTGCTGCACGGAAGGTTCCCCTATCAGGGCTACCCGCGTAAATACCGCAAGGAGGACCGTGAGATCGCAAACCGCGCGATGGAACTGATGGGTGTTGCGGAGCTTGCGGACAAACCCCTTGCGGAGCTCAGCGGCGGTCAGCGGCAGAAGGTCTACCTTGCGATGGCGCTCGCGCAGGAAACGGACGTGCTGCTGCTCGATGAGCCGACGACTTACCTCGACATCCGCAACCAGTTCAAGCTGCTCGGCCATGCAAAGCGGCTTGCCGCCGAGGGGAAGCACGTGCTCATCAGCATCCACGACCTGACGCAGGCGCTTGCCGTTGCGGACCGGCTCATCCTCATCGAGGGAGGCGCGGTGCGGTTTTGCGGAACGCCGGGCGAATTCGACGCGACCGACCTTGCGGAACGCGTGTTCGGCGTGCGGCTCGGGCACATCGACGAAGGCGGTATCCGGCGCCGCTATTACATCACCGATTGACAATGCATCCGAACCCAAAACAACATTGGACCCGTCCACCGTTTCCGGTGGGCGGGTCCTTTTTCAATGTGTTCAGCCTTCCTTCCTGCGGAGCATCCGCGCCGTGACGCAGAGCCCGGTGAGGGCGGCGAGCGATAGCCCGAGCCACAGCACGGGGCGGTTCTCATCGCCCGTTTTCGGCGGCTTGTAGGGGCTGTTGGTGATGGTGCCGCGGTAGTAGCAGCGGGTGTGCTCATCGGCGTGCCCGGAGCCCGCGGTGTTTTGGTAAGCGGCGCCGTAGCCTTCGACGGGGCTCTCGATGACGAAATAGTCGAGGCGCTCATCGAGCTTCCAGCTGTACTTGGTCGGGTCGTCCTTGCTGCGCGTGGGCGGCTGCGACTCATCGCGGCAGACCGTTCCGTCGGGATAGTACAGAATGAACTTCGGCGTGGAATTGTTGCCGTCCGTCCACACCTTGTGGAAGGTGAACCAGAAGTCCACGGGAGGCACATAGGTGTTGACGACGGTGCCGCCGTTGTAGGCGCGATCCTGAGCTGCAGCGTGCCCTGTCGAGGCCGGGTTGCGGTAGGTCGTTTCGCGGTAGCGCATGCGCTGTTCCTTCACGAACCAGTCGCAGACATCGACCCATTCGACCACGCCGGGCGAGGTCTCGATCTGCTCTCGGTGCGTGAACACGGCGTCGAGCTCGTAGCTGTAGGTGCCGGGTTCGGTCGCGCTTTGCTTGGGCTGCGCATCCGCGCCGCGGACGAGGTTGCCCTTGTCGTCGTACAGCAGGAACACGGGCGTCGGGCGGCTTTGCGTTCCGTCGTCCACCCACTCCTTCTTGAAGGTGAAGGTGAAGGGCTTCGGCGGGATGAGGGTGTTCGTGATGCGGAAGCCGTTTTCGACGCCGGTGATCGTCGTGGTGTAATCCTTCACCGCATCCTCCGACACGGTATAGGTCACGGCGACGCCGTCCTTCAGCTGCGGCAGGTCCTCGAAGCTCGTCATCCAGCGGCCCGCCTCATCGGGGGTCACGGTGCGCGAAGCGATCTTCTTGCCGTTTTCCAGCAGGTTCACGGTGATCGACGCCGGGCGGCGCTTGTACTTGTCGCCCTCGTCCTCCCACACCTTGGTGATGAACAGGGACACGCGCTGCTCGTTGTAGAAGTCCGCGCGGTTTTCCTTGAGGTCCGCCTTGCGGGCGCGCGTGCGGTCGGGGTACCCGGAGCCCGACGCGCGGGACACGGGCTCGGTGTTCGCCTTGTCGATGACCCAGGTGGTGAAGCCCTCGTTGTTGCCCTCGGTCACGGCGTACTCCCAACCGTCCGGGATGCCGTGGATGACGAGCATGTCGCCGTCCCCGAGGTCGGCGGTCGCAACGCCTGCGGTGAAACCGAGCAGCATGTCCTTGCCGTTCTTTTCGGCGACGAGCGCGCCGCCGTAGGGTTGGTTCTTCGCATCCTTCAGGGTGATGTGGAAGCGGAACACCCGCGCCTTGTCGGTGCCGAGCACCGTGTTCGTGAGCACGAGGTCGCTGCCCGCGAGGATGTTGGTGATGCTGAGCTTGTCCTTCGAGAACTCGGGCGTGTAGGCGGTGACCGGAAGCTCCGTGACGGAGTAAGCGATCGCCTTGCCGTCGGCATCCGCCTTCGGGTAGACGCCGCTCCACTTCCAGTTGTTGCTGCGGTCCAGCACCTTGGTGTCGACCGCGTTCTTTCCGTTCGCGAGGATGCGGAAGGTCACGGAGGACGGGCGGTAACCGAAGCGGTCGTTCTCATCGTCCCAGATCTTGCTGCCGCCGATTTGGATATCGTCGTCCTTGACGCGGCGGTTGGTGACCTGTACGACAAAGCCCGATTTCGAGGCCTTGGTTTCGGTTTCGGCGGCGAAGCCGTCCGGTACCGGGTCTTCCTGCGCGCTCCACACATAGGTCTTGCCGTTTGCGTCCTTCGGTTCGAGGTCGTTCACGGTCTTCGACCAGTTGTTGTCGGCGCTGAGGGTGAACGCGTCGCCGTAGGGCTCACCGTTGCGCGTGAGCCGCACCGTGACGGGCACGGCGGGATGCGTGTTGTCCGTGCCGACCCACTTCTTTTCGATGGTCACGGCGATCTTACCGGGGGCGGGCGGATCGGGCACCTTGAGGGTGTTCGTCACGTTCAGCCCGTCGATCTTCGTTTCGTAACCCGCGACGGCGTCCTCTTTGACGGTGTAGGAGATCTTGTTGCCGGCGGCGTCCTTTTCGGGGTAGTAACCGCTCCAGCTCCAGGAAACGCCCGCGTTCAGGGTGAACACATCGGTCTCCTTCCCGTTCGCCATGAGGCGGATGGTCACCTGCGACGGACGCTTGCCGAGCTTGTCGTTTTGGTCGTCCCAGATCTTTTTGCCCTCGAGCAGCACGGTGTCCGAAGCGCGGCGGTTCGTTACGGTGACAACGGTGCCGGTTTCGGCCTTTGCGCTCGAGATCGTCGCTTCGAAGCCCGCGGGTACGGGTTCTTCCGTGACGAGCCATTCGATCGTCTTGCCGTCCGCGCCCTTTTCATCGAGATTCTCGAAGGTCTTCGACCAGTTGTTGCCGGCGCTGAGGGTGAACGCGTCGCCATAGGGCTGCCCGTTGCGCGTGAGGCGAAGCGTGACGGGGACTTCGGGATGCTTGTCGTCCGTGCCGACCCACTTCTTTTCGACGGTCACGCGGACCTTGCCGGGGTCGGGTGCCTTGAGGGTGTTCGTCACGTTCAGCCCGTCGATCTTCGTTTCGTAGCCTTCGACCGGGTCTTCGGTGACGTAGTAGTTGCGCTTGTTGCCGTGCTCGTCCTCGGCGGGGTAGAAACCGCCCCAGCTCCAGGAGACGTCGTCGTTCAGGGTGAAGACGTCGATCTGGTCGTTGTTCGCCATGAGGCGGACGGTGACGGAAGCCGGGCGCTTGCCGAGGCGGTCGTTTTCATCGACCCAGGTCTTCGTGCCGCGCAGTTGGACCTTGTCTCCGCCGGGCGTGGGCGTCGGCGTTCCGGTCGGCGTGGGCGTGGGCGTCGGGGGCGGGGTGGGCGTCGGCGTCGGCGCTGCCGTGGGCGTGGGCGTCGGCGTCGAATGCGCCTTGTTCACGACCGTGAGCGTCACCTTGTTGCCGGACTTTTTCACGCTGTAGGAAACGGCGTAGCCCGAAGGCAGGGAGCTTTCCTCCACGGTCCACTCGTACGCCTTGCCGTCCGCGTCGGTCTTTTTGCTCGGGTCGAGGGTCTTCTTCCAGCCGTTGCCCTCGTTGAGGGTCGCGGTGGCGTATTCCTCGCCGTTGCGCTTGACCTTGACGGAGACCTCCTTGCGGTTCTTCGCGTCGTCGTCCTCCCACTGCTTGACGACCTCGACGGTCAGCTCGTCCTCGGTTTCGGAGCTGAGCGTGTTCGTCACGTTCAGCCCGTCGTAGGTCGTTTTGTAGCCGGTGACCGGGTCCTCCTTGATGGTGTAGGAGTTCTTCTCGGTGTCGATGGCGTCGTTCTGGTACATCCACGGCCAGCGGTTCTCGTTCGCGCCTTCGCCCTTGCCGTCGAGCGTGATGGTCGCGACCTCCTTCGAGCCGTTTTCGTAGATGCGCAGCGTGATGGATTCGGGGCGCTTCTTGTCCTTGTCGCCCTCATCCGCCCAGACCTTGACGCCCGTGAGCGTGTTCTTTTTCTCGCCGCTGCCCTTGTACCAGGTGTTGATGACCTCGTCGATGTAGACCGCGGGGTCGATGAGCGGGACCTTGAACTCGGGCACGGAAACGCTGATGAAGCCCTGCAGCGGGTTGATGCCGACCGGGAAATCGAAGCCCGTGATCGCCTTGATCAGATCCTGCACGATGATGGAGGCGAGCTCCGCGCCCTTGTGCTCGAGCGGGAGACCGAACTTGCCGTACTTTTTGATGATGTACTCCGCGTTCCAGTGGTTGTCCTCATTGAGGCGGGAGATGGCGACCGGGGACGTGAGGAAGCCCGCGCCGTATTCGCCGATCTTGTCCAGAGGGATCTCCCAGCCGATGTCCTTCGCGCCGTCCGCAAGGGTGTAGGTATCGCCCTTGACGACCGTTTCGGGCAGCCAGATCTTCGTCGGGTTGAGGGGCGCGGCGTCGCCGAGGCGCTTGAGGAACTCCTCATCGTAGCGCCAGAAGAGACCCGCGTAGACCTTTTCGGGCTTTTCCGCATCGCCGAGCATGAACCAATCCTTGCGGAGGATATGCGTTTCGACGGCGGTGTTGGTGATGGTCGTCTTTTCGCCGTTCTTCTCGTACGACACATCGTAATAGGTCTTGTGCGCGGGCACGGTCTTGCCGGTGACGGCGCTGGTGTACTCGGGCACGTCGAACTGCGCGTAGGAGAAGGGACCCACGGGGGATTTCTCGCCCTTTTCGACGACGCGGTAGGTGATCTCCTTGCTTTTCCCGTTGACCCAGGACGAGCCGTCGTCGTTGCGTTCGACCTTGCCGCTGAAGCGCGGAGAGGGTTCGAATTCGCCTTCCCAACCGTTGCCCGCGCTGAGCACGAGGCGCTGGTAACCGTAATAGGTCAGGTGCGTGTCGATGCCGTAGCTGTCGTCCGTATCCGCCTGCAGCAGGTCGTTCAGCTTGAACGTGATGTGGCTGCCGTCGAAGCGCCCGGTCGCGATGATGCGCACCATCTTTTCGGCGACGGCTTCCTTCGACAGGTTGCGGAGGCTGTAGCCCGTCGCTTCCTCGAGGTACTCGACGACGGTGCCCCAGTCGCGGTCGCCGCCGCTCTTGAGGTATTTGATGAGCTTGATCAGCGCGCTCTGCTCGGGGTTCACGTCGCCCTGCAGGATCGCGATGACTTGGTCGGGGCGGTCCTTCTCCTCGTAGTCGATCTTCCAGACCTTTTCGGCGTAGAACTGGCGCATCGCCGTGAGGGTCACGAAGAACTTGCCGCCGACCGTGCGCGTTTCGATCAGGTAGATGGTCTCCACCCCGTCGCGCGTGCCGAAGGAGATGTAATCGCCCTCGGCGTTTTCGATGACGGCGCTGTGATCGCCCATGCCGTCGGCGCCGTTGAGCATATAGCGCTGCACGCCGACGCCGTCGATCGTTTGGAGGTTGCCGCCTTCGGGGTCGACCGTCAGCGGGATGCCGCCGTCGATGGTCATGTTGAACGCTTCGCGGGTGTTCTTCGCGTTTTCGTTGTCGATCCACTCGACGACGATCTCAAGCCCTTCCCACAGGGCGTAGAGCGTGATGTCCTCGCGGAACACCGCGGGATCGAGATCGTTGTACACGTACTCGGGGTCCGCCGCAGTGGGGTTCGTCGCCCAACCGCGGAACGCCACCGCATCGCGGCGGGTGGGTTCGAGCGAGGTCAGCGTGATGGTCTTGCCCTTCATCGCCGTTTGCGCGGGCATGATCTCGCCGAGGTCGCCGCCGTTTCCTTCGTAGCGGACGGTGAAGGTCTCCGCCGGGAACTCGAAGGTCGTGTAGGTCACGGCGATCCTTCCGTCGGCAAACACGGTGCACTCCGCGGGGCGTCCGTTGACGGTCGCGCTCACGGAGGGGGCGAACAGATCGTTTTCGAGGATGCTCTGCTCGGGCGCGCCGCCTGCGGTCTTCCGCGCGAGCTCTTCGACTTGATATTCCGCGTACACGGTGACCTTGTCACCGTACCGCACGGGGTCTTGCGGGCTGACCTCTTCCCTGCCCGTCGCCTGCCAATCGAGCCGCGTCGCCTGCGCGACGGCGAACTCGTAGCGTTCGGTTTTCGTTTCGACGCAGAAGGTCGTTTGCGTATCCGCCGGCGCGAGGATGCCGTCGCCGACCTTGGGCTCGGCGAGCGTGACGGCGATGTTCGTGATGAGGCGCTTGCCGTCCGCGGGTTCGAACACCGCGGCGATCGTCGTGTCCTCCTCGGGCATGCGGAATTCCGCCTCCGCCGTTTCGGGACCGGAGCCGTCCTCCCATTCGAACGGGTCGGGACCCTTGCGGACCTCCCAACGCTTGAAGACGGCGTCCTCCCGCTCCTCGGGCTTCAGCTTGATCAGGCTGCGCATGGGCAGATACACGTAGCTGCCCGCGCCGTATTCGCTCGTGGCGCTGCCGCCGATCACGGTGAGCAGGTATTCGCTCTCCGCGGGCTTCAGCGTGTAGGTGAAGACGACCGTTTTGCTCTCGCGGTCGTTCAGCACGGTTTTCGCGTGGATGCGGTACACGACCGTTTCATTCGCCGCGCGGCGCAGCTCGACCGGTTCGCCGTAGGGAACGAAATCGGTATCGGAGCCGACGTCCACGAGTTCGACGAAGTATTCGACGTGCGCGCCCTGCACCTCGGTGGAAAGGCGCACGAACACGTTGTTGCGGTAGACGCCCGGTTCCGGGTCGGCCTTCGGCGGCGGGAGTTCATCCCCGCCGTAGATGTGGATGACGACGCGGGTCGTGAGGTCCTTGCCGTCCGAGTCGACGTTCGCGGGCGGTTCCACGGTGCCGCGCACGGTGAACCGGTCGCCGTCACGGGTGGGGATATCCTCCTGCTTGACCTTTTCCCATTCGACGTCCGCCTTGTTGATGCTTTCCTCTTCGGTCTTGATGACGACGCCGAGCGTTGCGAGCTTGGCGTTGATGACCTCGGCGCGCGTGCCCGCAGGATACCACAGGTCGTCCGGGTCGGTGATGGAGAGGAGCTTCGCAAGGGGCGTGGTGAACATGTAGACCGCCTCGGCGTACTGTACGCTGCCCTTTTCGAGCGGGCGGAACCACAGCGCGTCGTCGCGGCGCGCCTCATCGTGATCGGGGTCGAAGAACGCAGAGGTCGCGGAGCTGACGGGGTACGCGAAATCGTAACCGTCCTGCGGGGCGATCTCCGCGGTCACGGCGTAGGTCGTGCCGTAGCGGATCTTGCTCTTGGTGGCGGAGCCGTCGATCGACCATTTGAGCTTGACCTTGCCCTCCGCTTCGCCGTCGATGCCGGTCACCGCCTGCGGTCCCTTATCCGAGGAGAGCGTGCCCGTAAGATACGGATCCTCGGTGAGGATCTCGCCGGGGACGGGTTCCTTCACGCCGATGTACACCTCGCGGATCTTGTCGTTCGGGTCGCCGTAGACGGCGTTCAAAACGATCTCCGTGACGTTCTTGTCGTCGGGCACGGTGAAGCGCACGGCATTGTACACGGGCGAACCGTCGTCGCCGCGCACGGGCGTGAAATCCTTTTTGTAAACGAGCCCGGAGCCCGCGCCGACTTCCCAGCGGCGGAAGCTTTCCTTGAAGGAGGAGGAGACCTCGCTCCTCAGCGCCTGCTTTTCGGCATCGCTCCAGCGCTCGGCGGGCAGCGCGTCGATGAGCTCGAGGGTCTCGCCGATGCTTTGCGCGGTGTCCTTGCCGATGGCGACGGCTTCATCCCCGCGCGCGTAATAATGTTTGGCAACGCCGTTCAGACCGTTTTCGACCCGCACCAGCACCATTTCGCCGCCGACGTTGAATTCGGCTTTGACGACGAGCGCCGTATCGCGGTGGGTCTTGCCTGCGGCATCCGTGCCTTCTTCGACGGTGACGTCGGTGATGACGAAGTTGTAAGATTTTCGGAACCCGCCCGTCGGACCCGTCGGGTTGCCGCCGGGGCTGTTCGCGAGGAGCACCTTGATGCCGGGGTCGATGCGGAAGCGGTCTATGTTGGCGTGTTCGCTGAGGTCGACGCGGATCGTGACGCGCATGATGCCGGACTTCGCTTCGATCTCCTGCGTGGCGGCGGGTTCGCTGCCGTCCCAGTTCACGGAAATGACCGCTTCGTTGTTCCAGTCGCCGGCGATGCCGTTGGTGCCGACCTTCGCCAAGCTGTATTTGTCGCGCTCGACGGCTTTGCCCGCGTAAACTTTTGCGCCGTCAACATCCGGATAATAACCGTCGATGTCGATCTCCTTGATGACCAAGGTGTTGCGCACGATCGGGATGGTTTTGTGGTCGATGAGGTCGCGCGAGGTAATGTGCGCGTTGCCGAACACGCCGACATCATCCGCCGCTTCGATGAGCGCATAACCGAACGACTCTCCGTCCTTGTCGCGGACGGGAAAATACACCGGATTCGCAACGCCGTTCGTGTCGGTCTTGAGGACCGAGTACGCCGGATCCGCCTCGGCGCATTGGAGCGTCGCGCCCGGGATGGGCGTGTCGTCCTGCTCGATGGTCAGAACGGAAACGCGGTAAAGGACATGCGGGCAGTACACGGTTTTGCCGTAGCGGCTTTCCGCATCGCCGTGGGTGAGCGAGCGGTAGAAGTACTGCGCGGCGGGTTCGCGGTCGAACTCGTCCTTTTCGAACAGCTGCCAGGTCTTGTCCCAGAATTTCAGGTTGAGCTTGATGTGCCCGGTGTACTTGAGCGTGAGGGCGTACTTGCCCGAGATGCAGCCCTCCTCGCCCTTGACGGCGCAGGTGTGCAGCACGTCCGCGGGCGGGTCCGTCGGGGGCTTTTCGTGCTTGTCCTTTTCCCAAAGGGCGATGCCGCGCGCGCCGACGTTGATGCCCATGTTGCCGTCGAGCGCGGGACCGATGCGGTAACCGATGATCGGCACGTCGAGCACGAGCCCCAAAAGGTGATAGGTCGCGTCGCGCCCGAAGTACACGTAGGTCTCGACGTTTTCTTCGAGGGGCGTGATGTCGGTGAACTGCACCTTGCCGTCTTCATAGCCCTTGTCCGCGCCGGAGTAGCCCACGCGGAACCAGACGCCCGCGCCGTAGCTGCCGGCGATGTGCGCGCGGTGGTTTGCCGCCACGTAAACATCGGAGCCGGTCTCCATGCGGATGCCCCAGCCGAAGCCCGTGCCCGGGATATCGATGGGGACCTTTTTCATTTTCGACATAGGGAGCGGCGAATCGAACGCCTGCTCGCCCGCGAAGGTCGGATTCAGGGTGAGGTCGAAATGACCGAAGTTGCCGAGGTTGCCGTAGACGTCGAGCTTCCAGACCTCGTACCAACTGCCGACGAAGGTGACGCCGATGTCGGCATCCTTCGTGTAGGAGACCCAGCCGCTCGCAAAATCCGTATTGACGGCGGCGCGCGTTTCCACCCCGCCCGCGCGGAGCGAGAGGTTCGCCGCCTCGTACAGATCGCCGATGGAGCCGGGCTCGCGGAGGCGCATGGTGAGCTTGTCGCCCGAAACGGAAACGCCGTTGTTCAGAAAGAACGCGTCCTCGCCCGGGTCGGCGCCGCGGACGACCACACCGCCGATGTTCTTCAGTTCATCCTCGGAAAGTGCGGCAAGTTCTTCGGGGATCGGCGAGAAGGTGACCGTCTTTTGCGCGGAATTTCCCGTATACGGGGTACCCGCTTCGAGCACGATGAGGTCGTCGCTGTAAACGATGTAGCCTTCGATGACACCGTCGTCGACCTCCGCGGAGTTCGCGCTGCCGCGCAGGGAGAAGGTGCGCGCTGCGGGCGCGGACTTCTTCGCGGTGTTGATCTCGACGTAGTGCCCCGCGGGGAAGTCCTCCGCGGTGGCGTTTTTCGCGAAGACGATGGCTTCGGTATACGCGGAGCTCGCGCGGACGGACCGCGCGCCGGATGCGGTGACCGCCTCGGCCTCGAGCTCGAAGTATTCGGGGATGCGCGCGCGCACCGCGGTCAGCGGCACGACGACCTCGCCCTTGCCCGGTTCGACGGTTACGGGTTCGGTGCTCACGAGGAGGCGCTTGTCCTCTTCCCGCGCGTAGTCGTTGTAAAAGCGCAGGGTGAAGCTCGTTCGCTCCGCCGTGTCGTAGGCGATCGTCGCCTTCGCTTGATCACGCGAGACCGTGACGTCGCGGATGATGCTCCCCTTTGTTTGTTCCCCACGGTCGGTGTCCATCAGCGAGACGATCGCGTCGCCGAGGACGCTCGACCCGTCGGAGGTCAGGTCGCTTTCGGTCACGACGAAGGGTTCCGCCGCGGTTTGCGCAAGCGCAGCCTGCCCCGAAAACGCCAGCACCGCCGCCGTCAGCAACGGCAGCGCCGCCCGTGTGAGTTTTTGTTCGAATAGTTTGAAAAAGCGCATGGTTCCGATTCCTTATCGTCTTGATCGGCGCGATGTTTGCGCCGCTGTGTTCTTGTTCGTTGCGAGGCTCCTCCCCGTGCGTACGGCTTCGGCGAGGATACTCCGATACAGTATACTATATTACCCGCGGAAAGGGGAAGAAAAAGGGAATACCGCAAGGAGCGGATTCCCCCTGTTTTCCCTTTGGGATGGTATAATGGTACGGAACCCAACCGAGGAGGAACCGACCCCATGCTCCGTACCCTGATCGCGACCGATTATGCGGCGGTCTTTCTGTTGCTGCTGACCGTCGTTCTCGTGCGCGGCAACCGCGTGCTCGAGCCGGGCGTCAAGCGCAGCTTCCGCCTGTTGATCGCCTGCACCATCCTCCGCATCGCGGTGGGCAACGCGCAGCTCGTTTACGCGCTTTCGCCCGTTTACAGCGTGTGGCGCTCGGTGTTTTCGCACCTTTCCTACCTGATGGATTCCCTGCTGCTCGTCGGCGTGCTGATGATTTCCGCGAGGGAGACGCCCGTCCGCTTCCGCGCGTTGATCGCGGTTCCGTTCGCGGTGCTTGCGGTGCTGCTTGCGGTGTCGTTCTTCGGTGGCGGATGCATCGCGTCGTTCCACGCGGATACAAACATCTACAAGCCCGGTCCCCTGCACGCCGCAGTGTGGCTCGTACCCACGGTCTATCTTGTGCTCATCGTCGTTTCGCCCTTCGCGCGGCGGACCCACTGGCAGGAAACGGCCGCCATGCTGCTTGCGGCGTTTTCCGTCGCGGGGACGATGGTGACGGAGGTGTGCTTCGGGGGCATCGCGGGGATGCAGGAAACGGCGATCGCCTTTGCCGTGCTGGCGTATTACCTCTACTTCCAGTCGAACATCTACATTGCGGACCGCGTCGCGACGGAGCGGCGCCTGAACGAGGCGCGCATCTCCGCCATGGTGGCGCAGATCCACCCGCACTTCGTGTGCAACGCGCTCGGCTGCATCGCCGAGATCTGCCATGAGGACGCGGAGCAAGCGGAGCGCTCGGTGCTGACGCTGGCGGCGTACCTCCGCACCCATTACAAGACCATCGAGAACGAGGCGCCCGTTTCCTTCCGCCGGGAGCTCGAGAGCATCCGCTGCTATACGGAGCTCGAGCGGCAGGTACTGGGCGACCGCCTGACCGTCGTGATCGACACGCCGGAAACGGGCTTTTCCGTGCCCGAGCTTGCCATCGAGACGCTGGTCGAAAACGCCATCCGCCACGGGGTGAACCGCAAGCGCGGACCGGGCACGGTGCGCCTCACGACCGCACGCATACCGGAGGGCGTGCGCATCACGGTGGAGGACGACGGCGCGGGCTTCGACCCCAACGCCATCGCCGAGGACGGCAACGAGCACATCGGGCTCCACTACGCAAGAACGCGCCTGACGGAGCAGTGCAACGCCGCCGTGACCGTCACCTCGAGCCCGGGCAAGGGCTGCAAGGTCGAGATACTCATCCCGAAGGAGGGCAACCGATGAACATTTGGATCGTGGAGGACGCGCCGCTCGAGCTGAGAAGGCTCGAACGCCTCGTGAAGCAGTGCGCGCCGGAGGATGCGCTGCGCTCTTTCCCCGACGCGGAGGAGGCGCTCGCCGCAGGAGAACCCCTGCCCGACGTGGCGTTTTTGGACGTGGAGCTGCCCGGTATGTCGGGTGTGGAGCTTGCGGGGAAGCTGTGCGCGCAAAAGCCCGACTGCAACATCGTGTTCACGACGGCGTACAGCGACTACATGCCGGACGCCTTTTCCCTCTTCGCGAGCGGATACCTGCTCAAGCCCTTTGCCGTGGAGGAGGTCGCCGCGCAGCTTGCGCATCTCCGCCACCCCGTGCGGACGGAAGCGCCGCGCCTGTATGCGCAGACCGCGGGCAGCTTCGAGCTGTTCTGCGACGGAAAGCCCGTTGCCTTCGCCTCTTCCCGTTCGAAGGAGATGCTCGCCTACCTCATCGACCGCCGCGGCGCGAGCGTGACGAAAAAGGAGCTGTTCGCCGTGCTGTTCGAGGACTCGAGCTACACCGCAGGCAAGCAGGACCACATGAAAAAGATCGCAAGGTCGCTCCGCGTCTCGCTCGAGGCCGTCGGCTGCGGGGACCTGCTGCTGCACACGCGCAACAGCTACGCCGTGGATACGGCGCTCCTCCGCTGCGACCTGTACGAGGCGCAGAAGAACCACACCGAGGAGGCGCTGTTTTCCGTTGCGGGCTATATGGAGCAATACTCCTGGAGCGAGGGACGCTGGCGCTGACCCCGCGCTGCCTTGCGCCCGTGCCCCGCGCGTAGTATGATGGACTTGAAAACCACCCGAAAGGAGCGACCCCCATGCCCATCCGCGCAATGAAGTGCCCGAACTGCGGCGCAAGCTTCGACCCGAAGACCCGCCGCTGCGAATACTGCGGCAGTTACATCATCGTTTCGGACGACAAGTACGCCGACCTCGGCAAATTCGATTTCGCCCCGCCCGCGGACGCGGAGAAGTACCCCGGCATCTACGTATTCGGAAGGCTGCTCGGCAAGGGCGAAAAGCCGATCGCCCTCGGTCTCGCGAACTGCATGAAGGGACCGATCGCCTCGGGCGGCAAGCTGCTGCTCACGAGCGAGAGCCTTTCGTTCAGCGCGCACGCGTTCAACGCCGGCCCCGGGGAGCTGAACATCGGTCTCGGTGAGATCGAAGACATCGCGCTCGGCGCCAATATGCTCATTTCGCAGAAGATCCGCGTGACGGCGGGCGGCAAAAAGCACAGCTTCGTCGTATACCACGGCAAGGACTGGGTCGAAAAGATCCGCGCGGCTGTGGATAGCTTCCGTGCGCGCGGAAATGCGGGCTCCGCGGAGACTGCACCCGCGGACTACACCGAAGAACTCGTCAAGCTGAAACAGCTCGCCGACGCGGGCGTGATCACCGCGGCGGAGTTTGCCGAAAAGAAGAGACAGCTGCTCGGTCTTTGACCGCACCATGCGACCGTCCCCGCGGACGGTCATTTTCTTTCCCGTGGGGGAAAACTTTTTCCTCTCCCCTCTTTCCGTGGGACCGTTGCGTGATATAATGGCGGCACAGGGGCGGTTTCGCCCATGATTTTGAGCAAAGGAGAATGCACATGAAACGCTTTCTTTCCCTGCTGACGGCACTGCTTGTGGTGCTGTCGTTCCTCCCCGCGGCGGGCGCCGAGGTGTGCGTGATCGGCTGCGAAGCCACCGTCGGCGGACTCGAAAACGATGTTTGGATGACCAAGTACGGCAACGTCGTGGTCGATGTCGCCGCCGCGGATTTCCTCGGCACCGCATGCGTCGGCTACGGCGACCTGATGGAGGTCTCCTTCCTCGGGCAAACGCTGGTGCTGCCCGTCGTGCCCGCCTACTCCTATGTCGATTCCGGAAAACCCGCGATCATCGCCGCGCGCGATGCGGCGGGGGCACCGACGGGTCCGGTGCTGCTGGCGATCAACATGGGCAACTTCGCCACGACCTACGGCATCGCCGACAAGCATACGAACGAGGACAAGACCTGGTACTGGACGGCGAAGGAGGGCGTGACCTTCCCCCTTCCGGTGTCGTTCACGCTGCGCCTTGCGGGCGGTTACCACAAGGAATACCTGCTGCACGACCTGCACCGCACGAACGAGCGCGCGGATTACGCGGAGCTTTCCGACGAGGCGTTCGCGAACTTCCGCGCCGTGACGACCCCCGGCATGGGCGCGGGCAAGCTGTACCGCTCTTCGAGCCCGATCAACCCCGAGCTCGGGCGCAACGCGTATGCGTGCAAGGCCATGGAGCAGGCGGATGTGAAGACCATCGTGAACCTTGCGGACACCGCGGCGGGCGCTGCGGAATACGAAGGCTTTGCGGAAAGCTATTACGCGAAGCAGAACGCCGAATACCTGTGCCTCGGCGTGGACTTCTTCGAGCCCTCCTTCCGCACGGGGCTGGCGGACGGTCTCCGCTTCATGATCGCGAACCCGGGTCCCTACCTCGTGCACTGCAATGAGGGCAAGGACCGCGCGGGCTTCGTTTCCGCCCTGCTCGAGTGCCTGATGGGCGCGCCCGCCGAGGCGGTCGTCGCCGACTACATGACGACCTACGCCAACTATTACGGCGTGGAGCCCGGCACCGAAAAGTACGATGTCATCGCCGAGAGCAACATCGTCAAAACACTTTCGACCGCCTTCCGCACCGATGATCTCGCGAACTGCGACCTCGCCGCCGCGGCGGAAGCCTACCTTGCGGAGATCGGTCTTTCCGCCGAAGAGACCGCGGCGCTGAAAGCGAACCTCGGCTGAATCCCCTCAAACCCACGGAGCCGCCCTTTGGGACGGCTCTTTTTTCGTGCGCGCGGTTGGCGGCAACCCGCCGTTGTGCTAAATTATAGGTAAGTATATGCATTTTTCGGGAGGAAGGTTCCGTGAAGCGTTTTCCCTTCGTTTTGCTCGCGTCGGTCGCACTGTGGACGGCGGCGTGTGCCGCAAAGACCCCTGTGCCCGCGCCAACCGTTGCACCCGTTGCGGTGACCGCCCCGCAGGAGACGGTTGCCCCCGCCGATGCTGCGGCGTTCCCCATGCCGATCGCGGCGTTTGCGGGATACGGCTCCGTGGACTTCGGCGGGCTGACCATGAGCTGTTGGGAGAACGACTGCGAGTCGGGACCCGCGGAACGCGCGCCGAAGATGACCGCGGAAAAGCTGCTCTCGCTCACCGTCACCGGGAAGGACAGCGACCTTGCCGTGACGGGCGGCACGGTGACCTACCGCTTTTCGGACGCGGACGGCAAGACCGTCGCGGCGTTCGAGTTTTACGACGATCTGCTCGTGCGGGACGACGGCATGTACGCCCTGACCCGCCGGGAAGGAGGCGCGCAATGAAGCGGCGTTCGGTGCGCATCGCGGCGGTCGCCGCGGCATATCTCGTGCTCGTCGCGCTGGTCGCCCTTGCGGAGCGGAACGCAGGCGGACCCATCCGCGGATTCGGCGACGCGCTGTGGTATTCGCTCGTGACGATGACGACCGTCGGCTACGGAGACCTCTACCCCGTGACCGCCTGCGGCAAGGCGCTGGGCACGGTGTTTCTGCTGGCGAGCCTCGGGTTCTTGGCGTTCGTTCTGAGTTCGCTGCTGTCGCTGATGAGCGGCAAGTGGATCCCCGGGATCCGCCTCTTCCTCGCGCGGAAGCGCCCTTGGTTCGTGTTCACCGAGCGCAACGCGGCGGCGGAAGCCCTTGCGGCGGACCTGATGGAAAACCGCGCGGACGCCGTGACCGTGTACCTCGGCGAAACGGGACGCTGCACACGGAATGTCGTGTTCTTCCCCGAGGACGCGGCGGCGCTTGCGGAAAAGCCGTGCTTCGGCGCGGGCGAACGGACGCTCTTCCCCATTGCCGAGGACGCGGGCGCGAACCGCGCCGTGGCGCTGCAGCTGAAAGATACGGGTTGCCGCATCTGTTGCCGCGGACCCGAGACCGCGGGGATGCCGGGCGTGACGTTTTTCGACGCGCATGAGACCTGCGCCCGCGGGTACTGGCAAAAGCACACCATCCGCGCGGAGGAACGTTGCATCGCCCTCGTCGGGGACGGTGCCTACGCGGAGGCACTGCTCGACCGTGCGGTACTTTCCTGCTGCATGACGCCGTTCGCGGTCGTTTCCTACCGCATGTTCGGCGACTGGGCGGAATACCGCGCCATGCACCCGGGGCTCGCCCAATGCTTTGCCCTCGGTGAGACCTCCGAAACGCAGGACAGCCTGCTCTTCCCCGGTCGGGTGAGCGTCGAAGCGCTGAAGGACGCGGACCGCATCCTCCTCTGCGGAGACGACCGCCGTGCGAACGCGGCGCTTGCGGTGAAGCTCGCGCGGTTGCTGCCCGGCGAAGACCGCCTGCACGTGCTGACGGACGACCCGACGGTGCCCGGCGTGCGCTTCGGTTCGGACGCGGAGCTGTTCACGGAGGCGCTCGTGCTGAAACACGCGCAGGACCGCACCGCCCGCGCGATGCACGAAAGCTACCGCGCGACCGCACAGGACGCGCCCGCTTGGGAGGAGCTGAGCCCCTTTCTCAAGGCGTCGAACCGCGCCGTGGCGGACCATTTGCAGCTGAAGGCGCGCCTGCTGAAGGAACGGAACACGGGCTTCCGCAACGCGGATGAAAGCTTGCGCGAACAATGCCGCGAAAACGAGCACGACCGCTGGATGCGCTTCCACAGCCTGTACAACTACACCTATGGGGAACAAAAGGACCGTGTCCGGCGGACGCACCCGTGCATGGTGCCCTATGCCCGCCTCGGTGCGGAGGAACAACGGAAGGACGACGCGGCGTGGCTGCAGCTGTCCAAGGAAAAGGAGGAATGACGGATGACGGAGCTTTGGGGCATCCTTCTTCTTGCGGCGCTGTTTTTGGCGGTGCTGCTGACGCTTGCGGCGGATACGCGCACCCGCAACGGGGTGACGGGCGTTTGCGCCCTCGTTGCCGCCGTGGTCGGCATCGGGATGTACGGTTACGCCTATGTGCACCCGGCGGGGCTCGGCACGGTGCCGTTGCTCCGTGCACTGCTGTCGGTGTGCCGCATGTTCGGCGGCGTGAACGACGCGGCATCCGTGCAGGCGACCCCGCTGTGGGAACATGCTTGGGTGCCCGCCGTGTTCTGGCTGGGGCACTTTCTCGCCTTTTACGCGACGGCGAGCGCAACGGTCGCGACCCTCGGCGGCAGGCTGTTGAAGAAGCTCCGCACGGTGCTGTTGAAGCGCGGCGACCTGCTCGTGGTGTTCGGGCTCACGAAGGAGAGCGTCGCCTTTGCGCGGACGCGCGCCGCGAAGGGACGGCTGACCGTGCTGTTTGCGGACGGCGACCCGGACCCCGCGGCGGAATCCGCGGCGGTCGCGATGGGCGCACAGGTCGAAAAGACCGCCTCCGCCCTGTGTCCGGACCGCGCGTTTTTGCAGCACATCGGCATGGGACCCGGCAAGCGCAAGCTGCACGCCGCTGCCATGCACCCGGACGGGCTGCGGAACCTTGCGTGGGCACACGCCCTGAAGGACGCGCTGGCGGAGCGCGGCGTGACCCCCGCGCAGACGACGCTGACCATTGCGGACGCGGGCGACCGCCGTGCGGCGCAGCTGATGGCGGAAAACGGCACGGGCTTCGGCACGGTGTTCGCCTTCGACGCCTATGCACTCGCGGCACGGCTGATGATCCGCCGGCTTCCCCCGGTGCGCACGCTTTCCTTCGATGATACGGGGCGCGCGACGGAGGATTTCCGCTGTGCGGTCGTCGGCTTCGGGCAGATGGGGCGCGCAGCCCTCGCGCAGCTGGTGATGAACGCGAACTTTGCGGGAAGCACCTTCCACGCAGACGTCTTCGACGCCAAGGCGCAGCCCGGCAGCCTCGAGGACAGCCCGCTCACCGCAGCGTACGACATCCGCTTCCACCCCTTCGGCGGCAAGTCGGGCGACTTTTACCGCTTTCTCCGCCGTGAGAACGGCAAGCCGCACTACATCGTTTTGAGCACCGGGAGCGACCGCGAGAACCGCGAGATCGCACGGGAGCTGCTCGACCTGTTCGAGGGCGACGAGCGCATGCCCGCGATCGTTTCGGTCACGAAATCCGGCATCCTCTGCACGGAGCACGGGCTGACCGACCCCGCCTACCTCGATATCTGCACCTCGGACCTGCTCGACGCCGAGACGCTCGACGGGCTCGCGATGATCGTCAATGCGAGCTACTGCGGCGACAACGGGCTTTCCCCCGCGGAAAACTGGCAGCGGTGCGATTACTTCTCGCGGCTGAGCTGCCGCGCTTCCGCCGACTTCGCCCCCGCCTTCCTCGCGATGAGCGGCTGCGCGGATGCGCCCGAACGCTTTTGCCCCGCGGACGCGCTGCTCGAAAACCTTGCGGAAACCGAGCACAAGCGCTGGTGCGCCTTCCACGCGGTGATGGGCTACCGCCCGATGTCCGAGGAGGTTTGGAAAAAGCGTGCGGAGCGGTATGCGGCGGAATGCAAGCGCGACGGAAAGAGTTCGCTCCGCATCGGGAAGGACGCGCGGCTGCGCCTGCACGCCTGCCTCGTCCCCTGGGACGAGCTGGACGCGCTGAGCGAAAAGGAGAACCGCGTCACGGGCGGCGCCGTGGATTACAAGGCCATGGACCGCAACAACGTACTTGCCCTGCCGGCGCTGCTCCGGCGGGCGGCGGAGGCAAACGAACATGGAACAACGGTTTGAGTTCGACGCGTTCATCAGCTACAGCCACCGGGACATGAACTGGGGGCGCTGGCTGCAAACGAAGCTGGAGCGGCACCGCATCCCCGCGGAGGCGCGGCGCGAGGGCACCTTTACGGGGAAACACCTGCGCGTCTTCCGCGACCAGACCGACCTTGCGGGCGTGGAGCTCCAGGAGTCGATCCAACGGGAGCTGCGCCTGTCGCGCTACCTCATCGTCATCTGCTCGCCGAACAGCGCCGCATCGCCGTGGGTCGCGGCGGAGATCGCCTATTTCAAGCGCATCGGTCGGGCGGAGAACATCATCCCCTTCATCGTGGAGGGTGAACCGGAGACCGACCGCGCGGAGCTCGAATGCTATTCCGAAGAGCTGCGCAACGACCCCGAGCGGCACTACCTCGGCGCTAACGTCGGGGAGCTCGGCAAGCAAAAGGCGTTTTTGCGGCTGCTGTCGATCTTGCTCGGGGTCCGCTTCAACCGCCTCGTCGACCGCGAGCGTCGGCGGACGATCTTGCGGCGGAGCATCATCGGCGGGATCGCGGCGGTGGTGTTCGGCGTGACGGGCGTGCTGCTGTGGCAAAACGCGCGCACGGAAAACGAACGGCGCATGCTGATGTACAGCGACGTCATGGCGACCTATGCGCAGACGAACAAACTGACGCCCGAGATCCTTTCGATGCTGGAGCTTTCGGCGAACGCGGGCAACGCCGATGCCTGCCTGACGCTGGGGCACAGCTACGAGTTCGTTGCGCCCGACCCGGAGAAGGCGTTTTACTGGTTCCGCAAGGGCGCGGAGCTCGGTGACGCGACCTGCCTGACCGCGCTCGGGCACTGCTACGCGACGGGCATCGGCACCGAGGCCGACATGGAGAAGGCCTTCGCCTGCTACGACCGCGCGGCGGAGATGGGCAACAGCTCGGGCATGAACAGCGCGGCGCTGTGCTACCGCGACGGCGAGGGCACCGCGAAGGACCCCGAAAAGGCGCTGCGGCTGTTCGAACAGGCGGCGGAAAACGGCGACGAGCTTTCGGTGACGGCGGCGGCGTACTGCTACATGCAGGGCATCGGCACGGAGCCGGACGCGGAGAAGGCTTTCCATTGGATGCAACGCGCCGAGAACGGCACGAACACCACGGCGCTGTTCAACCTCGGGCTCATGTACCTGAACGGCATCGGCACCGAAAAGGACGAACAAAAGGCCTTCGAACTGTTTCTGAAGGCGGCGACGCTCGGCGATGCGGACGCGCTGGTGATGGTCGGCTCGTGCATCGAAGGGAAGGTCGGCATCGAAGACCCGGCGCTGTGGTGCTATGAAAAAGCCCTGACGGGCGGCAGCGAGCTCGCCAAAGACATTTTGGAAAAACGCGGGAAATGAACCCGCGTTTTTTGTTGTTGCGGGGAGGGAAAACCCGTGCGCGGCATCGGTGTTTTTCGCCACGGCGTCTCCGTTTTTCCCCCGTTTCACCGTGTTTTTCCGCATCCGGATATGCGCATTCAATCGGTGCTTTTCCATCGGTTTCTTGAGACGACAACGAGTGCCGTTTCCGCGCCGCAAACCCGCGATTGACACGCCCGACACGCCGTGTTATGGTAACGGTAACAAGCCGCGCATGCGGCAAAATCATAACGGAGGAACAACATGAAAAGACTCATCGCGATCGTTCTCACATTGGCTATGGTATTTGCCATGACCGGCGTTTCCGCTCTTGCGGAGGGGAAACTCACCTTCGGCTATATCACCCCCGGTCCCGACACCTGGTACCTCAGAGATGTGGAAGGCTTCCAGGCCGCTGCGGAACTGCTCGGCGTTGAAGTCGTCGTGATCAACTCCAACTACGATGTGAGCCAGGAGCTCGCCAACATCGAAAACCTCGTCAACCAGCAGGTCGACGGTATCTCCGTGTTCTCCTTCAACGAGAGCGGCGCGATCACCGCGGCGATCAAGGGCGATGAGGCGGGTATCCCCGTCGTTGCGACCGACTCCGTCGGTACCGTCTTCAACGCGGGTTGCCCCGTTGCCGGCGCCGTCGACTTCGACTGGGCGGGCATGGGCGTCGACTACGCCACCTGGATGGCCGAAAACCACCCCGGCAAGGACTTCGTCATCATCACCGGTAACTTCGAGTCCGTTCCCTGCCAGACCGTGAACAAGGCCATGGAAGAGACCGCCGCGAAGCTCGGTCAGAACAAGCTGATCAAGATCGAAGAAGGCGAATACACCCCCGCGGTCGCCGCGAACAAGGCGGAAGACCTCGTGAACTCCGGTCTCGAGTTCGGCATCCTGTTCGTCATGAACGAGGATATGGCAGCTGCCGTCCGTCAGCGTCTCGAAGATATGGGCGTTGCCGACAAGTACATCATCATCGCGCAGAACGGTTCCCCCGTCGGCGTCGAAATGATCAAGAACGGCTCCCTGAGCTTCACCATCTCCAGCTCCCCCGGTTGGGAAGGCTTCATCGCAGCCCTCGCGCTGTATGACGCAGCCGTCAACAAGGAAGCCGCGACCAACGTGCAGTACAACCTGCCCAACATCGCCATCACTCCCGAGACCGACACCACCAACCCCGTTGAGGTCGTGCCGTGGGAAGTCAACCTCGAGGCTTACAAGACCCTGACCGCCGAGCACTTCCCGGCGCTGTACGAGTACATCAAATAAACCCAAACGACCCCGTTTCTCTTGGCATAGGGAAGATCCGACCGATCTTCCCTATGTGATTATATAAAGGTTATGAGGGAACCCATGGAAAAACTGCTGCATTTGAAACAAATCAACAAGGCCTTCAACAGCGTGCAGGTCTTGTTCGATGTGGATCTTGAATTGTACAGCGGCGACGTACTGTGCCTCGTCGGCGAAAACGGCGCGGGCAAATCGACGCTGATCAAAATACTGTCCGGTGCGGAGGCGCCCTCCTCCGGCACGATCGAGGTGTTCGGGAAGAGCTTTTCCCGCATGCACCTCCGCGACGCGATCGATATGGGCATCGCCGTGATCTATCAGGACGCGGACCTCGTGGATACGCTGACCATCGCGGACAACGTGTTCCTCGGCGAGGAGCTGAAGAAGGGACCCTTCGTGGACCGCAAGCGTCAGGAGAAGATCACGCAGGAGATCATCGACAAGCTGGGGCTCGACCTCGACGCGGGCACGCCCGTTTCCGCCCTTTCCCCCGGGCAGAAGCAGTGCACGCAGATCGTGAAGGCGGTGAAGCGCGACGCGCGCATCGTCGTGATGGACGAACCCACCTCCTCGCTCGGCAAGCGCGAAACGGAAGCGCTGATGCGGCTCGTCAAGCAGCTCGCCGCCGAAGGGCGCGGCATCATCTACATCTCCCACTACCTCGAAGAGGTGTTCGAGCTCGGCAACCGCGCATTGGTTCTGAAGGACGGACACTACATCTGCACGATGGACCTGAAGGACACGACGCCCGACGAGCTCGTGCAGAAGATGGTCGGCCGTTCCGCCTCGAGCTTTTACGCCAGAGAAGCGAGTGAGATCCGCGAGGGCACGCTCGAGGTGCGCGACTACTGCGCGCCGAGCGGCGTGAAGCACGTGAGCTTCACCGTGCGCCGCGGCGAGATCTTCGGTCTCGGCGGGCTTGCGGGCGCGGGGCGCAGCGAGCTGATGCGCGCCGTATACGGCTGCGACCCGAAGACCTCGGGCACGCTTCTCATCGACGGCGAGGACATCACGCCGAAGAGCCCGAAGGATGCCGTTGCGAAGGGCTTTTACATGATCTTCGAGAACCGCAAGCAGGAGAGCATGTTCAACATCCGCCCGATCTCCGAAAACATCATGATCTCGCACAACGAACGGAAGGAATTCATCGACCTCAAGAAGGAACGCGAGACCGTCGACTTCCAGATCCAAGACCTGCACATCAAGACCTTCTCGCAGGAGGTCGAGGGGCAGAACCTTTCCGGCGGCAACCAGCAGAAGATGGTGCTGAGCCGCTGGCTCGTGGACGACGGGCGCGTGTACGTGTTCGACGAACCGACCAAGGGCGTGGACGTCGGCGCGAAGGAGGAGATCTACCGCCGCATCGTGTCGCTCGCGAAGCAGGGCAAGTACGTGATCGTCATCAGCTCGGTGCTGCCCGAGCTCATCAGCCTGAGCGACCGCATCGGCGTGATGCGCAACGGCGAGCTCGTGAACATCGTCGACCGGAGCGAAGCGAGCGAGAGCAGCCTCGTGAAAGAATTCATCGGCATCCAATAACGGAGGAACAACATGAAAAACCTGAAAAAGCTTTTGTATTCCCAGTGGTTCGTGCTCGTGATCATCATCCTTTTGATCGGCACGGTGACCACGATCGTGAACCCGAAATTCCTGACCTGGAAGAACATGCTGGCGATCGTGACGCAGGTGGCGAGCCTCTCCCTCGTCGCCATCGGCGCATCGGTCATGATCGGCTCCGGGCACTTCGATATCTCCGTCGGCGCGATCATCGGTCTTTGCACCTGCGTGATGGCGATCATGATCAAAAACGGCGTGAACGAATTTCTCGTGTTCCTCGCGGGCGTCGCGCTGGCGACCTTCTGCTGCGTGCTGAACGGCTCGCTCTCCATCGCCCTCAAAGCCCCCTCGTTCATCATCACGATGGCGACGACGGGCGTGTACACGGGCATCGGTCTTCTGCTGACGCAGGGCGTGTTGCAGATGATCACCGGCAAGTTCCGCTTCTTCTCCGCCACGAAGGTCTTCGGCTCCGTGCCGATCATGGTGGTCATCGCTCTCGCGGGCTTCGTCATCGCGTACATCATGCTGAAATTCACGCAGACCGGGCGCCAGATCTACGCCATCGGTTCGAACCCGACGGCGGCGTACCTTTCCGGCATCAACGTGAACGCGAGCAAGATCAAGTTCTTCGCCATCGACGGTATCCTCGTCGGCATCGCGGCGGCGATGTACCTCTCCCGCCTCGGTTCGGGTCTGCCCTCCTACGGCGCGGGCATGGAAATGAACGCGATGGGCGCGGTCGTCATCGGCGGCACCCCGATCTCCGGCGGTAAGGCGAGCATCGGCGGCACGCTGTGCGGCGTTCTGCTCATCGGTCTGATCTCGAACTCGCTGAACATGATGCACGTCGACGCGTTCTGGCAGGACATCGCCTCCGGCGCGCTGATCATCCTTGCGCTGGCGATCTCCGCGGTGCGCACGAAGCTCGCGGCGAAGCAGCAGGCGGAAGCCGCGAAGAAGGCCTGACCTTCGGAAGGCATTGCTCAAACCCCAACGACAAACAGGAGAAAACCCATGACGAAAGTAGCGATCATCGGCGCGGGAAGCCTCGTCTTCACCAAGCAGTTTCTGAACGACATGTTCAACACCCCCTGTATGGCCGGCACGACCTATATGCTGATGGGTCCCACGATGTGGAAGCTCGAAAAGATGAAGCAGTACGCCGACCAGCTGATCGACAAGAACGGCATCGACGCGAAGATCGAATGCACGACCGACCGCAGGGAAGCCCTGAAGGGCGCGGATTTCGTGATCTGCACCTTCCTCATCGGCGGCAACGACGCCTACAAGTACGACATCGAGATCCCGCTGAAGTACGGCGTCGACCAGTGCATCGGCGATTCCTTGGGACCCGGCGGCGTATTCCGCATGCTGCGCACCGCCCCCGTCATCGCCGAGCTCGGGCGCGAGATCGACGAGCTGTGCCCGAACGCCTACATCCTCAACTACGTGAACCCGATGGGCGCCGTTTGCACGACCTTTGCCAAGTGCACCAAGGCGCAGGTCGTGGGGCTTTGCCACGGCGTGCAGACCACGCTGGACCTCATCTCCGGCTACACGAACGTGCCGAAGGACGAGATCGACTATGTGAACGCGGGCATCAACCACATGGACTGGTTCCTCAAGCTCGAGCACAAGGGGCGCGACCTCTACCCCCTGCTCAAGGAGAACATGGAAAAGCCCGAGTACTACAAGAACGAAAAGGTCCGCGGCGAGCTGATGCGCCACTGCGGCTACTTCATGACCGAGTCCTCCGGGCACCTTTCCGAGTACATCCCGTGGTTCCGCAGCAGCCGCGAAGCGCTGGACACCTACTGCGACGAACCGATGTTCGGCGGCGAGACCGGCGCGGCGCTGAAGTTCAACACCGCCATTGCCGAGAAGTTCAAGAACACCGACGTGTTCTCCATCGAAAGCGGTGAGCTCGAGCCCCGTTCGAAGGAGTACTGCTCCTACATCATCGAGGCGATCATGACGGGCGTTCCCTTCCGCTTCAGCGGCAACATTTCGAACCGCAACGGCTCGATCGCGAACCTGCCGCTCGACGCAACGGTCGAAGTGCCCGTATACGCCGACAAGGAGGGCTTCCACCCCTACAACGTTGGGCGCATCCCCGCACACCTCGCGGCGATGAACATGAGCAACATCTCCGTGCAGGGGCTCGCCTCCGAAGCGGCGCTGACCGGAGACCCCGAGCTCGCGTTCTGGGCCTGCGCGATGGACCCGCTGACGAGCACGAAGCTCACGCTGAGAGACTGCCGCAGAATGGTCGCCGAGCTGTTCGAGGCGGAGCGCAAGTGGCTGCCGCAGTTCGAAGGCAAAACGCTGAAAGCCGTGGAAGATGTGGAGATCCCCGAAGGTACGGTGGGCGTGCCCGTGCCGACCGACCCCGCGCTTGCGATCAACGAGCGTTTCGGCAAACTCGCGGAGTGAAGAGTTTGCAAGAAAATCCTTGTTTTGCGGGGGAAAACCGATTTGAAAATCGGTAAACGGTTTCTGCGAAGCAAAACCGTCCCGGCAGTGCTGTTATTAACAGCATGAGAGGGCCCCCGCGCCCCCTTTCCCCAAACTTTTGGGGATTTTTATTTTTTTGGGGGTTCGTGGGGCTGAAAGCGAAAATTCCGGATATCGATCTTCGGGACTTGAATGCCGGGTTGCAAACCGAAGATCCGGAAGGTGAATTGTAAAACCAAGTGCAACGCGCACGCGTACGGTGGGGTGTTTCGGTGCGTTTGGCGCTTTGTTCGCTCTGTTGTGAAAAAAATTCAAAAACCCATTGACAAGTTAGCATTCGCTAACTATAATAATGTTCCGTCAGTTAGCAACAGCTAACCATCGTATGGCACCTTGCGGACGGCAAACCGCATCGGTCGCGGAAGGAGAAAACGCATGCCTTTGAATTACGCAAGCACCGGAGAGACGCTGACCGTGAAGCGCATCGGCGGGACGCCGGAGGTCAAAAAACACCTCGAAAACCTCGGCTTCCGGGTCGGCGGTGAGATCTCCGTCGTCACGACGCTGAACGGCAACCTCATCGTCAAGGTCAAGGAAAGCAGGATCGCCCTGAGCGACACCCTCGCCCAAAAGATCGCGGTCTGAAGCATAAAGGAGGAACACGCATTGAAGACACTGAACGACATCGGCATCGGCGAAAGCGCCGTCGTCACGCGGTTGAACGGCGAAGGCGCCGTGAAGCGGCGCATCATGGACATGGGGCTGACGAAGCACACCACCGTGCGCGTCAAAAAGGTCGCGCCCCTCGGCGACCCCATCGAGCTCGAAGTCCGGGGGTACGCGCTGTCGATCCGCAAGGCGGACGCGGCATTGATCGAAGTCGAATAACACCACGGCGGACTGCCGTTCTTTTTTCAGGCGACAGTTAGCACAGACTAACCGCTCAAAGCTCAACGGAGCAGAAAGGAAACCAACATGAATTTGCGCATCGCGCTTGCGGGAAACCCCAACTGCGGAAAGACAACCCTGTTCAACGCCCTCACGGGGTCGAACCAATTCGTCGGCAACTGGCCCGGCGTGACCGTCGAAAAGAAGGAAGGCACGCTGAAACGGCACCCGGAGGTGACCGTCACGGACCTGCCCGGCATCTACTCCCTTTCCCCCTACACCCCCGAGGAGATCGTCGCGCGGAATCACCTCACCGGCGAACGTCCCGATGTGATTTTGAACATCGTCGACGCAACGAACCTCGAGCGGAACCTCTACCTCACGACGCAGCTCACCGAGCTCGGCATCCCCGTGGTGATCGCGCTGAACATGATGGACCTCGTGCGGAAAAACGGGGACCGCATCGACACCGCGGCGCTTTCCGAACGGCTCGGCTGCAAGGTCGTCGAGATCTCCGCGCTGAAGGGCACGGGCATCGAAGAAGCCGCCGAGGCCGCGATCGCTGCTGCGAACGACCGCGACTTCTCCCCCGCGACCGTTTTTTCGGAACCCGTCGAACGCGCGCTGACCGCCATTGCGGAAAGCGCGCTGTGGCACACGCCCGAAGCCACGCAGCGCTGGTTCGCGCTGAAGCTGTTCGAGCGTGACGAGAAGATCGCGGAATTGCTCTCCCTTTCGGCGCAAGCGCTTGCGGAGGTCGATCGCACCGTTGCCGCCGTGGAGCGGGAACTCAACGACGACGCGGAGAGCATCGTCACCGGGGAACGGTATGCGTTCATTTCGGAAGTGCTGCAGGGCAGTTACAAAAAGGCGAACGCGGGCAAAGCGAGCACCTCGGACAAGATCGACCGCATCGTCACGAACCGTTGGCTGGGGCTGCCGGTGTTCGCAGCGGTGATGTTCCTCGTCTACTGGGTCTCGATGGTCGGCATCGGCACCCCCGCGACGGACTTTGTGAACGACGGCGTGTTCGGAGACGGCTTCCACCTGTTCGGCGACGGCGGTTACGCCGAGGTCGCGGAGCGCTACGCCGAAGCGAGCGCCGTGAACGACGCTTACGAAGCCTACGTGGCGGAGCACGGCACCGCGCCCGCGGGGGACTTTCCCGTGGTGATCGAGGACGAAGAAACGCTTGAGGTTTCGGAAACGACCGCAACGCTTGCGGACTATGCGAACGCGCAGCAAACGCTTGCGGAGCTCGGCGGTGAACCGGACCCGGCGGAATACGGCGTGTGGATCCCCGGCATCCCGGTGCTTGCGGAGCGCGCGCTGGACGCCCTCGGGACCGCCGATTGGCTCAAGGGGCTCGTGCTCGACGGCATCGTCGCGGGCGTGGGCGCCGTGCTCGGCTTCGTGCCGCAGATGCTGGTGCTCTTTTTCATGCTCGCGTGCCTCGAGGCGTGCGGCTACATGGCGCGCATCGCCTTCGTGCTCGACCGCGTGTTCCGCAGGTTCGGTCTTTCGGGCAAGTCCTTCATCCCGATGCTCATCGGCACGGGCTGCGGCGTTCCGGGCGTGATGGCTTCGCGCACGATCGAAAACGAGAGCGACCGCCGCATGACCATCCTCACGACGACGTTCATCCCCTGCGGCGCGAAGGTGCCGTTCATCTCCATGATCGCGGGAGCGATCTTCGGCGGCTCCGCTTGGGTCGCGACCTCGGCGTACTTCGTCGGCATGGCGGCGATCGTCGTTTCGGGCGTGATGCTGAAAAAGACGCGCATGTTCGCGGGCGAGCCCGCGCCGTTTGTGATGGAGCTGCCCGCCTATCACCTGCCGACGCTCGGCAACGTGCTCCGCTCGATGTGGGAACGCGGAAGTTCCTTCATCAAAAAGGCGGGCACGATCATCCTCCTGTCGACGGTCGTGGTGTGGTTCTTGACCCGCTTCGGCTTCACTGCGGAGGGCTTCCGCATGCTCGGTGAGGAGGAACTCGGCAGCTCCGTACTCGCGGCGTTCGGGCGCGGCTTCGCGTGGATCTTCGCGCCGCTCGGCTGGGGCAACTGGCAGGCCGCCGTCGCATCGGTGACGGGGCTCGTCGCGAAGGAGAACATCGTCGGCACGATGGGCGTGCTGTACGGCGGCGGGGAGCTGACCGTGTGGCAGGCGCTGGCCAACGCCTTCGACGGGGTCTCCGGGTATTCCTTCCTCGTGTTCAACCTGCTGTGCGCGCCCTGCTTCGCGGCGATCGGCGCCATCAAGCGCGAAATGAACGACACACGTTGGACGACCTTCGCCATCGCCTACCAGTGCGGCTTCGCCTATGTCGTCGCGCTGATGGTGAACCAGTTCGGGCGGCTGTTCGCGGGCAATGCGGACCCCATCGGCACCGTGTGCGCGGCGGCGTGCCTTGCGGCGATGCTGTACCTGCTGTTCTTCAAGCGCGCCGGCAACGCCCGCAAGAACGGAAACGCCTGACGAAAGGAGCGATATCCAAATGACGGAATGGTTGAAAGCGAACGCGGGGACGCTCGTCGTTTCCCTCGCGCTGCTCGGGATCGTGGCGGCGATCGTCCGCAAGATGGTTTGCGACAGAAAAGCCGGCAAAAGCTCCTGCGGGTGCGGATGCAGCCACTGCGCGATGCGGGGCGCGTGCCACGCAGGCAAAAGCACCGGAACAAAAGAACAATGAAAAAACGACCGCGGACGAAATGTCCGCGGTCGTTGTGCTTCAGTCGTAATTCTCTTTGAAGTGAGCGTCTTCGGGTGTCCGGGCTCTCAGCGTCTCCCACACGGTGTCGATCTCATCGGGTGCGGCGAAGACGCGGACCGATGAATAACCGCGCCCGTTCCCGCGGCTGCGCACTTCGATCCACCCGTATCGTTTGCAACGCTCGGCGATGAAGACGGAATCGAGCCGCAAGCGCCCGATGACCTTGTCGTCGGAAAGGCGCAGGACCTCGATGGTCTCCCCGCCGATCGTATAGCGCAGGTGTTCCTCCCGCGCGACGTTGTTGCGGGTGATGAGATACGTGATGCCGCCCACGATGACGAAGAGCATCGTCATCCCGCCGCCGATGTAAAAGAACATCCGCATTGCGGACGCCCACGAGGTCCCGAGCTGATGCCGCACGATGATGGCGGCAAGGGCGTAGATGCCCATGCAGACGACGTAAAAGATGCCGACGTCGCGCACGGCGTTTTCGTTGCCCCCGCCCATGACGGAGGTGTGTTCCCAGACCAGACGGTCTTCCGTTCGTTCGGTGAAAGCCATGTCAACCCTCCTCTGTTTCCGCTTGCGGGCAATGCGCCGCAATGAAGTTCCAAACACGCTCGTAATCGCTGTCCCCCGCGCAGACGGTGACGGTGCGGAACAGCTCGGACAGCTCGATGGCGTTCGTCCTGCGACGTCGCGTCAGCTTGCGGACGGATGCGAACTTCACCTCACCGAAATCCTCCGGGCAGAAGACGGAAGTTCCGTCCGCCGTGTAGGCGGTGGTGCTGCGCCCCTTGCGCACGATTTTCAGCACGAGGAAGCCCACGAGTTCCGCGGCGACCACGATGAACGCGAGCACGCCGAACACGGTGAAAGAGCGCTTCGCTTCCGGACCCGAAAGCGCGTACAGCGCGGCAAACAGCCCCACGAAAAAGCCCGTCGCCCCCAGCACGCCCATCAAGATCCAAAAGACTTTTTCCCTGCGCAGCGGCAGGGTGTATTCCCAACGGAATTCCGGTTCGTTCTGCATGGTTTCCTCCACGGTGTCGTTACCCGTATTGTAGCACACTTTCGCGATGCCGTGCCGGAAAGTATGCGGATAAGCCGTATTTTTCCGCAGGACACATCCGACCGGGTGCTCCTTCCCTCCCGTATACGAACAATTCAAATTTTCTATCACAATTCGGATATTTGATACGATATTATCAAAGCGGTATCGTTTATACTGTATGTATCGATACCGACACATCGGGCATCACATCTCATATCCAGAAAGGAAAACCCAAATCATGTTCAATTATTCCGGCAAAGTCGTAGCAGTCACCGGCGCCTCCTCGGGTCTCGGCAAGCAGATGGCTGAAGGTTTCGCCCAAAACGGCGCGGACCTCGTTCTCCTCGCGCGCCGCGTCGAGCGTCTCGAAGCCTCCGCCAAAGAGTGGGCGGAGAAGTACGGCGTCAAAGTCCTGCCCGTCGCATGCGACGTGACCGACACCGCATCCATCGAGGCGGCGGTCGCGGCGGTCGAAGGCGAGTTCGGTCACTGCGAAGTCATCGTCAACTGTGCCGGCGGCGAAAAGGGCACCGGAACGCCCCTGATGAACTTCAACGACAGCGACTGGGATTTCACCCTGAACCTCGACCTGAAGAGCGTCTATATGATGACCAAGGCCTTCACCAACCTGATGGAGCGCGCCATGCAGGCGGGCAAGCAGAGCTACGGCCGCGTGATCAACATCGCTTCCATCTACGGTCTCGTCGGCAACACCGCGATCCCGACCATCGCTTACCACGCATCCAAGGGCGCGGTCGTGAACTTCACCCGCGGCGCGGCGGCGGAGCTCGCCACCAAGGGCATCACCGTCAACTGCATCTGCCCCGGTTACTTCTACACCGAGCTGACCACCGCGACCCTCGAGAGCGATTACTTCCAGGCGTTCGCGAAGCAGAGCGTGCCGATGCAGCGCTACGGCAAAGAGGGCGAGCTGAACAGCGCGGCGCTGTTCTTCGGCGCGGAGGAATCGAGCTACGTCACCGGTCAGTCCATCGCGATCGACGGCGGCTATACCTGCTGCTGAGCCCCACGGGAAAAGGCAAAAGAAAAGCACTCCGAAGGAGTGCTTTTCTTGTTTGCCTCAGTTTTTCATTGTGTTCATGATTTCCGTTCCCGCGCGTGCTAAAATAGGCTATTCGGCACGATCGGGCGCGTTGCGGTGCGACCCGGTGCCCGGTTCGGAAGGGAGTTTTTCCATGCGCTTGAGAACGAAGCTGTTGCTTGCCGCCGTTACCGTGTTCGTTTTGGCGTTGGCGTACGCCGTGTACGCTGCCTTTCACGGCAGCCCCGTGCAGCGGTACCGCACGACCCGCGGCGCGCGGGCATATGTCGCCGCGACCTACCCCGGGGAGCCCTACACGGTGGAGGACGCAACATACGATTTCAAGATGGCGGGGTACTATTGCCGCGTGAACGACGCAGCGCACGCCGACGGTTGGTTCGATGTTCGGAAGAACTCGGACGGCTGGACGGACGACCGCGTGCGCCGCGTGGAAGGGCGCGAGAACACGCTGATGCGGTTGGCGAAGGCGCTGGACGACGATGCGGAGCAGCTGCTCAAAGAACGCTTTCCCCACCGCACGGGGCTCGTGCTGTGCGACCCGGTGTCGCGGGAGATCCCCGAGGAGACGCTTTCGGCGGTGCCGCTCGACCTGCCGTACGACCGCATGCACTTCCCCTACCCCGCCACGCTGACGGTGTGGGTCGAAACGGAGCAAAATGCGCCGACGTGGGATGAGCTCGCGGCGCGGCTGACCGAGCTCGAAGCCATCGTGGCGGAGGAACTGCCCTGCGTGGATTCGTTTTCCGTGACGGTGCAGTGGCCGTATGCGGAGCACAACGGCGCTTGGGTGCCCGAACGGTACGACGGAATGCCCGCATGCTTCGACCTGCCGCGCGAGATCGTGCGGTCGGAGAGCCTGCGCGATGCCCTTGCCGTGCAGCGCGCCGCGCAAGAAGCGGAAGAAGCGGCGCTCGCCACGGGCGCCTTCGAAGGCAAGGAAACCGCCGTGACTGCGGAAACGCCGTAACGGAAATGCCAAAAGAAATCCCCCGCGTCCGTGTGGATGCGGGGGATGCTTTGTTTTGGGGATGTCGCTTTTGCAGGTACCGTCACAGCGGACCGGCTCTGCCTCACGCGTAGAGCTTGCGCAGAATGAAGTTCGCGGCGCGGGCGGGCAGCAGCTTCACGAGCAGCACCGCCGCCTTGTACGAGAAGCCGACGGTTTGGAGCGGGCGCGGATTGTTTTGGAGCGCCGCCTTCGCGATGGCGCGCCCGACGACAGCGGGGTCCATGCCGTTTTCCTCGTCCTTTTCCATAGTGGCGATGCCCTTGCGGATGCGCCCGTTGTAGACATCGTCGCCTTTGCATTCCGAAACGCGCGCCGCGGTGAAACCCGTTTTGATATCGCCCGGGAGGACGGCGCACACGCGGATGCCGAAGGGGCGCACCTCGTTCGCGAGCGCCATGGTATACGAATCGACCGCTGCCTTTGCCGCCGCGTAGTACGTTTGGAAGGGGATGGGCGCGACCGCCGCGACCGAGCTGACGTTGACGATATGCCCGCCGCCGTTTTTGCGCATGTGCGGCAACACCGCACGGCACATGCGGTCTGTGCCGTGGAAGAGGATATCGAACTGGAACTTCGCCGCCGCGGTATCGGTGAATTCGACCGCGCCCGCGATGCCCGCGCCCGCGCAGTTGACGAGGATGTCGATGCGCCCCGCCGCTTCGAGCACGGATGCGACCGCCGCTTGCACGGACGCATCGGAGGTGATGTCGCATTGGATGTGCGTCGCACCCTCGGGCGTGCCCTGTGCGCGGCGGGACAGAGCGAAGACGCAGCAGCCCTTTTCCTGAAGGGCGGTGACGGTCGCGCGGCCGATGCCGGAGCTGCCGCCCGTCACGACGGCGATGGGGTTCGGTTGCATGGATGTCGGTTCCTTTCGGGGGATTCGTTCGTTGTCGCCGAACATTATACCACATCCCGGGGCGGTGCGGACAACGCGGTCATGTGCGCGCCGGGATACGGAAAAAGCCCCTCTCCCGGAGGACCGGGAAAGAGGCTTCGGTTCGCGGAAAACTTATTTGCTCAGCTCGCAGAGCTCGCGGGCGACCTTTGCGGCGCAGCGCGCGTTGTTGTAAGCCAGCTGCTTGTTGGAAGCGAAGGAGACGCCCTTGGTCATTTCCTTCACGCGGGCGAGCAGGAACGGGGTGATGTGCTTGCCGCGGACACCCTTCTCGTCGGCTTCCTTGAGCGCATCGTTGATGATGCCCTCCATGTAGTCGAAATCGAGCGCCCACTCATCCGGGATGGGGTTGCCGATGAGCGCGCCGCCCTTGAGACCGAGATCCCACTTGGTGAAGATGATGTTCGCGATCTCCTTCTCGTCCTTCGCGGCGTAGTCGACGCCGAAGCCGCTCTTCTTGCAGTAGAACGCCGGGAAGTCTTCGGTGCCGTTGCCGAGGACCGGGACGCCCATGGTCTCGAGGTACTCGAGGGTGCGGCCGATATCGAGGATCTGCTTCGCGCCCGCGCAAACGACCGCAACGGGGGTGTTCGCAAGCTCCTGCAGGTCGGCGGAAACATCCATGGTGTTCTCGCCGTTGCGGTGCACGCCGCCGATGCCGCCGGTCGCAAAGACCTTGATGCCAGCCATTTCGCAGCACATCATGGTGGTGGCGACGGTGGTCGCGCCGTTCTGCTTGGTGGCGAGGTAGGTCGCGAAGTCGCGGCGGCTGACCTTGCCGATGTTCTCGGCGCGGCACATGATCTCCAGCTCTTCCGCGGTCAGACCGACCTTGATGCGGCCGTTGATGAGCGCCATGGTCGCGGGGACCGCGCCCTCCGCACGGACGATCTTCTCGACCTCCGCCGCGAACTCAACGTTCTCGGGGTAGGGCATGCCGTGGGAGAGAATGGTGCTCTCGAGCGCAACGACCGGACGGTTCTCGCGGATCGCCGCTTCGATTTCGGGAGTGATATCGATGTAGTTCTTGAAAGACATGGTTCGGTTCTCCTTTTTTGATTTACGAATATTGTTCGATGGTGTTCATGATGTTCGCGACGCTCATCTCTTCGGAGACGGTCACGGGGCTTGCCGCGGCGATGCGCCCCGCGGCGAGTGCGCACTGCACCGCGTGTTCGGCGTCCATGCCGTTGACGGTGCCGTAGATGAGACCGCCGGTGAAAGCATCCCCCGCGCCGGTGGCGTCCGCCATCTCTTCGAGCGGCATCATGTTGCGGAAGAAACGCTTGCCGGTGTTGTCTGCGTAGTAGCAGCCGCGCTCACCGAGCGAGACGACCACGCAGTTCGTGCCCTTGTTGAGCACCGCCTCGACCGCAAGCTCGATCTCGAGGTCCGTGCCGGTGGGCATGCGGGCGATCTCGTTGAGTTCGAAGCGGTTCGGCTTGATGCAGTGGAACTTGCCCGCCAGCGGCGCCATGTTGCGCGCATAGGCGATGGAGACGGGGTCGATGAAGCAGGGGCTGTCGCCCGCAAGGGTGATGAGCGCGTCGAGCGTTTCCCGCGGGAGCGCGCCGTCGCAGACGACTGCGGAAGCCCCGGAGATGAACGCCCTGTTCTCTTCGAGGTAGGAAACGGGCATGTCGTTGATGATGCGCATATCCGACAGACCGAGGAGCATATCGCCGATATCGTCGAGCACGGCGATGTAGCTGGAGCTGCGGAAGCCCGCGCGGTGCTGGACACGCGACATGTCGATGCCCGCACGCGAAGACTCGCGGACGATCATTTCCGCGTAGACATCGTCGCCGACGGCGGAAAGCAAGGATACGTTCTGACCGAGACGGGCGAGGTTTTCGCAGATGTTGCGGGTAACGCCGCCGACGGTCAGGCTGCAGTGGCTCGGGTTGGAATCCCTGAGGTTGACGGGCGCGAGACTGCGCCAGTGCTGGTCGATGTTCGCGGCGCCGACGCCGACGATGTACTTGTTGTTTTCCACGTGTCAGTTCCTCCCGTTCCGCAATGGGAACGATTTCATTATATCGGAACGGTATGCCGTTTCACAGTAAAAAACGGGCATATCGAAAACTTGTATCAACATGCGAAAAAACCCCTATACAGGGGCTTTCCGCGGTGCGCAAGGGTTGCGCTCAATGGAGCGTGAGCCGGTCGGTAATGAAGCCGGGGACGGCGCTTTCCTCGATGCCGAGCGCGCAGGCGAGTTCGCCGAAGAGCAGGGACTCGGCGCGCTTGAGGTAGCTTTCGTCGATGTTGCCGATCCTGCGGTTGACGGCGGCGCGCTGCTTCTTTTTCTCGTTGATGGCGAGGATGAGCGAGACGAGATCGTCCACGTTGTGGGAGCGCATCTTCTCGCTGTACGCCTGGGCGATGCCCTGCAGGTTCTTGCCGCCGCGCACGCTGTTGGAGATGGTCGGCATGCGGTCGATGAGGGCGAGCGCTTCGCTGCGGTCCATCAGCGGTCGGATGAAGGCATCTCCGTCGACGGGCACGAAAACGGAGCCCTGCTTCTGGATGGGCTCGAGGGTGTAGTACAGCGGCGCCCCGGGGTCGTTTGCGAGGAATGCGGGCACACCGATGCCCCCCACGCGGCACACGCCGAGCTGTCCGTAGTAGATCAGATCACCGATTGCGTACATAACGTCTGCGTTCCCCTTCCCTTTACAGCAAACAAAGCCATTGCGGCGATGCGGATGGCAGTATTGCTTTTCTCTATATCGATTATAGTTTAATTATATCAACAATACGCCTTTTGTGCATTGGTGTTTTTTGGATTTTTCCTATGATTTCTTTTCATTTTTCGCGGTTTTCGGCACTTTTTTACCGTAAAACCCGACAAGGAGCACGACTTTTCCGCATATCCCGTCGGTACATATGACCGCGGCTTATGGTATAATGAACGGGTTTGAACGAAAGCGCTTCGGGAAAGGAGGACAGCGTGCCGAAAAAGAAAGACTCCGCGCTCACGCGGCGGCTGCTCGGCAGGGCGGCGGACGCGCTCGAAGCCGAATGCGCGCTCGTTGCGGCGGGCACGCCGTCGAAGGAAGTCTCCTTCCTGCTCGGGCTGTTCGAACGCACGGCGAAACGACCTTTCCCCGCAGAGCTTCCCCCCTTCCCCGATAAGGCAAAGCAAAGCGCGTTTTGCGCGAGGACGCTGCCTGCGTTCACGAAGGAGGGCTTCATCCGGAACCAGCGGATGCTGCGCGCCGTGCCCTTCGGCAAGCGCGGCAACACCGCCGACCACGGTTGCGGCTGGGTCGCCTATTACAACCTGCGGCTGCTGATGGGCGAGCCGCTCGCCCCGGAGGAGGCGCTTTCGCGGGCGTGGCGCGGGCAGCGGTTTTCGGGTCTGCTCGGTGCGGACCCCTTCTACCTGAAAAAGCTGCTCGAGGCGGACGGGTACGAGGTGCGGCTGTGCTTCACCGAAGCGGAAGCCGAAGCGGCGGCAAAGGACGCGCACGCATTCATTCTGATGTACCTGTACCGCGGCGCCGAAAAGCCCGCGGGGCACTTCATCGCCGCCCAATACGACCCCTTTTACGGCGACTTTCTCGTTTTGAACGGCGAACCGGGCTGCACCGCGGCGGCGACGCTGAAGGAGATGCGCGGTCGCAAGGGCTTTTACCACATGGTGCTTGCGGTGAAGCGCGCGGGGCTTGATAAACGCCCGCGTTATGGATTACACTATCGCATGGAAACAACCGAACATTACAGGAGGATATATCATATGGTCGATTGGAAGAACACGGATACGCTCGCAAGCTTTGCCGCGCTGAAGAACGGCAAGCGCGTTTCCGTCAAGGCGGCGCTTTCCGCGGCGGATGCGGCGGAGCGCGTGAAGAGCTACGCCGTCCCGATGGCGGGCGGGCTCACCTACAACTACGCGGCGAAAGCCGTGGACGGCGAGGTGCTCGAAGGTCTCGCGGCACTGGCGAAGGAAGCACAGCTGAAGGAGAAGTACGAAGCGCTGCTTTCCGGCGCGGTGATCAACACCGGCGAAAAGCGCCTGGTGCTCCACCAGCTGACCCGCGGCGAGCTGTGCGGCAAGGTCGTTGCAGACGGCGTGGACAAGCGCGCGTTTTACGTTGCGCAGCAGGAAGCGATCGCGGCGTTTGCGAACGCGGTGCACGCCGGTGAGATCGTGAACGAGAACGGCGAGCCCTTCACCACCGCGGTGCAGATCGGCATCGGCGGCAGCGACCTCGGTCCCCGCGCGATGTACCTTGCGCTCGAGAACTGGGCGAAGGCGACCGGCAACTTCAAGATGGAAGCGAAGTTCATTTCGAATGTCGACCCGGACGATGCGGCGGCGGTGCTCGCCTCCACGGACCTCGCGCACGCGGTATTCATCCTCGTGTCCAAATCCGGCACGACGCTTGAGACCCTCACGAACGAGACCTTCGTCAAGCAGGCGCTCGAAGCCGCCGGTCTCGACCCCGCAAAGCACATGGTCGCCGTGACGAGCGAGACCTCGCCCCTTGCGAAGAACCCCGGCTACCTCGCCGCGTTCTTCATGGACGATTACATCGGCGGACGCTACTCCTCCACCTCGGCGGTGGGCGGCGCGGTGCTCTCCCTCGCGTTCGGTCCCGAAGTGTTCGCGCGCTTCCTCGAAGGCGCGACCGCTGAGGACAAGCTCGCCCTCGAAGCGGACCCGCTGAAGAACCCCGCCATGCTCGACGCGCTCATCGGCATGTACGAGCGCAACGTCATGGGCTACGGCGTGACCGCGGTGCTGCCCTACTCGCAGGCGCTCAGCCGCTTCCCGGCGCACCTGCAGCAGCTGGACATGGAGTCCAACGGCAAATCCGTCAACCGCTTCGGCGAGGCGGTGAACTACCCGACCGGTCCCGTCATCTTCGGCGAGCCCGGCACGAACGGTCAGCATTCCTTCTACCAGCTGCTCCATCAGGGCACGGACATCATCCCGCTGCAGTTCATCGGCTTCCGCACGACGCAGCTGGGCAGCGACGCCGTGATCGAGGGCAGCACGAGCCGCGCGAAGCTGAGCGCGAACGTTGCGGCACAGATCATGGCCTTTGCCTGCGGCAAGGATCACGAGAACCCGAACAAGGCCTTCGCGGGCGAGCGCCCCTCCTCCATCATCATCGGCGATGAGCTCACGCCCGAAGCGCTCGGCGCGCTGCTTGCGCACTTCGAGAACAAGGTCATGTTCCAGGGCTTCCTGTGGAACCTGAACAGCTTCGACCAGGAAGGCGTGCAGCTGGGAAAGGTGCTCGCAAAACGCGTGCTCGCACACGAGACCGACGGCGCGCTCGAAGCCTACGCCGAACTGCTGAACATCTGAGGACACGATACACCGAGGACCCCCGCCCAACGGCGGGGGTCTTTTTCGTTGTTCGGAGATGCGGGGCGGTGCGGTTTGCGGGTACGCCGCTGCGCATGGTGCATCCTCTGCGGGCCCTCCGGGCGGTCTCCGTTTCTTCTTTCGGTGCGCCTTTGGCTGTAAACAAGCTGTAAATCCCCGAATTTGCGGTTGCAGTTGCGCGAAAATACGATATAATGTATCCATACCATAATATGCAAACATATGCCGTTTCGGAAACCGAGCGGCTTTTCCGGAGGGATCCATGAGAAACAAGGCGTTTCTTGCCCTGCTGTGCGCGCTGTTCGCGCTCACAAGCCTTACGCTCGCAGGTGCCGAAGAAGAAACCATCACGAAAAACGTGAGCGCCCAGGTCGGGCAGCGCGTGAACTACAGCATCGACACGAACCCGCAGGGGCGTGCGCTCTCCTCGGGCGACCTGAGCTCTCTCGACGAGTTCGGGCTGACCGACAGCCGCGTGGAACAGAACCGCATCGTCATCGGCGGCACGGCGGAACGCGCCGGCGAAGCCACCGTGAACGTCACCTACGGCAACAACCGCGACGGCGCGACCTACAAGCTGCGCATCCGCATCGACGGACCCGAAATGCCGCCGAAGACCGGCGATGAAAACCGCCCCCTCCTCTTCGCGGGGCTCGCCGCCCTCTCCGCCGTGGGTCTTGCGGTGACCGCCAAGAAACTGAGAAAGAACTGAATCTCGGTAATATGAAAAGAACGCCCGAATGGGCGTTCTTTTTTGTTGGGTGTGCGGCGAGGTGTCGGTCAAATCGATATGTTCTGCGGATCGCCGGAAAACCGGTGCGGCAATTCAACATTCATTCTGTGCCTTTCCTTCCGTTTCCGTTGCCATGCGTTGCCCGAGCATTTTGCAGAACAGCGCGGCTTCCTTCCGGTCCTCGTGCCACCGGCGGTTGCCTGCTCTCATTTCGTACGTATGCATCAAATCGAGCACCGCGGGGCGGAAGAGCTGTGCGCAGCGCACATTTTCGAGCAAGCCGACCGGCACTGCGTTGAATTGATAACGTCCATCCCGGTTGACGCCGAGCGCAAGTACCGAATCCGGGTCGTGTTCGTATTCCTCCGAGATCCACGGGGACCCGTACAGGTAGACTTTTTTGCCGCCGCAAAATTCTTTCGTCCCGTAACGCAATACGCCTTCTTCATCGATGTGCTCTTTTTTGATGTTTGCAACGACACACCAACGCCATTCCATTCAAACACCTCCTCGGGCATGCGCGCGTAGCGCGAAAAGTGCCCGGTTTTATACAAAGATACCCCGCTGCTTTCCGCAAGCGGGGTTTTCGTTTTTCAGATTCTCTTCGACAGCATGTCGGGGTTCTGGGCGTAGATGAGCGCGGTCTCGCGGGCGACGGTGCCTGCCTTGACGAGGCGGGCGAGCTCGTTGTCCATCGAGAGCATGCCGTCGCCGCCGGCGATGGCGTTGTCGATCTGGTGGGTGCGCCCGTCGCGGATCATGTTGCGGATGGCGGGGTTGACGCTCATCACCTCGAACACGGCGACCTGCCCGCCGTTCACGCAGGGCACGAGGCGCTGAGAGACGACGGCCTGCAGCACCATGGAGAGCTGCATGCGGATCTGCGCCTGCTGCTCCGCCGGGAAGGCGTCGATGATGCGGTCGATGGTCTTCGCCGCGCCGACGGTGTGGAGGCTCGACAGCAGGAGGTGACCCGTTTCCGCGGCGGTCATCGCCGTGCGGATGGTCTCCTGGTCGCGCATTTCGCCGAGCATGATGACATCGGGCGCCTGGCGCAGCACGGAGCGCAGCGCACGGGCAAAGGAAACGACATCGCCCGGGACCTCACGCTGGCTGACAAGGGATTTGTCGTGGCGGTGGAGGTACTCGATCGGGTCTTCGATGGTGACGATGTGCCCCGAGCGCGTGCGGTTGATGCGGTCGACCATGCAGGCGAGCGTGGTGCTCTTGCCGCTGCCGGCGGGACCCGTGACGAGGATCATGCCGTTGCGGTGCGAGGTGAGGTCGATGATGAGCTTCGGGATGCCGAGCTCGTCGGGGTTCGGCAGACCGAACGCGACGATGCGCAGCGTTGCCGCGAGGGTGCCGCGTTGGCGGTACACGTTGCTGCGGAAACGGCAAAGCTCCGGGATGGAGAAGGAAAAGTCGTCGTCGCCGTTGCGGTCGAGCTGGTTGCGCTCGCGCCCCGCGTAGGCGTACGCCTGACCGATGAGTTCCTCGGCGCCGGCGGGCAGGATTCGCTCACCGACGGGCACGAGGTCGCCGCCCGCTTTCACCTTGACGGGTGCGCCGGGAATGATGAAGATATCCGAGCCGCCGAGCTCGATGGCTTGTTTGAGCAGTGCGCTCAGTTCCATAATTCGTCCTCCGTTTCGGTCAGCAGGCGCCGCGTTTCGTAAGCGAAGCGCCACATGCCGTCTTCGTCCGTGACCGCAAGGCGGACGGAAAGCCTGCGCTTCCCTTCCCCTGCGGTGAAAACGATCTTGCCGTTTTCGGTTTCCGCACCTGCGGGCAGCGCGTTTTGGATGCGTTCGAGCATCTCCTCCGCGGTCTCGCCGGACTTGTGTGCCTTGTTCGCCTCGCCCGAGAGCGCGGCGCGGGTGTTTTCCGCGGCGGCGTACAGACCGAGGTCCGCTTGGGCGATGGTGATGCTGCGGTCGGTCAAAACCGCGTCGTTGTGCGTGCTGAGCGCCGTGAGCACCGTGAGCAGGCTGAGGCTCAGCACCGTGAGCACGAGCAGCAGCGACGACGTGCCGATGCCGATGGATACGTTCGTTCGTTTCACGGGCGCGCCTCCTCAAACAGGGTCACGGGCAGGCGGAAGCATTCCGCGCCCTTCACGGTGCAGATGAGCGAACCTTCGTAAAGCCCGCCGCCGGCGTTGTCCTTGCTTCCGCCCTCGAAGGAGAGGGTGTAGCGTTCGGTCGTGAGCACGCCGTTGGCGTCGAAGCCGAGCTCCGCTGCCGCGGCGGCTTTGTCGTCTGCGGCGAACAGGGTGTCGATCGCGGTGCGGCAGGCGTCGAGCGCCTCGCTCTTGGCACCGGTCAGCACGCTTTTTTCATACGCTGCGCCGAGCAAGCGGAACAGCAGCGCGGCGCAGACGAGGAAGAACAGTGCGGAAAAGACGGTCTCCATCATGAGGGAGCGCGTACGGTCGATCTTGTTCATTCCGCACCTCCTTCCGGCACGGCGATGGCGAGGCGGTGCTCCGAGCCGTCCGCGTCGAACACGGTCACGCGGAGGAGCTTTCCGTCGTATTCCGCAGAGAGGCTCTGCGCCTCGCAAACGGGTTCGCCCACGTCGGGCTCGAATTCATCCTCTTGATAGCCGAAGCACTCGGTCAGCATGCCCTCATAGCAGTAGATGCGGGTGACGAGCGCTTCGTCTTCAAAGGTCTCGGGCAGAACGAGGATATCCCCCTCCGCCCCCTTCTCGATCAGCACGCCGCCCTCCGTCGCGCGCGAGGCGACCATCGAGCGGATGTACGAGCCGACGATCCTGTCGTGGGCGTGCGCCGAGGCGTGGTCGGTGACGTTGCGGTAAAAGCCCGCGCCGAGCAGCACCGCGAGGGTGCACATCACGGCGAACAGACCGAGCAATACATAAACGAACATGGAAGAAACGGATCTTCCGCGGGAGAACGGGCGCATCAGCGTTTCCCCCTTTCGAGTACCCGGATATCGGGCATGATGTTCGAGGCGAAGCCGTCGTACGCGACGATGAAGCGGTCCTCATCGAAGAGAAGACCGTAGTTCTCGCGGAGATATCCGACCTCCTGCGGGAACGCGCCCTCGACGGCATAACAGGTGAGCGCCGCGTTCTTCACGGCGGTGCGCACCATCTCCGCTTCGGAGTTTTGTTCGGCCGTGCCGATCCGGCCGACCGTCCATACGAACAGGGCCAGTACCGCGAGAAACGCGGCGATCACGGCTGCATCCTTTCGGTTCACTTGCGGTACCCCTCCCTTCCGGTCCGGTCCATTAAAGCAGACCCGCGAGCAGACCCGCCATCGGCATCATGACCGACAGGAGCACGCCGCCGATGACCACGGACAGCGTGATGACGAGCACGGGTTCGATGACGGAGACGAGCGCGTGGAGCCCGTTCTCGGCATCTTCTTCGTAGATGCCCGCGATCTGTTCGAGCATATCGGTCTCGTGACCGACCGCCGCCGCGGTACGCAGCATGCGCGCGTGGAGATCTTCGAGCTGACCGCCCTCCGCCATGGTCTCGGCAAATGCGGCGCCGTCGCGGAGCTTCGCGGCGATCGCGTTCAGGCTTTCCGCCGCGTGCTTGTCTTCGAGCACGGAGCCCGCCATTTCGATGGCTTCCTCGGCCGCAAAGCCGCCGGAAAGCGTCATGGACAGCACGGAAAGCTCACGCGAGACGGAGAGCTTGCGGTTGACCTTGCGCACCATGGGGATGAGATCCGTGAGGAAGGCGATCGTCTTCTCGCGGTATTTCGTTTTCATGAGCACGGCGATGACCACCGCCGCGATGAGCAGCAGCGAAGCGATGCCGAGCACGCCCCAGCCGACCGTCGTGCCGATGCCGATGAGGCGCGTGGCGGAGGCGTCGAGCCCCATGCCCATGCCCGCGAGCACCTGACGGAAGACGGGGACGACCAGCAGCAGCACCACGAGGATGACCGCCGCCAGCATGATGCCGAGCATCATGGGGTATGCGATCGCCGAGGTGATCGCCTCGCGCACGCGGGCTTCGCGCGCGTATTGGCGGGAAAGACCTTTCATGACCTCTTCGAGGCGACCGCTGCGTTCGCCGATGCCCGTCATCTCCACGAGATAGCGCGGCCAGGCGCTGTCGCGGCGCATCGCTTCATACAGCGAGCCGGTTTCGTCGAGCGCGTTGCTCAGCTGTTCGTACTGCGCGGCGCAGGGCGTTTGCGCGCCCGTTTCCGCCATCGAGCGGACGCCCTCGTACAGCGGGAGACCCGCCTCCAAAAGCATGGCGACCTGCGCGCAGAACCCGCTGAGTTCCTCTGCGGAAATGCCGTTGTTCTTTTTCATGGTTTTCCCTTTCCCGCCCCGTGGGCGCTATCGCTGTTGGAATCCGTCTGCGGCGTACCGCAGGCACCGGGTATGATCAATAGTAATGTTCTGCCGTGTAGGTCGAGACCTTGCCCATTGCGTTGAGCTCCGCCGTCGGGTCGAAGAAAAGCTCCTGCCCGTCGATATAGGTCAGACACCACGCATGGTAGGTCTTATCCGCATAGCCGACCGCCATCTTCGAGGGGATGCCCTGCACGCGCAGCATGCAGCACGCAAGCGCCGCAAGGTCCTGACAGATGCCGCGCCGGTCGCTGAGGCACGCGTCGATATCCGGCAGGGTGCCCGCCTGCGCCGTGACGGCCTTGATGAAATCGTAAACGAAGTTCTTTTTGATGAAATCCTTCACCGCTTCGTATTTCGCCATCGGGTCGGTGAGCCCCGCGCAGAGCTCTTCGCTTTGCTTGACCGCCGCCGTGGTTTCGGTATAGGCGATCCACTTGTTCGGCACGAGGAAGGGCGCGTACTCATCGCCCAGCGTGACCTTGAACTTGACCTTGCCCTGTTCGGAATAGCGGTTGCCGCCCGCGTTCTGGTAGAGCGCCACGGTGTATTCGCCGTTGCCGAAGGTCAGCGGCAGCACCTCGGTCTCGCCTTCGCCGTTGAGGTCGTAATAGATCTTTTCGCCGCCGTTCGAAACGGCGACCTTGAGGCGCTTTTTGTTCTTGCCCGCGGAAACGAGGATGTACCCGTCGGCACTGTTGCCGGCATCGACGGTGAGCTTGCCCTTTTTGAGCGCCTTTCCACCCGAAGGCGCGGGCCACACGAGCGCTGCCGCGCCGAGGAAGGCGAAGCTCAGCACCACCGCAAGCGCGGTGAGCGCCGCACGCAGAATATTCGGTTTTCGTTTCAACCAACCGTGCATTCCGGCCGTTCCTTTCCATCGGATCGAAATAAAAAACAAGAGGGAGATTCTCTCTCCCTCTTATTATACCAGTCAAATGCCCGCAATGGAACGGTCATTTCTTCAATTTTTTCGACATATTTTGCATATGTCAATTGTTGAGTTTACGGTGCGACGACGACCTCACCGGTCTCTTCGGGCATCGCGTCGCTCAGGTACGCGGGCACCGCCGCCTGCGGCCAGGAAGCGTACGAACTGACGTTGTAGTTGCGCAGGGCTTCGACCGAGAAGTCGAAGTAGACGTTCGAGTAGACCGGCAGGACCGGCAGGACCTGCTGCGTGTATTCGACGAACGAGACCCACTTCTTGCAGTAGTTCAGCGTGTCGCCGGGCTCGGTCTTGCGCATCGCAACGGCAAGGTCGTACAGCTTGTTGTCGCGGATACCGGAGCGGTTCGACATTCCCTGTGCCGCATCGGCGGGGTCGAACAGCACGGAAGGATCGAACGCCGCGTCGAAGTTCATCGCGGTGTAGATCATGTCGCAGGTGCGCTTCTTGTTGCGGTAGTAGCTGTCGAGCAGCTCGTTCCACGCCACTTCCCTGACGTCGATTTGGATGCCGGCTTCCTTCGCGGGTTCCGCAAAGTAAGTCACGAGCGCGGACTTGACGCCCGTCTCCTTCGGGCACAGCAGCGTGAGCTTCAGCGCGTTGCCATTCTTGGTGTAACGGGTGCCTTCCTTGTAGTTCGCGCCGTTGCGGCCGAAGCGGTAATCGCTCTTGTTCAGGTACTTGACCGCTTCCTCGAGACCGCCGTCGTACGCGGCGACCTTATCGAGCGAGAGCTTCTCCCACTCCGCGATCGCCTTTTCGTATTCGCGCTTCTCCTGCGCGGTGGCGTTCTCGGAAAGCTCCGCGACCGGGGCGGGCATGGTCTTCGAGACGATCTGGTTCATCCACTGACCGAGTCCGTAGAAACCGCCGGCGGCGATACCGTTCGCACCTGCGACCGCCTGCGTGAAGCCTTCCTTGTCGAAGAGGCAGGCCAGCGCCTTGCGGACGTTGACATCCGCGACGGCGGGGCGCTCGGTGCAGAAGCTGATGAAGGACAGACCGCTGCGCGCGTACGCGGTGACGGCGTTGCCCTCTGCGGTGAGCTGCATCATCGCGGAGACCGCGGTGTCGGACAGGGTCTTGTTGATGAGGTCGATCTTTCCTTCCTTGAGAAGGTCTGCTGCCTTATCCGCGGTGGTCACGGTGTAGGTCACGGTTTCGAACGCGGGCACGTTGCCCTGCGCGTCGCCCTTGTAGTTGGGGTTCTTTTTGAAGGTCGCGGTGGTGCCGTCGAAGCTTTCGAGGGTGTACGGTCCGCACACGACGGAGGGCTTTTTGAGGTAGCCGTTTCTGCCGGTGACGTTGCGGTTCATCTGGCTTTCGGAAAGCGGACGGCTGAGCGCCGCGCCATCCCCCGCATCCTCGGCAACGATCCCGGGCGCGACGACGTGCGCAGGCACGGGCTCGATATCGAGGTAGCTGAGCTCATAGAAGTTCGGCAGCGCGTTCGCGGCGATGGTGACCTCGAACTGATAGTCGTTGATGAGGCGCAGACCCGTGACGGTCTCGGTGCGCTTCGCGAGGTAATCGTTCACGCCCTTGATGAAGGAGAAATCCTCGGGGGTGCCGCCCGCCTTCTTGACGACGGGGTCGATGCGGAACAGCACGGAGAAGAGGTAATCCTTCGCGGTGACGGGCGTTCCGTCGGACCACTTGAGGTCGTTCGCGAGGACGATGTTGTAGATGTGGTCGCCGTAGTCGTTGCCGCGCGCGACGAATCCGGTGACGACCGTCGGGTCGACGGCGAAGGAGCCGGTCGCCGCATCGAAGGTCACGAGGGAGCAGCCGTGGAGCATCGCACGGACATCCGCGTCCGCGGTGTTGTTGCCCCACATGGTGGTGAAGAAGTTGCCCGTCATGGGCGTGAAGCCCGCGACGCGCAGGGTGTCGTAATCTTTCTGCGTATCCGCAAATGCGACACCGGAAAGAAGAAGCAGTGCGGCGAGAAGAGCCGATAACAGTTTTTTCAACATATCGCAGATCCTTTCAGGCGCCGTACAGGCGCCGGGTCATGATAGCCCCGAGACCCGGCACGCCCGAAGGCGCACCGGGTCCACTTTGTGCCTGTGCGGTTCTGTTACTCGATGCAGTCGCCCATGCCGACCATGACCGCTGCGCCGATACCGAGGGGTACATCGTCATCGGTGATGATGATCGGTTCCTCGATGCGGCTGTAGATGACCGTGACGGTCAGGCTGCGGTCGGGCATGACACCCGCGACGCGCTGTCTGGAGGATTCGTAACCGGTGATGGTCGGCGAATCGACGCTGTAGCGCTCATCGGCGTAGTGCGTGCGCTGTGCTTCGGGCGCCGCCTCCGTACCGTCGGTGAAGAGGTAACGGACGGTCAGCGTGTAGGGGTTGTGGGTGTAGACGACGTCGACTTCGATGTCCTCATCGCCCATCGTACCGCTGACGCGCGCGGTGCCTGCGGTCCAGCCGCGGACGGCCGGGGACAGGACGCTGTACTCGTCGAGGTAACGGTACTCGTTGACATAGGTGCCGTAGCGCTCACCGCCGACCGCGCCGAGCCAGTAGTTGATGGTCAGCGTGTGCGTGTTGCGGAGGTAACGCACGGTGTAGATGACTTCGGGAGCATCGGGCGAGAATTGTCCCTTCAGGTCGTTGAGGTTGCCCGCGACCAGCGTCATATCGGCCGAGAAGCCCTCGATATCGGGGGACGTCCAGTCGAATGCGTAGGGTTCCTGATCCTGCTTGCCCCAGGTGTAGGTGACGTACTGCGGACCCGCGGCTTCGGTGCCCGGCATGACGGGGTCGGACTCATCGTAGATGTAGTTGACCCGGACCGTGACATCGTAGCCCTGGACGATCAGCTGACCGTCCTCGGCGAGCTTGAAGGTGACGGTGAAGTTGCCGTTGGTGTTGGCGAACTTGTCCATCTCGTTTGCAAGCTGCATGTCGTAGGTGCCGTCGTACTTGCCTTCCGCGAGAGCGGTACCCGTGAAGGCGATGTCGGCATCGCAATCATACAGGTCGCTGTTCGCCTTGGCGGTGTAGCCGGTGACGTTCTGATCTTCACCGTTGTACCAGACGTTCGCCTTGTTACCGGTGATCTCGACTTCGACCGCAAGCTCGTTGATGGTGAGCTTACCGTCGGTGAGTTCGAAGGTCACGGTGAAGTTGGCGTTGCCGTTGGTGAAGTCGTCGGTCTTGAGACCCATCGGGTACTCACCGACGTTCGTGCCCTCGGCGTGAGCCTTGGTCGCATCGAACGCGACATCCTTGACGTCGTACAGCGTGCTGTCGGCGACCATGGAGGCGATACCGTCGACCGTCTGGACCGCACCGTTGAAGTCGGGCGCTGCGGTGTTACCGGTGACGGTGACCTTGACCGCCAGCGGATCGACCGTGAGGACGCCGTCGGTCACGACGAACGCAACATCGGTGAAGTTCGCGCTCGTGTTGGAGAACTGCTCCTTCGCGAGACCCATGTTCGCGGTACCCGCGTCGGTACGCTTGGCCTCCGCGGTGCCGCTGAAGGCGATCAGCGCTTCGGTGTACAGCGTGTTGCTGCTTGCGAAGTCGTAGCCGCTGACGCTGTGCTCGGTGCCGTCGTAGGTCTTGGTGTCGTTGTGACCCGCGATCGTGACGGTGACCTTATCGGTGACCGGCGTGATCTTCAGCCAACCCTCGGTCACAACGAAGGTGACCTTGAAGTTGGTGTTGTTGTTGGTGAACTGCGCCGCGTCAAGACCCATGTAGTAGGTGCCGACGTCGGTGCCCGCAGCCCTTGCGGTGCCGCTGAAGGTGTAGTCGTTCTCAAGGTCGTACAGCTCGTCTTCCGTCGCGAGGTCGAATGCGACGATGAACTGCTCGCTGCCGTTGTAGACCTTGGAAGCGGTGTGACCGATGATCTCCACCGTGATCTCGCGCTCCGCGATCTTGAGCTCACCGTCGGTCACGTCGAAGCGGACGTTGGTGAAGTTGCTGCTCGCGTTCGCGAACTGACCTGCCGCAAGACCCATTGCGTAGGTGCCTGCGTCGGTCTCGGTGACCTCAGCGGTGCCGCTGAAGGTGAAGTCGCTCTCGGTGTAGCGGTCGTCGGAGATCTCGGCCGTGTAGCCCTGAGCGGTCTTCTCGGTCGCGTCGTAGGTGTAGTTCTTCTTGTCGCCCTTGATGGTCACGACGACTTCGTCGGTCACGGGAGTGATCTCGAAGTTCGCGTTCACATAGGAGACTTCGTAGTTGCCCTGCGCCTTTGCGCCGGAAGCGGTGATGGTGTAATCACCGACGTTCTCGCCCGCTGCACGTGCCAGCGAGTATTTGATGAAGTACTCGGGCTCGTCGTTGACCAGACCGGAGATCTTGGCAGTCAGCTTCGGATCGGTCGTGCCGAAGACCTTGGTCTTGTTCTCGGCGGTGACGGTGACCTTCGCTGGATCGATGGTGAGCTTACCGTCGGTCACTTCGAACTTCACGGTGAAGTTGTTGTGATCGCCCCAGTCGAAGCTGTCGGAGGTGAGACCCATGTTCGTGGTGCCGATCTCGGTGCGCTTCGCAACGGCTTCGATGCCGCTCTTCAGCGCGTGGTCTGCGGGGTAGGCGGAGCCATCCACCAGCTTGAGACCGGTGATATCCTCTGCCCAGGGCGCTTCATAGCCGGTGACGGACTGTTCGCTGCCGGTGTAGACCTTCGAGTCGGTGTTGCCGGTAACGGTCACGGTGATGGGACGCGGCTTGATGGTCAGCTTGCCGACAACGACCTCCCGGATCTCGAAGTTCGGTCCGACGTAGGGCGTATCCTCGAAGTCGATGGTGTACTCGCCTGCTGCGTAGGGCGCGCTGCCGAGATCCTTGGCCACCCTATTTTGGTCGACCAGGAACCTGTCGACGAAGACGCCGTGGTGGTATTCGACCCAGTTCTTGTCCCAATCGTCGCGGTACCATACATTGGCCATGTCGAAGAAGTTGTTGAACCCTTCGCCGTACCAGAACTCGGCGCTCTGAATTTCGACCTTCATCGGGCGCGGGTAGATGCGCGCATCCATACCGAGTTCGATTTCGAACACATAGTTCGGCGCGGTCGCGCGGACATCCCACTTATAGACGCCTGCTTCGGTCCATGCGGGCTTGGTCATCGTCCATTCGCCGTTCGGTTCCTTGTACTCGATCAGAACGTTGCGCTCTGCGATCTGAGCGTCGGTCCAGGTGTTGATACCCAGACTGTCCTGGATGATGATCCACGGCGAATACTCCTTACCGGAGTAGTATTCGTTGGCGAAGGCGGTCTTCAGGTAAGCGCTCTTCTTTTCGATCTGGAGCCAACCATCGGTGACCTCATAGGTCATGGCGTAGTTGCTCTTCTTGATGTCGCCGCCTCTCAGCGAGAAGTCGAAGCTGTCACTCGTCAGACCCATCCGGTAGAAGCCGGCGTTCGTGCCCTTGGCTTCCGCTTTCAGACCTTCCTTCAGGAAGACGTCGCTCGCATCGACCGCATAAGCGGGACCCGCAAGCGGTTTGTCACCCTTGTCTTCGAGCTTGGTGACCTGCCAGCCTTCGATGCTCTTTTCGGTGCCGTCGTAGGTGACGGTGTCGTTCGCGGCTTCGATCGTGACGGTGATGGGACGCGGGTTGACCTTGATGTAGAACTCTTCGGATTCAACGCCGCTGTCCGCATAGTTGCTGTTCACGGCCTTCGCTTTGATGCGGGTCGTGCCGGCATCGCAGCGCCAGCCCTCGGGAACGTTGACGTACTCGCTCCAGCCGTCGCCCTCGTTGAAGCTGTAATAGATCACAGTACCTTCTGCGGGGGTGGCAGTCGCGCGCGTTCTGTAGGTATCGCCGGTGAAGACGGTTTCGATGCTCTCACCTGCGACGATGGTCAGACCGGTCGCCTGGGTGATGGAGAACTTCGCGGTCTCATAGACCACATTGTAGTTGCCGTTCTTCAGCGTCGCGGGACCGTTGACGGTGATCGTGTACCAATCGCCGACGTTCTCACCCGCGGTACGGGTGAAGGTGAGCTGACCTTCGAGCAGGTCCTGATCCGCATCGAGCAGACCCGTCGCGGTGACGGTGGTCAGCGGATCGGGATCGGACGTGCCGTAGACCTTGCTGTTGTCCGCCGGGGTGACGGTGACGGTCACGGGTTTGACCGTGAGCCAGCCGTCTTTCACATCGTAGCTCCAAATCGAGATATTGCCGTTCGGGTCGTCGTAATAGAAGTCGCCGGAAGTGAATCCGATCGCCTTCTCGGTGCAGACGTCGATGGACTCTGCCTTACGGACTTCGGCAACTTCCGCTTTCAGCTTTACCTTGCTCGCGTCGAAGAAGCTTGCCGACGCAGCGGGCGCATCGTCATCGAACAATTTGCCGGTGGCGGTGAAGGTATTCACGGTATGCGTGGTGCCGTCGTATTCCTTTTCGACCTTGTCACCGTTGATCGTCACCTCGAACTGCAGCGGCTTGATCTTCACCGTTGCATCCTTTTCGATAATGAAGCGGATGTTGAGGTTCTCGTCAACGTAACCGAAGTCCGCGGGTTCGTAACCTGCCGACTGAACACCCTCGCCGGCATTCGTCGCGGTTGCCGTTTTCTTCGTGTACGAGATCTTCGTTTCATCGAAGAACTTCGCGCCTTCCGTCGCACGGAACGTCACTTCGGAGGCGGTGTGCGGGTTGCCGTCGTAGTATTCGGTGACGGATTCACCGTCCACGAGGATCGTAAGCGCGACCTTCTTGATGGTAAATTCGCCGTTCACATACTCGACTTTGTAGTTGCCCTGCAAAGCTTCGCCGGACGGCGTGATGGCGTATACACCGGCGTCTTCGCCCTGTTCACGGCCGATCGAATACGCGATCTTCGACGAATCGCCGTAGAAGGTACCGGTGACGCTTGCGGTCAGTTCGGGATCGCCATCGCCGTAATACTTGGACGCATTTCTTGCCTGGACGGTGACGGTCTTCGGGGTGACCTTCAGGGTGTAGGTGGCAGTCGCGGTCACATAGTTGGCGTTCTCCGCCTTGACCGTAACATTGATTTCACCGACATCCTTGATCTGCGGGAAGGTAGCGGACCAGGTGTTGCCGCCATCGGTGCTGTAGCTGACGGTGGTGCCTTCGGTGTAGTTCACCGTCGCCGCCGTACCGTGAACTGCGGTATCGTAAATACCTTCGTATCCGGAAGCGCGGATGGTGAGCGCATCGGAAGCGACGATCGTCAGCTTACCGGGCGCGTAGGTGACCTTGTAGTTGCCCTGATACTCATCGCCGGAAACGGTGATGGCGTATTCGCCGACATCTTCACCCGGTTCACGGACGATCGTATAGCGAACGGTATCTTCGCCGAGCGTACCGGTGACCGTTGCGGTCAGCGCGGGGATCGCCTGACCGTAGGACTTGGTCATGTTATCCGCGGTGACGGTAACGTCCTTCGGGGTGACCTTCAGGGTGTAAGACGCAGTCGCGGTGTCGTAGTTGTCGTTCTCCGCCTTGACGGAAACGTTCATCGTGCCGACGTTCGTGATCTGCGGGACATCGGTCGTCCAAGCGCCGCCGTCAACGCTGTAGTAGACGGTGGTGCCTTCGGTCACGGAAGCGGTCGCCGCAACGCCGTGCGCCGCAGCATCGTACGTACCTTCGTAGTCCGTACCGGAAACGGTGAGGTTCGAAGCCTTCTTGACCTCGAGAGAACCGTCGGTCACATTGAAGGTGACATTGAAGTTGGTGGTATCCGCGTAGGAGAAATCCGCAGCGGTGTAGCCGAGCGCGGTCTTCGGAAGCACGTTCACGGAAGAGAGGCTCTTGTCGTTTACGATCTTCGCGTTCTTTGCGTTGAAGAATGCGCTGTCACTGGTGAAGGTGACGTTCTTCGCGGTCCAGTTGGTGGTTCCGTCATAGGTGCCGGAAACGTTCTCCGCCACCGCGTTGATCGTCATGCCGATCTTGTTGATGACGAGCGAACCGTCGGTGACCGCGAAGGTGACGTTCTTGACGTCCTTGCGGTTGTTGACGAAGCTCGCGGAGCTGAGACCCATGCCGTAGGTGCCGGCGTCGGTGCCGGTCGCCTTAGCCTCAACGCCTTTCGCAAGGGCGAAGTCGCTCTCCTTGTAGAGGTCGCTCGCCACGCCGCCGACGGTGATGCCGGTCACGGTGTAACCGGTGACTTCCTGCTTGGTGCCGTTGTAATCGACGGTGGAGGTGTTACCGACGATGGTGACGACGACGGGCAGCGTCATTTCGGTGACGGTGAGGGTACCGAACGCGGTGGTGATCTTGTAATCCTTGGCGTTCAGCTCGCTCTGGCGCACGGTGAAGCTGTTCTCGCTCGAACCGGGCTGCGTCTGCGTGCCGGTCCAGCTGAGGGACATGCCGCTCTCATCGCTGCCGACGAAGCCGTCGCCGGAAACGGTGTACTCATGCTTGGTGAGTTCCTTACCGTCGAACGGCTTTTCCGCATCAGCCGAAGTGATGGTCACCTCGCGCTGCGTCACGGTGAGGGTGCCGTTCTGCTTGACGAACTCGTAGTTGGTGAGCTTGGTGTTCTCGTTCAGGGCTTCGATCTTGGTGATGGTGCTTGCGCTCTCACCTGCGTGGAGCTGCTGACCCTTGACCCAGACCTTGATGCCCTCGCCCGCGACCATGCGGCCACCGGTGATCTCGAACTGCTGCGCCTTCAGATAGGTACCGTCGTACTTCTTGGTATCGGTGGGTGCCTTGACGGTGATCTCTCTCGGGGTGACTTCGAGCGTGCCCTTGGTAATGGTGATGGTGCCATCGGGCAGGCGGTCGGTCACATCCTGACCTTTATAATATACGCGAACATTTTCGGGCTCGATGTTTTCGATCTTGCCGGCATCCTTGATCTTCGCGTCCTTGGAGACGGAAGCGATGACGGTGTAGCCCGGGAAGCTGGTGGTGGAAACGCTGGCGGAATGATATCTGCCGTCGTATTCACCGTTGTAACCGTTGACGGTCACCGTGACCTTGATGGGAGACACGGGGATCGAAACGCGGATCGGGTTATCGGCGGGACCGAACTCGGTGACGACCTTGGTGGTCGCGCCGCTGTCGACGACATAGCCGACCGGGGGCTCGAGCTTCACGGTGATGCTCGCCGCGCCCTTGTTCTGCACGGCAACGCTGCCGATGACCTGACCGTTGTGCTTATATTCGACCACGGCGTAACCGTCGACGATCTTCGCGTATTCGAAGGTGATGACGTTTTCCGCGGGGTTCGCGCTGAGCACGATCTTGCGGTAGTTTTCACCCTGCAGCTGGTAACCGGTGAAGCCCTTCGCGGAAGCGGAGAGGTTCTTGCCGATCTCGTCGGAACCGGTGATGTCCGGCGTGAGGGAAGCGCCCGTCGCCTTGTCGATGTAACGGATGGTGAAACCGACGAGGCCCGTGTACACCCACTTTGCGTAGATGTTGAGGTCGCTGCGGACAACGGTGTTCGCAGTGAACGGAACGGTGCAGGCACTGTTCGTGTACCAGCCGCGGAACTCATAACCTTCCTTCGGCGGGTTCATGGGCAGACCGATGCGGTTGAGGTCGACCTTGTCGCCGAAGTATACCTTGTACGAATCGTTCGTGATGGTGTAGACACCGCTGTCGATGCCTTCCGCCGCCAGGAAAGTCGGGTGGACGGTGACCTGATAATCATCCTTGACCCACTTGGCGTAGACCATGACGTCGCCCGCCGGCATCTTTTCGGTGTTGAAGTCGAACTTCTGCGAGCCCGCTTCATCCTTGTACCAGCCGTCGAAGCGGTAACCCTCGCTGTAAGCAGCGGGCGTTGCCGGCACGTAGGAGGCATAAGCGGACAGACCGCTCTCGAACGGGACGGTCTCGCTCTTGGCGATGGTACCCGCATTGGAGAACTGCAGCGCATAGTTGTTGCGCATGTAGTACAGATACCAATCTTTATCGCGGGAGCTGCCTTTCTGATTGTTCGAGAAACCCGCAGCCGAGGCACTGAACCGTGTAAAGCCCTGGATCTCATGATACTCCTCGTTGTAGGTCATGTAGTTGAACCAGGTCTTGACATCCTTCAGCAGCTGGTAGCTGGAAGCAGGCGAACCGAACGAGACATTCTCATTGCGTGCTTTGGAATCGACCGTCTGCACATAGTAGTGGATGGTCTTCTCGGTTCTGCCCGAAGTGCTTCCATCGACTTGGAAGGTTACGTTATATCCCGGAATGCGATCCAGCGTCTGCAGGTTGTAGCTGTAGTGACCACTGGTATCCTTCCAGGAAACGCCGCCATACTGACCTGCATCGGGGAAGTTCTCGATCTTCGAGTTGTACTTGCCCGAAACAGTCGTCGCAGGCATCACGGTACCTTCTTTGATACCGCAAATCTCGCCGCCCTTCTGGGCACCGCCGGTCTTCTTACCGACATCGCCCTCGGGATAGCATCCGCCGACATAGTAGGTCTTCTTGCCCCAACCGAAGCCCGACTGGTAACTGCCATCGTACTGATGCGTGTGCTTTCCCGCACCGAAGGTCAGCGTATACACGTTGCGGCTGAAGTAGACGTTGACGATGGTCGAACCATCTGCCTCAACGGTCACGGTTTCCGCGCTCTTATAAGTAAAGTGCGCGCGGTCCGCGGAATCGAGACCCGTCAGCTTCGAGGTCGGCGCCTGTGCCGAGGTCACGGTGACCTGCGAGCCGACGACCGCCTGCTTCGTTTCGGTGCCCGCGAAGGAGTATCCGTCGTCGTCTGCGTTCTCCGCCCAGTAGTTGACGGTGTAGTTGACCTGTACACCCTTCCAGGACGCGGTGAGGGTCAGCTGTCCGCCGGAAGCGACGAGCATGTCCTTCGTGACGACGTTGCCCGCGAGCTTCGTGCCGTTGAGCATCCAGCCGTCGAAGCTGTAGCCGAGCTTCTCGGTGGTCTGGCTCACGGTGTAGTCCTGCGCGGAGTCGAGCTCGACCGCGTTGACGGATTCACCGCCCGCGACGTCGAAGGAGATGATGTAGTGCGCGGAGGAGTAGTTGATCGTGATGGTGACCGGGTCGGTGATGACCGTTGCCGGGTAGTTCACGACGAGACCCGCCTGCCAGCCGGTGGCATCGACGGTGACGCCCTCGATCACGCGGGTGCCGACGATCGCGGTCGCATCGGTAAGTTCCCCAACCTTGCAGGTCTTCTTCTCGGTGTAGGACTTATCGCCGAAGACGTGCTTGACGAAGTACTCGGTGTCCTGCGCGACGAAGGTGATGTACTTCTCGACGTTGGCGTCCTTCACGGTGACGCTGAGCTCGGAGAGCTTGCCGCCCTTGGGAGTGAGATCTTCGGTGCACTCATAGGCGTCGTAACCGGAGTAGCTGCCCGCCGGGAACGTGACCGTAACGCCGCCCGCAGCCGCCTGCTCGGCGGTGACCTTGACGGACTGCTGCTTGGTGTTGTTCAGCTTGCCGTCAAAGTAATAATATACGGTGACGTTGTAGATCTCGAATTCCTCTTCGGGATCTTCGGAAGCGCCGGGGTCCGGCGTGGCTTCCGGTGCGTCGGGGTCCGTCGGGTCGACGGTGCCGCCCTCTTCATACTCGCCGGGCGCACCGAATTCAGGGTCTTCCTGACCCGGATCGGTGGGTTTCACGATGCCTGCGTACGCGGTCTTGAAGCCGGATTCGGCTACGACTTCCGCGAGCGCGCTCACCGGCAGTACGCCGATGATCATCATCGTGGCGAGCATCATGGCAATGATTCTCTTCAGGTTCATGTTTACCTCCCATCAAAAATGGTCCTGTGGATACTATTTGAAACCGGACTTTCTCGGGTGCTCCCGCCCCCATCACGGGGTTGCGCCATCCGGAATCAATCGACTTTTTGTTCCCCACCGCACGCAGCCTTCGCGCTGCAGCCGGGGAAACCGCGGTTTTGCGGGGTTTTTCCGCAATTTCACGGTATTTTCGGGTATAGGAATGCCCGAGAGCCTATTTCGGCACGGTATAAGCATAACACATTCCACACCGTTTTGCAAGCGGTGCGGTTCCGAAATTCAACCTTTGAGTTGCCGGTTGCGCAATATATTGTTTGACGAACGAGCGTTTTGTCGAAATCGGTCGGAATTTCCGCAGAATTGGCAACGGATATATTTTCCGTGCCGTGCGGAGGCGGCGCCGGCAGTGCCCCGAAGGGCCCGGATCCCGGGGCGGAAGCGCCCGGCTTTGCCCCGTTCGCGGGCTGCGCGCCTTCGCGGCGGAACTGCTGCCCGCGGTGCGGATCGCCCTTGCTTTCCGCGCTGCGATGCCGGGCTTTACGGTGCGGCTGCGGTTTTGTTCGCCAAAGGGCTTCCGCCGCCGGTTTTTCCCTTGTTTTGGGGGCTTTTCGCTGTTCTCCCTCTGCCCGTTCCGGGAGTTTTGGGGTGCCGTGCGGTCGCCCGCCGGTCGTCGTTCGACGTTTTGCGTTCTTTTGTTCCCCAAGATGCCCTTTTTGCGGTTTTTCTGGGAATTTGCCCCGTTTTCGGGGCTTTTTGCGGTTTTCGCCCGCGGGTCGGGCTCCGGGTACCGCGCCGTGCCCGCCCGGGCATTTACGGGCGGCACGTTTTCTCATCTATATATAAGAGCATGCGGGTTGGTGCAAAAGGTCCAAGTTTTTTTGCTGTTCGAACGAAAGTTCAAAATGCGGAAATCCGCCCTATGCAAGGGCTTCGGGGCTGTAATATAATCCACACATCACGGGGCACCGCCCCAATCCATCAAGGAGGAAAAACGATAATGAAGAAGATCCTTGCAACGGTACTTGCGCTGCTGCTGGCACTGAGCATGACCGCGTTCGCCGCATCCGCGGAGCTTGCGGGCGAATGGTACGGCGAAACGTTGGCGATGGGCGAGGAGTCCATGGAGCTCGCCGCTCTCGGCATGTCGGTCACCCTTTCCCTGAACGAGGACGGCACCGTGGTGTTCGCGCTCGCGGATGAAGACCCGGCGACCGGCACCTGGACCGAGGACAACGGTGCGGCGGTCGTGACCATCGATGGCGATTCCGTTCCCTTCGTGCTGAACGAAGAGGGCAAGCTGGTCGCCGACATGGAGGGCGTCGTGTTCACGTTCGGTCGCGAGAGCGGTGCAGCAGCGCCCGCTTTCGTGCGCCCCGAGCCCGTGAAGGCGGAGCTTGCGGACTTCAACGGCACCTGGCAGCCCGTATACATGAGCGACGGCAGCATGTACTTCTCTCTCGAGACGATGGCTTCCATCATCGGTCAGGAGACCGTCGATCTGCTGGCGGCGCCGATCCCGATCGAGAACGGCACGCTGACCTTCCTCGGCATGGGCGTCGACATGGTCTATGAAGACGGCATGCTGAAGGGACCCGAGGGCGTCGACGTCGCGATGAGCGCGACGATGCTCGAAGGCGGCATCCTCGAGATCGAGCTGAACGGCTCCTACTACGAGTGCGTGCTCGCCGGCTGAGCTGCGCCCCGTCTCCCGCCCCTTTCCCGGGGCGGGATTTTTTTGTGCCCGCGCCCGCGCTTGAAACCGTTTGTTTTCTTTGCGGGGCGTATGTTACAATGGTTGCGGGGCGAAAGCCCAACGAACCGAACGGAGGAAAGAAACATGAAGAAGATCCTTGCCGCCGGTTTCGCGCTGGCACTGGCGCTGAGCTGCGGCGCGCTCGCGGATGCGGGCGATTTTGCGGGCGTATGGTCCGCCAAGAACGGCGAAGACACCGTGACCGTGACCCTGTACGACGACGAGCGGGTGACCGCGATCTCCGAGGGTATGGTGCTCGACGGCGTTTGGAGCGCCGAGGGCAACGCGGCGACCGCGCAGTTCGAAGGCGCGGAGGTTTCCATGGCGCTGAACGAGGACGGGACGATGCACTTCGTGAGCCCGGCGTTCGAGGCGGATTTCGGCTTTGTGCGCCCGGTGCCCGCGCCCAGCGCGCTGAGCGGCGTGTGGACGACGACCTCGGAAGAGTATGCGGACACGACCCTGCGCCTGTACGAGGACGGCACCTACCTGCTCGAGGCGGCGGATTACGACATCGTGCCCGGCGTTTGGACCTTTGCGGGCAACGGCGTGGTGCTCTACAGCGACGAAAAGGCGGAGTATGTGGCGCTTGCGAACGGCAAGCTGATCGGCAGCTTCGGCGTGGAGCTCGGCTACGCGGAGGATTTCCCGAAGGGCACGGCGCACGCGGGCGTGTGGGTCTCGGGTGAGACCGCGGACGGCATCGCGATGCTGCTGTGCTTCCACACCGACGGCAACGTGATCGTCGTGCGCGACGGTGCGGTCGTGATGAACGTGCCGTGGACCGAAACGGCGAACGGCGTGAACTTCGCGGACACCTTCGAAGGCACCGACACCGCAGACGGCACTTTGCTCGTGCCCGTGAACGGCGAGCAGGTGGTCTTCAGCCGCTGAACGGAACCCTCTCTGCCCCTGCCCTTGCGGCGGGGGTTTTTGTTTTCTGCGTAGGTGCGCGTGGAACGGCGGCGCGGCGGTGCGGGTGTGCAAAAGGGCGGGCACCGGACATGGGCGGACGATCTTGTTTCCGCGCGGTTGCAAAAAATCGTTTTGGGTGCAACTTGAAATTTTGATAGAGTGACTCTATAATTTAAGGTGCAACACGGTGTCCTTGGGGGCACCGGAAAAAACGAGGAAAGAGTGGTCACCGAACATGTCCGAAACGAAGCACGGTTCCTTCCCGGCGCAGCCGGAGATGGGCGCCTACGTTCTGCGCGAGCCGAAGGGCACGCCCGACATCATCTTATTTGCGAACGCGAACCGCGTCGACGAGTTATACGGCATTGCGGACATCCTCGCGGTGCAGGGCTACACCGCGCGCATCGCGGTCGTTTCGAGCAAGGAGCGTTTTTGCCAACAGGAGATCGGCTACCGCCGCACGGTCTTTTCGCCCGAGATCCCCGCGCGCCTCGCGCTGTATCAGAACCCCTTCGAGGAGGCGATGTTCCGCCAGCTGTCCCGCCACGTACTGCCGTGGGACACTTCGCGCTCCGTTGCCGCCGCAGAGGCGCTCGCCGCGATCCGCGGGGAGTGAGCGGGAGGTTTTGTTTTTATGGGGAAAAACCTTTTTGTAAAAAGGTTCTTTCCCCATACCCCTTTTCCAAAAACTTTTGGTGGGTTATATTGGAATTTGAAAAGAGGCTCGGTTGGCGATATGCGACCGGGCTTTTGTGTTGCTTGGGGAAGAGAGGCTCGGTTGCCGATATGCTGCCGGGCTTTTGTGTTGCTTGGGGAAGAGATGCCCGGTCGGCGATATGCTGCCGGACTTTTTCGGAACTTCGGGACTTTTTCCGGGTTTTGCTGTTGACTTCCGATATATATATATATATATACTGAGAGTAACAAATCGTTTGAAAGGACGGAACGGAATGAAACGACATTCGGTATTGTTACTTGCATTGTTGCTCGGCGCGTCCTCCGCGTTCGCGGCGGAGTTCAACGTCGAAGACTACACGCGCGAGGAGCTGATCGCCATCAACGAAACCGTGGATGCGCGCCTTGCGGAGCTGAACGCGCAATACGCCCGCGAGCATGCGAACCGCATCATCACCCTCGACACCGAAGCGCCCGTACTCGGCACGGGCAAGAACCTGAAGGTGACCGCCACCGTCGCGAAGGTCGTGGACGAGGCGCCCGACAAAACGACCCTCGTGTGGAAGAGCTCGAACGACAAGGTCGCCCGCGTGTCGAACGGCACCGTCACCGCCGTTGCGCCCGGCACCGCGGAGATCACAGTCTCGGCGAAGGACGACGAGAACGTGACCGCAAGCTTCACCGTTTCCGTCGTGAAGCTCGTGACCGGCGTGCAGCTGAAGGAAAAGACGCTCTCCGTCCCCAAGAAATCCACCGTGACCCCCAACGCGACCGTGCAGCCCAAGGACGCGACGAACCAAGCCCTCGTGTGGACGAGCTCCGACGAGACGGTCGCGACCGTTGCCGAGGACGGCACCATCACGGGCGTGCGCGGCGGCGAATGCACCGTGACCGCCACCGCCGCCGACGGTTCGGGCAAGAGCGCGAGCGTAAAGGTGAAGGTGCTCGGTGCGCTGCCGTTTGAATTCAAAAATTTCCAAGTGAAAGAAATCGATTACGGT
>JAUNCT010000025.1 GCA_030526425.1 Clostridia bacterium
CTCGCTATGGACCTTTTTATTCTCCTAAATGCTCATCTTCATTTTACAATGCGCCCGGTCTTCTTGCATCACCAAGGCGAAAGGTTCTATTGCCGGGTCACCGACGGAACCGACACCGTATCCAGCCCGAGTTTCGTGCTGAGTGATGTCCACGATGTCACGCCCGTCTGCAAGGTCCCCGCGGCCGATACCGAGGTCTCCGCAAAGCTCACGGACACCGTGCGGCTCGAGGTCAGCGTGGACGACGCGTACATCTACGCCTGGGAACGGACGGACCCCGTCACGGGGGAGGAGTCGCCCATTCAAGGCGCGGAAAGCGCGACGCTCGATGTCGAAGCCACGGGGGAAAACAACGGCGCGAAATACCGTTGCTTCGTGTTCGGCTACGGCAACAAATCCATCCGGACGCCGTATTACACTTTGAACGTCAACATGACGCCGCATGTCGAAGATATCGATCCGCCGAGAACGCAATGGATCCGGGTGGATGCCACTGCGGGAGATCCCGTAACGTTTTCCGTCACGGCGAAATACGCCGTGTCCTATCAGTGGTTCAAGGCAGGAGCGAAGATCGACGGCGAAACGGAGCCGAGCCTTACCTTCACGCCGACGAACGCCGATGGGGACAAGAATTACACCGAATACTACTGCAGGGTCTACGGCATGGACGGACAGTCGGAGGCAAGCGCCACTTGGGCACTGTACGTACAGAAGGCACCCGCCGTCCGCATCACCGCCCCGACCCAAGCGCAGAACGTTTCCGTTGTGGAAGGGCAAGAACTGACCTGCACCGTCACCGCCGAAAACGCGGCGAAGTATCAATGGTACAAGACCTCGGACGGCACGCGGACGGCGGTCCCGGGCGCGACGGGGAGTACGCTGACGCTATCCGGCGTAACGCCCGGCATGGAGGGGCAGAAGTATCTGTGTCAAGCCACGGGCAAGGGCGGCGATACCGCAGACAGCCCCGAATTCACGGTGCAGGTCGTGCGGCTCCCTGTGTTCAAGCGCCCCGCCAAGGACCAAACGGTGAACGCGCAGCGGGGCACTGCGGCAACGCTTTCCGTCGTAACCGATAACGCCGTCGCGCATCAATGGTACATCGACCGCGGGAACGGCTCTTGGGAAAAGATCGACGGCGCGACGGATGTCACCTACATCACGAGCCCCGTTTCCGACGCCAACGACGGTTACCGCTATTATTGCGAGGCAACGAGCGCCGCGGGTACCGTCAAAAACTCGTCCGTATTCACCCTGCGCGTCAAAGCGCCGGAACCCGTGCCGAAAACGGGGGATGAGAACCGCCCATTGCTGTTCGCGGGGCTTGCGGTCATCGCCGTGACGGGTATTGTGCTCCTTCGGAAAAAGGCACGCGGTCTCAACGGCAAATAACAGAACGAACCAAAGCGAACAGGCGTCCTTCGGGGCGCCTTTTTCAATTGCGGTAACGGTGTGCGCACGCCGCGCTTTCCAAGCGCGCGCGTTCGTGCTATCATGAACGGTGATATCTTACCGAATACATTGGGGGTCCGATATGCAAACTCTTTACGAACAGGCGAACCGGGCGGCGCTCGAACTCATCCGCCTTGCAAAGCTCGAAGCGGGCGACATCCTCGTCGTCGGTTGTTCCACCAGTGAGATCGCGGGCGAAAAGATCGGCTCCGCGTCCCGTCCCGAACTGGCAGAGCAGGTCTTCCGCGGCATCTTCGATGCGGCGAACGTGCACGGCGTGTTTCTTGCCGCACAGTGCTGCGAGCATTTGAACCGCGCCCTCATCCTCGAAAAGGAAGCGGCCCGCGCGCGCAGCCTTCCCATCGTCAACGTCGTGCCGCAGCCGAAGGCGGGCGGCTCGTTCGCAACCGCCGCGTATGCGAACTTCAACGCGCCCGTCGCGGTGGAGCACCTTTTGGCGGAAGCGGGCATGGATATCGGCGATACGCTCATCGGCATGCACCTGAAGGATGTCGCGGTGCCCGTGCGCCTCGAAGTGAAATCCATCGGCGAAGCGCACCTCGTCTGCGCCCGCACGCGCCCGAAATTCATCGGCGGCGAGCGCGCTGTGTACGACAAGACCCTCGGCTGAGGGCATCCGGATGGCGACTTCGAAGGAAGCCCTCGCGGCAGTGCTCGAGCGGCTGCGGCTCGTTCCCGAATTGACCTTCCGCCCGATGATGGGCGAAACCCTGCTGTATGCCGGCGGGCGTCTGTTCGGCGGCGTTTACGACGGGCGCCTTTTGGTCAAGCCGACGGCTTCCGCCCTGCGCATGCTGCCCGAAGCGCCGCACGTATCGCCCTACCCCGGCGCAAAGGAAATGCTGCTTGTGAACAACGATGCCGACCCGGTCACGCTTGCGGAACTCGTCGCCGCGATGCTGCCGGAATTGTCTCCGCCGAAACGGCGCAAATGAAAAAAGCCCCATGCCGGGGCTTTTTGTGTTTTTGGGGGAATATCCGCTTACGGTGCCTTGGGGAAGAAATCGGGAATGACGAAATGCTCGTTCGCGGCGTCCTTCCAATCGTAGCGGAAGCTGTCGTGCACGGGGGAATAGGTGATCGATTCGAGGCTGCCCGCCGTGGGTTCGAACCGCAAGATCCGGAGATACCCTTGATACTTCGGTGTCTTGCGATCCTGGTAGTTGTAACGAAGCACATCCACCGTGCGGAAGCCGTCGCCTTTGGGATAGACCTCGCGGGTGCGCGTCGTGCCGGGGACATGCCCGCAAAGCATCAGGCGCACGTTGTCGCATTTGGCGGCGACCTCTTCCATCAGGCGGCGTCCCTCCCGCGTGTAGGTGCTGCGTTCGCGGTTGTTGTAGGAAAGGATGCTGTGCGCCAGCACGATGCCGATGTGATCCGGGTGCGCGTCCAGCACCTCCCGCATCCATGCGAATCCGTCCTCGTCCATCGAACCGTAGCCGATCGCCACGAACAGAAGCTTGACCTCGCCGGCATCGACCGTGCGGTAAACGCCCGCGCCGCCGCGGTAGGTGTGCGCCGCATCGTACCTGCGGACGAAATCCCGTCCGAGCCAGCGCTCGTAGGAGACCTTCCGCTTCGCGACATCGTGGTTGCCCGCCGCAACGATGAAGGGCAGGTCCTCCGGCAGCTTCGCGATGCCTTTTTCGATGCGCTCCCATTGCCGTTCGTTCCAGCCGTTTTCGACCACGTCGCCCGTGTGCACCACCGCGGCGATGCGCTCCGCTTCCGCGTTTTCGGCGATCCACGAGAACATGCGCTCGATCCCGGGTTCGAAGGTCGGCTTTTCGGTCATCGACTGCGTGTCGGAGATCCAAATCACGGAAAACGCGTCCGCTCCGCGTTCCTCGGGTTCGGGTGCGGCAAACGCGCTCACCGCGGTCAAAACGACCACAAGCAACGCCAAGGCGCAAAGCGGTTTTCGGGAACGGAACAAACGCATGCGGGGACCTCCGAACAGTAACTCCATATTGTTTTTATCGTATCATGATACGAAGGGGAAGGGCAAGCCCCGCAACGGGTCCGCAGGCTTGCTTTGTTTGAATCACATCCCAAAACAAAAAGGGGGCGCTCCTTTCGGAACGCCCCGGGAAATCGTGTTGCTCAGTCCACCTTGGGCAGACCCGCGAAGCCGACCGCGAGCTCTTCGTCGGTGGGGATGTGGTCGGTCATCTCGCCGTCGTTGAACTTCTGGTAAGCGACCAGGTCGAAGTAACCGGTGCCCGTGAGACCGAAGAGGATGGTCTTCTCTTCGCCGGTCTCCTTGCACTTGATCGCTTCGTCGATCGCCGCGCGGATGGCGTGGCTGGACTCCGGTGCGGGGAGGATGCCCTCGGTGCGGGCGAAGAACTGCGCCGCTTCGAATACCGAGGTCTGCTCGACGGCGCGCGCTTCCATCAAACCGTCGTGGTACAGCTGCGACAGCGTGGTGCTCATGCCGTGGAAGCGGAGACCGCCCGCGTGGTTGGCGGAGGGGATGAAGCCGCTGCCCAGCGTGTACATCTTGGCGAGCGGGCAGATCATGCCGGTGTCGCAGAAGTCGTAAGCGAACTTGCCGCGCGTGAAGCTCGGGCAGCTGGCGGGTTCCACCGCGATGATGCGGTAATCCTTTTCACCGCGGAGCTTTTCGCCCATGAACGGCGCGATGAGACCGCCGAGGTTCGAACCGCCGCCCGCGCAGCCGATGATGATATCGGGCGTGACGCCGTATTTGTCGAGCGCCGTCTTCGCTTCGAGACCGATGACCGACTGGTGCAGCAGCACCTGGTTCAGCACGGAACCGAGCACGTAACGGTAGCCGGGGTTCGAGGTCGCGACTTCGACCGCTTCCGAGATGGCGCAGCCGAGCGAGCCGGTCGTTCCGGGGAATTCTTCGTTGATTTTGCGGCCGATCGCGGTCTCCATGCTCGGGGAGGGGGTGACGTTCGCGCCGTAGGTGCGCATGACCTCGCGGCGGAAGGGCTTCTGCTCATAGGAGCATTTCACCATGAACACCTTGCAGTCGAGGCCGAGGTACGCGCAAGCCATCGACAGTGCGGTGCCCCACTGGCCCGCGCCCGTTTCGGTGGTCACACCCTTCAGTCCCTGCTTCTTGGCGTAATACGCCTGCGCGATCGCGCTGTTCAGCTTGTGGCTGCCGGAGGTGTTGTTGCCCTCGAATTTGTAGTAGATCTTCGCCGGGGTGCCCAAGGCCTTCTCGAGGCAGTATGCGCGGACGACCGGCGAGGGACGGTACATCTTGTAGAACTCGCGGATCTCCGCGGGGATCTCGATGAACGGCGTGGTGTCGTCCAGCTCCTGTTCGACCAGCTCCTCGCAGAACACGCCGGAAAGTTCTTCCTTGGTCATCGGCCGGAGCGTTGCGGCGCTCATCAGCGGGGCCGGCTTGTTCTTCATATCCGCACGGAGATTGTACCAGGCCTTCGGCATCTCGTCTTCGTTGAGGTAGATCTTGTAGGGGATTTGTTCGTTTGCCATGGTTTTGTTCTCCGTTTCTTTGTGGTGGATTTTTGTGCCCGGGGGATTGCGGTTTCTGTGGCGCTTTCGCCCTCGGTTTTTTAACTTGGGCTTATTATAACCCCTTGATATCCGTTTGAAAAATGGTAAAATGCAATCATGTCATAAGTAAACCCAATTACAAAGGAGACGGACGATGAATCTGAACCGGTTGGAATACTTCGTTGCCGTGGCGGAGACCCTGTCCTTCACGAAGGCGGCGAACCGCTGCTTCATTTCGCAAACGGCCATGACGCAGCAGATCCAAGCCCTCGAAAAGGATATCGGCGTCGCGCTCTTCCTGCGCGACAAACACCACGTGTCGCTGACGCCCGCGGGGCGCGTATACCTCGGGGAGGCGCAGAAGATCCTCGCCCGCGCGAGCGAAGCGACGCGCCTTGCCAAGCTTGCCGCCGCGGGGGAAGAGGGGGAGATCGTCGTCGGCTTTCCCGCGGGGTTCGGAGAAAGCGACGGTACGGATCTGCTTTCCGCATTCCGTTCCGCGCATCCCGGCATCCGCATCAAGCTCGTGCGCGATACCGTCAGCGGGCTCATGGTCAAGCTGGAAGCCGGGGAATGCGCCGCGGCGTTCGTCATCTCCTCGGAAAGCGTGCACCGGAAGTATCCGGACGCCGCCTTCCGCTTTCTCAAAAACTATCCGCTCATGGCGGTGCTGCCCCTCGGGCATCCTTTGGCGGGGCGCGGCTTCATTACTTATGCCGACCTTGCGCCCGAGCGCTTCATCATCATGCAACCCGGTGACCGCAGCCGCGATGAAATGGAGGAGGTCATGCTCATCTACCGCCGCGGCGGCTTCGTGCCCGAGATCGCCGCGTTCGAACGCGAACCGGAAACGATGCTGCTCATGGTCTCGCTGGGGCTCGGCGTGTGCTTCTTGCCGGAGTATATCGTGCGCAACCGCCGCAACCCGGGCATCGCCGTCGTGCCGCTCGCGCATTCGGACGGAAGCGCCGAGACCGTCGGGTTCGAGGTCGCCTGCCGCCCCGCGGTCACGGGTACCGCCGCCGAAAAACTGCTGTCCGTCGTCGCGCCGGAACGATAACCATCCGGAAAGGAGAACACTCTATATGGAACGCCTTGAAACCCTTGCTTGTACCCGCTGCGGTGCCGCCGCGGAAACGACCGTGACCGCGAACGGAGAATCCCTCTGCGCCGCATGCCTTGCCGCAACGCATGTCCGTTGTCCCGAGTGCGGGCGGTACGTACGAAACGCCGACGCGGAGTATTACGACCCCGGCTACTGCGGGCGCGATATCCTGCTGTGTTCCGCCTGCGCGGAACGACTCGGCTACTGAAGTCCAAGCCGAGGTGCGCGACCTGTCCGTTTTATTTCCCCGTTCCGGGAGTACCCTTGTGGTGAAACCAACGGAAACCACAGGAGGGAAAGATCATGGGCGAGCACGTCGTTAGAAACGCGGAAACGGAATTTGCAGCGGGGGAAGCGTACGGATATGCCGACCTCGTATCCGCCGTCGCCGCGGAACGGTGCGATTGCTGCGGGAGATGGTATCCCTACGCGCGGATGGAACTCACCGGCGGAAAGCTCACGTGCAAAGCCTGCGCGGCGGAACGCACCGCAAAAAACGGAGAACGATCCCCGCGCGAAGCATTGCGCCGTGCCCGCGGAACGAACCGGTTCTACCGCTTTGCCGCCGAAGAAAGCGTACCCTCGTACGGCAGGCGTCTGCGCACCGCACTGTGACCGGGCTGCGGTCGGCGAAAAAAACCGGAACGGAAAACAACAAAAATATTCCCCAAAACCGGAGCGCCGTTTCTGCAGGACCGCAAATATGAATAATCGGCGAAAAATGTCGGGAAAGCGCACGGTTTTCCGAATTCGGTGGTATCATGGTCGGTATGGAAAGCAAGAAGAAACGCATTGTTTTGATCGCGGCACTTGCGGTGCTGCTGATCGTCGGCACGATGTTTGCCGTAATACGCAGTAAAAGTTCCCCGAAAAGCATGCCGCCGGCAGCCGAAACTCCGGCACCGACGGCGGTCGTAACGCCCGAGCCGAGTCCGGAAGCGACTGCGACACCCGAACCCACGGTTGTCCCAACGGCAACGCCCGCGCCCACCGCAACGCCGGAACCGACGCCCGAACCGACCCCGACCCCGACGCCCGTGCTCGTGTACGGTCCCTCCGAGGTCACCTTCCCCGAAGAAGATCCGAACCTCGTTTCTAAGGATGAGGCGTTCTCCGTCATTTGGCTGGCGGATACGCAGGCGTGGGTGACGAAGGGCTCCTTTGCGCCGAAGATCCCCGAGGTCTTCGGGTGGATCGCCGACACGCGGGAAGAGCTCAACACCGTCGCCGTCGTGCATACGGGCGACGTCGTCGAAAACGGAGGCAACCCCGTCCATTGGGAGCGCATCAACGCGGGCATCGCAAAGCTGCCCCAAGACCTGCCGTTCATCGTTTCCGCCGGCAATCAGGATGCCGGAAAAAAGACGCTCGCCGACGGGCTGTGGTTCTCGCAGGACTTTGTGAAGAACGCCGACCCCGCGAAGACCTACCGCAACGGGGAAGGCTTTTGGCAAACGGTCGAAGCCGGCAACACGAAGCTGTTGTTCGTGGCGCTGGCGTATGAGGCGATGGACGACGCGGGCTTCGCATGGATGCGCGGCGTGATGAACGACCACCCCGACCATACGGGCATCGTGCTCGCGCACAGCATCCTGTCCTACAACCACAAGGGGCGCAGCCTTTACACCAAAATGGGCGAACGCATCGTTGCGGAGATCGCCGCGCAGTGCGACAACGTGCGCCTCATGCTCTGCGGGCATATCACGGGCATGACCCGCCACCGCGAGACCTTCCCGCATCCGAACGGCGGCACCCGCTGCGTCGAGATCCTGCGCTACAATTATCAGGATTTCACCGCGCCGAAGAACATGGGCTTCCTGCGCATCCTGCGGTTCGATCCCGCGGAAAACACGCTCGAGGTCTTCACCTATTCGCCCTTGACGGGCAGAACGCACCTCAGCCCGACCTACCGCAACGAGGAACACCTCCTCATCACGGAGATCTTCCCCGAGCCCGAAGCATGAGCAAACAAAAAGAGCCATCCGACCGGATGGCTCTTTTTGTTGTCTGCTTGACCATGATACAGAAAAACAAATTCCCGAAAGTTTGTGCTATATAAGAAAACACATAATCGGAAAGGTGTTTCGAAAAAGTAAAAGAGCTCGCAGAACTGTGAATGCACAGAAGCAATTCGTTCAGCTGTTGGAGGGTATGATGAATGGTAACCAAACCAAAGCGACCAACAGATAGCGAACGACGGCAGGCCAGTTCTTTTTTCGCAAAATCAATACCGTGAGTGGAACGGGAAAAATGAAAATCCAACCCAAAACCCATAGCCAAGTTCGCCTCTTCTTTGGTTTTGGATCTTGCCTTTGGGGTGTTGATACCCGAGAGGCGCAGTTGTCCTCGCTATGGTTATATCTTGTTGTAGTGGTGTCATCGGTGAACCATGTGTGTCCGCAGTCGCCGCAAACCCCGACTGTACGGTGAATGATGCTTTTGCCGCCTTCGACAGATATTTCGCCATGAGTCTCCCGGTGGAAACTGATATTGGAAGAACCGCAACAAGCGCAACCCTTGCGTCTGATGCGCTCCTGATTTCGCAGCATTTGTTCGGTGACTTGTGCTCCACAGTATTCGCAAAACTTTCCTGTGATTTCGGCACCGCAATGTGGACATCTCATAGAAAACCTCATATTTCTGCGGTCAATTCGAATCTTTTCTTACTGTCTTATTTGGAATAATCATGCCATACGTTGCAAAATCTCATCGAGCAGGCGGTTCGCAACGTCTTCCTTGCTCATGAGCTCGAGCTCGCGCACATCGTCCTTCGTGATGAAGGTCACAACGTTCGTGTCCGTACCGAAGCCCGCCCCCGCGACCTTCACGTTGTTCGCGACGATCATGTCGAGGTTTTTCTTCACGAGCTTCGCCTTCGAGTTTTCGAGCATGTTCTCGGTCTCCATCGAGAAGCCGCAGAGGAACTGATGCTCTTTGTGTTCCCCAAGATACTTGAGGATGTCGTCCGTGCGTTCCAAGCGGATCGCCAGCTCGCCGTCCTTCTTTTTCACCTTTTCGTCGGCGGGGGCGGCGGGGCGGTAATCTGCCACGGCTGCGGCCTTGATGATGATATCCTGCGCGGGGAACCTGCCGGTCACAGCATCGAACATTTCCTTTGCGGAAACGACGGGCACGACTTGGACGAAGTGCGGCACGGGGATCGCCGTTTTCCCGGTGACGAGGGTGACCTCGGCGCCGCGCAGCATCGCCGCCTTGGCGATCGCATAGCCCATTTTGCCCGTGGAGTGGTTCGAAATGAAGCGCACGGGATCGATCTTTTCCATCGTCGGTCCCGCGGTCACGAGCACCTTTTTGCCCGCAAGGTCCTTTTCGGTCACGAGCGCGCGCTCGATGTGCGCCATCAGCAGCTCTTCGGGCGGCAGCTTGCCTTCGCCCGTGTCGCCGCAGGCGAGGTAGCCCGTTGCGGGGGTGATGATCTCATAGCCGTGTTCCGCAAGCTTCGTCAGGTTCTCCTGCACGATCGGGTTGCGGTACATCGCCGTGTTCATCGCCGGCGCGATGAGGATCGGGCAGCGCACGGCGCACGCCATCAGCGTCGTGGTCAGCATGTCGTCTGCGATGCCGTTCGCGATCTTGCCGATCACATTCGCGCTCGCCGGCGCGACGATCGCGCAATCCGCCCGCTTGGCAAGGGAAACGTGCTCCACGCTGAATTCGAAGTTGCGGTCGAAGGTGTCGATGAGGCACTTGTTGCCCGTCAGCGTTTCGAAGGTGATGGGGTGGATGAACTTCGTCGCGTTCGCGGTCATCAACACGTGCACGTCCGCGCCGGTCTTCTTCAGCATGCTCGCGAGGTTCGCGGCCTTATACGCCGCGATGCTGCCCGTAACGCCGAGCAGTACGGTCTTCCCGGTGAAATTCATTCGGCTTTCTCCCTGTTTTTGTCGTAGATCAGTTTCAGACCCTTCAGCAGCAGGTTGTCGTCGATGACGATCTCGTGGCGGCATTCGGGGATGACCACGTGTGCCAGACCGCCCGTCGCAACGACCTTGCAGCGGTAGCCGAGCTCGTCCTCCATGCGGTCGATCATACCATCGACGCAGGCGGCGTTGCCCATGACGATGCCGCTTTTCAAACAGTCCGCCGTGTTCTTGCCGATGGCGTGCGGCGGCATTTCGAGCCCGACGTTGAACAGCTGCGAGGTGCGGCTCGACAGCGCTTCCATCGAAAGCCGCAATCCCGCGAGGATCGCGCCGCCCTGATACACGCCGTTTTTGTCGACCACCGAAAGCGTCGTCGCCGTGCCCATGTCCACGATGATCACGGGCGCGCCGTACTCGTGGCTTGCCGCGACCGCGTCGACGATGAGATCGCTGCCGACCTGCTTCGGGTTGTCCATGTGCAGGTTCAGCCCGGTCTTGAGCCCGGGTCCCACGACCAGCGGCGTTTTGCCGACGATCTTTTCCACGGCCATCTTGATGACGTTCGTCAGCTGCGGCACGACGGAGCTGATGATCGCCCCGCGGATCTCTTCGGCGCGGATGTCGTGCAGCTCCAAAACCGTTTTGAAGCCGATGGCGTATTCGAGCGCGGTCTTCACGCGGTCGGTCGAGAGGCGTTCCTCAAAGTAGATGCGTTCGTCGTCGATGCAGCCGATGACGATGTTCGTGTTGCCCATGTCGATGGCGAGGATCATGTGTTGCTCCTTTCGGGTGGTGGCTTTGCAAACAAAGAAAAGGCGGCAGACGATGCCTGCCGCCGCTGTGTCAGTCTTTCGGGATCAGGCGCGCCTTGTCGAGTCCCATGCCGATGATGCCGGTGAGCGCCGCGGTGACCGCGACTTCGAAGATCGTGTTCGACATGAAGGTGGCGCCGAGGTAGACGAGCACGGTCTTACCGGACCAGATCTTCGCGACCTCGGGCGCGTTCGAGAACAGTGCCACGAGCAAGCCCATAAAGAGAATGAAGTTCAGAAGCGCCGCGCAGAAGCCGGTGGCGAACATGCCGGTCTTGCGGTGACCGGCCTTGCGGAACGCGGCGAAGATAAAGCCGCACAGCAGACCCACGAGCGCGCGGGATACGACGCGCTGCACGAAGGTGCCGAACCAGCTGATCTGAAAGGTGATCATGCCGAGTCCGCTCGGTACGAACATGCCGACCGCCTGCAAAAAGCTGAACAGACCGAACACCGTACCGATGATGAGACCGCCGACGGGACCGAGCGTGACCGCTGCGATCGCCACGGGGATCATGTTGAGCGTGATGGACAGCGGGCCGAGCGGCAGGGTGCCGAGCGGCGTCATCGAGAGGATGAGCACCACCGCGGTCAGCAGTCCGAGGATCACCAGTTGCTTCGTTGTGAACTTGTTTTTCATTTTTTGCCTTTCTGTTGTCGTTCTCCCTTAGCGGAGATACCACACGCCACTTATTGTAAGACCACCGCGCCCGTTTTGCAAGAATCGCGCGCGTTTGCGTCCATCGGCTTTTCATCGGAAACGATAGGGAAGGCTCTATCGAATCCGCTGCGTGCATCGACCGCCGTGTGGGGAAAAGCGGAGGGCAAATTCACCATGCGCCGGACGGGAAACCGGCAAAAGCAAAACGCACGGCCGGAGCCGTGCGTTCTGTGTTGTTTGGGCACTGCGGGTGCGGCGGAGCCGTCAAACCAGCAGGTAAGCGTACTTCTCTTCGAGTGCCTTCGCGATGGCGACGACGCCCGCGTCGGTGTCACCGGGCTTTGCGGTGTCGAGCTCGGCAACGACGCCGTCCTTGCGCAACAGGAACTTGCCGGGCGCGGTGCGGAAGAAGCCGGGGTTCGTCGAGGCTTCGAATTCGCCCTTGTCGGAGAAGACCGTCAGCTTGTCCTTGTAGGGACGGCTGGCGTACGGGCAGAACACCGCGCAGTTGCCGCACTCGTTGCAGAGGCGGTCGATGTGTACGATCTGCGCCATCTTGAGACCGGGTACGGTCAGTGCGATGTTCGCGCGGTTCGGGCAAGCCTCCACGCAGCATTCGCACATCACGCGGCAGGAGAGGCAGCGCTCGCATTCCTTCTCCGCGCAGTTGTAATCCTTCAAAGCGCCGTGCTTTTTCGCGGCGTCCGCATCGGAAACGATCGCCTCTTCGGGGATCTCATAGCTGTACTCGCCGAGGATCGCGTTTGCGACCGTGCGCGCGTCTGCGATACATTCGACCACCGTGCAGGGTCCGCGGTTCGCGTCGCCGATGACGTACACGCCGTCTTGGCTCGTCTGCAGCAGACCGTCCACCGCGGCCTTGCCGCGCTCGGTCACGGAAAGACCTTCCGCCGCGAACTTGTCGCCGTCGACCTGCTCGCCCGTTGCGAAGATCAGCAGGTCGCAGGGGAGCTCGACCGTCTCGCCGGTCGGTTCCGGACTGCGGCGGCCCGAGGCGTCGGGCGCGCCGAGGCGCATCACGTCGCAGATCAGCTTGTCGCCGACCTTGTCTTTCTGCGCGAGCAGCTCTTTGAATTCCACGCCGTCTGCCATGCACAGGCGCAGCTCTTCTTCGTCCGCGGGCATGTAGCGCGCGGTGCGGCGGTATACGAGGTAAACGTGCTCGACGCCGGGCAGGCGCTTCGCCGCGCGGGCGGTATCCATCGCGGTGTTGCCGCCGCCGATGACACAAACGTTCTTCGCGGGGACGGACAGGCTGTTCGCCTTCACCGCCGCCAGGAAGTCGATCGCGTTCATGCCGGGCAGGTTCTGTGCGCCGTGCTTCGTCGCGCCGATGGCGTACACCACATGGGTGAAGCCCTGCGCTTTGAGCTCGGCGAGGGAGGGCGCTTTCGTGTTCATCAGGATCTTCGCGCCCATCGCGGAAACGATGGAACCGTCGCGGTCGATGAGATCGTCGCCGATACGGAAGGAGGGGATGACCCAGCGCACGATACCGCCGAGCTTGTCGGTCTGCTCGAACAGCGTGACGAACGCGCCTTCACGGGCGAGGAAGTACGCCGCAGACATACCCGCGACGCCGCCGCCGATGACCGCGACGTGGATGTCGTTCTTCAGCGCGGATTCGGGCGACAGCTCGCCGATCACCGCGTCGTAACCGTTCATCGCGGCAACGAGCTTCGCGTTGCGGATGCGGACGGAATCCTCATAGAAGTTGCGCGCGCACTTATCCATGCAGTGGTGGGCGCAGATCTTGCCGGTGATGAAGGGCAGGGGGTTCTTCTTCAGAATGAGCTCGAGGCTCTCCTTGTACATGCCCTTGCCGTTGAGTGCGATGTATTCGGGGATATCCTGGCAGATCGGGCAGCCGCCGGAGCAGGGCGCGTCGAAGCAGTTGACGAGCGGGACCTGCTTGTCGTTCTTGCGCTTCGGCAGGGGCTTCACGGGCTTTTTGCCGCGCGCGCTCGTTTTCGCCGCAGCGGCGATCTGCTCGATCGCGCCGACCGATACGCCGCTGAACGCGCCGTAGGGGCTGTTGTCGAGGCGCTCCGCCAGCTGCGTGAAGCGCTGGTATCCGCCGGGCTTCAAGATCGTCGTCGCGAGGGTGATCGGCCATACGCCCGCCTCGAACAGCGGCGCGATGTTGTTCGCGTCGATACCGCCCGAGAAGGAAAGGCGCATCTTGCCGTCGAACTCTTCGGTGATGCGGCGCGCCATCTCCGTGGTCAGCGGGTACAGGCTGCGGCCGGACATATACATCTCTTCGCTCGGGAGTTCGCCCTTGGTGACCTCGACCGGGAAGGTGTTCGACAGCTTCAGACCGAACTGGAGCTTGTTCTCATCCGCAAGCGCCTGCAGGCGACGGAACATCGGTACGGCGTCCTTGTACTGCAGGTCCTCGTTGAAGTGATGCTCGTCGAAGGAGACGTAATCGAACCCGAGGTCGTCGAGGATCTTGCGCGCGCTGGCGTAGCCGAGGATGGTCGGGTTGCACTTGATGAAGGTGTGCAGCTTCTTCACGTCGATCAGGTGCCGTGCGATGCGCTCGATCTCCTGCGGGGGGCAACCGTGCAGCGTGGACAGCGTGATCGAGGTGCAGACGTGCGGGTTGATCCGCTCGAGGTACTGCTCGTCGATGTTCTTGAAGCGGGAAAGATTCGCCTTCGCCCAAGCCATGCACTCCGCCCAGATGGGGGTCTTCGAAGCGTCCTTCATCGACTCGATGAAGCCGTCGATCTTCGGGCTCAGGATGCCGTCGTAGGTATAACCGACGGACATGTTGAAGATGAAGCCGTCCGGGTCGCCGCAGCCGAACTCTCGGGAGAGGAGCTTCAGCGCGAACCACGCCTTGACGTATTCTTCGAACGCCGCGGGCACGGTCAGCTCGGTCGACCATTCGCAGTTGTAGCACTCGTCCTCGGCGAGGATGCAGGGCTTCGGCACGCACTTGCTGAGCTCCTCACCGTCCATGATCTGCACGGTCTTCAGCTCGAAGAAGCGGCTGCCGGCGTACCATGCGGCGATGATGTTCTCCGCCAGCTGCGTGTGGGGACCGGCCGCGGGACCGAAGGGGGTCTCGAGCGTTTCGCCGAACACGGAAAGCTTGCGCTTGCCCGCGGTGTAGGGGCGGCGCACGCCGAACACGGAACCTTCCTGCTCGTGCTCGGTCAGAATCCAATCCATCAGTTCCGCAAAGGGGATGGGACACATTTTATCGGACATATCGGTAACCTCCGGTGATCAGTCGTTGTTCGCTTACGCGTTGATGGTGTTCCAAAGGGTCTGCGCCGATGCGCGGCACTCCTTCATGAGCTGCTTCTCATCGATGGTGAGGAGCTTGCGGTCCTTCATGAGGACCTTGCCGTTGCACATCGTCATCGTGACGGAGCGTCCGTTCATGCCGAACAGGATGTGACCGTTCACGTTCGAGCCGTCCATCGGGGTGAGCGGGTCGTAATCGGTGATGATGACGTCGGCGTAAGCGCCTTCCTTCAGGATGCCGAGCGGCTTTTCGAAGTAGCGCGCCGCGATCGTGCGGTTGTTCTCGAACAGCATCTGCGGGATCTCGCCCCAGGCGACGGTCGGGTCGCACAGGTTGTGCTTGTGGATGATGTTGCCGACCTTGTAGCTTTCGAGCATGTCGTTGGTGTAGCCGTCCGTACCGAGACCGACGGTCACGCCCTCTTTCATCATGTGCAGCACCGGACCGCAGCCGACGGCGTTGCCCATGTTGGATTCGGGGTTATGGATGACCGGGGTGCCGGTTTCCGCGAGCAGCTGCATCTCCGCGCGGTTGATGTGCACGCAGTGGACCGCGAGCGACGGACCTTCGAAGATGCCGTTGTCGTAGAAGCGGTGGATGATGCGCTTGCCGTATTTCTTCAGGCTGTCCGCAACATCGGCGGGACCTTCGGCGCAGTGGACGTGGACGCCCGCGCCGTGACGGTGCTCGTTGCACTCCTTCAGGGTCTTGTCCGACAGCGTGAACGCCGCGTGCATGCCCATCATGCCCTTGAGCATGTCGGAATCGTCCGACTGCGCGCGGAGGATCATGCGCTCGTTCTCGAGGATGGACTCCATGCGCTTCTTCTCGCCGTCGCGGTCGGAGACCTCGTAGCAGAGGCAGGTGCGCACGCCGAGCGCCTTGGCGCCGTCGGCGATGTCATCGAGGGAGTAGGGGATATCGAAGAAGCTCGCGTGGTGATCGAACACCGTGGTGACGCCGTTCTTCACGCAGTCGGCGTAGACCGCGAGCGCGGAGTATTTGTTGTTCTCATGCGTGAGGCAACGGTCGATCTTCCACCACATGCCTTCGAGGATGTCGTTGAAATCCTTCGGGTTGTAGCCCTTGATCGAAAGACCGCGCGCGAATGCGGAATAGATGTGGTTGTGCATGTTGATGATGCCCGGCATGATGACGCCGCCGTCCGCATCGATGAATTCCGCCTCGGGGTACTTCGCCTTGAGCTCGGAGAACTCGCCGACCTCTTTGATGAGCTTACCCTCCGTTACTACGGCACCGTTCTCGTAGAACTTGCTTCCGTCACGCGTGATCACGCGACCGTTTCCGATCAGATACATGGATCGTTGCTCCTTTCGTTTTTCGGTTGTCGCTTGTTGTTTCGATGAATGAATTGCCGGGCGGTGCCCAATATGTTGTGGCCCGCTTCGAGTGGGGCGCGGGCTTGTTGTGCCCGAAAGAAATGGGAAGATGGTCTTCCATAGAAAGATTATAGTATTCCGTCTTGCCGTGCGTCAATCGTTCGGAAGGCAAAAAATCCAATTTTTTTCAATGAACCAAACGAATTTTTGGCTTTTTCGCTTGCAATCGCCGATAGCCTTGCTCTATGATATAAGTGCATCCGAAGGTCTCGCATTCGTCCGGTTCCGGCGGCTTCCGCCCGTGACCGCACCCGCAGACCGCACGGAAAAGTAAAAAACAAATCACCATCCCGAATTTCAAGGAGGCTATGGAAACGATGAAACGCATCCTCGGTTACAAGTGCACCATCTGCGGCAGAGAGTATCCCTTCGGACCGGAGCTCATGACCTGCCCGCACTGCGGCGAGAAGGGTATCCTCGATATCGTGTACGATTACAAAGAGGTCGGCAAGACCCTGACGAAGGAAAGCCTCGCGGCAAACCGCGACAACTCCATGTGGCGCTACCGCGACCTCATGCCCGTGGCGGAGACCACCGACGTCTCGAAGTTCCTGCGCATCGGCTGGACGCCGCTGTACGAGTCCGTCAGCCTCCGCAATGAGCTCGGCATCAAGGCACTCTACGTCAAGGACGACGGTCTGAACCCGACCGCTTCTCTGAAAGACCGTGCCTCCGGCGTCGCCGTCGCAAAGGCGATCGAGCTCGGTTACGATACGATCTCCTGCTCCTCCACCGGCAACGCGGCGTCCAGCTGCGCGGGTTCCGCCGCGCGCATGGGTCTCAAGGCCGTCATCTTCGTGCCGGAGCGCGCGCCCGAGGGCAAGGTCAGCCAGCTGATGATCTTCGGCGCGAAGCTCGTTTCCGTCAAGGGCGACTACAAGGCGACCTTCGATCTTTCCAAGGCGGCGATCGAGAAGTACGGCTGGTACAACCGCAACGCGGGCATCAACCCGGTCATGATCGAGGGCAAGAAGACCGTCTCCCTCGAGATCGCCGAACAGCTGAACTTCAAGCCCACCGACTGGGTCGCCTGCTCCGTCGGCGACGGCTGCACCATCGGCGGCGTCTACAACGGCTTCAAGGATCTGTATGAGCTCGGTCTCATCGACCGCATCCCGAAGATCCTCGGCGTGCAGTCCACGGGCTGCTGCCCCTTCGTCGACGCGGTCGCGGCAGGCAGAGAGCTGTTGCCCACCGAAGAGAACACCCTGGCGGATTCCATCGCCGTCGGCGTGCCGCGCAACCCCGTCAAGGCGCTCCGCGCGGTCGAAGCGAGCGGCGGCAAGTGGATCGCCGTTTCCGATGACGACATCCTCGCAACGATGCGCATCCTCGGCCGTACCGAAGGCGTCTTCGGCGAACCGGCGGGCGTCACCGCGACCGCGGGCGTCATCGCGGCGGTCAAGGCGGGCATCATCAAGTCCGACGAATCCGTCACAACCATCTCGACCGGCAGCGGTCTGAAGGATGTCAAGAACGCGCTCCGTGCGGCGGGCAAGCCCACCAAGTGCGATCCGGATCTCGCGGCACTCGAAGCCAGCGGCATTCTCAACTGAAAAAACTCGTCCGACCTATTCGGGCGGACACGCGCGCCGCGGGGGAGGGGCATGGCTCCTCCCGACCGCGGAAACGCCCTTATTTCGGGCAAATTCCGGCACATCTCGACTCATAAATATTCTGCAAATCTCAAAAACATTCTGCTGTCCGTTCCGTTGACAACCAAAGAATGAAAAGAATAAAATAAAAATGGACATAAGCTTTGTTCTTCGCTTCCGGAACGGTCATTCATCCCGGTTGTCGCACCCCGAAGGGTGTAATAAATACAACAATATTTATGGAGGAAGACAATGAAAAAGCTGCTCTCTCTGATCATGGTCGTTGCTATGATCCTGTCGGTTTGCGCGATCGGCGCATCCGCGGATGACTTCAAAGTCGGCGTGATCCTCGTCGGCGATGAAAACGAAGGCTACACCTACGCGCACATCCTGGGCGTTCGTGCCGCCATGGCCGAGTACGGTTTGACCGATGCCAACGTTTGCTGGTATTACAACATCCCCGAAGATGAAACTTGCTACGACAAGTGCATCGAGGCGGTCGAAGAGGGCTGCAAGGTGGTCTTCACCAACAGCTACAGCCATCAGACCTACGCCGAGCAGGCCGCGATGGAAAACCCCGAGGTCCAGTTCGTCTCCATGACGGGCGACGGCGCGCTGAAGTCCGGTCTGCCGAACTTCTCCAACGCCTTCAACAAGACCTTTGAGTCCCGTTACGTTTCCGGTGTCGTCGCCGGTATGAAGATCGCGGAACTCGACGCCGCCGGCAAGATCCCCGCTGCGGGCAAGACCGAAGACGGTAAGGTCAAGATCGGATACGTCGGTGCTTATCCGTACGCAGAGGTCGTTTCCGGCTACACCGGCTTCTATCTCGGTATCAAGAGCATTTACCCCGATGTCGTCATGGACGTTCAGTACACCAACAGCTGGTTCAACCAGACCGCAGAAGCCGAGACCGCTCAGGCTCTGATGGACCGCGGTTGCGTCATCATCGGTCAGCACGCCGACTCCACCGGTGCTCCCTCCGCCATCCAGGCTGCGAAGGACGCAGGTAAGGTCGCTTACTCGGTCGGTTACAACGTCGACATGCTCGCCGTTGCTCCCACCGCGGCTCTGACCAGCTCCACCAACGACTGGGGCGTCTACTACAAGTACGCCATCGGCGCGGCCATGAAGGGCGAAAAGATCGTCACCGACTGGTCCGAAGGTTATGAGACCGGCGCCGTTGCCATCACCGCACTCGGACCGGAAGTCGCTCCCGGTACCGCTGAGAAGGTCGCGGAAGTCGAAGCTGCCATCAAGGCGGGCACGCTCCACGTCTTCGACATCAACACCTTCACCGTCGGCGGCGAGAAGGTCGAGCACTGCTTCTGCTTCGACAGCGACGGCGACTGGATCAACGACTCCGTCGAGGCCATCGAGGATGGTTACTATCATGAGTCCGAATACCTCTCCGCGCCGAGCTTCTCGCTCCGCATCGACGGTATCACCGAGCTCAACTGACAACAGAATGCAGCCCCTTGAACGGGGACAACTGCCGGGGGGCCCGCAAGGGCTCCCCGGTTTTTCATTCCCGGGTCCGGCGTCGTGGGAAGGGGGAGACACCGCACGGGATCCGCCCCATTGTAAGGGCAGATACTCGCGCCCGTGCCGCCCGGCGGAGAGGTACGACAGAGGTGTTTTATGAAATGCGTTCATCCGAAGGGAATGCCGAACCGCTTCGCGTTTGCAGGAACGGTCGCATGCGCGAAGCCTTCGATGCCACCCGGAAAGCGCGTAAGCGTTATCCTCACAGTTGAATAACGGGCGTATTTGCGGCAAATCGGCACCCGATGCGGCGGAGAACGCCGGGGTTCCGCCGAAAAACCGCCAAAAAAATTTTGGAAACAACCATAATATATTTGCATAGGTGCACGTTTGTGGTAAAATAACGATAGACGGATTCTATATCCCGATCTTATCTAAGTCGTTCATGTCAACCAGTCACACGTAAAAATTCCGGAAAGGAAGAAGATCGCTTTGGAATCGAATTGCGCAATCAAAATGGAAAAGATCACCAAGCGTTTCGGCAGCGTTACCGCGAACGACGGTATCGACCTGGAACTGCGGGAAGGTGAGATCCTTTCCCTGCTCGGCGAAAACGGCAGCGGAAAGACGACGCTCATGAACATGCTTTCGGGTATCTATTACCCGGATGAGGGTCAGATCTACGTGCACGGCAAGCCCGTCCAGATCGCGAGCCCGAAGGATGCCTTCGCGAACGGCATCGGCATGATCCACCAGCACTTCAAACTCGTCGACGTGTTCACCGCGACGGAAAACATCGTGCTGGGTCTCGAAGGTGAAGGCAAGTTCGATCTCAAGAAGGCCGGCAAAAAGGTCGAAGAGATCTGCAAGCGCTACGGCTTCGATATCAAACCCGATCAAAAGGTCTACGACATGTCCGTCTCGCAGAAGCAGACGGTCGAGATCGTCAAGGTCCTTTACCGCGGTGCGGATATCCTCATTCTCGACGAACCCACCGCCGTTCTGACCCCGCAGGAGACTGACAAGCTTTTCGCCATCATGCGCAACATGAAGGCGGACGGAAAGTCCCTCATCATCATCACGCACAAGCTGCATGAGGTGCTCGATGTTTCCGACCGCGTGGCGATCCTCCGCAAGGGCAAATACATCGGCGACGTCGCAACGAAGGATGCGGACCAGCAGTCCCTCACGGATATGATGGTCGGTCGCTCCGTTTCCCTCAATATCGACCGTCCGGACCCCGTCGATCCCCGGCCGCGCGTCGTCATCCACGGGCTCACCGCCTACGACGATCTCGGCGTCAAGCGCCTCGACAATGTCAGCTTCACCATCAATTCGGGTGAGATCCTCGGCGTCGCGGGCGTTGCGGGCTCCGGTCAGAAAGAGCTGCTCGAAACCATCGCGGGTCTGTATCCCGTCGCTTCGGGTACCATCGTGTACAACGATCCGAAGACGGGCAAGCAGGTCGACCTCGTCGGCATGGACCCGATGGCCATCCGCAAAGCGGGCGTCGCGGCGAGCTTCGTCCCCGAAGACCGTCTCGGCATGGGTCTCGTTTCCACCATGGGTATGACGGGCAACATGATGCTCCGCTCCTGGCGGCACGGTCATTCGCCCTTCGTCGAGCGGAAAGAACCCGAACACCTCGCGCAGGAGATCTGGCACGAACTCGAAGTCGTCACGCCTTCCACGAGCTTCCCCGTCCGCAGAATGAGCGGCGGCAACGTGCAGAAGGTCCTCGTCGGCCGTGAGATCGCCCAGTCCCCGAGCCTGCTGATGACGGCGTACGCGGTGCGCGGTCTCGATATCAACACCTCGTACACGATCTACAATCTGCTCACCAAGGAAAAGATGAAGGGCACCGCCGTTGTCTATGTCGGCGAAGACCTCGATGTTCTGCTCGAGCTGTGCGACCGCATCGTCGTTTTGTGCGGCGGTCAGGTCTCCGGCGTGGTCGATGCCCGCACCATCACCAAGGAAGAAGTGGGTCTATTGATGACCCAGCACCGGAAGGAGGCGTGAACGATGGCAAAGAACACAAAGAAAGAACCCCTGTTCCGCATGTCGAAGCGCGGCGAAGTGATGCCCGGCTGGAAAGCTTGGGGCACCCGCTTCATCGGCTTCCTGCTGTCGCTCGTTGTTTCGGCGGTCGTCATCTTCGCCATCACCGGTCTGAACCCCATCGAAGTTTTCGCGAAGATGGGCGAGGGCGCGTTCGGTTCCGCCAAAAAGTCCTGGGTCACCGTGCGTGACGCCATGACGATGCTGTGCATCGCGGTCGGTCTTGCGCCCGCGTTCAAGATGCGCTTCTGGAACATCGGCGCCGAAGGTCAGATCCTCGTCGGCGGTCTCGCATCCGCTGCCTGCATGATCTACCTCAAGAGCCTGCCGGGTCTCGTCCTCATCATCGTCATGATGATCACCTCGCTCATCGCGGGCGGTCTTTGGGGTCTGCTCCCCGCGGTCTTCAAGGCCAAGTGGAACACGAACGAAACGCTGTTCACCCTCATGATGAACTACATCGCCATCCAGCTGACGAGCTTCTTCGTCGCCCAGTGGGAGAACCCTCCGGGGTCCAACTCCGTCGGCGTCATCAACGGCCGCACGGGCAACCAGGGCTGGCTGCCGAACCTGTTCAGCTCCGGCTTCAACAAGGATTTCGGTTGGAACGTCATCATCGTTCTCGCCGTCACGCTGTTCATGTACCTGTACCTGAACAAGTCCAAGCACGGCTATGAGATCTCCGTCATCGGCGACTCGCAGCGCACCGCGCGCTACGCCGGTATCCGCGTCAACTACGCATTCGTCCGCACGATGGTCCTCTCCGGCGCGATCTGCGGTCTCGCGGGCTTCGTCGCGGTCTCCGGTTCGAGCCACACCATTTCCACCAGTACCGCGGGCGGTCGCGGCTTCACGGCGATCATCGTCGCATGGCTCGCGCAGTTCAACTCGATCGTCATGATCATCTTCTCGTTCCTGCTGGTCGTGCTCCAGAAGGGCGCGCAGCAGATCGCCACGAGCTTCGGTCTGAACAAGTACATCTCGGAAATGATCACCGGCATCATCCTGTTCTTCCTGCTCGGCAGTGAGTTCTTCGTCAACTACAAGCTCCGTTTCCGCGGCAGAAAGGAGAAATAAATGATCCAGCTGCTTACTTCCGCGATCGCATTCGGTACGATCATCATGTTCGGCGCGATGGGTGAGATCCTCATCGAAAAAGCCGGCAACCTGAACCTCGGTATCCCGGGCATCATGTATCTCGGCGGCATCGGCGGTCTCATCGCATCCTTCTTCTATGAGCTGAACGGCGGCACGAATCCCTTCGTCGGCATTCTGCTGTCGATCCTCTGCTGCATGGCTTGCGCAGCGGTGGGCGGTCTGATCTACGCGTTCCTGACCATCACCCTCCGCGCGAACCAGAACGTCACCGGTCTTACGCTCACCATCTTCGGCGGCGGCGTTGCGAACTTCCTCGGCGGCTCGCTCAACACCATTGCGGGCGGCGTCGGTCAGATCTCCGTGCCGATCACCTCTGCGGGCTTCCGCTGGTACGCGCAGACCTTCGCCGGTGAAAACTGGTTTATGCGCATCTTCCTGCAGCGCGGCTTCATGGCGTTCCTCGCCATCGTCATGGCACTCGTCCTGTACTACTTCATGAACCGCACCCGCACGGGTCTCAACCTCCGCGCGGTGGGTGAGAACCCCGGTACGGCGGATGCCGCGGGCATCAACGTCACCAAGTACAAGTACGTGGCGAACATCGTCGGTGCCGGCATCTCCGGTCTCGGCGGTCTGTTCTACACCATGGACTACATCAAGGGCACCTGGGCAAACGACGGTACGATCGAAGGTCTCGGCTGGCTGGCAGTCGCGCTCGTCATCTTCGCGAGCTGGAGATACCTCCGCGTGCTCTTCGGCAGCTACCTGTTCGGTCTCGTCTACTGGGCGTACCTGTACATCCCGGGTCTGAACCGCTCCACGCTCGAGCTGTTCAAGATGCTGCCCTACGTCGTCACGCTGGTCGTGCTCATCGCGGTCTCGCTCCGCAAAAAGCGCGAGAACCAGCCGCCTGCGAGCTTGGGTCTGCCGTACTTCCGCGAGGAACGTTGACGGCAAAGCAACCAAAACAACAAAGCACGGTTCCCGGAAAGGGGACCGTGCTTTTCCTTTGCATCCGTAGCAGTTGACAAAGGCACCGGCTTGAAGCAAAATGTATCGCGTCGTTGCTTGCAGGCGGTTCCGCAACCGCTGCCGCAAAATACCGTACCGCAGGCGCAGAACTTCAAACGAAAGGCGGCACGGAGCGCGTATCGATCCGTTGCTTTGCGAATAATAGTAATGAAAATCAAATTGTCCGATCATTTTACCGTCCGGCGCTTGCTGCGGTTCACGTTCCCGAGCATGCTGATGATGGTGTTCACCTCGGTCTACTCCGTTGTGGACGGGTTTTTCGTTTCCAACTACGCGGGGAAAACGGCGTTCGCCGCAGTCAACCTCATCATGCCCGTACTCATGGTAATGAGTACCTTCGGGTTGCTGCTCGGTACGGGCGGCACCTCGCTCGTTGCGCGCACGCTGGGGGAGGGAGACCGCGCGCGGGCGAACCGGTACTTCTCCCTGTTCGTTTACACAGCGCTGATCCTCGGCAGTGCGATGGCGCTTGCCGGCATCGCCTGCATGCGTCCGTTGGCGCGTTTCCTCGGCGCGGAGGGCGCGCTGCTCGAAAACAGTGTGCTGTACGGGCGTCTCATCCTGACGACATTGCCGTTCATGATGCTGCAGATGATGTTCCACAGCTTCTTCGTCGCAGCGGAAAAGCCGCAGCTCGGTTTTGCGGTCACGGTCCTGTCGGGCGTGATGAACATCGTTCTCGATGCCGTCCTCGTGCCCGTATTCCCGGAGGATGCGAAGCTCATCGCCGCCGCGGTCGCGACCTGTGTGTCGCAGCTCACGGGGGGCGCAGTGCCTCTGATGTATTTCGCACGGAAGAACGACAGCCTGCTCCGCCTCGGCAAAACGCGGTTCGATGCCTCCGCGCTGCGCGACGCGGCGGTGAACGGCTCCTCCGAGTTCATGACCAACATCTCCATCAGCCTCATCTCGCTGCTGTACAACGCGCAGCTCATGCGTTACGCGGGGGAGAACGGCATCGCCGCATACGGTGTCATGATGTATGTCAGCATGATCTTCACGGCGGTCTTCGTCGGGTATTCGATGGGCGTTTCCCCGGTCGTCGGCTACCATTACGGCGGCGGCAACCGTGCGGAGCTCAAAAGCCTGCTGCAAAAAAGCCTTGCCGTGGTTGCCGTTGCCGGCGTGACCATGGTGATCGCAGCACAATGCATGGCGACTCCGCTCGCACGGTTCTTCGTCGGTTACGATGCGGAGCTTTGCGCGCTGACGGAATCGGGCTTCCGCATCTTCGCGCTGGCGTTCGGCTTTACCGGCTTCGGCATCTTCGTTTCGGGCTTCTTCACCGCCCTCGGCGATGGGCTGACCTCGGCGGTGATCTCCTTTGTGCGCGTCATGGTCTTCGAAGCGGGGGCGGTGCTTCTGCTTCCGCGCGTGCTCGGCATCTCGGGCATCTTCGGAGCGATCGTTCTGTCCGAATGCCTGTCGCTCCTGCTCGGCACGCTGCTGCTTTTCCTCAAACGCAAGCGCTTCGGTTATTGGAACGCAGCGTGAGTCACCCCCGAATAACACAAAAGACCGTTCCCGGTGGGAGCGGTCTTTTGCATATTGTCGTTTGTCAGTCCACGACGTAGTAGACCTGGCGGGGCTCCTTACCGAAGAAGGGGCTCTGCGGATCGTAGTACTGCGGGCGGCGGGAGTTCTCGGTGTTGAAGGACCATGCGAGGTTCGTGACGACATACTCGGTCGGAACGATCTCGACCCACTCGTTCACGGTCGCGATGCGGCCGATGGTCGCCTTCTGGGTCTCTTCATCCATGGCGTCCCAACGCTCGGGTCCGTACAGGGTGCGCATGTAGAGGCTCGCGCCCTTGAAGAAGCTGTCCTCGGTGCCGTCCATCAGGCGGGCGGTACCCTTGATCTGCACGCCGTAGCTGTTGAAGTAATCGTTCACCTGCGGCACGTATTCGGTCTCGGGGATCTGCTTGTACCAGTACATCACCACGTTCGGGTTGGTCGCGATGTCGACGACCTTTTCGGTGCCCTTCTCGCTGGAGCAGTACAGGCGCATCGTGTCGGGGTCGAGCACGAATTCCACGGAGGAGAGACCCGGCATGTCGCCGTGCACGGTCGCGATCTGGTACATCTCACGGTAGGCCCAGTCCTTCACGGAACCGTCCTCGTTCTTGGTGAGCGGGAAGCCGCGCAGGTAATCGACCGCCAACGCGCGGATCTCCTCCTGCGGGAGCTGCAGCTCGTTGTGGACGACCTGGGAAGCGCCGCTCGTCGCATCGACGTTCTCGGCAAGGGCAACGGTGCCGGTGAGCATCATGGCAGCCGTCAACAGGGTCAAAAGCTTTTTCATAGACTGTTTCTTCCTTTCTGCAAATTGATATCTATAATAACAGAATGATTCCATACCGTCAAACATTATTTTC
>JAUNCT010000026.1 GCA_030526425.1 Clostridia bacterium
GCCAGCGTCATCGAGTAAGTCATCTTACTCTCATAAAAAGGCTCCCTTCGGGGAGTCTTTTTTGTGTTTTCTCAATTTCTTTCCGTTGGCATGTCCGAAGACGGACGCACTGTTCGCGCCGGCATCCCTCACGCGATATCCCGTGTGCTTGCCGTGACGGAAAGCCCTGTGTTAAAATGACTGCAATGCGTGCGAAAGGAGTGTGTCCGATGGTTTCCGTGGTCATCCCCGTGTACAACAAGCGAGATGCGCTCGCCGCCTGTCTCGACTCGGTCCTTGCACAGGATACGGATGTTGAGGTCATTTGCATCGACGACGGTTCGACCGACGGCTCGGGGGACATCCTCGACGATTATGCCGAAAAGAATACGAACATAGTCGTGCGTCATACCGAAAACCGCGGTGTCTGCGTCGCAAGGAATACCGGACTGGAGCTCGCTTCCGGGGATACGGTCGCTTTTTGCGATGCCGATGACACCATGCCGCAGGACGCTTTGCGTTCCCTATTCGCCGCGATGGAAAGCACAGGTGCGGACCTCGTCGCGGGGGCGATCGAAACCGAAACCGCCGGTGGCGGCATGTTCGTCCGGTCGACCGAACCGCGGGAGATCGTCGACCCCGTGGCGATCGCCGAATGCACCATGGAACCGTTGTTCGATGGCTGCTACGGCAAGCTCTACCGCAAGGAGCTTTTGGCAAACACTCGCTTTGAACCCGGGCGCAAGGTCAATGAGGACGGCTACTTCGTGTTTCAATGCCTGACCCGCGCGAAAAAACTCACCGCGATCGGCAACCCGGTCTACCGTTACCGCTACGAGGTAAGCTCCGTGTCGCACGGCGCGTTTTCCGAAAAATTCGACGATATCCTGTACTTCGGGCAAAAGAAACGTGCCGACCTTTTGGCGATGGGTCCCTCGTATGAGCCGCTCGCCGCGCGCGTCGCCGCCAAGCATGCCCTCGATCATCTGAACAAAATGGCCTCGTGCCGTTCGGGATATACCCGCGACCGGCTGTGCGCGGCGCGCCGGCGCGTTCTCGAAACCGCCGGAGTGTTGCGCCCCTTGCCGAAAAAGGAGCGCATCCGTCTCGCGCTCATTCGCTACGCGTTCCCCTGTTACACCATGCTCATGCGCCGCAACACGAAAGCGTGAAGCGCGCGGAAAGGGAGAGCTATGAACATTGCCGTGATCTTTGCGGGCGGCGTCGGCAGCCGCATGCATTCCAAGGACAAACCGAAGCAATTTCTCGATATTTACAATAAACCCGTCATCATCCACACGATCGAACATTTCGAAAACTGCGAAGAGATCGACGCCGTGGTCGTCGCCTGTGTGGCGGACTGGATCCCCCATATGGAAGCGCTCGTCGCGAAGTGGCACTTGACCAAGGTCAGGGCTGTCGTCCCCGGCGGGGAGACGGGGCAGCTGTCCATTTACAACGGGCTCATCGCCGCAAAGGCGGTCGCGGGGGAGGAGCGCAGCGTCGTCCTCATCCACGACGGGGTGCGTCCCCTCATCACAGGAGAGCTGATCCGCAGGAACATCGCGGACGTGCGCCGTTACGGTACCTCCATCACGACCGGTATCGTCAAGGAAACGATCACCGCGGTGGACGATGCGGGCAACCTCGTCACCGTACACGACCGCGCGCATTCCCGCGTGGCGAAGGCGCCGCAGTGCTTTTGGCTCGATGAGATCCTCGCCGTGCAGGAAAAGGCGATCGCCAACGGGGAGACCGCCCATATCGATTCGTGCACGCTCATGCATACGTACGGGCATGTGCTGCATATGACCGACGGACCGTACGAAAACATCAAGATCACCACGCCGGACGATTATTACACCATGCGCGCCATTTTGGCTGCGCGTGAGGATGCGCAGATATACTGCCCCGGCGAAGAAGGCTTTTAAAACCGATGCGGGCATACCCGCGTCATCACGATTTACGGAGGAACAGAACCCATGGCAAACGGATTTGATCTCGGAACGATGCAAAAACTGCTCTCCGGCGATGTGCAGGGCACGATCGCTCAGCGGACGGGCACTTCGGCGAACGACGTCGGCAAGGTCCTCGCGCAGGCGCTGCCCGTGCTGCTCCGCGGCATGCAGGCGAACGCTTCCACGCAGGAGGGCGAACGCTCCCTGGCGCGCGCCCTTGCGGATCATGCGGAACACGACACCGCGGATGTCCGCGGCTTTCTGACCAAGGCGGACCCGGAGGACGGCGACAAGATCCTGTCGCACGTACTCGGCAAGAACCAAAAGGCGGTCACGAAGGAGATCGCGTCGCGCGCGGGCGTTTCCGCGGGCTCCACGGGCAGCATCCTGCAGCTCATCGCGCCGCTGTTGCTTTCCCTCTTGGGGCAGAGCGCCGGCGGCGGTTCCTCTGCGGGCAACGGCTCGGGCAACCTGCTTTCGGGACTTCTCGGCGGGCTTCTCGGCAACGGCGGCGCACAGGGCGGCAGCCAAAGCGCGGCGGGAGGTCTGCTCGGTTCTCTGCTCGGCGGCAGCCAAAGCCAGTCCTCGGGCGGCGGCGTCCTCGGCGATTTTCTCGGTGATGCGCTCGGCAGCCTCCTCGGGGGCAGCTCCGCTTCGACCTCTCCGGCAAGCTCCGCGTCCTCGGGCAACCTGATCGGCAGCCTCGTCGGCAGCCTGTTCGGCGGTGACTCGGGGGAAAGCTCGTCCGGTAACGGCTCCGGCGGCGGTCTGCTCGGCGGTGCGCTCGGCAGCCTGTTCGGCGGCGATTCCCAGGATAGCTCTTCTTCGGGCGGCGGCCTCCTCAGCGGCGCGCTCGGCAGTCTGTTCGGCGTTGCCACGCCCGAGGAGATCGAGGCTGCGAAAAAGCCGAAGACGGCGTCGAAGCCCGCAGCCAAGAAACCCGCCGCGTCGGCAAAAACGGCAGCGAAGCCCGCGGCGAAGAAACCCGCCGCGTCAGCAAAGACCGCCGCGAAGCCGGCGGCGAAGAAGGAAACGGCAACGGCGGCAAAGCCCGCAGCCAAGAAGCCCGCGGCGAAAAAGGAAACTTCGACCGCGGCGAAGACCGCGAAGAAACCCACCGCAAAGAAATGAACCGAACGACCGCTCTTCCGGGGCGGTCGTTTTTCGTCCGGCCGCACGGCATACAACCGTGCTGTCCGTTGCGCACGGGGTGCTTTTGTGGTATGATATTTCAATTAAAATAGGCATTATTATCGAGTTAAAGGAGACGCGCGATGTATCTGGCGGACGGTTGGAAGGATTACCGGATTTTTGACGCAGGCGACGGCAATAAGCTGGAACGCTGGGGAAAGGTCGTGCTGCTGCGGCCCGATCCGCAGGCGGCCTGGCCCATGGAGCGGAAGATGCCCTGCGATGCGGTGTACCACCGCTCGGCAACGGGCGGCGGCGCATGGGAGTTCAACCGCGATCTGCCGGACAGCTGGAAAATCAACTACCGCGACCTGACCTTCGTCGTGCGGCCGACGGGCTTCAAACACACGGGGCTGTTCCCCGAGCAGGCGGTCAACTGGGACTGGATGCGTTCGCTCATCGAACCGCGCACGGCACAGGGTAAAACGGTGCGCGTGCTGAACCTGTTCGGCTACACGGGCGGCGCGACCTGCGCCTGTCTTGCCGCCGGCGCGGAGGTCGTGCATGTCGACGCCGCAAAGGGTATGATCGCCTGGGCGAAGGACAACGTCGCGGCCTGCGGGCTTTCGGATGCGCCCGTGCGCTATTTCGTGGATGACTGCGTCAAGCTCGTCAAGCGCGAGCTGCGCCGCGGCAACCGGTACGACGGCATCCTCATGGATCCGCCGAGCTACGGCCGCGGACCGAACGGCGAAATGTGGAAGATCGAGGAACAGCTGTACCCGCTCGTGGCGGATTGCGCGCAGCTGCTCAGTGACGACCCGCTGTTCTTCCTCATCAACTCGTACACGACGGGGCTTGCGCCGAGCGTTCTGAAGAACGTGCTCGAGATCGCGTTGCCCGGCGGTCACACCGAAGCGCAGGAGGTGGGCTTGCCCATCGAGCGCGGTGGACTCGTGCTGCCCTGCGGTGCCAGCGGACGCTGGACCGCGCGATAACCGTACCGTCCGCGCCCTCCGGGGCGCGGGCACAGGGCGCGCCGCAACGGGAAACGCATCCCCGAACGGTGCGCGGAAAGGAACGATCATTGGAACGATTGCATGGGGGTAAGACCTCCCCGGGAGTACCGGAACGGGGCGCTTCCCTGTTCGCGCGGGTCGCTGAGACCAAGATCCGCGGTGACCGCTGGGTCGCCGAACACCGCACCGTCGTGCTTGCCGTCTGTCTCGCGGTGATGGTCCTCGTGACGGCGTTCAAATACACGGTTTTCCCGCCGAACGCGTTTTTCGATGCGAATGTCATCCTCTCGCGCGCGGCAAGCGGCGACCTGACGAAGATGGATGCTTCTTACGCGTTCGCCATCCGGGCGTTCCGTCCCTTGGTGACGGCGACCGGAATCGTGAGTCTCGTCACCTGGAATTGGATCCTTCTCATTCCCGGTGCGGCGATCGCGCTGTTTTTGCTGTACAAAGCGCGCCCGCAGTCGCTCGCGGCGCTGTTCGTCGCGCTGTGCTTTGCGGGGCTGCTGCCGTTTTATGTGTTCATGCCCGGCAAGGACTTCTTACAGTACCTGATGTTCTTTCCGGTCGCCTTGGTGCTGCTTTATGTGAAAAAAGAGTGGCAGAAGGCGCTGTTCGCGGCGGTCCTCGTGATACCGTGCGCGCTGCTGTTCCGCAGCTACTATATCCTCATGATCGGGCTCATCGCGGCGTTCTACGTGTTCGCTTTGGTGTACCGCAACCGGCTCACGGTCGGTTCGCGCTCGGTGTGCATCCTTGCGACGATGCTGCTGGTCATGCTCGGGTTCTATGCCGTCAAACTCATCGCTCCCGGTCAGGCGCAGCGCCTGTTCACCGTCCGCACGGTGACGAACGCGGGGCTCGGGCGCGACGCGCTGAGCGACAAGGTCATCATGGACCTGCTCCCGCTCGAAACGAGCGTGCCGGGCTTCCTCGGCAACTATCTCATGGCGTCGGTGCGCATCGCGTTCCCGTTCGAACTGTTGAAAGACCCCTTCGATCTGCCGTTCGTGCTGTTCCAGTGCGCGGCGACGATCCATTTCATCCGCGAGCTCATCCGCAGCCGGCGGGTGCAGGCGCGTACGGCGGTCTACGCCGTCGCGTTGGCGTTCCTGTTCATGTCCTTCATTTTCGAACCGGATTTCGGTTCGTGGTTCCGGCATGAGGCAGCGGCGTTCCCCATTCTTTGGCTCGCGCTCGGCATGGACAAAAAGACCGTGCGCGGTGTGAATACGGAGGCTCCGGATGGAGTATAAACGCGAAAACACGGCGCTGTACGAAAAGTACGGTCTGACCGTGCTCTATGAAGACAACCACATCATCGCAGTGGAAAAGCCCGTGAACATGCCCGTGCAGAAGGATGCCTCCGGCGATGAGGACCTTTGCACCCGCATCCGCGCCTATCTCAAAGAGGCGGGCAACAAACCGGGCGAGGCGTATCTCGGTCTTGTGCACCGGCTCGACCGCCCCGTCGGCGGGGCGATGGTGTTCGCCAAAACGAGCAAGGCGGCCGCGCGCCTGACCGACCGGTTCAAGGACCACAGCGCGAAAAAACGCTACTGCGCGATCGTCTGCGGCACGGCGGAAAACGCCGCCCGCCTCGAGGACTGGCTCGTCAAGGACGAGCGCACGAACACCTCCTACACGGCGCGTCCCGAAACGCCCGGCGCAAAGAAGGCGGTGCTGCGCTTTGAAACGCTCGCCCGCGCCGATGGGCTGTCGCTTGTGGACATTGCCCTCGAAACGGGGCGTCCGCACCAGATCCGCGTGCAGTTCTCGTCCCGCGGGCTGCCCCTCTACGGCGACCAACGCTATCATCCCGAAGCGAAGGCGGCTGCCAAAAGCGGCGCGAACGTGCACCGCGCGCAGATCGCCCTGTGGGCCTACGCCCTCACCGTCCCGCACCCGACTCTGGGGGAGGAGATGACCTTCTTCTCCATGCCGCGCGGCGCGGTGTGGAACCGCTTTTCGGCACAGGTCCGCACCCTGCCCGCGTTCCGCGTGTGCACGGGGCTCTATGCGGATGAGGATATCATCGCCGTCGACAAGAAGGCGGGCGCCGAGGTCGAGGGAGACCTCGTGACCGAGCTCGGCAGCGTGTACGGCGACGTCCGCGCGGTCCACCGCCTCGATGCGAATACCGAAGGCACGGTCGTCTTCGCAAGGAATGACCGCACGCAGCAGCTGCTCGAGCGGCTGTTCCACGACCACAAGATCGGGAAGACCTACCACGCCGTCGTTGCGGGGCATCCGCCGAAGGAGGGCAGGCTCGTCGATTACGCGCAGAAGGACGCCGAAGGCGCTTTCGTGCGCATCGTTCCGAAGGATACGCCGGGTGCGCTGCGCATGGCGCTGAGCTACCGCACGCTCGTCTATGGCAACGACACCGCGCTCATCGAGATCGACCTCGAAACGGGGCGCACGCACCAGATCCGCGTGCAGACGGCGCACGCCGGGTTCCCCGTCCTCGGCGACGACAAGTACGGCGACCGTCCGCTCAACAAAAAATACCGCGTGCGCAGGCAGCAGCTGCTCTGCAAGCGTCTCGTCCTCCCCAAGGAGGCGGGAGGGCACGTGTTCGAAAGCCAAAAAGAACTGACCCTGCCGCGGGAGAAGAACGATGGAAGAAACGAGAGATGACCGCACGCGGCTGCTGCTCGGCGACGCGGGGCTCACGGCGCTGAAAAACGCGCACGTCACGGTCGTCGGCGTCGGCGGTGTCGGCGGGCATTGCACCGAAGCGCTCGCCCGCGCGGGCGTCGGGCGGATGTGCCTGATCGATGCGGATGTCGTCGCGCCCTCGAACCTCAACCGCCAGCTGTTTGCCACCAAAAGCACCCTCGGCATGCCGAAGGCGGAAGCCGCGAAGCTGCGCCTGTCGGAGGTTTCCGAAACCGAGGTCACGACCGTCAAGGTCTTTCTCACGCCCGAAAACATCGGGGAATACATTCCGCAGGAGACCGACTGCATCGCCGATTGCTGCGATTCCGTCCCCGCGAAGGTCGCGCTCGCCCTCTACGGCAAGGAGCACGGCATCCCCGTCGTTGCGGCGCTCGGTGCGGGCAACCGCCTCGATCCTTCGGCGTTCCGCGTGACGGATATCTTCGAAACGAGCGGCTGTCCGCTGGCACGCAAGCTCCGCTATGAGCTGAGAAAGGCGGGCGTCAAAAGGCTCGATGTCGTCGTCAGCGACGAAGAACCGAAAAAGGGCAAGCCCGGCGACCCGGTCGGCAGCATCGCGACCGTCCCCGGGGCTTCGGGGCTCGTGCTGGCTTCCCGCGTGATCGCGCTGCTGACGGCACAAACCAAGCAATGAACGACCGTCCCCGCAGGGGACGGAAACGCATTTTCATCACCGAAAGGAGAACAGGAATGGAAACGACGGAAATCTACAGGGAGTGGCTCACTGCCGGGGCGCTTTCCGAAGAAGAGAAGGCAGAACTCGCCGCGATCGCATCCGATCCCGCCGAGATCGAGGAACGCTTCTACCGTGAGCTGGAGTTCGGTACCGCGGGTCTGCGCGGCGTCATCCGCCAAGGCACGAACGGCATGAACCGCCACGTGGTCCGCCGCGCGACGCAGGGTCTCGCCGATTACATGAACGGCATCCCCGGTGCGGCCGCCAAGGGCGTCGTCATCGCGTACGATTCCCGCCGCTTCTCCGACGTGTTCGCCAAGGAAGCCGCCTGCGTGCTTGCGGCGAACGGCATTCGCGTGCGTCTGTTCTCCACCCTGCACTCCGTGCCGCAGCTTTCGTACGCGGTGCGCCATCAGGGCTGCGAGGCGGGCATCGTCATCACGGCGAGCCACAACCCCGCGAAGTACAACGGCTACAAGGTCTACTGGGCGTACGGCGGACAGTGCACCCCCGCGCAGGCGGATGAGATCTACAAGGAGATCCAAAAGGTGCCCTTCTTCACCGCAAAGAGCGTTTGCTATGATGCCGCCGTCGCGGACGGAAGCATCGGGCTCATCGGCGCCGAGGAAGACGCCGCGTATTACGAGGTGACCAAGTCCGTTCTGAACCGCCCCGAATTGTTGAAGGAAAAGGGCGGCAGCCTGCCCATCGTCTACACGCCCCTCCACGGCGCGGGCAACGTCCCCGTGAACGCCATCCTCAAGGAGATCGGCATCACGAACGTGTATACCGTGCCCGAGCAGCAGCTGCCGGACGGCAACTTCCCCACCGTGAAGGCGCCGAACCCCGAGGATCCCGATGCGTTTACCCTTGCGACGAAGCTCGCCGAGGAAAAGGGCGCCACGGTCATCCTCGCGACCGATCCGGATTCCGACCGCCTCGGCATCTCCGTCAAAACGCATGCGGGCGACTGGGTCGTGCTCACCGGCAACCAGATCGGCTGCATCCTGCTGAACCACATCATCACCGAGCGTAAGGCCGCGGGTACCCTGCCCGAAAACGCGCTTGTCGTCAAGAGCATCGTCTCCACGACTCTGGCGGACGCCATCTGCGAAAAGAACGGCGTCAAGCTCGAGAACGTGCTCACGGGCTTCCGCTTCATCTCGGAGAAGATCGACGAGTGCGAGCGCACGAAGGAGAGCAGCTACCTGTTCGGCTTCGAAGAGAGCTTCGGTTTCCTTGCGGGCGGCTTCTCCCGTGATAAGGACGCCGTGTGCTCCGCCATGCTCGCGGCGGAAGCGTGTATCGTGTACGCGGAGCGCGGCATGACCCTGTACGACGCCCTGCAGGAGATCTACGCCACCTACGGCATCTACAAGGAAAAGGTCTCGAGCTACACCCTCGAGGGCAAGGCCGGCATGGAAAAGATCAAGGGCTGCATGCAGGCCCTGCGCGACAAGCCCTTCACCGAGCTTGGCGGCGTTGCCGTTGCGGTTTCCGAAGACTACGCCGCGCGCCTGCGCAAGCGCGCTTGCGGCTGCACCGAGGAGATCTCCCTGCCCAAGAGCGACATGCTCCGCTATGTTCTCGAAGACGGCTCCTGGCTGGTCGTCCGCCCGAGCGGCACCGAGCCGAAGCTCAAGCTGTACACCGGCGCGAACGCGCCCGATGAGGCGACGCTCGACGCGCTGCTCGCACGCTTGTTCAACGCCGCGGAGACCCGCATCAAGGCGGAACTCGCATAACGACGCATCGAGGGACGGACTGCGGTCCGTCCCTTTTCCGCACCCCCGTCGGGGTGCTTTTTTCTTTTTGCGAATGAACAAAATTACGGATTTTCACGAAATAACGCCCCAAATACGGGCATTCCGAGAATCCGTTCATTGAAAACGCGACAGGGTATCATTGATTTTGTCCATCATTCGGGATATAATATCTCTATCATCTGCGGTGCGATCGCATTCCCATTTCGTTATCGGTCATCATCATATCCCATCACATACCAAAGCCGTTCCCGAGGTCCCGAAAGGACGCACCGCCCCGACCGGAGGAAACGGACTCATCACATCCAAAAGGAGAAAACAGAACAATGAAGCCGAAAAAGATTTTGGCAACCGTTTTGAGCGGTGCGATGGTGCTTTCCGCCTTCACCGGCGCGATGGCTCTGCCCGGTGCGCCCGCAGTGCTTGCGGCCCCCGCATCCGTGCTGATCGACCCCGCCGCCGCGACCGTGTCGCGCGCGCAAGCCGCATCCGAACTGTACAACTTCTTCAACTGGTCTCACCGTGAGGAGTACAACGACATCTGGGCACCCGAGATGGCGCACTTCGACGATGTCGACGATTCCGTCAACGGCTACTGGCCGATCGAGTGCCTGCTCCAGCAGGGCGTGGTCGATTACGACGCCGCGGGCTTCCGTCCCGGTGACGCGACGACCTATGCCGAAGCGGTCGATATGCTCGCGCGCGCGTTCGGCGTCGATGCTTCCGCCGTTCCCGTTCCCGCCGCTTACGATCCCGCCGCGGCGATCACCGGCGCAGACTGGCTGGCAGCGTTCAACGCGCTGACCGAAGGCGTCGTCGCACCCGCGCAGGCACTGCCCATCGCGAATACCGATGCCATCGCGCCCCGCCGCTATGTCAAGCTGTGGACGCCCACCGACGGTGCCGAGATCTACATCGCCAAGAGTGTTTCCATCGACGGCTATTATGAAGATTTCGAAGTCGATATCGAGAACGCCGTCGAGAACGTCGAAGGCTGGAGCGCGATCAACCTCGATACGAACGAGGATAAGGTCGACGACGTGACCTTCGAGGTCAAGCCCACCCAAAAGTACACCGTGGCGGAAGACGGCTACATCAAGGAGGATTATCCGAAGTACGCCGACAGCTACGTGACCTATAAGGTCGTCGCCGTCAAGGACGGTGTGAAGAGCGCGGAGCGCACCTACCGCTGGCACCTCCAGCGCCCGCAGGATGAGACCAAGTTCTCCAAGGAGGAAATGGATTACCAGCACACCCTCATCCGCGAAGGCACGGAGACCGGCCCCACGGTCTACCAGATCTGCCGTGACGCCGAAATGCTCCGCCCGATGGCTTGGTACATCGAAGGCAGCACCGGCGGCGTCGTGGTCGATGCGCTGTTCACGAATGTCTCCACGCCGTTCAACCTCAAGGAATACGTCGACGAGCATCTGGCGACCAAGCCCTATGTCTGCGTCATCGGTCACGCGCATCCCGATCACGACATGCAGGTCGCGAACTTCGTCAAGGCCGGTATCACCACCTACTGCAGCGACCGCGGCTGGGAGAGCCTGAAGCAGATGCTGCCCGAGGCGGAAGATCAGGCGCTGGTCCTCAACATCGATGAGGGCGACCGTCTCGACCTCGGCAACGTCAAGCTGGATGTCTACGCCCTCCCGGGTCACCACGACAGCCTCGTGATGCTTGCGGACCGCGCGAACGGTCTCGTCTTCGCAACGGATATCTACGGTTGCACCCGCGCGGGTTCCGCCGATAACGTCAACATCTCCGGCATCCCGGCAGACCTGCTGCTGTCGCTCGCGCAGCAGACCCGCGCCGATTACGAGCGCCCGGGCACCGAGGTCGTCGAGGTCTACACCGGTCACGATGAGCTCCCGCTCGACCGCAACGTCCTCACGAACTTCGAGGCTTGCCTCCAACAGGTCATCGACGACGGCGACGAAGCCACCACCTACACGCTCCGCGGCGGCAACAACAAGATGTACTCCCGCACCTCGCAGGTCGGCGATCCGTGGAAGGACGGCACCAACTGGCTGTCCCTGCAGATGACCGGCATCAAGGGCGACGAGAGCGCTTATCTGTCCACCGGCGCGGCGCCCTACATGAGCGCCACCGAAGCGGATGCCGCCGTCAACGCGGGCATCGATTACAACTTCGTCGAAGGCGTCCAGCAGTATAAGAAGATCGCCGTTCTTTCCAACGTTGAGGTCGAAGGCGCGAAGCTCGTCGGCACCGACCTGACCTGGAAGGATCCCGCAACCGTCGAATTCGGCGGCGAAGAGAAGAACGTCTCCTTTACGCTGCACGACAAGTTCAACCCGTGGCACTACGATTACGAGATCGGCATCGCGGGTCCGCGTGCCATCACGATCGACGCGACCACCATGTCCACCAAGGCTTCCGTCACCGCCATGACGCTCGACGGCGCACCCGTGGACAGCCTGAAGGACATCGAAGTCAAGCTCGGTTCCGTCGTCACGGTCGAAGTCACCGCGCAGGACGGCGAGAGCAAGTCCGTCTACAGCTTTACCATGGTTCCGGCGGACCTCGATGACATCGTCGTTCTCGAGAAGGACTTCTCGCAGGCGGCACAGCTGCCCGTGACGGGTTACTTCACCAAGACCGTCGCGGAAGGACGCGACGTCAAGGTCTACATCGCGCCCGAAGCCTCCATCCGTTCCTACTTCACCGTCGTCGCGGTGCCGGACGGCGCGGATACGCATGAATTCCTCGAAGCCAACGGCTGGCTGGCGCTGGCGGATCAGAAGGGTGAGGGTCTGTACATCCTCGAGCCCGGCGCGAACGGCTGGGGCACCGCGGAAGAAGAAGCCGCGTACCTCGATTCCGCCATCGGTTTCCTCAAGGGCGGTAACAACGCCAACGAACAGAACGTGTTCTCCACCTACGGCGAGTTCTACCTCGCGGGCTACGGCAAGGGCGCCGCGGCGCTCGAACTGTGGGCGGCGAAGAACCCCATCTTCGTCATCGGTCAGGCGTATATCGACGGTGAGTCCGCCGGTTCCGAAGCGCTGACCGCAGTCGCGAGCACCCCGTACGACGGCAAGAGCGCGAACGGCGACATCACCGAGACCCTCGCCGAAACCCTCGCGAAGGTCGGCATCAACGGCGAAATGGCACCGAAGGACGTGCCCGTGCCCACCGTGATGCACAACTACACCGGCAGCGAAGAATACTGGAAAGCGGCGAACGACTGCGTCGCCGAAGCGGATGCGAACGGCGTGTACGTCCAGACTGCGGATTCCAAGGCCTACACCACCGAGTACGCGAACAGCGCCCTCGAAGGACGCGGCATCTCCGAAGTGAAGATCGCGGCGACCAAGGCGGTGCCTCTTGCAGACGACATCTACGCTTACGTCTCCCGGTGGACCCGTTACGACAACACCTTCGCGTACTCCACCGCGATGGCGTACCGCCTCGACTATACCGAAGCCCGCGTCGGCGCCCAGCAGGAAGCGCTGTCCGGCGTGAAGGAGACGCTCTCCGACGGTACCGAAGTTTGGGCGTCGAAGGATGTCGTGCTCGACGGTCACGGCACCGTGCAGGTCGGCGTCATCGCCTTCAGCGACAACAACAAGGACGGCAAGGTCGACCCGCGTGAGTACATCCTGTATGTTCCCGCAGGGCATGAAGACAAGCAGATGCCCATCGTCATGGTCTTCCCGGGCAACACGCAGACCGATTCCATCTTCCTCGATTCCACCCAGTGGTGGCAGGTCGCCGAGAAGGAAGGCTTCGCGCTCGCGATCATCTGCGAGACCTACAACGCAAGCCCCTGCAGCATCTCCCACGCGGATTCCGATAAGTTCTACGCTTCTCTCGTGACCCTGCTCAAGGAGAAGATCGACGGCAATTACGCGAACCTCGACTTCACCCGCCTGTACGGGACCGGTCAGTCCGCGGGTTCCGCGGCGTCCCAGGGCTTCGCGATGACGAACCCCGAGTTCTTCGCAGCTGTCGCTTCCACCTCCGCAGCGCCCATTCCGAAGAGCGATCCGGCGTCCGGTCTGCCCGGACCCACGAGCCTCGCAGGTGAAGAATCCTTCCGTCAGATCCCGACGATGCTGTTCGTCGGTCAGATGGATCTCACCGATATGCCCGCGGGCTTCGACTCCGTCAACCTGAAGGCATGGGGCAACTACTTCATGAAGGCGAACGGTCTCGAAGGCGAATGGACCGCCGAGACCGCGAAGGAAGTCCTGAACCTCGACAACCGTCATCCCGAGGTCTATTCCTGGGAGAAGACCGTCGAGGGCGGCGAAGTCCCGATGCTCCGCTGGGGTCTCGGTCTGCTGCGTCCGCACAACTGCTACCCGGGCGAAATGCCGCTCATGTGGGACTTCATCAAGCACTATAAGATGGAGACCGCCGAAGACGGTTCCGTTGTCCGCTACTACAGCGCCTCCGCCTTCGCGGAAGACGACGCCGTGAAGTTCTGAACCGTTCTCTCCCGGGTGTTCCGCATCTCCTGACGGGATACCCGGGGGATCCGAACAAAGGGACCTTCCCGAAGAGGGCGGTCCCTTTTTCCCGTTGCGGTCGTTTCGCCTCGCCGCGGACGACCGGAACTCCGTGCTGATAAATTTTAATCACAGAAATAGAACATTTTCTCGGAATGCGCCGAAGAACCGAGAAAATGCGAAGAATCCGAGATTTCGTTCATTGCGCGGTTGAAAGTACTGTGCCTACAATGGACTTGTCCGATCGGCGGCGCTTCTTCGCCGCCACAAATCATTCACATCCCAATTCACAAAGGAGAACCCAAATCATGAAGTGGAACAAAGTCCTGTCCAAAGCACTGTGTGCAGCGCTCGTCATGACCGCCGCAGGCGCCATGGCAGTCGCGCCCGACGCAACGAAGATCGAATCCATCCAAGCAAACGTCGTCCCGAACTTCTACGGCTACAAGGTCGGCACCGTGGACGTCACCTATAAAGAAGGCACGGACCTGTCTCAGGTCACCGTCGGCGATTTCACCGTGTACGACCGCGGCTTCCAGAACCCCGAGTTCGGCAAGGTCGAAGTGACCTCCGCCAAGGTCAACGGCAACGTCGTGACGCTCGGCGTCGATCAGGGCACGGACAAGACCGCCGATCGCAGCCGCGAGACCTACGGCACGCTGTGCACCAGCTCCGCCTGGTACGTTGACAGTGAGAACGTCGTCCACTACGGCGCGGAAGCGACCGTCGACGCGCTCGGCAACAAGATCGCCCCGAACACCATCAAAAAGGGTCTGCAGTGGCGCAAGAACATGGACCTCGTGCTCTGCGTGAACAGCGAAGACATCGCGGGCGGTATCCGCTCCACCGACGGTTCGGGCAACATGCTCGCCGACACCGTTTGGAAGGACGCGAACCTCACGGGCGACCTCGACAAGGTCACGCTCGAAATGGTCGACGTCGGCTGGGAAGCCGCGAACTACACCATGCTCGGTGAAGAGGGCAAGGTCCCCGTTCAGGTCATCTGGCCCGAGGGCTACGATGCGAACCGCGCCGAGAAGTACCCCGTCGTCGTGTATCAGTGCGGTGGCGGCGTCTGCTACTGGGAAGTCACCGACGGCAGCACCACGAACGCGAACAACCTCGGTTGCAACGTCGTTTACGATGTGATGATGACCGAATGGCACCGTCAGTTCCCCGGCGCGATCGTCATGAGCGTCAACGTCCACTCCTCCGATGTCGTGAACTCCGCCAAGGAGATCGCGGGTGTGCTCGATTACGCCGCCGCGAACTGGAACATCGACAAGGACAAGGTCATCGTTACCGGTAACTCTCAGGGCACTCTGATCGCCTCCGACTTCATCCGTCAGCGTCCGGACCTCGTTGCCGCATTCGTTGAGTGCAACGGCAACTTCGGCGCCATCGCGCCCGCGGCGCGTGTCGACGGTACGCTGGCGAACAGCTCGCTCGCAGGCTGGACCGAGGAAGAGGTCAAGGCTGTCATCGACAACAACGTCTCCTTCTGGATGTTCAACGGCGAGACCGACGGCGACAACCCCGCCGCGCAGCAGGATGTCATCGAGATCGTCAAGAACCTCTACCGCGAAGCCGGCAAGACCGAGGAATGGATCGACCTGCACGTCCGCGCGTCCGGTCTGCAGTCCTGGAAGTTCAAAAAATGGGGCGAGACCGACCACTCCGTCACCAAGGTCGTTGCCTGGGATTACCTCGGCCGTGCGTATGACGACCCGGCACAGGGCGGTATCGTGCTGAACGCGGGTGACCGTTACACCTACGCCGGCATGGAAGAGCCCGAAAAGTACAAGGACATGAAGATCATGGATTACCGCTACACCGTCTATCCCGAATCCGTTGCGGAATGGGCGCAGAAGGTGATCGCCGACTGACGAACGACATCTCCGGACAAATCAAGACCGCCGTCCCGATCGGGGCGGCGGTCGTTTCGTTTTCTTATGTTCACCGAAGGTTTGCTTTTGGGTGCGCGCGGCGTTGCATTCGTTCGGTAATATAAAGCATTCCGCGCCGCAGGGGAGGAGAGGGTCAGCCGAACAGCGCGTCGTTCGCGGGGCTGAGGTTCGCCGCCTCCGCTTCGGCGATCTTTTGTTCGGTGTCCTTCAGCATCTCGTCGCGCAGCGCCTTCAGCCACGGGAATGCGGCGGCTTCCTTCACGGCATAATGGCGGTTGAGCTCGTATTCGATCGCCGTCCACGTCGCGGTGTCGCTTTCGTTGTGCTGGATGACCGCCTCGAGCTTGTCGAGGCACTTGTAAAACCTCGCCTCGGGCGTTTTGAGCGCGTCCATCTCGGCGAACAGCGTCTTCAGCATGCGGTTCTGGTCACCGGGCAGCATGTCGGTGAATTCGGCGAGCTTGCGCTGCTCGAACGCCTCGTCCGCCGCGGTCTTGCAAAAGGTCGGGATATCCCCCGTGACCGCTTCGCCGAGGTCGTGGATGAGGCACATCCGCACGACGCGGTCCATGTCGAGCTCGGGGAACTCGGGCGCGAGCAGCATCGCCATCAGCGCGATGCGCCAGCTGTGTCCCGCAACGTACTCTCGGATGCCGCCCGCGGTGAAACAGTGCCGCGGTTCACTCTTGAGCCGCTCGCACACGGAAAGGTAATCGAGAAAGGTGCGCGGGTCCATCCGCTCGCCTTTGGGTTCGGCGTAAAGCTTTTCCATCACGAGCGCGCCCGCCGCGGTGAACAGGTCCTCGTCCTCCGCCGTGAAGCGGTCCTTTTCGGGGCTGCCGATGCGCAGCACGCCGCGCGCTTCGCCGCAGGGTGCCCACAGGGGCACGGCAAGCTCCGCAACGGAAAGGGCGTCCCCCGTGCCGCTTTCGCCGAGCTCCGCCGTGTCGGGGATGCTGAACAGGCGCTTCGCCTTGAGCGTCGCCCACAAAAGCCCGTCGTCCTCGGGGATGCGGGGCTCCGCCGGTTTTCCGATGAAGGGTCCGAGCACGAGCGCCCCGCCCGAAAGCAGGTAAAATCCCACCCGGTCGAGCCCGGGTACGGCGTCGGAAAGGAATGCGGCGGCGTTCGCCATCGTGGCGACGCGGTCGTCCGTGCGGTCCAAAAGCGCCTTCAGCGCACTCAGCGTTTCCCGTTGTGTCATGTTCGTCCTCCGTGTTCCCGGTTTCCATCAGTATAGCATCCGGGGCACGGAAATGCACCCCGCGGCGGGAAAACCGCCTTTCCGAACGACGGGTTTCGTGATAAACTGAAAACAGCAATGCAGGGAGAGTAAAGCCATCCGATGACAAACGAAATCACAAGAAAAAAGAATTTTCTCATCCGCCTCGCGTACTTCATGGCGGTGATCGCCATTTCCGTGTGGATCTGCCGCAAGGGTCTGTTCATGATGATGCCCTTTGTCATCGCGCTCGTGGTGGCGTTGCTTCTGCAGCCGATCATCCGCCTGCTGACGGAAAAGCTCCATATGCCGAAGGGGCTGTGCACGAGCGTGCTGGTGTTCCTGTTCTACATCATTTTGGGGCTCATCCTCCTGCTGGCGAGCACGCGCCTGTTCGACGCGGGGAAGAACATCATCCTCAGCCTGCCTTCGGTCTATTCGACGCAGATCGAACCCGTGCTGACCTCCGTTTCGGAAAAGATCCGCGTGGCGGTCGAGCGTGTCGACCCCGCCGCGGCGCAGACGGTGGACGGTTTCCTCGACAACTTCGGCATCACGATGCGCACCGGCGTCATGAACGTGACCTCGAACCTGCTCCGGTGGGTCGGCAACACGGCGATCACCGTGCCCGGCATGTTCGTCAACATGCTCATCACCATCTTCGCGACGATCTTCTTTGCGCAGGATCTCAAGTCCATCCGCCACTGGACCCTCTGCCAGCTCTCGCCCGAAAAGCGCGTCCTCGCGGAGAACGTCATCATCCACCTGAAGAAGACGCTGGTGAACTACATCCTGAGCTACGGTCTCATCCTGCTCATCACCTTTACGGAACTCAGCATCGGGCTCTGGATCATGGGCTTCAACTACTTCCTGCTCATCGCCGCGGCGATCGCCATTTTGGATATCCTGCCCGTCGTGGGCTGCGGCACCGCGCTCATCCCCTGGACGATCGTGCTCATCATCTACGGCGATTACCGCCTCGCGATGTATATGGGCATCATGTACATCATCATCACCGTCGTGCGCAACTTCATCGAGCCGAAGATCGTCGGCAACCGCGTCGGTCTCCATCCGATCGTCACGCTCAGCGCCATGGTCGCCGGCACCAAGATCTACGGCGGCGTCGGTCTGCTGGGTCTGCCCATCGCCATCGCGATGCTGGTCAGCCTGAACAAGGCGGGCGCGATCCGTCTGTTCAAGCCCGTCACGGAAGAAGGCACGCAGGAGGAACCGCCCGCGGCACCCCAAGCGCCGCAAACGGGTGAACGCCCCGGACCGGCAGCGGCACCCAAAGCGGAAGCGCCCGCGCCCAAGCCCGAAGAACCGGCATCCGAAGCTCCGCAGCGGAAGGAGAAAACGAAGGCGCCCGCCGCCGTGCAAAACGCCGCAAGGGCACTCGGGTCCGCTGCGGGCAAACTCGTCAAAAACGTGAAGGGGAAGATCGGCAAGTGAGCGCGGCGAAAACGCATACCGTTTGGGTGACGGGTTCCTCCCGCGGGATCGGGCTCGCCGTCGCGGAAAAGTTCGCGCGCAAGGGGCACCGCGTGGCGCTGCACTGCGTGCACCGGGTCGAAACGCTCACCCGGGAGACGGAGCGGCTCCGCGCCACAGGGCTGAATGTGATGCAGGTCACGGGGGACATCGCTTCCGAAGCCGATTGCTTCCGCATGGCGCATGAGATCGCAGCGGTTTTCGGTCCGGTGGAGATCCTCGTGAACAACGCGGGCATCGCGCTCGAAGAAAAGCTGCTGACCGACTGTACCGCGGAAGAGCTCGCGCGCGTCGCCATGACCGACCTCGTCGGGCCGATGCTTTGCGCAAAGGCGGTCGTGCCGCACATGGTGTCCGACCGGGCGGGCAGCATCGTGAACATCGCCTCCTACCTCGGCATCACGGGCTGCAGCTGCGAAACGCCCTACGCCGCGGCAAAGGCGGGCGTCATCGGTTTCACCAAATCCCTCGCGGCGGAGCTTGCGCCCTCGGGCGTCCGCGTGAACGCCGTGGCACCGGGGTATATCCCCACCGAAATGAACGCGGAGTTCGACGAAGAGACCGTGCGCGCCATCGCAAACGACATCCCGCTCGGGCGGCTCGGCAGCGCGGAGGAGATCGCCGAAGCGGTGTATTTCCTGGCAATGGAAGAGACCGCGTCCTTCATCACGGGGCAGACCCTCGCCGTCGACGGCGGCAGCAGCCTCTGAAAAACACGCAACGAAAAAAGACACCGGAAACCCGGTGTCTTTTTTGCTGTCAAAGGGGCTCAGGCGCGCTCGCGCTTCACCTTCCGCAGGAAGATCGCGAGGAACAGCAGCGCCACCGCGATGCCGGCAACGACGCCCACGGGGTAGCTCACCGCGGAAACGCCGAGCTTCTTCCAAAGCATGCCGAGGCACTCCGGCGCGACGAAGAAGTAGGTCGCCGAAACGGCGGACATGAACACGGCGGGCACCAGCGAAATGAGGAAACTCTTGCCCTGCTGCGCGAAGTACACCGAAACCGCCCACAGCACGATCATCGCGAGGGTCTGGTTCGACCAGGAGAAGTAACGCCACACGATCTGATAGTCGAGCCCGCAGATGACGATGCCCGCGCCGAACAGGGGGATGGTCAGCAGCAGGCGGTTCTTCACGCTGCTCTGGTCCAGCTTGAACCAGTCGGCAAGGGTCAGTCGCGCGGAACGGTACGCCGTGTCGCCCGAGGAAATGGGGCAGGCAACGACGCCGAGCAGCGCGAGCACGCTGCCGACCTTGCCCATCGTGGAGCGGCAGATCTCGTAGACGACGGCGCTGCAGCCACCGCCCGCATCCAGCAGGGCGCGGCTCGATTCGTAAACGGTCACGCCGGCAGCCGCCCAAACGAGCGCGATCACGCCCTCGGCGCACATCGCGCCGTAGAAGACGTTCCGTCCCTGGCGTTCGCTCGTCGTGCAGCGCGCCATGATCGGCGACTGGGTCGCGTGGAAGCCGGAAATGGCGCCGCAGGCGACCGTGATGAACATGAACGGCCAGATGGGCGTGCCGTTGCAGTGCATGTTGGTGAAGTTGTTCCACACCTCGGGCATGACGTAGTTGCCCGAGAACAGCATCGAACCCGCGACGCCCAGCGCCATCACGATCAGGCAGACGCCGAACACGGGGTAGATGCGGCCGATCACCTTATCCACGGGCACGAAGGTCGCCACGAAGTAGTACGCGATGATGATCCACAGCCACAGGTTCTTGGAGACCGCACCGTCCGAAATGATCTCGAGCAGTCCCGCGGGGCCCGTTGTGAACACGACGCCGCACATCACCAGCAAAATCACCGAGAACACGCGCATCACCTGACGCATCCCGTTGCCGAGGTAGGTCCCCGCGATCTCCGAAACGCTCGCGCCGTTGTGCCGCATCGACAGCATGCCGCAGCAGTAATCGTGCACGGCGCCCGCGAAGATGCAGCCGAACACGATCCACAGGTAAACGACCGGTCCGAACAGGGCGCCGCCGAGCGCGCCGAAGATCGGTCCCGTTCCCGCGATGTTCAGCAGCTGAACGAGGAACACCTTCCATACCGGCATCGGCACGAAGTCGACGCCGTCGTTGTTTTTGACCGCGGGCGTTTGGCGGTCATCCGGTCCGAAATGCCGGTCGACGATTTTGCCGTAAATGAGGAACCCGGCGATGAGTGCCGCAACGGCAAGCAAGAAACTGTACATACCTTCTCCTTTCCCGGAAACCGGGGATTTTTGCCCCGCGTTCCGCATGCAAACAGTATATCATATATGTGGAAAGACGGCGTTGTTTTTTTGCCGGGAAATCCCGCGTTTTTCGGCGAAAACAACGAACGGGGGCGCTCCGGTGCCACCCGGTGCTTTCCCTTTTTCTTCTGCCTGCGGAGTTCAGCCGGCAAAAAGCAACGACGGTTCAATTACAGCCCGAAACGGGGAAAAACGCACGCCGTGGCACAGTGTGTGCCACGGTGTGCCGAATTATGTCGAAAAGTTCACTTTTACAAAGAAAAATCCAATCGTCGCGCCGTGGAATTTGCGCGTGTTGTTTGATATAATACCCTCTTGTATCCCTTGCTTTGCAAGGGTTTTTCGAACATACGGACGGGCGGGGGGAACCGCCGCGTCCTTTTCATGGCGGCAGCCGCGTGCGGCGTGCCTTTTCGTGTTTTTCGGCGGCTTTTCCGCTGCCGTTTGCACAGATCCGGAGGGAAAGAATATGAAGACTTATCGTGCCGGTATCGATATCGGCTCCACGACCGTCAAGCTGGTCGTTCTCGGCGACGGGGACGAGGTGCTGTTCGGCGAATACCGCCGTCACCACGCCCACACGCAGGAAACGCTGAAGAATCTGCTGACCGAGGCGAAGGAAGTGCTCGGCAACTGCGCGCTGCGCGCGCGCATCACGGGCTCCGGCGCCATCAACCTCGGCAAGGCGCTCGGCATCGGCTTCGTGCAGGAGGTCGTTTCCGTTGCCACGGCGCTCAAGCACGTTGCGCCCGAAACGGATGTCGCCATTGAGCTCGGCGGCGAGGACGCGAAGATCGTCTACTTCACGGGCGGTCTCGAGGAACGCATGAACGGCGTTTGCGCCGGCGGTACGGGTTCCTTCATCGACCAGATGGCGGCGCTGCTGCAGACCGACGCCGAGGGACTGAACGAAGCCGCGAAGGAGCATCAAAAGGTCTACCCCATCGCGGCGCGCTGCGGCGTGTTCGCGAAAACCGATATCCAGCCCCTCATCAACGAGGGCGCGACCCGTGCGGACCTTGCGGCTTCCGTCTTCCAGGCGGTCGTCAACCAAACGATCTCGGGTCTCGCCTGCGGCAAGCCCATCCGCGGCACGGTCGCGTTTTTGGGCGGTCCGCTGCACTTCCTCACCGAGCTGAAGGCGGCGTTCGTCCGCACCCTGAAGCTCACCGACAAAACGACCGTCGACCCGGAGAACTCGCACCTTTTCGCGGCGATGGGCGCCGCGCTCGAAGCAAAGGACGGGGAGACAGTGGAGGTCGGCGCGCTCATCGAAGCGCTCGGCAAGGGTGTCGCGGTCAATTTCGAAATGCCGCGTCTCGACCCGCTGTTCCGCGATGCGGCGGAGTACGACGCCTTCCTCGCGCGGCACCGCCGCGCCGTCGTCACCAAGGAGGACATCGCTTCCTACACGGGGGATTGTTTCCTCGGCATCGACGCGGGCTCCACGACGACCAAACTCGCCCTCATCGGCGCGGACGGGCGCCTTCTGTACAGCTTCTACCGCGGCAACCTCGGCAACCCCGTCGAAACCGCGAAGGAAGCCATCAAAGAACTCCACAGCCGCCTGCCCGAGGGCGCGCGCATCGTCCGCTCCTGCTCGACGGGTTACGGCGAAGCGCTTTTGAAGGCGGCGTTCTCCCTCGACGAGGGCGTGGTCGAAACCATCGCCCACTGCACCGCCGCCGCGTTCTTCGACCCCATGGTCGACTGCGTGCTCGACATCGGCGGTCAGGATATGAAGTGCATCAAGCTCAAGAACGGCACCGTCGATACGATCCTTTTGAACGAGGCGTGCTCCTCCGGCTGCGGTTCGTTCATCGAAAACTTCGCCGTTTCGCTCGGGCACACCGCCGAAAGCTTCGCGAAGGAGGCGCTGTTTGCCGCCGCCCCCGTGGACCTCGGCACGCGCTGCACGGTGTTCATGAACTCCAACGTCAAGCAGGCGCAGAAGGAGGGCGCTCCCGTTTCGGATATCTCCGCGGGTCTTGCCTACTCCGTCATCAAAAACGCGCTGTACAAGGTCATCAAGCTCGCCTCGCCGGAGGATCTCGGCAAGCACATCGTCGTGCAGGGCGGTACCTTCCACAACCACGCCGTGCTCCGCGCCTTCGAAAAGATCGCGGGGGTCGACGCCACCTGCCCGGACATTTCCGGTCTCATGGGCGCGTTCGGTGCGGCACTCGTCGCGCGCAGCCACTATGCGGGGCAGCAGACGACCATGCTCGGTCTTTCGGAGATCGAAGGGCTCGCGTACAAGTCGGTCTCCGTGCGCTGCGGCGGTTGCTCGAACAACTGCATGCTCACCGTGAACGAGTTCCCGGGCGGCAGAAAGCACATCAGCGGCAACCGCTGCGAACGCGGCGCGGGCAACGCCCAAAAGGGCGAAAAGGCGCCGGACCTCGTGAAGTTCAAGCGCGAACGGATGTTCGCCTACCCCGCCCTCGAAGAGGCGGAGGCGCCGCGCGGCGTCATCGGCATCCCGCGCGTACTGAACATCTACGAAAACTTCCCCTTCTGGGCGACCTTCTTCCGCACGCTGGGCTTCCGCGTCGTGCTGTCGCCCTTCTCCACGCGCAAGCTCTACGAGCGCGGCATGGAGTCCATCCCCTCCGAGTCCGAGTGCTACCCGGCGAAGATGTCGCACGGGCACGTGCAGTGGCTCATCGACCAAGGCGTGAAAACGATCTTCCACCCCTGCGTGTTCTACGAGCGGCAGGAAACGAAGCAGGCGCAGAACCACTACAACTGCCCGATCGTCGTCTCGTACGCCGAAAACCTCAAAAACAACGTCGAAGCGATCGGCAGCGGCAGCGTGCGCTACATCCGCCCCTTCATCGCCTTCACGAGCGAGAAGACCGCCGCCGACCGTTTGGTGAAGACCGCCGCCGAGGAGTGGAACATCCCCGCGCGCGAGGTCCGCGCCGCGGTGCATGCGGCGTGGGAGGAACAGCAGCGCGCCAAGGCGGATATCCGCGCCGAGGGTAAAAAGCGCCTCGACGAAATGGTGCAAAAGGGCGGCCGCGGCATCGTGCTGGCGGGGCGTCCCTACCACATCGACCCGGAGATCAACCACGGCATCCCCGAGCTCATCGCTTCCTACGGGCTCACCGTGTTCACCGAGGACAGCCTGCCCTACGGCGAGGACCCCGAGCGTCCCATCCGCGTGGTGGACCAGTGGGTGTACCATTCCCGCCTGTACAGCGCGGCGGAGTTCGTCGCCCAACGGGACGACCTCGAGCTCATCCAGCTGAACTCCTTCGGCTGCGGTCTCGACGCCGTGACCACCGACCAGGTCAGCGAGATCCTCGAGCGCAGCAACAAGCTGTATACCCTTTTGAAGATCGATGAGGTCAACAACCTCGGCGCGGTGCGCATCCGCGTGCGTTCCCTCTTGGCGGCGATGGACATGCGCCGCGAAAAGCAGATCAAGGCGGAACCGCATTCCATCCGTTACGAGCGCAAGGAGTTCACCCGCGAGATGCGCGATGCGGGCTATACCATCATCGCACCGCAGATGAGCCCGATCCACTTCGAGATCGTTTCGCCCGTGTGCAAAAAGCACGGTTACAACGTCGTCATCCTCGACAACGACAACCGCGAGGCGATCGACACCGGTCTGAAGTTCGTCAACAACGATGCCTGCTTCCCCTCGATCACGGTCGTCGGGCAGATCATGCAGGCGGTGCTTTCGGGTAAGTACGACACCGACCGCCTCGCGGTCATCATGTCGCAGACGGGCGGCTGCTGCCGCGCGAGCAACTATGTGGCGTTCATCCGCCGCGCGCTCGAAAAGGCGGGGCTCGGGCACATCCCGGTCGTGTCGCTGAACCTCAACGGCATGGAAACGAACAGCGGCTTCAAGTTCACCCTCGGTCTTGCCGAGGACGTCATCCAGGGCATCGTCTACGGCGATCTCATCATGCGGTGCCTGTACCGCGTGCGTCCGTATGAGCTCACGCCCGGTTCCGCGAACGCCCTGAAGCAGCAGTGGCTCGATGCCTGCATCGAAGAGCTCACGGGGGGCAAGGGGCGCCGCGGCTACCGCAAGATGTGCCGCGCGATCGTCGAATCCTTCGACAACCTGCCCATCGACGAAACGCTCCGCAAGCCCCGCGTCGGCGTCGTCGGCGAGATCCTCGTCAAGTACATGCCGCTGGCGAACAACCACCTCGTGGAGGTGCTCGAGCGCGAAGGCGCGGAGGCGGTCGTGCCCGACCTGATGGATTTCTTCAACTACTGCATCTACAGCAACAAGTACGGCGCGGAGTTCCTCGGCAGGAAAAAGCTCGACGCCCTCGTGGCGGATGCGGGTGTCGGCATCATCCGGCTCATCCGCAAGGCGGCGCTGGACGCCCTGAACGACAGCAAGCGCTTCGAAGCGCCCATGCCCATCGCCGAGATCGCCGAAAACACCAGACCCATCCTCTCCATCGGCAACCAGTACGGCGAGGGGTGGTTCCTCACCGGCGAAATGATCGAGCTCATCCAAACGGGCGTGCCGAACATCGTCTGCATCCAGCCCTTTGCATGCCTGCCGAACCACGTCGTCGGCAAGGGCGTCATCAAAAAGCTCAAGGAGGCCTACCCGCAGGCGAACATCGCCGCGGTGGACTACGACCCCGGCGCGAGCGAGGTCAACCAGCTCAACCGCATCAAGCTCATGCTCTCCACCGCGAAGGAAAACCTCGCGAAGGAACAGGAGAACAAGTAATGCAAAAGCCCCGGCAACGGGGCTTTTTTCCTTTTTTTGCAAAACCGACACACATTCTCCCTTTTTCCGTTACGCGCATCGGGTACGATACGGGCAAGAGACAACGTTTTTCCGGGGTATTCCGCCGAAAATGCGGAA
>JAUNCT010000027.1:0-17697 GCA_030526425.1 Clostridia bacterium
CGATCTTCACGATGCGGCGGGCGAGCTCGGGGCTGTACTCGATCCCCTTCTCGACCTGGTACCTGGAGCCGATGGCGTGGTTGGAGCCGCCGCGGCTCATGGCCTTGGACGAGGCGGAGAAGAGAATGACGTCGGCGCCCTCCTCGGCGGCGGAGACGGCGGTGCACAGACCGGCCATACCGGCGCCCACCACGACGATGTCGTGGGTATAGGTGGCGACGATCTTGTCCTCGGGGACGGGCTCGGGGGCGATCTCGAAGGACCACTTGGCACCGGCGGCCTTCTCGACGGTCATGACGTCTTCGGCGGCGACGGCGGTCCCTTCGGTTGGTGACACGGATCCCGCATAGCGCAACGAAAAACAGCACCGCGACTTGCGGTGCTGTTGCTGTTTCCGAAGATTTCAAAGCACGATGCGTTCCCCGGCGGCGAGGCTGAACACGCATCCGTCCCCGGTGACGAGGTGGTCGAGCAGCGTCACCCCCACGGCGGCGAGTGCCTGCTGCACGGCGACGGTCGCTTTCCGGTCCGCGTCCGAGGGGGTCGGGTCGCCGCTCGGGTGGTTGTGGCACAGCACGGCAAAGGCAGCGTGCGCGTTCAGTGCGGCCTCGGCGGCAAGCCGGGGGTAGACGCCGCTCTCCACGAGCGTTCCGGTGCCGATCTCCGTTTCGCCGACCACGCGGCGCTTCGTATCGAGGAGGATCGCCGCGCACCGTTCGTTCACCAGCCCCCGCGCCCCGGCGAGGGCGTACCTTGCGGCGTCCTCCGTCGTGGAAAGAACGACGGCGCCGTTCTGCTTCAGCGGCGCGACGGCAAGCCGCGAACACAGCTCGTTCCCGAGGGAAAGAAAGACCGCCGCGCTCTCCCCGAGCCCTTCGACGGAGGCGAGTTCGGCAAGCGGCGCGCCGAACACCCCGGCAAGCGAGCCGAAGCGGCGGAGCAGGCGGTGCGCCAACGCGTTCACATCCCTCCGCGGGATGGCGTAGGTCAGCAGCAGCTCCAGCAGCTCATGGTCGGCAAAGCCCTTGCCGCCGGCGTTCACATAGCGTTCGCGCAGGCGTTTGCGGTGCCCCTCGTGCAGGTTTTCCATCGGTCTCCTCCGTGTGTTCTGTGGCTTTCATTATACGCCGTCCGGAACGGCGCGGGCAACTGTGACGGAATAATGGTTTTTTTTCAAACTGTCGCCTCCGAAACGGCGGAAACGCTTGAAATAAAGGTCCGACCATTATAAAATATGAATATCTATGAAAATCGGAGATTTTGCCCCATGAATCGGCTGCGGCTGCCCGACCCGATCGCACCCGGATGCGATGCACGCACGCATGTGCTCGTTGCGCTTTCCGGCGGCGCGGATTCCACGGCGCTGTTGCTGTTGCTGCATGCGGCAAGGGAAGAGGGGCGCATCGCAAAGCTGTCGTGCGCGCACTTCCACCATGGGCTCCGCGGCGCGGAAGCGGACCGCGACCTCGCGTTCTCCGAAGCGCTCGCAGCAAGGCTCGGCGTGCCGTTCTTTTCGGAGCGGGGGGATGTCCCCGCGTACCGGACCGCAACGGGGAAAAGCACCGAGACCGCCGCGCGGGAGCTTCGCTACGCGTTTCTCCGAAGGGTGCGCGCCCAATGCGGGGCGGATGTCATCGCCACGGCGCACCACATGGACGATCAGGCGGAAACGGTGCTCATGCATCTCATCCGCGGCACGGGGACGAACGGGCTTTGCGGCATCCGCGCCCGGTCGGGCGATCTGGTGCGCCCGCTCCTCGGTTTCACCCATGAAGAACTGACGCGCTTCCTTTCGGAAAGCGGCGAACCCTGGTGTGAGGATACGACGAACGCCGCGGAGGACGCGGCGCGCAACCGCCTGCGCCATTCGGTCATGCCGTTGCTGAAGGAAGCGAACCCGAACCTCGGAGCGGCGCTGTCACGGCTTGCCGCGCACGCCCAAAGCGACGAAGCGCATTTCGCGCCTCTTGCGGAACGCCTGCTCGAAACGGCAAAGGTTCCCCCGGGGTTCGACCGCGCGGTGCTTGCCGCGGCGGAGGAACCCGTCCGGCGGCGCGCCCTGATGCGCATCCTGTCCGGACTTCTCGGCGGGGATCTCACCGAAGCCGATGTCAAAAAGCTCGAAGACCTGCTCACGGGGCGTTCGGGCAGAACGGCGCTCTTTTCCGGCGGGCACACCGCGCTTGCCGACGGGGCGCATCTCATTTTGGACCCAAGCTCCCCGGAGGAACTTCCCGAAGCCGCGCTTCCCGGAAACGGGGCGCTGCGGTACGGCGCGTGGGTCCTTACCGCGGAAACGGCAAAGGGCTTCCGGCGCCCCGAAGATCCGTATTCCGCCTGCATCGCGTGGGACGGGCAAAGCCCGCTCACCGTGCGCTTTCCAAAACCGGGCGACCGCTTTTCGCCGCTCGGGCTCGGGGGGACGAAGCTCCTCTCCGACATTTTCACCGACCGCAAGACCCCCTTGGGGCAGCGGCGGGTACCGCTCGTGCTCATGGGCGGGGAGATCGTTTTCCTGCCCGGATACACCGTTTCCGAACGCGTCCGGGTTTCGGAACCAAGCAAGTCCAAAACAACAGTACGTCTGACCGTACGGAGGGGGTAACAAGTGACCGATTTCGGAAAAGAGTACATGGCGCGGGATATCGACCATGTGCTGATCGATGAGGAGACCATCCTCAAGCGCATCCAGGAACTCGCCGACCGTCTTTCCAACGAATACCGCGGCAAGGACCTCGTCTGCATCTGCATCCTCAAGGGCGCCGTGGTGTTCTACGCCGAACTCACCAAGCGCATGAGCGTGCACATGAAGATGGATTTCATGAGCATTTCGAGCTACGGCGACGCCGAGAAGACCTCCGGCATCGTGCGTATCATGAGCGACATCAACACCAGCATCACCGGCAAGCACGTCCTCGTCATCGAGGACATCATGGACAGCGGTCTCACGCTGAACCACCTCAAGACCCTGCTCGGCGAGCGCAAGCCCGCGAGCCTGAAGATCGTCTGCCTGCTCGACAAGCCGAGCCGCAGAGAGTGCGACATCACGCCGGATTACAAGTGCTTCGAGATCCCGAACGAATTCGCGGTCGGCTTCGGTCTCGACTATGCGGGCAAGTACCGCAACCTGCCGTACATCGGCGTCCTCAAGCCCTGCGTCTACCAATAAGCGGGCAACGAAAAGCAAGGACCGCGCGGTTTTTGCGCGGTGAAAGGAAGTACCATTGGACCCCAAGAACAAGAAAAAGATCCGGACACTCCTCATCTGGCTCGTGATCTTCGGTGCCATCCTGTTCATGACGAGCGGGATGGATCTCAGTAAGAAGACCGTCGACGAGCTGGATTACAACACCGAGTTTTTGCAGCTCGCCAAGTCGACCGAAGAACACAACACCGGCGACAAGACCATCAAGGCGGTGCGCGTCGTGTACCGCGACGTCTACGGTCTCTACGGCACCTCGGAAACGACGCTGAAGGAACTCGAAAAGAACCCCGCAAAGAAAGCGGACTTCCACGTGATCATCCCCTCGGAGAACACCTTCCGTGCGGATATGTCGGCGATCGTGTACGGCGCGAACGCCGAAAAGTTCAAGTCCGTCGATGAGGTCAGCTCCGCGGATTACTCGTTCCGCTACTCCTCCGGTCAGGTCGAAGAGTCGATCTGGTCGCTGATCCTGCCCTACCTCATCATGTTCGGCGGCGTCGGTCTGCTGTATTTCTTCATGATGCGTTCGCAGGGCGGCGGCAAGCAGATGATGAACTTCGGCAAATCCCACGCCCGCATGCTCGACGACGACAAGAACCGCGTGACCTTCGCGGATGTCGCGGGCGCGGACGAGGAGAAGGAAGAACTGAAGGAAGTCGTCGAATTCATGCGCAACCCCGAGCGCTACAACAAGCTCGGCGCGCGCATCCCCAAGGGCGTGCTGCTCGTGGGTCCTCCGGGCACCGGTAAAACGCTGCTCGCCAAGGCCGTCGCGGGCGAGGCGAAGGTCCCGTTCTTCTCCATCTCCGGTTCCGACTTCGTCGAAATGTTCGTCGGCGTCGGCGCGAGCCGTGTGCGCGACCTGTTCCAGACCGCCAAGAAAGCGACCCCCGCGGTCGTGTTCATCGACGAGATCGACGCCGTCGGCCGCCAGCGCGGCGCCGGCATGGGCGGCGGTCACGACGAGCGCGAGCAGACGCTCAACCAGCTGCTCGTCGAGATGGACGGCTTTGCCGTGAACGAGGGCATCATCGTCATCGCGGCGACGAACCGCCCCGACATCCTCGACCGCGCGCTGCTGCGTCCCGGTCGTTTCGACCGTCAGATCACCGTCAACTACCCCGATATCAAGGGCCGTGAGGAGATCCTCAAGGTCCACGCGAAGAACAAGCCCATCGCAGACGACGTGAGCCTCAAGGTGCTGGCGCAGCGTACGCCCGGCTTCACCGGCGCGGACCTTGCGAACGTGCTCAACGAGGCGGCGCTGCTGTCCGCCCGCAACAACGACGACAAGATCCGGATGAGCGTCATGGAAGAAGCCATCACGCGCGTGCAGATGGGTCCCGAAAAGAAGAGCCGCGTCGTCACGCCCGAGGACAAGAAGCTCACCGCTTACCACGAGGCGGGTCACGCGATCGTCGCGATCAAAATGGAAAACTGCGACGAGGTGCACGAGGTGTCGATCATCCCGCGCGGTTCCGCAGGCGGTTACACCATGATGCTCCCGAACGAGCAGAAGAACTACATGACCCGCGGCAAGATCCTCGACAGCATCGCGATGGCGCTCGGCGGGCGCGTTGCCGAAAAGCTGCGCATGGACGATATCTCCACCGGCGCTTACAGCGACCTGCAGCACGCCACCGAATCCGCGCACCGCTTCGTGACCGAATACGGCATGAGCGAGGAGATCGGTCCCGTCTTCCTCGGCGGTCAGACCGAGGTCTTCATCGGCAGAGACTGGGGTCAGCAGCGCAACTATTCCGAATCCCTGCAGGCGAAGGTCGACGATGAGGTCCGCAAGATCCTCAACGAGCAGTTCCGCCGCGCGGAAGTCGCCGTCGGCAGCGATATGGAAGGTCTCGACCGCGTCGCGACCGCCCTCATGCAGTACGAGCGCATGAGCGGCGAGCAGTTCAAGGCGATCTATTTCGGTGAAGACGCCGAGAAGGTCATGGGTGCCGCCGCCCCAAAGTCCGAACTCCCCGCAGACGGCGGGGAGGGTCCGCGCGGAGACGATACCTTCGAGGTCGTCCGCGCAGAGACCGCAGAGTGCCCCTTGCCGGCGGAAAACGCGGCGTCCGTTGCGCCCGTTGCCGAAGAGGAGCCCGCTGTGGCGGAAGCGCCCGCCGCAGAACAGGAAGAGCCGTCCGGCGATGAGTCCGGGCATTCCGAAGAACAATGAGCGAACACAGATTCGATCTGCATATCCACTCGAACGCCTCCGACGGGACCGCAAGTCCCGCGGAGGTCGTTTCACTTGCGCGGGAGCGCGGGGTGGAACTGATGGTGCTTTCCGACCACGACTGCACGGACGGCGTGGCGGAGGCGGAACGCGCCGCGCGGCAAAACGGCATCGCCTTCCTGCCCGCGGTGGAAATGGACAACCGCTTCGCGGGGCAGCTGCACATCCTCGGGCTCGGCATCGACCCGGAGGAGCCCGGCATCAAGCGCATGCTCGCCACCTGCCGGGAGCGGCGCAACGTCCGCAACGAGGCGATGATCGAAAAGCTCAAGACCCTCGGCTGCGATATCCGCCCCTACATGCCCGAGGGCATCGGCACGGTCACGCGGTCACATCTCGCCATCGCCCTGCGCGACGGCGGCTACGTCAAAGACCTCAAGGAGGCGTTCGCCCGCTACATCGGCGACAAGGGTCCGGGCTATGTGCCCGCGGTCCGTTTCGAACCCGAGGAGGTCATCGCGGGGATCCGCGGCGCGGGCGGCGTGCCGGTGCTGGCGCACCCCTGCCTCATGAGCAAGGCGGATATGCCCAAGCTCATCGACCGCCTCACGGAGGCGGGGCTCGGCGGCATCGAGGCGTACTACCCCCAGTCGAGCCACGGGCAAACGGTCACCTTCCGTTCCTTTGCGGAGCAGCGGGGGCTGCTCGTCACCTGCGGCAGCGACTATCACGGGCTGAACCGCCCCGGTGTGGAGCCCGGCTGCTCATGGAAGCCCGATGCCTGCCTCCAAAGGACCTACGAATTCTTTTCCGATATGGCGGCAAAGCGCGAAACGCCGCTCGGCAAGCTCACGCGCATCGTCGGCGCGTACGAACCGCTGTCCGAAACCGAAGCGCGCGACCGGAAGGAACTGCTCGACCGTCTGGAGCGCGGGGAGCAGTTGCTCACCCGCGACAACGAGGAACGCCACCTCACCGCCTCCTGCTGGATCGTCGACCCCGCGCGCGAACGGGTGTTGCTGTGCTGGCACAATATTTTCAACAGCTGGAGCTGGACGGGCGGTCACGCCGACGGCGAGGCGGACCTTGCGCGCGTCGCCCTGAAGGAAGCGGAGGAGGAGACGGGGCTCAAAAAGCTGAAGCTCGTTTCGGATAAGCCCGTTTCCATCGAGATCCTGCCCGTGCCCGCGCACATCAAGCGCGGTAAGCCCGTCGCGGCGCACGAACACATCAACCTCACCTACGTCATCGAGGCGGATCCCGAAGAGCCGCTCACCGTCAAGCCGGATGAGAACAGCGCGCTCCGCTGGTTCCCCGCGGGCGAGGTCGTGGATGCGAGCAGCGAGCCCGAAATGAAGCCCGTCTACCGCAAGCTCACCGAGCGCACGGCGAAGCGTTGACGCGGCGCCTGTGAACTCCGTGTAAACTGCACCCTTGCCGCATTGTGCGGCGGGGTGCTGTTTTGTACAATGGACAATGAGAGAATATCACCGTCCGCCCACCGGGGCGGAGGAAAGGAAAGACCCAATGAAACGCATCGTTTGCCTGCTGGCGGCGCTTCTTGCGCTTTTCGCGTTCGGCACTGCTTTGGCGGCGCCGCTGACCTATGAGACCGTGGGCGTCGTGCTCGACGCGCCCGAAAACGGCGGTGACCTCGTTTGCACGCCCTACGCCGTGAACGAAAACGGCTACGCCATGCTCTCCTTCCGCTTCGCGGATGAGGCGGCGTTGGCGCCCGTGTACGAAAAGATCGCATCGCTCGGCGCGGAGGATCTTGCGGACTACCTGCCCGAGTATGAGGCGGCGCTGTCCGCCCACAGCGCGCTGCTCGCCATCGTCGTCGCCATCGAAGACCCGTACCTCGCGACCGTGAAGGAAGCGCTCGGGCTCGAAGCTTTGGGCTACAAGGAACTGCCCGCGGCGGGCAACGGGTTCACCTACTTCGCGGCAACGGGCAAGGTCCCCGCAACGCTGGCGGAGGAAAGCCGCCCCGCGGCGGAAGCGGCGCTGGCGGAAACGGAGCGCATGATCGCCTCCATCCGTTACGTTGCCGTCGATACCTCGGAACGCGACGCGCTCCGGGCCTTTGCCGCGGAAGCCTTTTTGAACTTCGAAACGACCGATATGCAAGGCAACACCGTCACCGGCAGGGAGCTGCTCGGCGCGAAGGACCTCACCGTCGTCAACGTGTGGCAGACCACCTGCATGCCCTGCATCAACGAAATGCCCGAGCTCGCCGCCTGGGCGAAGGAGATGCCCGGTAACGTGCAGCTCGTGACCATCCTCTGCGACGTCATGGACCCCGAAGACGCGACCTTCGCCACCGCGGAGAAGGTGCTCGAAAAGTCCGGCGCCGCGTTCACGACCCTGCTGCTGAGCGACAGCCTGTACCCCGCCATCATGGATGTCACCGGCACCCCGACCACCATGTTCCTCGGTAAGGACGGCAGAAGCGTGCACGCGCCCATCGTCGGCGCGAACGTCGCGGGGTACAAGAAGGTCGTCGCGGACTTCCTCGCGAAATAAGCCATGAAGCGCATGCACATCCCGAAGAACACGGTGTGGATCGGCATGTTCCTTTTGGGCATCGCCTGCATCGCGGTGGGGCTGTTCGCGCGCGGGGAGGGGGAAGCCGTTCTCAACAAGGCGGTGAACCTCTGCTTCGAGTGCATCGGGCTGGGCTGAGGGCGCGCAAATGACGGTGAAAGAACGGTTTGCCCGGTTCCGCAAGGACCGCCCGAAAATGAACGCCCTCAAGCGCAAGGCGCTGCAGATCGCCGCGTTCGGCTTCACGAACGCCGCCCCGGGGAACTTCCTCAAGGGTACGATCGACAAGGGCGCGTGGAAGCGGTTCTGCGCCCCCGGTATGAACTGCTACTCCTGCCCGGCGGCAAAGCTCGCCTGCCCCATCGGGGCGTTGCAGGCGGTGAACGGGTCCATGGACTTTTCCTTCTCGTTCTACGTCGTGGGGCTGATCCTCGCGGTGGGCGCGCTCACGGGGCGGTTCCTCTGCGGGTGGCTGTGCCCCTTCGGGCTCGTGCAGGAGCTGCTCCATAAGCTCCCCACGAAAAAGTTCCGCCTGCCGAAGCCCCTGACCTATGTGAAATACATCCTCTGCGCGGTGTTCGTTTTCCTGCTGCCCGTGCTGTACGTGAACTTCATGGGCATGGGCGCGCCCGCGTTCTGCCAGTACCTGTGCCCCGTCGGCACGCTCGAGGGCGGCATCCCGCTGCTCATCGCGAATGAAAGCCTGCGGCAGCTCATGGGTCCGCTCTTTTGGTGGAAGGCGCTGCTCCTCGCGGTAACGCTCACCGGCTGCGTGTTCATCTGCCGCTTTTTCTGCAAGCTGGCGTGCCCGCTCGGCGCACTGCTCGGGCTCATGAACCGCATCAGCGCGTGGCACCTCGAGGTGGATGCGACCGCGTGCGTGCACTGCGGCAGGTGCGCCGCCGCCTGCCCGATGGATGTCGACCCCGTGGCAAAGCCCGGCTCGTGCGAGTGCATCCGCTGCGGCAAATGCAAGGCGGTCTGCCCCACGGGGGCGCTGCGCTTCCGCTTCGGGTATGGGGATCGGAAGAAACAAACCGACAACAACGACTGACGGCGCCCGCGCGCCGTTTTTTCGAAGGAGGGACTTCTTTATGTATTACATTACGGGAGATATCCATGCCGAGGTCGGCAGGCTCACCGAAATGCCCGCCCGCTATGGGCTCGGCAAGGGCGACACGCTCGTCGTCGCGGGGGATTTCGGCTGCGTGTTCGGCACCGAGGGGGATTCCGCGCGCCTGGAGACCCTTGCGAAGCTCCCCTATGAGATCCTCTTTTTGGACGGCAACCACGAATGCTTCCCGAAGATCTTCGCCTTCCCCGAGGAGGAATGGAACGGCGGGCGGGTGCACCGCCTGTGCCCGAACGTGCTTCATCTCATGCGCGGGCAGGTGTATGAACTCGAAGGGAAGACCGTCTTCACCATGGGCGGCGGCTGTTCGATCGACCGCGTGTACCGCAGGGAGGGCGTGAGCTGGTGGCCCGAGGAGATGCCCTCGGACGAGGAGTATGCCGAGGCGCGGCAAAACCTCGTTGCCCACGGCAGAAAGGCGGATATCCTCATCAGCCACGCGGCGCCCGCGCATGCGCTGACGCTGTGGATGCAGCGGGGCGTGCTGAGCTACCGCTTCGACCGCGAGGCGAAGCTCAACGGCTTTCTCGAAAGCGTGCGGCAGACCGTCGCGCACGAACGGTATTATTTCGGGCACATGCACCTCGACGACGAGCTCGAGCCCGGGCTCATCGCCCTGTACCACGGGGTGTACCCCCTGTTCGGGGGAGAACGGGTGCCCGAACGCACGCCGGTGTGAGCCGCGGCGCCGCCCCGCGGGAACGGAAAATTCTTACCGTTGCATCGGCGGGCGGGGTATGCTATGATACCAATACAAAATTCTCAATATATCAACACAGGAGGAACGAACACATGAAAAAGCTGTTGGCGGTCATTCTGGCCGCGATCATGCTGTGCTGCTCCGCTGCGCTCGCCGAGACCTTCTCCGGCACCGCAACGGGCAACGGAGGTGACGTCGTCGTCACCATCACCGTCGAAGGCGACAAGATCGTCGATGCGACCGTTTCCGGCGAAAAGGAGACCAAGGGCATCGCTTACGAGCAGTGCGCCGACGGCACCTTCGCCAACCAGATCATCGCCGCACAGGGCGAAGAGATCGAAGGCGTGTCCGGTGCAACGGTCACCAGCAACGCCGTCCGCGAGGCGACCTTCAAGGCGCTGGTCGAGGCGGGCTTCCGTGCGGTCGACCCCGTCGTGCTCGAGGATGCGGAGTGCGATCTCGTCATCGTCGGTGCGGGCGGTGCGGGCATGAGCGCCGCGCTGCAGGCTGCGGATCTCGGCTTTGAGAACATCATCCTCGTCGAGAAGACCGGTTCCGTCGGCGGCAACACCGCGCGTGCGACCGGCGGCATGAACGCCGCGAAGACCACCCTGCAGGATGCGAACGAGTGGAAGGAATCCACCGCGGCGGCGGTCGAAAAGACCATCGCGAACGCGAAGGAAAAGTATCCCCAGCTCGCAGAGCTCATCGCGGCGGTCGAGGCGGATTACGAAGCCTTCAAGGCGAACCCCACCGGCTACTTCGACAGCACCAACCTCTTCATGCTCGACACCATGGTCGGCGGTAAGGCGCTCAACAACATCGACCTCGTCAAGACCATGGCGGAGAACTCCGCAGACGCCATCGCATGGCTTGCCACCAAGAACGCGAACCTGACCAGCGTCGGTTCTTTCGGCGGTGCGACCGTCATGCGTATCCATCGCCCCCTGAACGCGGAAGGCAAGACCACCCCGGTCGGCGCTTACCTCGTGAAGACCCTCGGCGAAGACATCGCGAACGAGAGCAAGATCGACCTGCGCCTGAACACCGAGGCGGAGTCCCTCATCGTCACCGACGGTAAGGTCAGCGGCGTGCTCGTTTCCACTGCAGACGGCATGTACGCCATCCGCGCGAAGGCGGTCGTCCTCGCGACCGGCGGCTACGGCTACGATCTCAGCCGCGTTGCGTTCTACCGCCCGGATCTCGACGGCTTCGTCACCACCAACGCCATCGGTGCGACCGGCGACGGTCTCGATATGGCAGTTGCGGTCGGTGCTGCGACCGTCGACCTCGAGCAGATCCAGATCCATCCCTCCGTTTACGTTGAGACCTCGGCGCTCATCACCGAAGGTATCCGCGGCGACGGCGCGATCCTCGTCAACCAGAAGGGCGAGCGCTTCGTCAACGAACTCGAGACCCGCGACAACGTTTCCGCCGCGGAGCTCGCGCAGGAGGGCGGTTACGCCTACACCATCCTCGACCAGAAGATGATGGACGCTTCCGCGACCTACAACGGTTACTTCAACAAGGGTTACGCCGTCAAGGCGGACTCCGTCGAAGCGCTGGCAGCGGAGATCGGTCTCGATCCCGCGGTCTTCGCCAAGACCATGGAGGATTGGAACGCGGCAGTCGCCGCCGAGTCCGACCCGGCGTTCGGCAGAAGCTCCTTCGCGAAGGCGCTCGACACCGCTCCCTACTACGCCATCAAGGTCGCCCCGGGCATCCACCACTGCATGGGCGGTATCGTGATCGATACCGAAGCCAAGGTCCTCGATGAGAGCGGCACGGCGATCCCCGGCCTGTTCGCGGCGGGTGAGGTCACCGGCGGCGTGCACGGTGCGAACCGTCTCGGCGGCAACGCCGTTGCGGATATCGTGATCTTCGGCCGCATCGCGGCACAGAGTGCTGCGGCATACGTCGGCTGAGACCCGAACAACCAAAAGAACGAAACCCCCTGTCCCGCGGGACAGGGGGTTTTTCTGTGCGGCGGGCGGAAAGGTCAAGCCGCCTCCGCGGGGTTTTTGATGACGTCCGAAACATCGTGCAGGGAGATGAACGCCGTCGGGTCGATCCCGTGTACGATCTGCTTCATCTTGTAGATCTGAAAGGAATTGACCACGAAGAAGACGATCTGCTTCGGTTCGTTCGAATAGCCGCCGGTGGCTTCGACCACCGTGCCGCTGCTTTGAAAGTTCTCCTTCAGGGCGGCGGTGATCCCCGCGGCGTCGGTGGTGACGATCATGGCGCATTTTGCGCGGTCGAAGCCTTCGACGATGTAATCGACCGTTTTCGAGCCGATGAAGTAGGTCACGACCGAGTACAGCGGCAGGATCCAGCTGCCGATCGCGATGCCGCATACAGTGTACAGCACCGCGTTGAAGATCATGATGAAGCTCCCGACCGAGAGCCCGAGGCGCTTCGCGAAGATCACCGACAGTACGTCCACGCCGTCCAGTGCGCCGCCGAAGCGGATGGTCAGCCCGCTCCCGATCCCGGAGATCACCCCGCCGAAGATCGCGCACAGCAGCAGGTCCTCCCCCGCCAGGGGCGAGGCGAACGAAACGTCGACCGGCAGCACGTGCATGATCAGGTACGACATCACGGAGTAGACCCCGACCGTGTACACCGAATACACCGTGAACGCCGCGCCCTGCTTCTTCAGCCCGAACAGGAACAGCGGGATGTTGAGCAGGACAAGAAACAGCGACAGCGACCAGAAGGGCGGCGTGACCTGATCGAGCAGCATGGAAAGCCCCGAAATGCCGCTGTCGTACAGCCGCATCGGGAACAAAAAGATCGTCACGCCGAAGGCGTTGATGATGCCCGCGGCGGTCAGCGCGGGGAAGTTGCGGGGGCGGATGCCGAGGGAAGGTTTGCGTTGCCTCTTCGTTTTCATGTGGTCCTCCGTGCTTCGTTTCGTGCGGATGCTCACGGGTCGCGGAACAGCCCCGGGAGCCCAAGGGCGTCGGTCAGGTCGGTCTCGAAATCGGCGTAGACCCACTTAAGCCCGAGGGAGGCGATGGGCGTGTCCGCATCCGCCATGAGGTATTCGGTCTCGCCGGTGCGGGTGTTGAGGTTCGCGAGGTCGCCGCGGTTCGAGCGGATGCGCCAGTGATCCCCGGAGGGGATGGGCCAATCGTTCCCGTGACCGCGCGTCGCCAGCGCGCGCAGCAGCTCGCCGAGCGTCGCGTTGCGGGGGAGGGCTATGGTGTAGACGCTGTTCATCGCGTCGTCCCCCATGCAGAGGGGGCGCCTGCTGTATTTGATTTTGCGTTTGCCGAAGATCATCGCTTCTTGTTTCCGTTCACGCGGATGAGGTTGAACAGGTTCGCGAGCAGGCTGCAGCCGAGGGCGCAACCGAGCCAAGTCGTGCGGGCACCGCCGCCGAACAGGCAGACGATGAGAAACACCAGCGCCGCGAGAAACAGCAAAGCGCTCGCCACGGCAAGCAGCCGTTCCGTTGTTTTCCGTTCCATTTCCGTTTCCTCCTTTGGTTTTCGGTTGAAAATGCGGGTCCCGGCCGCCGCTTCAGCGCGGCAGGTTCACGAGCAGCACGGCGGTCAGCACGACCGCGCCCGCCACGGAGACCGCGGTGCCTTTGAAGGTGTTGCGCGGGTCGCGCGCCATCAGTCCGGCGAGTCCGCCGCCAAAGGCAAGCAGCAGCGAGAGCGCAAGCGCCGCGAGCTTCGGCATGGCGTTCGTCGCGCCGCCGGGACCGATTTGGGTGACGACCGATGCGGGCAACACGCAATAGGAGACCACCGCAAGGACCGCCGTGACCGCCATCGAGGCGATGCAGAGGATCTTTTTCATGTTTTGTTCTTTTCTTTCGTTTGGGGTCGGGGGGCAACAGGGTCAGCCTCAGCGCGCGAAGAACGCGCCGCTCAGCGCGAGAAACTCCGCCGCGTTCGAAAGCATCGCGGGGTGCCCGCCGTGGGGAAAGATGTGCGCCTCGGCAAGCGGCGCGGCGCCCGAAATCTCGCCGAACAGCTGTGCATAATGCCCGGCGGGGAACATCTCGTCTTCGGCGCTCCCCGTGAGCAGCAGGGGCACCGTGAGCGCGCGGATGTCCTTGTGGCAGAACGCCCCGACCTCCCGCGCATGGCGGACGACCGCATCGGTGTCGGCGTCGAGCACGCTTTCCCAGTCCTCCCCGTGCAGCTGCTGCAAAAAAGCGCAAAAGCCTTCGTTTTGCTTGGCAAACGCCCTGCCCGCGGCGATCCGGTCCGTGAGCGCCGGGTCGGCAACGAGTCCTTCGAAGCTGTCCGCAACGACGGCGTTCACAAGCTCCGGCACTTCGAGGGCAAGGTTCAGCGCGGCGAGCGCGCCGCCGCTGCAGCCGATGACGTTCGCGCGCGGGGTACCGAGGTGCCGCAGCAGCTCCGCCGCGCAGGCGGCCCATCCGAACCACAGGTCGCTTTGCCACCGGGGGATGCGGTCCGACTTCCCGTTCCCGGGGAAGTCCAAAGCGATCACGCGGTACCGCTCCGCAAACAAGGGCAGAACGGGCGCGAACAGCGCGGAGGACGCCGTGTTCCCGTGCAGCAGCAACAGGGGCGCGGCGTTCGGATCGCCGTGATCCTCATAATATACGCGGATGCCGCGGTCATCGAAAAAGGGCATGCGTGCGCCTCCTTAACCTTCGTTCGGTACATCCATATTGCCACGCATGCTTTGTTTTTGCAAGAAAAAACCGCAGCGGAGTTTCCGCTGCGGCAGGGGTGTCGTCCGGTTGCCGGGGTGGGGGAGAAACGGCGCGCGGGGCGGTCGCGCTCAGACGGATTTGCCGAGCGCACGCAGTTCTTCCATCGCGGCAGCGTTGCCCGCAAGCTCGTCCTTTCCGTTCGCGCAGTAGCTTTTTTCGAAGCGCATGTCCCACTCCGGGTAATCCGCCATGCAGGCGAACCGGCGGCGGATGAGCTCGTACTGCTCCTCCTCCACGGGGGAGCCGCCCACGACGATGAGCCCGGTCTTTTTGCGTTTCAGCTTCAGCCCGCGGCAGCAGCATTTGTCGATCACGAGCTTCAGCTGGGCGGAGATGCCCCACCGGTACACGGGCGAGGCGAAGACGATCGGGTCCGCCGCGGCGATGATGTCGATGGTCGGGTTCGTGTCGTCCTTGTCCACACAGCCGTTCGTCAGCTTGCACGCGCCGCAGCCCTTGCAGGGCGCGATGGTCTCGATGTCGTGGCGCTCCGCGGCGCCTTCGGCGAATGCGGTGATGGCGGCAAGGGTGTTGCCCTTGCGCGCGCCGATCTTCATGTTTTATCCTCCGATGGTCGCTGCAATGGAAATCAAAACAGTTTTCCTTCCCGCATGAAGGGGGCGATGTTCACGTGGATGATGCCGTTCCGGTGCTGGATCATGTCGTTTGCGGTCTGCGGTCTTGACGGAGCGGAAGCCGCGCTTGTCCGGATTGATCGAAACGATGTTCTCTTCCGGGATGCCGCTTTCTCTCAGTTCCTCCGCGATCGTTTGCATCAAGCAGGATTTTCCGCAGCGGCGGATCCCGGTGATGACCTTGATCAAACCCGTTTCATGATAGAAACCCCGGATCCGTTTCAAATAGTTCTCTCTTCGGTATAATTTCAAAGCAATCATCCTCCGTACAGTGACACGTTAGCATGAAAGGGGGAAAATATCAAGTTTAACGCAGTATATTTTTGCAAAATTCAAAATATTACTGCGTTAACGGCGGATTATCGCGTGCGAAGGAGCAAAAAAAGAAGCCGTCCGGAACGGACGGCAATGCGGGTTTTGTTCTGCCGGCTTGTGTCACTCCGCGAAGAACACGTTCTTCTCGTCGTACTGGTCGCGGGGTTCGGGCGTTTCCGCCGGGTGACCGAGCCAGATGATGTTCAGCGGGATGTGTTTCTCGGGCAGACCGAGGGTGTTGCGTACGTTTTCGACCGCGCCCTTCTGCGGGTGGATGCCGCACCACACGGCGCCGAGCCCGAGGTCCACCGCGCGCAGGAGGATGTTCTCCGTGGCGGCGCTGCAATCCTGCACCCAAAAGTCGCCGAGCCCGAAGGGCAGCGTGCGCTTGGTGTCGCCGCACACCACGATGGCGAGGGGCGCCTTGATCTTCGTGAAGCGGGACGCGCCGCGCAGCTCCGCGATCTTTTCCTTGTTCGTCACCACGTAAAAGCGCCACGGGCACAGGTTGCACGCGGAGGGTCCGCTCATCGCGGCGTGCATCAGCGCGTCGATATCTTCGCGCGAGACGGCTTCTTCGGTGAATTTGCGCACGCTGCGGCGCGCCTGCAATACTTCGTTCAGTTCCATGGGTTCTTCCTTTTCATGTTGGTTGGAATGCCTGCATGATAGCACAACGGTTTTATAAAAGCAATTTTTGAAACTTTGTTGCATGCCGTGTGGCAAAAGAAAACCGGGGCGGAGGCATCCGTCCCGGTGTCTGTTACAGGTCCTTTTCGGCGTAGGGTTTGTTCCACGAGCCGATCTCGATGATGTTGCCCTCGGGGTCGGCGATGAAGCAGGTGCGCTGCCCCCACGGCTCGGTGGTGGGCTCCATGAGCGAGGTCGCGCCGTTGGCAAGCGCGTGCGCGTACTGTTCGTCCACTTCCGCAAAGGTGTCCACGTACAGCGCCATTTCGCTGTGGGCGTTCACGCCCTTCAGGTACTCGTAGCGCTTGTCGGTCAGCTTCTCGAAATCCTTCCGCCCGTAAAGCAGAAACAGCGTGCCGTCCTTCACGAGGTACACGTTGTCGGCGTCCTCCGCCTCCTTGATCGCAAAGCCGAGCACGTCCCGGTAGAAGCGGATCATCGCCCCCATGTCCTTCACGAACAGACCGTAACCATCCAAATGCATGAAGCGTCCTCCTTTCGGCGCCGCAGCCGCGGCACATGCTCAGTATACGCTCAAATCATGAAAAGATTCAACACTCCGTGCACGAGGAAGCACGCATAGACGCTGCCCGTTTTCCGCCGCACGAGACCGAGCACCACGCCGTAACCGAAGCCCGCGGCGAGCTTGGTGAGCACCGCCGCCCAATTGCCCGCGGCGACCGCGGGGAGCATGTAACCCAAATGCCACAGCGTGAACAGCGCAACGTTCCACCCGAAAACGCGCCGCTCGGGCATGCCCGCGCGGGTACAGCGCTCCCACAGGAGGCTGCGGAACAGCAGCTCCTCGAACGCCGGCGTCACGATGCTGCCGTAGAGCAACAGCGCCACGGCGCGGAAGCCGCCCGTGAAATTCGCGGGGGCGGTGATGTACAGCAGCGCCGTGACGGCGGTCGCCACCGCATAGCCCCTCGTGAAGCGCTTGGGGAAGAAGCGGAAGAGCAGGTCCTCGTTCTGCGCGATGAGCAGCACCGGCACCGTGAGGATCGTCATCACCCACATCGTGAGCATCCGGTTCCAAAACAGGTCCGGCGGAAGGTACGGCAGCACGAGCCGCCCGATGCCCTCGCGCACCGCCTGCAAAATGACGAGCAGCACGACCGAGCGGAGCAGGGTGCGTGTCTCGTTTCGTTGTTGTTCCATGGGGTCCTCCTTCGGGCGACAGGGGCAGAGCCGGCAAAGCACCCGTGTTGATGGAACCATCGTAACATATCCCAAGCCCCTCGTGCGGAACGGAGCGCATTTGTTGCAGGGTGTTCAAGCGCGCGTCACAAAAGCACGGCGGGAGTCCGCATTTCGCACCGGAACCGTGCCCGCAAAGCGCCGCACCGCACATCGGAAAAGCTTGCCCGAAAACGGACAATACGGTGCGGATATCGCTTGCGGGGTATTGTCCGAATACGGACAAGGGGGCGATCGTTTTCTTTCCGATGTGCTTGCCCGAAAACGGACAATGCGCCACGATCTCCGGGGTCCCGCAACGGAGGAGCGCACATCCGCGAGGAGGGGCATATTCACAGCAGCCAACCCCACGAAAAAACTCCCGCACCGAAGTGCGGGAGCCGAAT
>JAUNCT010000027.1:17797-24622 GCA_030526425.1 Clostridia bacterium
AAAAAACTCCCGCACCGAAGTGCGGGAGCCGAATAGGAGAGATACCAATCGGGCTTTATCTGCCCAAGCTCATCAATAGAAGCCCCAGAACGCCTTGATCGGGTCGGGTCCGTAGTAGATGAACTGGTGGGAGATGTAGCTCGACAAACGCCATGCGCAGAACAGCGCGACGATGATCGCACCGACCCACACGCTGCCGGTGAGCTTGTAGCTCTTGCGGTAGATGTAGTTCATGATCGGCACGAGGACCGGGACGGACAGGATGCAGTGGATATCCAGCACGCAGCCGTGACCGGGGGTCGAGAAGGTCATGATCAGCGCGTACAGGAACACGAGGATCGCACCGGCGCTGGTGACTGTGACGTTGATGGCGGTGTCCGCACCGTCGCTCACGCCCTTCAGGCTCCACATGTTGTTGAGGCAGCTGATGATGAGGGTGAACGGCAGCAGGATGATCGCGTACTTCACCAGGCGGGCGAAGCCGTAAGCGTGCATGCTCTCAAACGAACCGTCGACGAAGACGAACTTCGTGGAGAAGAAGATCTGGATGAACGCGTTGATGATGTACAGCGCAGCGAAGACGATCGCGCCGAGGAAGAAGGCCTTGCCGACGTTCTTCCAGCCGTAAGCGATGTTGACGTCCTTCACGCCGACGACCGGGTTCGCGCTCTTGCGGGTGACCAGGCGCAGGATGAGGAACAGCACGAGACCGACCGCCGCGGTGCAGATGAGCTGGGTCATCAGGCGGACCTGACCGGGCTCCCAGGGCAGCCACTTGGTCGCGGTCGCGTTGGAGATCTGGAAGGAACGGTCACCGGAGGAGCCCATGTAAACACCGAAGCCCGCAGCAACCATGGCGAAGATCGCCGCGATCGCGAAGCTGCCGGATTTCGGGGAGAGGACGGGCGCGTAGCATTCCTTGCGGCAGCTGCCGAAGTACTCGCTCTTGGTGAGGAAGGAGACCAGCGCCATCACAGCGGCGACTGCGCAGCAAATCGCGGCGGTGGTCAGCGCGAGGGTGATGTAGCTGTAGCAGGTGGACTGACCGACGGGCTGAGCGGAACCGTCTGCGAGGTAACCGTTGTTGTAACCCATGGTCTGGACGAAGAATTCGCAGGTCTCGCTGACCGCTTCATCGTCCCACAGCATGCCGTTGTGGAAGGTGTTGGGGAAGAACATCAGGCGCGCGCTGCGGTTCGCGATGGCTTCTGCGAGCGCGGGGCTGTTGGCGACGGTGGTCTCGTAGACCTGACCGAGGTAGGTGGAGGTGCCGTTCGGTTCGGAGGGCATTGCGTACCAGCCGTTCAGCTTGACGTCCTCATCGCCGGTCATGAAGATGGTCTTGTACTTTTCGGTGCTGCCTGCTTCGAGGTAACCGCCGTCTTCATGGATACCGACGCCGACCATGGCGTTCGCCTGCGGGTCGCGCACGACTTCGATGCCCGCAACGGTCTTCTTCTTGCCGAATGCGGAGGGGGAGAAGCGGGCGCCGAACACGGTGACCTTCTGCAGCTCTTCGAGCTTCGCCTTCTCGTGCTCGTAAACGGCCATCTGCTCCGCGGTCAGGTTCGCAGCTGCGATCTCGTCCGCGTTTTGAGCGATCATCTCTTCGGTGATCGCAACGCCGAACAGGCTGTTCAGCATGTCGAGCAGTTTGTCGTTCAGGGTCAGGTAATCACCCTCGAGGGTGACCGCACCGGCAACGCCGAGGCTGCCTGCGGAGTGCGCCCACAGACCGACCTTTTCCTGGTTGACCATGGGCATGTTGCGCACATACTGCAGCGCGTCGTACATACCCTGCGTGCCGCCGCGGAAGTAGTTCTCTTCGCGGGTGCCGTCTTCGGTGATGCCGACCTGCTCGGAAAGACCTGCGGAGTACATGCTGGTGTTCAGCACGACGAAGCCGCGGCGTGCGAGCTCCCAAGCGACCATGCTGGTCGCGCCGAGGCTTTCGGAACCGCCGTGGAAGAGGATGATCGCGGGGACCTTGGAATCCGCGTTGATGCCGCGGGGTTCATACTGCTCGATGGAGAGGATACCGCCGCGCACATCGAGCGAGACGTTCTTCTTCATGATGCGGTTCTTGTCGCTCTGGACGTATCCCGCGATGCCCGCGAGGATCAGCGTCAGCGCCAGAAACAGTGCCAGCAGGCGGCGGCTTCCGGCCTTGGTTTTGAAGGTCAGTTTCTTTTCGTTCATTTTCGTTTCCTTTCTCCAATGTCCTTACGGACGGTTCGCGTCGACGGTATCGACGGAGAGGACTTTCCCCGTTTTCGCATCCACCATCACGATCTTGTTCACGTCGGACAGGTAGACCGTGACTTTGTATTGGTTCGACTTGCTGTCGAGCTCGGCGTCTTCGCGCGGGGTGGTGGTGATGTTGAGACCCAACTCCTTCAGCGCGACGTCGATCGCCTTGCTTTTGGAGATGGTGCCGCTGCATGCGCAAAGCACAAGGCAGGCGGCGGTCATCAGCAGGATCAGGGCATGTTTCTTCAATCGATTTCCTCCTTCGCTTCCCGGCAGCGCGGGCGCGGTTCCCGTCCGCGGCGCGTGCCGTGTTGTTTTCCGGGCGGCGTGGGTCGGTGCCGTCCGGCGGTTTCGGTGTTGTGCACGGGGTTCCGTGCGCATTTCCAAGCGGGCGCAAAACACCGCATGCGCGCTGAATACCGCCCGGCAGACCTTGCCGTTCGGGGGACGCATTCGGGATTCACGTTGTTGATTTCGGATTCGCGGATGGATCTTGAATGATAGGCAGAATGGATTCGCAAATTCGTTTCGACTTGGGACTCAACGCTATTATAAAGCAGAGCATTGATATTGTATATACTTTCAGAGAAGATTTTTATGAACAAACGAGAAATATTTTGCTGTTTTGATAATTATTTATCGGGAAATCGTTTCCGCATGCGAACGGATGCGGAAAACGGCGCACGCATGGGCAGCATCGTTTCACGGCACAAGGTCGGGGGGTGAGAGGCTTTATCATCTCGATTTCGCTTTGAACGCCGAACAGGTAACCCGAAATATTTTGAATCCAAAATAAGATATTGCTTTTTCAATGGGGGGTAAAATGAAAACACAATCTAACGGAAATGGTTGAAGGAGGAAGAGAAGGAATGAAAAACATCGACCCGAAAGACCTGCCGAAGCTCAAAGAGATCAAGAGCAAAATCGGACCCCATCTGAAGAAAACGGATTATAGTGAAAAATACGCGATGGGCGGATGCTTATTGCCCGTTGGCGTGGTGTGCTTATTGATCAGTGCGTTCGCGAACAGTAATTTTCTTGCAATAGGCGGTTGGCTTGCTATTCTTATTGCATTGATTATGGTTATCCTTATGAAGGTTTCCGTGCAGGGACAAGACAATGCAGTGAAGAAATACCTGGATAACGAACGTGAACAGGTCGAAAACAATATCACGTTGTTGGTAAAATACTACGATTCGGATAACTGTTATGAGGCTTTATGTGCGAAAAGAGAAAGGATCGAAGAAGAAATCAGCAAAATGTCCTTAACCGACATCAATAATGCGCTGAACGCCGCGACTGTGAATCTTTCAAAACCCACGAAACCGAGGACGGGCGACCCTTATTTGGTGGGCGGCGCGGTTTCGGGACTGGCAGGTGGAGTTGCAGGTGCTGCTGCCGCGATCAATACCGCGGCAAATAACGCGAAGGCAGAAGCAAAGTATCAGGAGCAGATGCGGAAACACGATGCATACCGGAATTCGCTTGAATTTGCCAGCGGGCAGATTCAATTGGAAAAATTGAATCAACGGACCGAAAACAAAAAAGAATTGGACGCATTGTATATCAAAATCGGCGACAGCCTCGTTGCTGACGAACGTGTTTGAACACAGTGGCAAAATGCAAGCCGGAGGGAGACCTCCGGCTTTTTTTGATGCGGTTTTGCATCCTGCATGGGAATTATCGGCGATATTCAAGGAAACGGGTCACGGCGTAAAGGGTCTTTGTGCACCTTTCCGCCTTTCAACAAAAACCCACCGCGGGATCGCTCCCGCGGTGGTTCGTGTGCTTGTGTGTTCCGCTCCTTACGCGACGGTGAAGGTCACGCTGGAAGCGAGGGGGCTGACGGTGCCGTCCGCTGCGACCGCGCGGACATCCAGCTTGTAGCTGCCGGGTGCTTCCGCAACGTAACCGAAGCTCCAGGCGACCCACTTCTTCGGGTCGGCGTTCTCGGTCTTGCAGGTGGTCCAGGTCTTGCCGCCGTCGAGGGAGAATTCGACCGCTGCGATCGCGGTGCCGCAATCATCCGCAAAGCCTTCGAACACGATGCCGTCGCCGACTGCGACCGCGTCGTCCATGTGGTTGAGGATGGAAACCTTCGCGCCCTGCGGCTTCTCGACGTTGAGGGCTTCGTCGGTGTGGAAGACTTCGAGCTCGGTCACCTGACGGGTGAAGTACTTCGCCGCGGTGGAGGGCATCCAAACCTGCAGACCGTTCGGGTTCTCCTTGTCGGCGATCTGCCAAACGAGCATCGCCTCGTTCTCGAGCGCGTACTCAAGCGGCATGGTGGACTTGTAACCGTCTGCGGAAACGAAGCTGATCGCGTTCGCGTCGTCCATCACGCCCGCGAGCTCGAGGATGTCGCTGACGCGCGCGCCGGTGACCTTGGTCTGCGCGAGCGCGTTGCTCATGCTGCAGCTGCAAACGGTGATCTTGCTCTCGCCGCCCTTCGCCTTCAGGTCGGCGAGGGTGGTGGTGTATTCGTTGCGCAGCTTGCCGCCGACGTTGACGAAATACTTCTCGGCGATATCCGCATCGTTCATCGCGAACGAGGGCTTCGCGCACACGCCGGTCGCGGCGGTGCCGAACAGGTTGAACACCTCATCCGCGGGGGAGAGGACGTCCTGGTTGAAGGAGAATTCGCCCTGAACGTTGGCGATCTCATCGTAAGCGGTCGCCTGCGCCTCGGCTTCGACGGCCTGGGTATCGGCGAAGGCAACTGCCTGGGATGCGAGAAGCGTGGCGGAAGCGGCGCCGGAAAGGATCTTCTTCAGGTTCTTTTTCATGACTGAGGTACCTCCTGTAATTTGTATTGTAAGCGCTTATTGGGTTCTTATTTCGCGTTGACCATCACGACCGCGGGGGTCTCGCCGACCAAGCCGGACTCGGAGACCGCACGGACGTTGAGCACGTATGCGCCCTCGGTCTTGGGGGTGAAGGTGTAGTGCCAGTAGGTCCAGATGCCGATCTCGGTATCCGGGGTCTCGCAGCGCTGCCAGGTCTCGCCGTTGTCCCAGGAGAACTCGAGCGCGACGATCTTCTCGTCGTAAGCGTCCGCAAAGCCCTCGAAGGTGTACGGTTCGCCGACGTTGACGATCTGACCTTCCTTCGTGTAGAAGATGGAAGCGTTGGGCTTGTTGAACCAGCGGCCTTCCTCCTCGCGGACCCAGCCCTGATAGAGGTACATGTCCTCAACGGGCTCGTCGGTCACGGTCAGCTTGTTCAGCTGCTTGGCGTAGTTCGGCGCGCCCATGCCCGGCACGAAGCTCACGCAGGGGAAGCCCTGATAGTAGCGCAGGTCGTGACCGTTGATGGCGTAAACGAGCAAGGGCTCGGTCTTTTCGTAAAGCTCCATCGTCTCGGGGTAAGCGCAGACCTCATCCGCGGGGACGTAGTACACGCCCGTCGCACCCGCCTGGATGCCGGCATCCGCCAGCAGCGCCTTCACCGGGATACCGGTGACTTCCCAGGTGGAGATGAGACCGCCCGCGGAGGGATCCAGCGTGCAGTGGATGCTCGCCACGCGGGTGACGGAGGGATACTTCTCGATCATTTCGCCGAGGGTCATGGTGAACGGGTTGTCGACGAGACCGTCGACGGTGATCTCCCAGTCGAGCATGGTCCGGTGCTCGGTCTTCAGACCGTTGACATAGTCGTCGTAGACCATGTAGTCGGAGAAGCCGCTGACCCAGTTGAGGGAGAAGCTGTCGTTGTCGTCCGTCAGGGTCGTCTGGTCGAAGGTGAACTCCGCCTCGACATCGCTCGCGGCAAGCTTCGTGATGCCGCGCAGACGGTCGTACTTGACCACATCCCACAGGGCGGCCTTGCCGTCGCTCTCGTTCATGTCGTGGCAGGACTGGCAGCTGCCGCCCATCGCGCGGAAGGCGTTGCTGTCGTGGAAGCCGTGGATCATGGAACCGAACTGATAGAACGGCTCGACATAGCCGGGGGAGTAGGTGTGGCAATCCATGCAGTGGGTGACCTTCAGGTCGACGTCACCCTCGAAATCGATGTCCATGTGGCGGATGGGCAGGTTGTTCAGCACATCGCGCAGGCTGTCGTGGCAAGCCGCGCAGCCGCGCTTGTCCGCCTTGAGGATGTAGGTGTTGTACACGCCCGCGTCCTGCGGGGTGCGCTGCACCTTGACGCCGTTTGCGAGGGTCTTGACCTCGGGCGCGTACTTCAGCTGTGCCTCGGCGACCTGTGCCGCGAGCTCCTGCTCGACGCGGTAGGGGTCGTAGTTTTCGTCGACGACGGTGCCGTTCTCGGTGCTTGCCGGTCCTGCGATCGCCAGCGCCGCGCTGCATGCCAGCGTGAGCCCGAAGCCCACAGCCGCACAAAGGATCTTGTTGCGTTTCATTTCTTTTTCCTCCATGGAACCGAATGGATAGATAATACTCTATTATCGCCTCAATTGTAGTACAGTTTTCCGAGCGTTACAACCGAATTTCGGTCCCCGAATATCGAATGCCGTCCATCTATTTTCAGAATAACGGCAACGGGCACCATCATGATATGCACACAGCGCATATATCGATATTCTGCGGGTATGAAAGCGCACAAAAAAGGGACCGG
>JAUNCT010000028.1 GCA_030526425.1 Clostridia bacterium
GCAACTCTGGGATTTTGAACTCCTGTCTGCGTTGCACTTGGTTTGACAATTCACTGCCAGTCTTCGCGGACCATCACCGAGAACGAACCGCGCACCGACGACACCGAGGGGATGGCGTAGATGTGCCCGTCCGCCGCGCGCCATGCTTCCATGCGCTCGGTGCCGACCGCCGCGAGGATGTCGGGCATGAGGTCGAAATAATCGTCGAGCGGCACGATGAGCCCGTTTTCCGCAAGCTCCATCACGCCGAAATCGCTCGGGCAGAGGATGTCGGGCAGCCCTTCCTTTCCGGTCAGCAGCGTCGCCGCGACGACCGAGGTGTAGCCTTCGTACTCCTGCCAGTCGATCTCGATGCGCGCGCCCGTCATCCGCTCCACGGCGGGGAAAAAGTACGAAGCGTCGTAGCCCTTCGGGTGCACGCCGTAGTGCACGCCGAGCCCCGTGACCGTGAGACGGTGCGGGAAATACAGGCTGCTGCTGCGGGGCAGCGACGGCACGGCTTCGATGAGCGCCTTGCGCATCGTTTCCGCGGAAGAAACCGGGGCGGTCGGCTCCGGCAAGGGGGAGGGTTTGACCGCGCACCCCGTCAAAAGCATCGCAAAAGACAGCATGAGCGCAAGCGTTCTGTGTTTCATGTCCTCTCCTTTCCGCGCGGGACGGAGTCGCCTCCGCACCGCATCCGGTCCCCGTTGTTTTCATATCCTTCGGTGCCAAAATACACCGATACAATATAATCATAGTATGGAGCACCGGGAAAAGCAAGAAAAGGCGAAAATATACCGCTTTTATCAACACTGCGGTTGATAAACGGTACTGAAATGCGAAGTGTCGACGCCGTCACTCCCCCTCCGTTGCGCCCAAAGCCATGGTTTTCATCGGAATCCACAGTTCTCGCATCGTATTCATAATGAACCAAAAACACAAAAACACAGCCCCGGTTCGGAAGCTGTGTTTTTCACAACGATTATCCAAAAACCCAAAAAGTTTTCGGAAAGGGAGCTCGAGGGGACAACCCTTTTACAAAAGGGTTTCCCCTCGAAAAACCGTCCCTTACGCCTTTGCCTTCTTGTTCGTGAAATGCGTCACGACGAAGACCAGCGCGATGGCGCCGATGCCGATGATGTCGGTCGTCGTGCCGGGGATGACCAGCAGCAGACCGCCCGCAAAGGAGACGATGCGCATGAACCACGGCAGGTTCCCGTTCAGGTAACCGATGAAGCCGCCGCCGATGCCGATCAGACCGATGATCGCGGTGACGATCATGGGCAGCGCGACCAGGAAGCTCGAGAAGGTCGTCGCCACGTTCCCGTTCTGGATCATGATCATGCCCGGGTTCAGGGCGAACATGTACGGAATGAGGAACGCCGCGATGGCCAGCTTCGTCGCGTTGACACCCGTCTTGAACGCGTTGCCCTTCGCGATGGCGGAACCCGCATACGCCGCGAGCGCGACCGGCGGGGTGATGTCCGCGATGATGCCGAAGTAGAAGCAGAACATGTGCGCCGCGAGGAGCGGGATGCCCGCACGCACGAGGATCGGCGCAGCGATGGTCGAGGTGATCAGGTAGTTCGAGGTCGTGGAAACGCCCATGCCGAGGATGAGCGAGGTGAACATCGCGCAGACGAGCGCGAGGAACACGTTGCTGCCGACCAGCTCGAAGATACCGTTGCCGATGCGCTGACCGAGACCGGTGAGCGTGATCATGCCGATGATGATGCCCGCCGTGGAGCACGCGGTCGCAACGGAAACGACGCTGCGCGCCGCCTGCGGCAGCGCCTTGAAGATCTGCAGGAAGGGCACGCGCGTCCCCTTGCGCAGGAACGGCACCACGATGCAGACCGCGCAGCCGATGAGCGCCGCACGGGTGATGGTGAAGCCGGTGACCATCAGAACGATGATGGTGACGAGCGGCACGAGCAGGTGTCCCTTGTCACGGAACAGCGGCCAAGCCTTCGGCAGCTGCTCCTTCGGCAAGCCCTTCAGACCCAGACGCTTCGCCTCGAGGTGCACGGAGATCCAGATGCCCGTGAAGTACAGCAGCGCCGGGATGATCGCGACGATCATCAGCGAGCGGTACGGCACGCCGACGGTGTCCGAAATGAGGAACGCCGCGGAACCCATGACGGGCGGCATGATCTGACCGCCGGTGGACGCCGCCGCCTCGACCGCGCCCGCGAATTCGGGGCTGTAGCCGAGCGATTTCATCATCGGGATCGTGAACGAACCCGTGGAGACCGTGTTCGCGACCGAGGAACCGGAAACCGTGCCCTGCAGCGCGGAGGAAAGGACCGAGACCTTCGCGGGACCGCCGGACGCCCAACCGGTGAGCGCGTTCGCCATGTCGATGAAGAACTGACCGATGCCGGTCTTCTCGAGGAAGGCGCCGAACAGGATGAACAGGAAGATGTAGGTCGAGCAGACGCCGAGCGGGTTGCCGATGATACCTTCCGTGGTGATGAACAGGTGGCTCAGGATACGCTTCATCGTGAAGCCGCGGTGCACGAGGAACGCCGGGGCGCCGATCTGCTTGAGGACCTTGCCGAACAGACCGTAGAGGATGAAGCAGGACGCGATGATGACGATCGGCGGACCGACGACGCGCCAGCAGGCAAGCAGCACGAGGAACGCGCCGAGACCCGCCATCGTGATATCCAGCGTGGTGTAAGCGCCCGCGCGGTACTGCAGCGGCTTGTAGTTGATGATGAAGTAGCCCGCAACGCAGACGAACGCGCCCGCCAGCACGAAATCATACCAGGGCATCTTGCTGCGGTCGGCGTTCTTGTACGGCGGATACAGGATGAACGCGAACGCGATGGCGAGACCCAGGTGCGTGTAGCGCAGAATCTGCAGCGGCACCTTGTTGGAAATGGACGCGTACAGCTGGAACAACGCCCACAGCGTCAGGCAGACCGTGATGATCGTGTCGCCCGTTTTGCCGAATTGCTTGTACTTCGACTCACGGTCGATCGCGCTCAGGTCGATCTCTTCGGGCACCTGCTGTGCCTTCTTCTTGAAAAAAGCCATGTTTTCTCCTTTACTTGCTTCGGTCCTCCCGCAGTCCGGAAACCGCTGTGCGGCGCAAGGGGTCTGCGCGGCGGGGCGTTCTCTTTTTGCGGAAAGAACCGTGATTTACTTGAAAGCGGGCAGGACGAACATCGTCCTGCCCGCAGTTCAGGCTGTCGCCGCGGACCTTATTTCAGGTAATCCGGGATCTCGAGGCCGATCTCCTCGTAGTAACGGCGCGCACCGGGGTGCAGGTTGGAGGGGATACCGGAGAGAGCGCCTTCAACGGTCATGTAGGCCTTCGCCTTGCCGTTGATCTCCTTCAGCTCGTCGAGGTTCTCGTACAGAGCCTTGGTCAGCGCGTAGATCTCATCCTCGGAGAAGGTGTCGACGCAAACGAGCATGGACTTGACCGCAACGCTGGTCAGCTCATGATCGAGGGAGTAGTCTTCCTTCGCGGTCGCGGGGGTGAACTCCGCGTAGAAGGGATACTGCTCGAGCAGGATCGCCATGTGTTCGGCGTCGATGGACAGAACGTCGATCTTACCGGTGAGGGAGAGCTCGACGACGTTGTTGTTCGGGAAACCGGAGCACATGAACATCGCATCGAAGGTACCGTCCTGGATACCGTTCTTCGCAGTCGCCTGGTCGGCGAAGGTGACGTTCATGTCATCGTAGGTCAGACCGTAAGCGCCGAGGATCTGACGCGCGGCGACTTCGTAACCGGAACCGACCGCACCGGGGCAGATGTTCTTGCCCTTCAGGTCTGCGACGGACTGGATGCCGGCGGCCTTGCGGACGACGATCTGGACCATTTCGGGATAGCAGGTGGTGATCGCCTGGAAGTTGGTGATCGCGTTGCCGTCGAACAGCTCGACGCCGTTCTGCGCGTAGCTGTAAACGTCGGTCTGGATGAGGGCGAACTCAGTCTCGCCGGAGCCGAGCATACGCGCGTTCTCGGTGGAACCGCCGGATGCCTGCACGGTCAGGGAAGCGCCGGTCTTGGAGGTGAGGATGCCGCACATCGCGGAACCGAACGCGTAGTAGTTGCCGGTCGCGGAACCGGTCGCAACGAGGTAGTCGCCTTCGATGGCGGGCTCGGCGTAAGCGACCATGGACAGCGCCATGACGGCAACGAGAACGAGAGCAAGAAGTTTCTTCATAATCTGTTACCCCTTTATGTATTTTTTGCGCCCCGTACACGGGAGCTAATAGGGGCATTCTATCATACGCACCGCACACCGTCAATGATTTGCGCCCTTTTCCTTCACATCCATTTCACATATCCTTCACATATTTTATGCATATCGTACCGTTTTCCGCCCCGGTTCGGGGACGGGGAACGGGCGCATCGGGGCAGCGGGCGGGCTCCCGGGCAGAGGCGATACTTGCGCATCAACGGTCGAATCCCTTCCGCCTCGCAAGCTCGGCACGCTCTCATGGCGCAAGCGCCACGCTTTCGATGTTGCAAGCAACATCTGTCGCTTCCTACCGTCTGCGCCGAAGCGCAGACTGCGCAAATGCAAGCATTTGCTTAACGACTGCCGCGCCCCACATTGCCTGCGGCAATGTTCGGCCATTCCCTTGCTCTTCAAGGGCAGGCTCCGTCATAAGTCATCTCCGTTTCTTTCCGTCTCTCGGCTCGCCCGCAACAACGGACAGCGCAAGCAACATTTCGCACCAAAAGCCTCCTTCTCTGAGGGAGGTGGCACGCCGAGCCGCAAGCGAAGGCGTGACGGAAGGAGTGGCACGCAAGTGTCGGGCTCTCCGAATAACATCGTGGCACGATTCGATGCACAGTTACTTGCGTGTCATCGGACGATCCCTCCGTCATTTCGTCTGCGGCTCAATGACACGCTTTCGTGGTGTGCTTCGCAACACCACTGTCGCGCCCTACATTGCCTGCGGCAACGTTCGGCCATCCCCTTGCTTCAACTCCTTCGCTGCGCTCCGGAGAAGGCTTCGTCTCCAAGCGGAGGTTCCGTTCCGAGTCGTCCGTGTCGCGCCATGTCATTTGACTCGCCCGTTACTCAGTACCGCTCAAAATGCACACTGCTTAGGCTCCACTTGAAGTGCAAGGGGAGCTGTCGAGCATATGCGAGACTGAGGGGATTCGTCGGCAAGCGTCTGCAACAACCGACATTGTCACGTACACAAGGTGCCAAAAGCCTCCTGCGCCTACGGCTGCGGAGGATCTGCGAAGTGCGCAAGGGCGGCACCGCTCCGCGCTGTTTTGATGCGTAAAGTCACTTGGATCGTCAGTTTTTTATTCCCGCTCAAAACGCAATACCGCAAGGCTCCACTTGAAGTGCAAGGGGAGCTGTCGAGCATATGCGAGACTGAGGGGATTCGATTCTGCGCAAGTTCGGCGGCCTTCTCCGAAGCGCAGGCGAAGGCGCGACTCACAAGCATCGCTCCAACCGAACGACATCGCGGCACGAACCTTTCTCCGCACCCGGCACGCCCCGCCTCCTCACCCTTCTCCCGCCGGAAACAACAAAAAGGACGACCCTCCGGTCGTCCCCGTTTCCCCTTCTTTGCGGGCGCTCAAAGCGCGCCGCCCTGTTTCACGCCGATGGTCGTTTCCTCCATCGAGCCCTTGACCTTTTTGTCCGCCGCTTCGAGCACCTTCGTGTACAGGCGCACGCAATACGCGGTGCAGCCCGCCGTCACGATGAGAAACACGATGAGCCCGGCGAGGTCGATCGCGCAGAACGTCATTTCGCAGCGCCCCCTTTGCCCGCGAGCACCGCGAGCTTGTGCTTCATGTTCTTGGAAAACATCACGGCCGCCACGACAACGGCAGCCGTCGCCGCGAACAGCACCGCGTGCAGGACCCAGTGCGGCACCGTGACCACGCCCGTGGGCGTGGGCGCCAGGGGGACCGGTTCCTCCTCGATGGTGACCAGCGTGCCTTCGGTCTCTTCCGGCGCGACCACAGTCAGTTCGTAGCTCTTATCCATGCGCAATTCGTATTTCATCTTCGTTTCCCTTCGCTATCTGTTCGGTCCAAACGCCGTCCCCCAACAGCGCAGTCCCTTGTTTTTCAGGTCTTACATCTATAAAGAGACAACGGCTTCCGCAAAAGGTCCACATTTTTGCGAAATATTTTTCCGATTTTGTCAAAAATCCTGCCGATTTCGACAAGCCCCTTGCCAAAGCACCCGTTCGGTGCTATTCTTTTACAATAAAAGTTCCCCATGGAGGCACAAATGGCGCGCACCATCATCACCGCCGAATCCCTCATCGCCGAGCGCGACCGTCTTCGCGCCGAGCTCGAGAAGCTGCAGTATTCCGGCATGCCCGAGGTCAAGACCCGCGGTGGCAAGCAATACCTGTACACCCGCCGCCGCATCGACGGGCGGCTGACCTCGACCTACATCGGTCCCTATTCGAACGAGCTGTTCGACGCTTTGAAAGAAAACGGCGCGCGCGAGCACGACCTGCGCATCAGCCTGCGCCGCCTCGAAAAGAAGCTCGCGGGCAAGCTCACCGCCAAACAGCCCAAGACCGAAGCGCGCACCGCGCCCTCCGCCCCCGCGGGCGACAAGAGCGCCGTTTGGCTCATGCTCGCGAAGAAACGCCGCAACGCCCTCGTCGCGAACGAGGCGCCCCTTGCCGGCATCACGGCGGACCGGCGGCGCGTGCTCGCCCTGCTGAACAACGGCACGATCACGGGCATCCCCATGCAGGAGGTCGGGCAGGTCATGGCGCTTTCCCGCGCGTGGGACGCGGTGCTCGAACCCGCCGACAACGGCGACCCGCTGGATGCGCTGTGCCGCTTCGGTCGGCTCATCGGCGGCAGGGACGGCGGCAAGCTGCGCATCCCCGTCGATGAAGAGGATTCCGTAGCCGATCCCGAAACCGTGCGCGCCCGCCTTTCCACCATCCTCGGCGGCGAAGGTCCCGCAAGAGAGCGCGCGGTCGCGCTGTTCCTCTACTGTGTGAAGGCGCGCATCCTCGAAACGAACAACGACTGCGCGGCGCTGCTGCTCGCCAACCGCATGCTCATCCCCTCCGCGGGCTGCGCGCTCGACTTCCCGCCCGAGGCGCTCGAGGAGTTCCGCACCCTCCGCGCCGGCTTCATCGAGGGCAACGACCGCGGCACCATCACCCGCTTCCTTTACGCCAAGTGCGTCGAGCGCGTGTGAGCACGGCACCCCCGTTTGCAACATCGCAATACCAATAATAAATATCGCATCCGAAGAACGGCTCCGCGCCGTTCTTTTTCGTTTGCAAACAAAAAAGCGCCCCGGGGGGCGCGGTATCTGTCATGATTTGTTGCCGAGAAGCTTGGTCAGTTCCCAGCGGATGCGGCTCGGCACGCCGAGAAGCAGCCTGCCGAGGCGGTATGCCTTCGAGGTTTCGACGACGCGCAGCTCTTCCGCGGTCTTCGTCAGCGTGCGGGTCTTGCTGAAGATCTCCTTCCGTTCGCTGCGGATGACCTCGGTGAGCGCTTCGTCACAGGGCAGCGCCGCAAGCTTCAGCACGAAGGTCTCCTCACGGGTGTACTCCGCGCGGGGCATCTCGGGCAACCCGATTTCGGCGACGATCCCGGGCAGCCGTTCGTGGATGGCGCGGAACCCCGCGACCGTGTCGACCGCCATCAGGTTGTAATGCAGCGCGACGAACAGGCTGCGCTTCAGGGCGAACAGTACCTCGTCCTCTGCGCCGAGCGTGCGGAAGATCTCCGTCAGGCGCTCACAGCCCTTCCAAAAGCCCAGCGGGTCCTTGCTTTTGGTCATTTCGAGCGAGGGGTTCGCGGGGCAGCGGCGGTAATCGACGAGCGGGACGTCCAGCACCGCGGCGCGCTCCGCCAGCCGGATCGCGGGGTAGATGAAGCAGATGTCCTCCGTGCGGGAAAGCGGCGGGTATTCCAGCCCGTTCGCGCGCAGAAAATCCGCGCGGTACAGCCTTGCCCACGTCACGGCGCCGAAGCCGAACAGCGTTCCGCCGAGCGACTTGCCCGAAAACAGCGGCGGCGTCTCCGGCGCGGTGCGCGGATCCAGTGCTGTCCCCTGCAGAAGCACCACCCGTCCCCGTTCGTCGATCTCGCGGTTGCCGCACAGCAGCAGGTCGAGGTCCTCCGCCTCCGCCTTGCAAAGCGCGGCCTTCAGCGCGGCGGCATGCATCAGATCGTCCGCGTCGAGAAAGGCGATATATGCGCCCTTTGCGGCGGCGAGCCCCGCGTTCCTTGCAACGCCCGGACCCCCGTGCGGGGTATGCAAAACGGTCATGCGCGCATCCGCCAAGGCAACGCGGTCGAGCAGCTCCGAGGAACCGTCCGCCGAACCGTCGTCGATGCAGATGAGCTCAAGCTCACGCACGGCGCTCTGCTTCAGCACACTGTCGAGCGCGGGCTGCAAAAACGCCCCCGCGTTGTATACGGGCATGATGACCGAAAGCCTGACCAAATTCCGTTTCTCCGTTTCCGCCGGGCATGTCCGCCCGGTTTTTTGCGGCACCGCCGGCAAGCGGCGCCTGTTCGATTGTACTATCATACCATCGGGCTCCGCGGGCGCACAATGATTTTTTCGCATCGCGGCGGGCGTTGCGCGGGCAAGAAAAAAAGCGCCCCGCAGGGCGCCTTGCGACGGTGAAAGTTTTACCTGTTGCCGCGGTTCAGCAGGGAGCGGATGCGGCGCGGCACGCAAAGCAGCAGGCTCCCGAGGCGGTACGCCTTCGAATGTTCGAGGTTGCGCACCCGTTCCTCCGCCTTGGCCGTGCGCCGCTTTTCGCGGAAATCCTCCTCGCGGATCCGCCGCATCACAAAGTCCAGCGTGTCCTCCCACGGGCGCTCCGCCAGCGCGTACAGTTCGCGGTCCCGCGGGTCCAGCCGCTCCTTATCCGTTTCCGGCAGACCGATTTCCGAAAGCAGCTCCGGCAGCGCTTCGCGGATGGCGCGGACCCCGCCGACCGAACCGACACGCTCGAGGTTGTAGCGGATCCGCGCGATGTTGCGGCGCTTGCACGCGTTCAGCACTTCCTCGCCGGCGCCGAGTTCGCGCATGCGCTCCGTCACGAGGAGGTTCGCCTCCCGGAAGGCCACCGGGTCGCCGCTCTTCGTTCGCTCGAGAGAAGGGTTCGCGGGGCAGTGGCGGTAACCGACGAGCGGCACGTCCAGCACCGAGATGCGCTGTGCGGCGTACAGTGTGGGGTAGGTGAAGCACACATCCTCCGTGCGGCGGACGGGGCGGAACAGCAGCCCGTTCTCCCTGAGGAACGCCGTGCGGTACAGCCTTGCCCACACCACGGGGTTGCAGCCGAACAGATCTTCACCGAGCTCCCTGCCCGAAAACACCGTTCCGCCGCCGGGCAAGCGCCGGGGGTCCAGCGCGATGCCGCGGGCTTCCAGCACGAAGCCCGTTTCGTCGATGGTGCGGTTGGCGCACAGCAAAATGTCGAGCGCGTTCGCCTCCGCCGCCGGGAGGGCGGTCTTCAGGGCTTCGGCGTTCAGCACGTCGTCCGCATCGAGGAAGGTGATGTACGCCCCCTTGGCGGCGGCGATGCCCGCGTTCCGCGCGGCACCCGGTCCCCCGTGTGCGGTCTCAAGCACCGTCACGCGCGCGTCTTCCGCGGCGGTCTTTTCGAGGATCGCCGGGGAACCGTCCGAAGAACCGTCGTCGACGCAGATGAGCTCGAGCTCACGCACGGCGCTCTGCTTCAGCACACTGTCAAGCGCGGGCTGCAAAAACCGCTCCGCATTGTAAACGGGCATGATGACCGAAAGCCGTACCATGGTTTCTCCTTTTTTCGGGGCGTGTCCGCCCGGGCTTCGTTTCGCGGCGCTTACGCGCCTTGCCGTCATTTTACCATATCCGCGCAGGCACCGCACCCCGCGGCAACGAAAAAAAGCGCCCCGCAGGGCGCATGGGGTCTTTCGCAGGTCACCGTTTCCCGCCGCGCGTCAGCAGCGAGCGGATGCGTTTCGGCACGCAAAGCAGCAGGCTCCCGAGGCGGTACGCCTTCGAGTGTTCGAGGATGCGCGCCCGTTCCTCCGCCTTGGCCGTGCGCCGCTGCTGCAGAAAGATCTCCTCCCGCCGTTCGCACAGGGCAACGGTCAGCGCGTCTTCCCACGGCAGGTCGGCCAGCGCGATCAGCGCCCGGTCCCGCGGGGACATCGCCTCCTTCTCCTCCTCCGAAAAACCGACCTCCGCAAGCATCGCGGGCATCCGTTCGCGGATGGCGCGAAACCCCGCCGCCGTGTCGATGCGTTTCAGGTTGTAGCGGATCTGGTCCAGCACATACAGCCTGCACGCGGTCATCACCGCACCGTCCGCGCCGCAGGTGCGCATGGTTTCCGAAAGGACCACGCACGCGTTCCAAAAGGCGAGCGGGTCCAGTTCCTTCGTGCGTTCGAGCGAGGGGTTCGCGGGGCAGTGGCGGTAATCGACCAAGGGGATGTCCAGCACCGAAATGCGGTTTGCGAGGTACAGCGCCGGGAAGAGGAAGCACACGTCCTCCGTGCGGAAGAGCGGCGGGAATGCAATGCCCCGGTCTTTGAGGAAATCCGCGCGAAACAGCCGCGCCCACACCACCGCGCCGACGGCGAACAGCGCGCCGCCGAGTTCCCTGCCCGAAAACACCGGCGGAAGCTGCGGCAGGCGATGGGGATGCAATGCGACCCCGCGCGTCTCGGTCACGCTGCCGTTCTCGTCGATGGTGCGGCTCGCGCACAGCAGGATGTCGGGCGCGTCCGCCTCCGCCTTGCAAAGCGCGGTCCTCAGGGCTTCGGCGTTCAGCACGTCGTCCGCGTCGAGAAAAGCGATATACGCGCCCTTTGCGGCGGCGATGCCCGCGTTCCGCGCGGCACCGGGTCCCCCGTGTGCGGTATGCAGCACCGTCACGCGCGCATCCTCCGCGGCGGTCTTTTCGAGGATCGCCGGGGAACCGTCCGTCGACCCGTCGTCGACGCAGATGAGCTCCAGCTCCCGCACGGCGTTCTGCCGGAGCACGCTGTCGAGCGCGGGCTGCAAAAACCGCTCCGCATTGTAAACGGGCATAATGACCGAAAGCCGTACCATGGGTCCCCCTTTCCCACGCGCCTTGCGCCTGCGCGATGAAATCAAGTCATGCTTATCATACCACCGGACGGGCACGGTGCACAACGGCGTGTTCGCTCACGGCTCCAACTCCGGCAACCCGCCGATGCTCGTCAGCAGACTCAGCACCGCCGCCATCCGTTTCTCCATGCTCGTCGTCTTCCCGCTCCGCACTTCGTCCGCAAGCCGAAGGATGCAAATGAGCAAAACGAGAGCCCCGGGTCATTCCGGAGCTCTTCATTTCATTGATGCACTTTTGACGGATCCGCAAGCCACATTCCCAACAGTATCCTGTCGTTCCTGCTCAGATTGCCGATTTTTTCTCTGCAAATTTCCTTGCTCAGCGGCACTCTTCTGTCGAGCCGTATCGTGCTCGGTTTCGTAAGTCCTGCAGCTTTCCAGTCCCTGATAACGAAGTCCCTTTCTCCGGGGCGCGGATTCTGACTTGTCACGTAGAATCCCGTCGCGGAATCGTTTCTCGGCGACATCACCATTACGGGGCGTTCCTTCTGCCGATCCGGGTCATCTTCGAATTTGACCATCGTCCACCAGAGATCGTACTCTTTGAATTCCGGCATATCAATCTTCGTACCTTCCGGGCAATACGAGAACATCGTTCTCGATATACCCTTCCGTCGGTATCCGGTTCATGATGGCGTCAATGCCGATCTCTCGGTTGTTTTTCCTGAAATAATCGGCGATATCATTCACGGAAATGGTCGTGTTCTTCCCCTTCGAATAGCTTCTGAACCACGGACCGTCTGCTGCATGGCTCAAGCCCACGAGGGCAGATGTCGTGTACTTGTTGTATTCAACGAAAACATTCAGAAGCAGGTCGAATTCTTTCATCGGAACTTCATCGATGCTGAAGTTGTCGTCAATGGGATACGCCGCATAGGACCCATCTTCTTCCCGTTCCGCCTTGTTGTATTCGTTTGGAACAACGGGTCCGTGCTTCCACGCCTGAATCTCATCCGGGAACAGAGGCGTGTTGTATTCCGCCAGGCAATGCCCCTGCGCGAAGTACAGCATTTTCTGTACGCGCATCATCGTCATGCGCTCGCCGTCCGGGTCTTGCGCCGCAAAATACGCAAGGCATTGCGCTGCAAGCTTTGCACTGATCATATACATTACCTCCTTCCACGACTCAATCTTATGCAATGAATATCAGAATTGCAATACTTTTCTCAGCTTTGTTTCCTTAATTTCAAAAACCGAAAAGGGCCGGTTCCCGGACCATACATCTTATTCCTGTTCGTCCAGCTCCGGCAACCCGCCGATGCTCGTCAGCAGACTCAGCACAGCCGCCATCGCGCTCACGCTCAACGCCTGCAACCAGCTCACGTCCATGATGCCGACCGCGCCTCCGCCGATGGTCGCGACCATGGTCTGCGCAAAGGTCTTCAGCGCACGGATGCCCGCCGCCGTAAACCACTTCTTCGTGAAAATGTCTTTCATCGTTTTCTCCTCTCTTTTATTCGTCCGTATCGTCGAAATCCGACGGCAACACAAGCACGCCGTTTTCGATGTGCCCTACAACGGGAATCTTGGCGATGATGGATTCGAGGTCGCTCATCGCTTCTCACCACGCATCAGCTTGTTGTACTCGTCCAACAGATACTCCATCGCCGCCTCGCCCTTCGAGTTGATGAAATCGGGGTGACCGAGGCAATACGCTCTGTAGTCGTCCACGTCGGAGATGACCTCCGTCCAGTACTCCTTGCTTGCCGTCTTCCCTCTTCTCACCTCGTCCGCAAAACGGAGGATGCGCACCCGCCTCTGCTTCTGTTCCCGCTCGGCGCCGTTCTTGATGTGTTCCGCGAGTTCGCCGCGGAGCATGCCGATGTCCTTCTGCGTCTTGGTGCCCGACTGCACGACCGCGACCACCAACGGGACTATGGCAACGAGCAGAGGCACGAGCGCCTTGAACCATTCAAGCACGTTCGACCACCTCCACCAGCTTCTCGTTGTCGGTGATCCACCCTTCGCGGATGCACCACCAGCCCGTGTTCTCGTCCCGCGTCACGATGTCGCGCACCGCTCCTTTGTGCAGGATACAGACCGTCTTCCCTTCCACGGGATGCGTGCGCACCCGAACGCTTCCGCCCTTGACGGTCAGCTTGTCCGCAACGGGCGTTTCGGTATCCGCGCCGATGCGCTCCCCGTCGTCCAACACCATGCAGGTATGCTTTCCCGGAGCGATCAGCACGCCGCCGCGCCGCAACAGCTCCGTTCCGCGCAGGTGCTCCTCGTCCGTGTACTCGTTGAACAAGCCCGTGTTCATCAAATAACGCGCCATATTCTGCGTGTAGCCCGTCGGAAGAAGGTCAACGCCCGCGAGGATGTAACATGAGATCACAAGGCTCGAGCAATCGAAATCGGACGGTTTCGCGCCGTCGAACCCGCGCTTCTTGATTTCCTTGTATCCGCTCCATCGGTCTGCCTGGTCGTATCCGAAACGTGCGTCTCCGCAAATCTTTTCCATCCATTCCGCCGCGAGGTCGCCGAGTGCGCGTTCCTTCGGCTCGAGGTAGATTTGCCACCCGCCCGTGCGGTCGTACCATTGTTGGATGCGGATTTCTTTTCCCGTGGAATCCCCGGCGACGCCACCCCGTGCGCCGCCGTTCTCGTTCATGACCGCGTGTCCGATTCTCATCCGACCAGCTCCAAATATTCCGCTTCCGTGAGTCTGCCGAGGCTGTACAGCAGGTCGATCTTCTCGCGCAGTTCCGCCGTGAGACCCTGCTTCTCGACCATCTTCTTCAAAGTCTTGAACAGCATGTCATCTTCCTCCTTTCCTCAAAACTCTTCGAGCATGGCGAGTGCCAGCTCGCTGTTGATGTACGCCATGTCGGCGGTCATCTCGCATTCGTCGAGCCGCTCTTCGATGGTGGGTTCTTCGGGCGGCTCGGGTCGCGGCAACGGGTCGTAAACGTATTCCGCGCCGATGAATCGGTAATCCGTGATATCACCCTCCGGCAACGTGTCCGAAAGCGGCATCCACGGCATCGCGAACCTCGCGAAGGTCACCGAGAGGATGCGTCCGCCCTCTCCGATATTCAATGCGTATTTCATAATCGCTCACCTCATTTCAGCCCGAAGATGCGGAACGGTATCATGCACGTCGCGTCTTGGTTGCCCGTCGAAGTCGTGTGCCCGAGCCATCCCGATTGGAAGTAAACGCCTCCGTCATCCAAAGACGCCGTTCGCGTGTAGGCGTACAGCTTACTGCTCTGCGGATTGACGAGCACCGCTTGGTATGTTCCGTTTGCGGGCATCATCAGCGGGTAGAGTCTGCCGTTGGACGGGTTCATGCGGAACTCCGCGCAGATGACCTTGTATTCTCCGCGCGTCGGGAGCGCAACGGTCTGCTCGCCGAACCCGCTCGTCGGGCTTGCGTTCTCCCAAAGCAGGTCGGTCACGATGCCTTGTTGGATGCTTTCCGCAACCCACATACTCCCATCCCACTTGAGGAATTGCCCCGCCGTTTTCGATGTTGGGTCCGCGACCGCGCCGATATCCGAAGGCGTGAGCGCCACGTCCCCGTGCGCGCCGTTCACCGTGTTCACGATGTTCTGCCACTGCGCCGCGTAGTCTCCGTCCGTTTCCTTCACCAAAACCTGCCCCGGGAGTCCTCCCATCGGCAGACCGTTCACCGCCTCGCCCGCCTCCGGCACGCTGTAGCTTCCGTCCAAGCAGAGGAAGCGGTTCGTTTTCCCCGCGTCGATTTTGATCGTTTGCACCGCCGCCTCCGCATCCCGCATGAACTTCGACACCTTGCCGAGCACCGTCCCGAGGCTCTCCCCGCTTTCGATGGGCGCCCGCTCCGCGGCTTGTGTGAAGCTCAGCGCCACCTCGCCCGCCTGCACATCGTCGATCGCTCCGTTCAATGCGTCCTTCAGCTCGTTCGTGTTCGAGTCGAAGATCCGCTTCATGTCCGCTGCCGACCTGTTCGGTCGGTCCGCCTCCGAGGCGATCGGATTCGCCCAGGCGTTGATCTTTCTGTCGTTCAGCACCGCGCCTCGCCTCCTTTCCGTTGCGTTCGTCGTTTGCGATTTCGTTTGTTTGTCATGTCGTCCTCCTTTCGGAAAATGAAAAGGACCCGCAGCGCAGGTCCGTGAATGGTCGGTTTGTCTTTTTGGGTATGAAAAAGCCCCCGGGTCGGGGGCTGTGAGGTTGTGGTGTGTATGCGCGTGTGGCTTGCGAGGCGGCGATCGAATCCCTTCCGCCTCGCAAGCTCGGCCCGCTCTCATGGCGTGCTGCGCTGCGCCACGCTTTCGATGTTGCTTGCAACATCGATAGCGTGTCCGCCAAGACGAAGTCTTGTCCGTCGGTACGATGGAACGCGGACTGAGGGGATTCGTCTGCCTGCCCCCAAAAACCACAAAAGCGCGCAAGCCGGCAAAGCATCACGCGCTTCCATACGACAGGGAAAAACGAGCGGAAAGTTCGGCAGACAAGGCGCCGAGAAAGCGACGAATCCCCTCACCGCCTGCGGCGGAGCTCCCCTTGCACTTCAAGGGGAGCCGCCGTTGGATGCGCTTGCATCGTAATAAAGAAACACACCGCGCTTGTTACCGAATCCCACGCAAAAAGCTATCCCGATAAGGCTCCACTCGGAGACGAAGTCTTCTCCGAAGCGCAGCGAAGGAGTTGATGCAAGGGGAGGCTTCGTTCCAAGTCGTTTTCGCTTCTTTCAGTCACTCATCACGTCCGTTACAACGTTCCGCTCAAGAAGCAAGACAGGAAGGCTCCACTTGAGGATGCAAGGGGAGCTGTCGCCTGTGGCGACTGAGGGGATTCGATACAGCGCACATTCCGCAGAACCGAAAAACGAGAGAAAAGCGCGTCAGGCGCGAAGGCAAGGCGAACCCCGAAGGGAGTTTACTTTGCGCTCTCATGGCGCAAGCGCCACTGCCGCGTCCCGCATGCCTTCGGCACGCTCGAGGTAGTGACCGAGGCTGCCGATGAAGGCAACGCAGGTTCCCGGACCTTTCCGCAGAACCGAAAAACGAGAGAAAAGCGCGTCAGGCGCGAAGGCAAGGCGAACCCCGAAGGGAGTTTACTCCCCGTAAATGACCGAGGGGTTCGCCGATGCCGACAAAGCATCACGCGCTTTTCTCCGTTTTTCAAGCGAAGGGGCGGTCGAGGATGATTTCAACCGCATACCTCCATCCCGAGGACGGGTCGTCGAAATCGAAGGGCTGCCCGAGGATGTCGCGTCCGTCGAAGCCGAGGATCATGCGGGCGCCGACGGTGAAGCCGTAAGAAGTCGAAAGCTCGACGACGGCGGCGCTGAGGTTGTGGTCCTTGAGTATGGTGGGCTTTTCATCGAAGTGGAGGATGTACTTGCGCGCGGAGCCGTTCGCCTCCGCGTCCTCCACGGGTTCGAGCGATGCGGTCACCGCGCCGTAGGGGTTGGTGAAGCGCAGCCAGGTGTGCTCCGCGTCGACGAGCACCCAAGTGTCGTCGGGGTTGCCGGTGAGCTTGTCCGCCTCGGCTTTGGTGAGCGCCACATCCTGCCCCGCCGCGTTGAACACGGAAAGGTCGCTCGCGGCGAGCTTCGTGCCGTTGTAGGGCGTGACCGCGGGCTTCTTGGTGGGGATGGGCGTGACGGCGGGCGCCATCGTCGGGATGGGCGTCACGGTCGCCGCCGGGCGCGGTGTGGGCACGGGGTTCGTGCTTTGCCCGAGGTACGGCTCGTCGCTTTCGAGGGTGAGCGGCGTATAAACGAAGATATCCGCAAGGTTCGTGTCGCTGGTGCCGATGGCGTTCGTGAAGGATGCGAACACATCCCACGCGTCGAGCTCGGCGGGCACGCCCTTGAGCACGAGGGTGTCCTCGTTGTAACCTGTGGCGCGCAGCTCCGCAAAGCGCTTGAGCGCCTTTTCGACGGAGAGGGTGTCGTGCCCGTTCGTGAGGAACCACTCGACGCTATTGGCGTTGTCCGCATGGGCGATGAAGGTCACGCTGCCGCCCTCCTGCACGCGTTCGCCCGTCGGGTGCTTGGTGATGACCGGGGGCTGCGTCGTTTCGACGTAAAGCGTGACCGGCACGATGTAGCTGAACGGCGTGCCGTGGTAGCGGTAGCTGTAGGCGTACTCGAAGCTCACCTTGCCCGCCTTCTTCGCGGTGAGGATGAGGCTGAGCTTGATCTTGTTCGTGGTCGCCTCGGCGATGGGCTTGCACTTGCTGAACAGCTCGCCCGCCTTCTTGTCGCCGTTCAGGTGCATCTCGAGGTCCGTGATGTTCGCGGGGTCGTTCAGGATGTCGATCGGCAGCACGAGGTTGATGTCGTCGTCGTTCAGGTAGAAGGTCTGCCGTTCGCGGCGGGTCGGTTCGATCGGGTCCGCGGATGCGGGCATCGCGGTCACAAGCAGCAACAGGGCGACGAGCAGCGCCGCCATGCGGGAAATCCGTTTCATGTTCGGGTTCTCCTTTCGGGATATCGGTCCTCCGGGACAAGCCCATTATACAAAAGCCGCCGCGCGTTGAAAAGCGGGCTCCGCGTTCGTTCACATTCATTTCCCATTCCCATGTCCGGGAGGCGGTCGACGGGTCCCTGTGAGCCGCTTTCGCATGCGGGTCAGATCGGTCTTCGCGTCACGGTGCGGGTGCGCACGGCGTTTTCGGGTTTGGCGGCGGATGCCGCTTGGCGGGCGCGGCGCTTGCGCTCTTCCTCCGCGGCCTGCCTTGCGCGTTCTTCCGCCACCGCGGTGCGGATGCTTTCCGTCACCGTGTCCTGTTCGCGCTGCAGCGTGCCCGCCGCCTCGTTGCGGAAGGGATCTTGCCTGCGCGCGTCGCGGTCGGCGCCGCCCGACGGGGCTTCGTAAAGGCTCGATGCGAGCCCGCGCTCCAACAGGTTCGCGTTGCGCTGTTTCACGAGGCGCGCCTGCGTCACGGCGTGTTTGCGGCGCCGCCCCGCGTTCATGCGCTGCAGCAGCGCCGCCCGGTTTTTGAGGGCAAGCACCGCCGCCGCGGGCAGCCCTTTGCCCACCCGGGCGATCAATTCGTCGATGGTTTCCATGGGTTCACCTCCTTTCTTCGGTGTTTGGGGATGGTTGCAGGGTGTTGCGAGACGGCGGGGACGAAGGGAGAGCGTGGCATCTCCGCCGATGATGTCACTTGCGCATAAGCAGACAATCCCTCCGCCTCGCAAGCAACAAAAGCACAGCGCAAAAAACGCTCCGCACCAAAAGCCTCCCTCAAAGAGGGAGGTGGCTGTGAGCAAGCGCAGCGCGGCGAACAGACGGAAGGAGTGACACGCAAGTATCGGGCTTGCCGAATCACATCGGGGCACATACCGCCGTAACATACTCTCGTGTCATCGGTCGAATCCCTTCCGTCATTTCGCCTTCGGCTCAACGACACCTCCCCTTGCGTCCTCAAGTGGAGGCTCCGGTACGTGAGGCTCCCGATGCGATGCCGGCACTCGACTTTTCAGCCACTCAGCGCGGCGCAAAGAGCATGCCGAACCAAAAGCCTCCTTCGCAGAGGCGGTAAGCATTTGTGCAACAAATGCGTTAGGAAGCGACAGCTGTTGCATGCGCAGCGTGCAATAGCGTAAGCGAAGAGGTGGCTGCGAGCAAGCACAGCGAAGTGAGCAGACGGAAGGAGTGTCACGTGAGTAACGGGCTCGCCGAATGGCATCGTGGCGCGAACCGCCGTAACGAAACTTGCGTGTCATCGGTCGAATCGCAAGCAACAAAAGGCAACGCAACAAACGCGGCGAACCAAAAGCCTCCTTCTCTGAGGGAGGTGGCACGGTGCATGCAATGCGCCGTGACGGAAGGAGTGGCACGGAAGTGACGGGCTTGCCGAATGGCATCGTGGCGCGAACCGCCGAGACGAGACTTGAGCATCATCGGTCGAATCCCCTCACCGCCTTCGGCGGAGCTCCCCTTGCAGTCCTCAAGGGGAGCCTTGCGGTACGCGCTGTCTCTGTTGCAATAAAGTCACACGACTTGACTGATACTGCGTGCCGCTCAAAATGCAAGACGGTAAGGCTCCACTTGAAGTGCAGAGACGAAGTCTTCCCCGAAGCAGGGAACCGCTTGCGGTCTGCGGAGGGGTTGGGATGCCCGAGCGTTGTGCAACAACGCGGGGCGCGACAGTGGTGCCGCAAAGCGCACCACGATAGCGTGTCACCGAAGGTGACTGAGGGGATTCGTTTCCGAAGTGCAACGGAAAAACCAACTGCAAGAGGATGCCCGAGTTTGCGAGGCACCGGGATCGCCCTTCGCCTGCTCCGTCGACCCGCCGAAACCCACATTGGGTCTTGACACCGTGCGCCGCGCTCGGTATATTTGGTGCGAGCACTTCGGTGCCGTGGTTACCTCACGAGTCAGATCGTGTTGGAGAGACGCGTCACCGGGGGAGCTTTTTCTTTTTTGCATACGATGCACGTTACGCCTTTGCAAAAATGCCAAGCCGGCCATATCATATCAGCGAAAACAGTCGCTGCTCCAAACGAAGAACGAAATGTTCGATGGATCCTGTTGAGAAAGCCCCGACTGTTTTTTGCTTGACAACACTCTCGGTTCCGATATAATCAATACAAGACTTTTGATCATGCCGTTCGTCAATGGGCGCAGTTTGTGCTCTGCGTAACGGTCGATGGGCACAGTCGTGTTTCTGTGCGAAGACCGGTGCCGTTCCCGAGCCGACCTTCAAAAGTCTTTTTTCATTTCCCCTTGCACCTCGTTCGCGCTTGCTTGACCACCCGGGCTGCGAACGATATACTGCTCATGGAGTCTGCATTTAGTTTTGCTGCGATGTCCGAAAGGGCTCCAGCCATCGACGGTGCAGGCTCTTTTTCCTTGACGCCCCGCACCGCATATGATACATTCAAAGCGGACCGACCGTCTTTTCCCCCGACCGGCGTATACCGCCCTAAGGCTTGGAATCGACCGCCGGTCTTTTCTTTTTGCATTCCGCGCTTGACTTTCCGCGCGGTGCGGGTATCATCGTTGCAAGACATCACCGTCCGGCGCGGCAGGCACATATCGCCTGCTTGAAAGAAGCGGGTGATGTTTTTCTTGACTTTCCCCCCGGTTCACCGTACAATATCGTTATAAACACCGACCGACTGGGCATGGTTGCCACGATTTCGTAAGCCGGTGTTTTTCTTTTGCCTTTCGCGCCGCATCGGGGCGCAAACGCCGATGATTTCACTTGCGTATCGGCGGACAATCCCTCCGCCTCGCAAGCTCGGCACGCTATCGTGGTGTGCTTCGCAACACCACTGCCGCGCCCCACATTGCCTGCGGCAACGTTCGGCCTCCCTACTCCTACGCCTACGGCTACGGAGGATCTGCGAAGTACACAAGGGCGGCACCCGATAATGCTTTTTTCACGGACTTCAGCAAGTGAAGCGTCATGTTGCTTTCTTCGATTCGGATACTTTCAATGGCTCCGGATAGTAAGCACATGCGGCACTTATTGTGCTGTTAACCGGGGCATGCATAGTCCCCGGACCGACATTCCGCCGCCCTTGCCGGGCGGCGGTTTTCTTTTGCCCGTTTGCCCTGCGGGGGCGGCTCACTTCACCCAGCCGCCCGTGTCGAAGGCGATCTCGGCGCCGTAAACGCCGAAACCCTCGTTGCGCTCCGCGTTTTCGAAAATCAGCTGCAGCACGGTGCACTTTTTGAACTTGCGCCCGAGCGGCACGGTCTTCGGCGCATCCATGGCGTAAAAGCACACGCGCCCGAAGTCGATATCCGAAAAGTCGAAGATGTCGGCGGTCTTGGTCTTCACGTCGGTGAGTCCGTCGCGGTCGGTCCGCACGCGGATGCGCACGCTCGAGCGGGTGTAGGGTTTGATCATCACCGCGGCGCCGCGCTTCGGCACGGTCTTACAGCGGGTGATGTCGCCGAAGGTCTCCGCGCGGGTCGCCCACACGGCGCGGATGGCGCGCCCCGGCACGAGGCTCGTGCGGTAGGCGGGGCGGTCGGCTTCGGGCAGGCTTTCGAACACGGCGCGCTCTTCTTCCGTCATCTCCTCGGGGAGGATCGTCGGGTACGCCCCGTCGGCATAGCGCTCCATGCGTTCGGTGTCGGCGTTGAGCTTTTCGATGTGCCCCTCCGCCGTGCCGAGATACAGCTCGTCCCCGAAGGGGAAGGCGACCCGCACGGGGATGTCCGTCCACCAATACCATTCCGCATCCGCGGCGCCCGCCCCGCGCCGCCCGTCCATCACATAGGCGTTGCCGTTCACGAACACGAAAAACAAGCCCATCCAGGCGGCGCACACGGCTTCCTCCTTCGCCGGCTCCTTCGTGAGCTTCGCATCCACGAAAAAGGAACGCCCCGCCAGCGCGCGTTCGTAGCGCACGTTGCCGCTCAAAACGCCGAACAGCCCCTCCCCCGTGAGAAACAGCGGCTCACCGCGGTAAACGCCCATCGCCTCGGGACCCGTCGCGCCCGCGCTCTTCACGCCTTGGCGCACGGCAAACAGCACGGTGCCGTCGCTTTCGAGCTCCGCCGTGCGCAGAAAGACCGCGGCGTCCTGCCCGTTTTCGCGCTTGAGGATGAGCTGCCCGTCGTACTGGCGGAGGTAGCCGAGGATCTCCCCCGACTCCGCGCCGATGCGCGTCATGCCGCTTTCGGGAAAGTACGCGGGGTCGCCCGGGGCGGACATGTAATCCGCGTTGGCATAGGCGCGGTCCGTGCTCGCGGTGAAGAAGAAGCGGTTGTCGTTGAACGCGCCGAAGGTGCCGCACGCCGTGCAGTGCAAAATGCGCTCCGCCGCGTATTCGTCGGGGATCTCCGCCTTGGTGCAGCGCACGGTGATGTTTTCGAAGCCCGGTCCGTCCGGGTGCGGCGCGGGCGCCGTTTGAAAGCACAGCCTGCCCCGCGCGAGGTCGCAGGTGACCGCCGTGCCGACGGAAAGCGCGGTGCCGTTCACGGTCACGGCGTCGATGCTTTTGAGTCCCTCCTCCCCCACGAAAAACACGGTGCTCACGCCGTCGCCGCACATCGTCACGGTGCGCACGGGGGTCAGCATGTTGGGGCTGTCGCCCTCTTCATACGTATGTCCGCCGAAGAAGGTGCCATCCTCCTGCTTGGTCACGGCGTTGCCCGTAATGAAGCGGCGCACGCAGGGCACGGTGGCGCTTTGCCGCACATCGCTTGCGTGGAAACCCGCCGCATCGTGCGTGAGCTTGAGATAATGCTCCCCGTCGATGAGGTACAGCGCGCCGCCGTGGGCGAAGGCGCGGCTCCTGCGGTCGGCAAGCCCGGTGAGGATGCGCTCGGGGCGCTTACAGCTTTGGGCATCGGGCTCCTCCCAGCGGTAAAGCTCCGTGCCCGCATGCGCGAGCAGGCACGCCGTGCCGTCGGCGAACAGGGCGTAGCACAGGGCGTTCACCCGCGCGGGCAGGCGGTAGAGGATGCGGTGCCCGGGGCGCTTTTCGGGGAAGCCCGCCGCATCGGCGATCATGTTCTCGCCGAGCGGAGAGCGGCGCGCGTCCACACGGGTGGCGTCGGTCGAAAAATCCACGCCGCAAAAGCGGTCGTACACGATGCGCTGCCGTTCAGCCACGGGCATTCCCCCTCGCATACGGGCTCGGGGTCGGCGCGCACAGCACGGGCATGACCTTGCGCAGCAGGCGCACGCCCTCGGTGCGGAACTCCTCCGCATCCGCCGTTTCGCCGTTCATCTTGGCGAGCGCCGCCGCCGTGCAGTAGATGAGCGGACCGTCCGTGATCTCCCGCTGAAAGGGGATGTCCCCCGCGTCGGTATCGGGCACGGTTGCAAGCTCGGGCAAGCCCTTCACCGCGCGCAGGTGGTTTTCCGCGCCGAGCAGGCTTTTGAGCAGCAGCTCGGTCAGCGGCTTTGCGAAGCATTCGGTATCCGGGTCCTCCCCGGGGCGCTCCCCCGTGAGGGCGAGCGCGTAGGCAATGAGTTCATCCCGCGTCATACGCAAAGGTACTCCGTCACGGGGGAGGCGAACATGCCCGCCTTCTTTGCCACCGCGCGCAGCACCGTGCCGCTTGCGGGGGTGGGGATCTGCGCGGTATACGGCAGGGCGGATGCGGAGTAGCGCGGGTCGGTTCCGTCGAGGGTATAGAACATCGTCGCGCCGGAGGTCGCCGAGGAGAGGCTCAGCCCCGTGCCGCCCGCGGTCACGGTGGGCGCTTCGCAGCGGGTGCCGCTTGCGACCATGGCGACGACGCCGTTCGCGCGCTTGGAAACGACGAAGGCACCGTAGCGGAACCTGCCCTCGACGAGGATGCCGGAGATGCCGGGCACGTCGTTCGAGACCTTTGCGTCCTCGATGGTTTTGGGCAGTGCGGCGCTCTGCTTCTGCCACGCGAGCATGTACAGCCCCGCGGGGAAGTCGCTTGCGGACGTGCCGAGGATGTGGAGCGAGCCGACGTTGCCGACGATGCCCTTGAGGAGCATGCGGTCGGTGATGTCGTTGCAGGCGGTGAGGCTTTCCCTGAGGTATGCGACATACGCGTTCGGCAGCAGGAGGAAGCGGTCCTTCTTGGGCACGCGGGCGTCGTCCATCGCGGTCTCGACGGCGAGCACCGCCTCGAGGATGGTGTCCTTTGCGGGCGCGGCATCCGCCGTAAGCACCTGCCCCGCGTTCGCCGCCAGCTCCGCGAGCATGAAGCGCTCCATCTCGGGGGCGGCCTGTTCGTTGAGGTACGCCTTCACGACGGCGGCGCCGGTCTTCAGGTAGTTCTGCTCCTGATAATTTCCGCGGTCGACGGCCTTGGAAAAGCTGCGGTCGCGCTGCAGGGTGAGGATCTGCCGCGCATCGCCGACCTCGCTCGGCGTGCCGTAGCGGTTGCCGCTCGCCGTGCGGTCGTAGTCGTTGAGGGGTTCGGTGACGATCTCCGTGAGGACGACGGCGTTCGCGCCGCGCCAGGCGTAGGCGTCGGTGGTCTTGCCGGCAAACACGGGCGCGTATTCGAACGCCTCCGCAAGGGGCTGCCGGTAATCGGTGTTGAGGTTGACAGTTGCCATGGTGTGTGTTCTCCTTTGAAAAAATATTCGCCCGCGCGCGGGTCGCGCCCCGGTTGCGGGCACAAAAAAACAGCCCGTGGGCTGTTGGGTGGTGGAGGTATTGCTTTTTCGGGAACTGTGCGGTTCGGTTTTGGGGAATGCTGTCGGGGGACGATGTTACGAAGCGGTGATCGAACTTTCTCGGTCGAAACGCAAGCTGCAAAAGCAAGCGCAACGAACTTGCCGCACCAAAAGCCTCCCTCAGAGAGGCGGTAAGCCGTTGCG
>JAUNCT010000029.1 GCA_030526425.1 Clostridia bacterium
GCGGAACCCATGAAACAACACCCGAAGGAGACCGACCATGACCACCGAACCCGCAACCAACCCCGCCCGCCGCCCGCTGTCCCTCGGCGCACGGCTCGACTGCGTGCTGGACTTCACCGCGACGGAGCCGGAAGCGGCGTGCTGTGCGGATATCGGCTGCGATCACGGGCGGCTCATCTGCGCGATGCTCGAGCGGTGGACTCAAAGGACGGGCATCGCCGCGGATATCAGCGCCCCTTCCCTGGAAAAGGCGAAGGCACTCTCACTGCGCCGCGGGCTTTCCGACCGGCTCGTCACCCGCGTGGGCGACGGGTTGCAAGTGCTTGCGCCCGGTGAGGCGGGCATCGTCATCATCTGCGGCATGGGCGGCGAGCTCATCGCGCGGTTGCTCGCGGCGTGCGAAACGCCCCTGATGGGGGCGCGGCTTGCGGTGCTGCAGCCCATGCGCGGCACGGAGGAACTGAACGCGTGGCTGTTCGAAAACGGCTATGTCACGGAGCGCTGCCGCGTCGTGGAGGATGCGGGGCGCCTGTATGAGGTGCTTGCCGTGCGCCCGCCGCAGGAGGGGAAACGCCTTGTGTTTCCCGCCGACCGCCCCGAGGGGTTCTTCGGCATCTGCCCCTTTGCCGAGCGGGACGCATTGTTCTTTCAGCTCGTTGCGCGGCAGCTGGCGCAGACGGAAAAGCGCCTTGCGACCGCCGCGGGCACGCCCGGCGAGGCGGTGCTCAAGACCAAGCGGGAGGCGCTGCTGAAGCTGAAAGGCGAGGCGTGAGAACAGCGAATCCCCTCGGTCTGCTTCGCATACGGCTCCCGGCGCCTTCGAGGACCGCAGATCGAATCCCCTCAGTCTCGCAAGCTCGACAGCTCCCAACCCCTCCGCAGACCGCAAGCGGTTCCCTGCTTCGGGGAAGACTGCGTCTCTGCGCCTCAAGGGGAGCCTGCCTTTTTGGCTTTTTGCGCTGAACGGAGTCGCAAACGTGTCTTCGAAAATACGCAATGCCGATGAGCGCCTCGCATGCCTGCGGTATGCTCGGGCATCCCCTTGCACAACTCCCGCGGCTTCGCCTGCGGAGAAGACTTCGTCTCCAAGGGGAGCCTGACTGCATAGCTTTTGAATGGTAACGCCGTTGCCCGAAAGGAGAACCTATGAAACTTACCGATTTCGTGAAACTTATGGAAACCATCGCCCCGCCGGAACTGGCGCTGGGCTTCGATAACCCGGGGCTGTTGATCGACCCCGCGGAGGAGGAGATCGCCAAGGTGATGCTCGCGCTCGACGCGACGCCCGCGGTCGTCCGCGAGGCTGCCGAATGGGGCGCACAGCTCATCCTCACGCACCACCCGCTGTTCTTTTCGCCTGTGAAGCATGTGCTCAAGCGCGACCCGGAGACCGCCGCCGCATGGCTGATGCTGAAAAAGGGCATCGGTCTGTATGCCGCGCACACGAATCTCGATGCCGCGGAGGGCGGCGTGAACGACGCGCTGATGGCGGCGCTCGGCGTGACCGTGACCGAAAAGCTCGGCGAGGAGCAGCTCGGGCGCGCGGGTGTTTTGCCCGAAACGATGCCGCTTGCGGAATTCGCGAAGCTTTGCGCCGAAAAGCTCGGCACGCACCCCGCCTACACGGGCAAGGGGGATACGCCGGTGAAAAAGGTCGCCTGCGTTTCGGGTGCCGGCGCTTCCGAGATGGAACTTGCCGTCGCGGCGGGCGCGGACGCCTTCGTCACCGGAGAGATCAAGCACCACGAGACCCTCGCGGCAGATGTGCTGGGCATGCCCGTGGTGGTCTGCGGGCATTACGAGACCGAGCGCGTCGTGCTCGAACCCTTGAAAGAGCGTTTGGAACGTGCTTGTCATTGCAACGGCAATGATGTATTATATAAGGTAGCCCTTCAAGACGCAGGGGCGTTAACGCGTATTTAACGGTCATCCCCGCTCCTCCGTGAGGCAGCGGGCCGTTTGCCCACAACCCAACGAAAAGGAGGAACACGATGAGCAAGCTCGATACCGTACTTCATTATCAGGAAGTTGCCAGGAAAAAACTGGAGATCGAAACCGCGCTGCGCGCAAGCGAAGCCTTCCGCGCGTGCATGAAGCTTCAGCAGGAACTGAAGCAGAGCCAGGCGACCGCCGCCAAGCTTTCCGCCGAGCTCGAAAACAACGTCAAGCTGCTGGAGCGCCTCACCGCGAAAGCCAACAGCCTGAACGAGCGCACGGAGCTCGAAAACGACGACTGGAACATCATGAAAAACGACGAGGAGAGCACCGCCGCGGAAATGAACGAGCTCTTCGGCGACATGGACCAGATCAACAAGGATATGAACACGCTCAGCCGCGAGATCAAAAAGCTCTTCGCCGAGGTCGACAAGGCGATGGACGAGTATCAGAAGACCGGCAGCGATTACAAGGCGGCGAAAAAGCGCTACGACGAGTGCAAGGCGACCGTCGAGCAGGAGCGGGCGGAAGCGAACGGCAAGATCGCAGAGATCGACGCCGAGCTCGCGGAGATCGCCAAGGACTGCGACGCGCAGCTGCTCGAAAAGTACAAGCGCGCGGCAAAGCATTACCCCGACGCGCTGGTCCCCGTCGACCATGAAAAGTGCAGCGGCTGCAAGATGAGCATCCCGCTCGGCACGCTGAAAAAGCTCGAGGCGGAAGGTTTCACCATCGAGTGCGAGAACTGCGGACGCGTGCTGTACAGCCCCGCACCGCAGGAACCGCAGGAATAACACGGTTATTGAAGTTTTGCGAGTAAGACAGACGATCGCTCCTCGGCAACGCGGAGAGGAAAGTCCGAGCACCACAGGGCAGAGCGCCGGGTAACTCCCGGTGGAGGCGACTCCAAGGAAAGTGCAACAGAGAGATACCGCCCGCATTTGCGGGTAAGGGTGGAAAGGCGAGGTAAGAGCTCACCAACGGCTTGGCGACTTGTCCGTTATGTAAACCCCGCTCGGTGCAAGATTGGAATGAGAGCATTCAATAGCGGCCCGCTACGCTCCCGGAAATCGCATGAGCCCGCCGGCAACGGCGGGACAGAGATAGATGATCGTCCTTTGACAGAACTCGGCTTACGGCTTGCTCGCAATTTTTTGAAATACAAACGGCTCGCAAGAGCCGTTTCGTCTATCCGACCGAATCAGGAGACAGCAATGGAACAACCCATCACTCAAGTTCAGAAAAAAACGGTGCTCAGCGGCATCCAGCCGACGAGTCGCCTGACGCTCGGCAACTACCTGGGCGCACTCAAAAACTTCGTCGCCATGCAGGAGGATTACGACTCCTACTACATGGTCGCGGATATGCACGCCATCACCGTGCGCCAGAACGCGTCGGAGCTGCGCAAGCGCTCCATCGAGATCCTCGCACTGTACATGGCATGCGGACTCGACCCCGAAAAGTCGACGCTGTTCATCCAGAGCCACGTGCCCGAGCACGCCATGCTCAACTGGCTGATGTGCTGCAACACCTACATGGGCGAGCTCAGCCGCATGACCCAGTTCAAGGACAAGAGCGCAAAGCACGCAGACAACATCAACGCGGGTCTGTTCACCTACCCCGTGCTGATGGCGTGCGATATCTTGCTGTACCAGGCGAACTACATCCCCGTCGGCGCGGACCAGAAGCAGCACGTCGAGCTGACCCGCGACATCGCGGAGCGCTTCAACAAGGCGTACGGCGACACCTTCACCATCCCGGAGCCGTTCATTCCGAAGGTCGGCGCGCGCATCATGAGCTTGCAGGATCCGACGAGCAAGATGTCCAAGTCCGACCCGAACCCGAACGGCTACATCTCCATGCTCGACGAGCCCGAGGTCATCGTGAAAAAGCTCAAACGCGCCGTCACAGACTCCGAAGGCGAGATCACGCCGAACCCCGAGCGCGCGGGCGTTTACAACCTGCTTTCCATCTACTCCGCGTGCCTCGGCAAGACCATCGAGGAGACCGCGGCGGAATTCGCAGGCGAAAACTACGGCACGCTGAAGACCCGCACCGCAGACGCGGTCGTTTCCATGCTCGAGCCCATCCAGGCGGAGTACAAGCGTCTCCTGAGCGAGAAGGATTACCTCGGCGAGGTCATCCGCAACGGTGCCGACAAGGCGCGCGCCCGCGCGGTCAAAACCGTGCGCAAGGCCTACCACAAAGTTGGCTTCGACTCTTACAAGCTGTAAGCGGCGACCGAAAGCTGCCGGACGAGACCCGGGACAACGGAGAAATTCCGTGCGTCCCGGGTCTTTTGCATCCGCACGCAAAAGAAAACCGTGTCACGCGCCCGTGAAAAATGGTATGATAAGCGTATGAAAAGCATTGTTCTGAACAAAAGCATTTTTGCGCGCGCCGCGCTGCTCACATCGGCGGCGTTGCTGTTGTGCGCGCCGCGCTCCGGAAAGGCGGAAGGCGACAGCGTGATGATCGGCTTCGAACTGGTGGCGACGCCCTCGCCCGTGCCGATGACGATGCCGCCCGCGCAGCCGACCCCCGTGCCCGAGGAGGCACCGCAATTTGCCGAAACGGAAGAGACGCAACAGGAAGCCTCGCCCGAAGCCGCCGCGAAGGAATCGCCCGCGCCCGCAGTGCCCGGTGCCGCGATGACGCCCCTGCCTTACAGGGAACCTTCGCCCTTGCCCTCGCCGGACGACAACGAGATGAGCCTGCTGCGCAAGTTCTTCCGCTGCCTCATCGAATCGCGCGATGCGGATGCGCCCGAAGCCTTGGAAAAGGTGCGCGAGAAGAACCCCGCCCGCGCTGCGGAGATCGATGAACTCATGGCGTACTGGAAGGTCGCGGAGACCGAGGGCTTCGTCAATATGGGCGTTCTGCCCGACGGGCTGCCGCAGGACAACAGCCTTTGCATCGTCGTGATGGGATACAAGCTCAGTGACCGCGGCAGCATGAAGCCCGAACTCAAGGGCAGGCTCGAGGTCGCGCTGGCTTCGGCGCAAAAGTACCCGAACGCGTACATCCTCGTGACGGGCGGCGGCACCGCCTCCGGGAAGGATGTGACCGAGGCGGGGAAGATGGCGCAGTGGCTGCGCTCGAAGGGCATCGACAAGAGCCGCATCCTCGAGGAGGACGACTCGAAATCCACCAACGAAAACATCAAATACAGCTACACGCTCCTGACCCGTCACCCGGAAATCACGAGCATCGCCGTCGTTACGAGCGATTATCACATCATCCGCAGCTGCCTGCTGTTTGAGGCGCGGTTTTTGATGAAGGGTTCCGGGCTGCGCGTCGTTTCGAATGCCGCGTACGACACCGGTGCCAAGAGTGTGATCGAACAGAGAAAGATGGTCGCCGACAGCGTGAAACGGCTGTACGGCGTGAACTGACAAAACGCCCCGAATGCTTGACATTTGGGGCGTTTTTGCCGATAATGTATGTTTGTAATATTATATGGAGGAATACATTCCATGGCATGTGAAAAAACGATGGATAAGATCGTCGCGCTGTGCAAAGGGCGCGGCTTCGTATACGCCGGCAGTGAGATCTACGGCGGTCTCGCGAACAGCTGGGACTACGGCCCCCTCGGTGCCGAATTCAAAAACAACGTCAAGAAGGCTTGGCTGCAGAAGTTCGTGCAGGAAAGCCCCTACAACGTCGGTCTCGACGCTGCGATCATCATGAACCCCGAGACCTGGGTCACCACCGGTCACGTTTCGAGCTTCTCCGATCCGCTGCTCGACTGCAAGAGCTGCAAAGCCCGTCACCGCGCGGACAAGCTCATCGGCGAAGAGCATCACGAGGTCAATGTCGACGCGATGAGCTTCGACGAGATGGATGCGTTCATCGCGGAGCATGAGGACATCGTCTGCCCGCAGTGCGGCAAGCACAACTTCACGCCCATCCGCAAGTTCAACCTCATGTTCAAGACCGCGATCGGCGTCACCGAGGACTCTTCCTCCACCTGCTACCTCCGTCCGGAGACCGCGCAGGGCATTTTCGTCAACTTCGCGAACATCCAGCGTACCACCCGCAAGAAGCTGCCCTTCGGCGTTTGCCAGGTCGGTAAGGCCTTCCGCAACGAGATCACGCCCGGCAACTTCACCTTCCGCACCCGTGAGTTCGAGCAGATGGAGTGCGAATTCTTCTGCAAGCCCGGCACCGACCTCGAGTGGTTCGCGTTCTGGAAAGATTACTGCAAGAACTGGCTGACGAGCCTCGGCATCTCGGAAGAGCACCTGCGCCTCCGCGACCATGAGCCCGCCGAGTTGGCGTTCTATTCCCGTGCCACGACGGATATCGAATACGCCTTCCCCTTCACCGATTGGGGCGAGCTGTGGGGCATCGCCGACCGTACGGATTACGACCTCGGCCGTCACTCCCAGGCTTCCGGCAAGGATCTGTCCTACTTCGATACCGAGACCAACGAGCGCTACATCCCCTACGTTATCGAGCCCTCGCTCGGCTGCGACCGCGTCGCGCTGGCGTTCCTGTGCGAAGCGTACGATGAGGAAGAGCTCGAAGGCGGCGACGTCCGCACGGTGCTCCACCTGCACCCGGCGCTCGCGCCCTTCAAGGCTGCGGTCCTTCCGCTGTCCAAGAAGCTCTCCGGTCAGGCGATGGAGATCTACAACAAGCTGTGCAAGAAGTTCATGATCGACTTCGACGAGACCGGCAGCATCGGCAAGCGTTACCGCCGCGAGGATGAGATCGGCACCCCGCTGTGCATCACGATCGACTTCGAAACCGAGAACGACGGCTGCGTCACCGTGCGTGACCGCGACACCATGCAGCAGGTCCGTATCCCCGTCGACGCGCTCGAGGCATATATCGCCGAGCGTCTCGTATTCTGATTTCTTTTTGAAGGAGCATATGCCCCGCACGGTCTTTCGGGCGGGGCATTTTTTCACCGATGGAAGCTATTTTCGACATCATTCTCGACACCGCGATCGACTGCCTCCGGCTGGTGCCGTTCCTGTTCCTCACCGTTTTGCTGATGGAATGGATCGAACACCGCGCGGGGGATCGTTTTGTTTCGCTGATCAAGCGGGCGGGCAGGGTCGGCCCCGTGCTCGGTGCCGGGCTCGGACTCGTGCCGCAGTGCGGGTTTTCCGCCGCCTGTTCGGAGCTGTTCAACGGCGGGCTCGTGACGGCGGGCACGCTTGTTGCGGTGTTCCTTTCGACCTCGGATGAGGCGCTGCCCGTGCTGCTTGCGAACCCCGCGGGCGTCCGCTCGGTGGCGAAGCTCATCGCGGCGAAGGTGATCATCGCCGTGATCGCGGGTTTTGCGGTCGACCTCATCTGGAGCGTCAAGCGCCAGCAGCAGGCGTACCTGCACCATGCCGTGCCGCACCTTTGCGAATCCGACGAGGAGGTGCCGCACATCCTTTTGGCGGCGCTCAAGCGCACGGGGGAGATCCTCGGGTTCCTTGCGCTGTTCACGTTCATCATTTCGTTGCTCGTTTCCTTCATCGGCGAGGAGGCGCTGGCGAAGCTGTTGCTGCCCGGTCCGCTCCAGCCCGTGATCGCGGCGGTCATCGGCTTCATTCCGAACTGCGCCGCGAGCGTGTTGCTGACCCGTTTGTACCTTGACGGGATGATCTCCTTCGGCGCGGCGGTCGCGGGCTTGTGCTCCGCGGCGGGCATCGGGCTGCTGGTCCTGCTCCGCGGACACCGCCGCCTCCGGGATTACCTGTACATCATTTCGGGTGTGTTCGTTTCCGCCGTCGTGAGCGGCATCCTTCTGCAATTGTTTTAAAAGGACAGATCATGGAACTGACCGGCAGTATCGAAAGCATCATCTTCCGCAACGCGGACAACGGTTGGACGGTTTTGGAACTGTTGACCGACGATGACGAGCGCCTGACGGCGGTCGGCGTGTTGCCCCTGTGCAATAAGGGCGAGCGCGTGACCCTTGAGGGCGATTTCACCGCGCACCCGCGCTTCGGCCGGCAGTTCAAGGCGGAAAGCTACCGCACGCTGGCGCCCTCGTCCCTTGCGGGAATCGAGAGCTACCTCGGCAGCGGGCTCATCCGCGGGATCGGTCCGTCGACGGCGCGCCTCATCGTCAACGCCTTCGGGATGGACACGCTCGATATGCTCGACAACCACCCCGAGAAGCTCATGACCCTGCCCGGCATCGGTCCGAAAAAACAGCAGATGATCGCCGCATCGTACCGCGAAACGACGGAGATGCGCAACATCCTGCTGGCGCTTGAGCCTTACGGCATCACCGTCGGGCAGGCAACGAAGCTGTATGCGATCTACGGCAACCTTGTGCTTGCCCGTATCGAGGAGGACCCGTACCGCCTGATCGAAGACGTGGACGGCATCGGCTTCCTCACCGCCGACAAGATCGCGCAGAAGAACGAAGAATACCGCCACGATTCGCCCGGGCGCATGCGCGCCGGTCTGCTGTATTCGATGAACCTCGCAAAGAACGAGTACGGGCATACCTACCTGCCGAAAAACTCGCTCGTGACCTTTGCGGCGAAGCTCCTCGGCGTCGAGGAGTTTTCGGTCGAAGACGCGGTGGATGCGCTCATCGAACAGGGTGCCGTGCTGTACCGCATGGTCGGGGACGACGATGCGGTGTTCTTACCGTACCTGTTCAAAATGGAAGGGTACATCGCGCGGCGGCTCAAGGAACTGGCGGAGAACAAAGAGGAGAACCCCTTCCTCTTGGCGGGGATCGGGCAGGAACATCGGGGCATCCGCCTTGCTTCCCAGCAGCTGGAGGCGGTGAAACGCGCGCTCACAGAGGGGATGCTCGTCATCACGGGCGGTCCCGGTACCGGTAAAACCACTATCATCCGCGAGATCACGGAGATCCTTTCCGAGATGCAGTCGGAATTCGCGCTCTGCGCGCCGACGGGGCGCGCCGCCAAGCGTATGACCGAAGCCACGGGCTTCGAGGCGAAAACGATCCACCGCTTGCTGGAATACCAGCCGGGGGAGGGCTTCCGCAAAAACGAAGACGACCCGCTGCTGTTCGATACCGTGATCGTCGATGAGACCTCCATGGTCGATGTGCCGCTGATGTATGCCTTGCTCAAGGCGATCCCGGACGGGACGCGGCTCATCCTCGTCGGTGACGCCGACCAGCTGCCGCCCGTCGGTTGCGGAAACGTGCTGAAGGATATCATCGAGTCGGACGCGGTACCCGTCGTCCGGCTGACGGAGATCTTCCGACAGGCGGCAGAAAGCCTGATCGTGCGCAACGCGCACGCCGTGAACCGCGGCGAGATGCCCGTGCTTTCCCCGGAGGACGGGCTCGATTTCCGCTTTTTCGAGTACATGAACGAGGAAGAAGCGCTCAAGCGCATCGTGGAGCTTTGCATGCACCCGGCGCCGGTACTCGATACGAACGAGCCGCTGCTCGACCTGCAGGTCCTCGCGCCCATGAAAAAGGGCACGCTTGGCGTGAACAACATCAACAAGGTGCTGCAGGCGGCGCTGAACCCGCCGTCCCCCGGGAAGAAGGAGCAGGTCATCGGCGGACGGCTGTTCCGCGAGGGCGACAAGATCATGCAGATGCAGAACGACTACAAGGTCGAATGGTCGAAGCGCGCCCCCGGCGGCGGGCTGACCGAGGGTACGGGCGCCTTCAACGGCGACCTCGGGACCCTGTACCGCATCGACACATCGGCACGGAACATCATGGTGCTGTTCGACGACGACCGTCTCGCACAGTACGATTTCGCCGCGGCGGAGGCGCTCGACCTTGCGTACTGCATCAGCATCCACAAAAGTCAGGGCAGCGAATTTCCGATCGTGCTGCTGCCGCTGTGCGGCGGTTCGCCGCTGCTGCTGACGCGGAACTTGTTGTACACCGCGATCACGCGGGCAAAGCGCGGGGTCTGCTGCGTCGGGCGCAGCGCGACGATCCGCTCCATGGTCAACAACAACCGCTCCATGAAGCGGTACACCGCGCTGAAACACGACTTGGAGATCTTTTGATGCGGGAAACGATCCGGAAAACCATTGAGGCAGCACTGTACCCGACGGGGTACCGCTGCCTTTTGTGCAACATGGAAACGGATGTGGGCGAGGACGGTCTGTGCGCCGCGTGCCGGAAGGAACTGCGGCTGCCGAAAAACCGCAAGCTGCCGCTCATCACGGGGGAGATCGTCAGCTCCTTTTCGTATGAGGGCGCTGCGCGGGACGCGATGCACCGCTTCAAATACGAAAAGCAGTGGTGGCTCGCCCCGTTTTTCACAAGGAACATCGCGGTGGAGAATCCGGAAGGGTTCGATTGCGTGATCCCCGTGCCGATGCACCCCGTCAAACGGTATTTCCGCGGGTGCAACCCTGCGGAACTCATCGCGATCGCGCTGACGGAGCGGTATCCGCTGCCGCCGGTGCGGACGGATCTTTTGCGGCGGACGCGGCTGACCGTGTCGCAAACGAAGAAGGGGCGGGAGGAACGCCGCCTGTCCGATACGCTGTACCGCGCATCCCAAGAGATCGCGGGGCTGCGCGTGTTGCTGGTGGACGACGTCGTCACGACCGGCGCGACGCTTTCCGCTTGTGCGGCGGCTTGCCTTGCCGCGGGCGCGCTGTCGGTTTCCGCGGTGTGCGGCGCGAGCAGTGAAAAACACAAAGAACGAAGAAACGAGGAGAAACCGGTATGAATACGGAAAAATTCTGTTATATCGCCCCGTCGGCGGATGTGATCGGCGATGTGCATTTGGCGGAAAACGCGAACGTTTGGTACCGTGCGGTGCTGCGCGCCGAGGAGGAGCCCGTCACGGTCGGTGCGGGTTCGAACATTCAGGACGGTTGCGTCGTCCATACGGACGCGGGTTTTCCGACGACCGTGGGAAGGAATGTCACCGTCGGTCACGGGGCGATCCTGCACGGGTGCACCATCGGCGACAACAGCCTCATCGGGATGGGAGCGATCGTTCTGAACGGCGCTTCGGTCGGGGAAAACTGTGTGATCGGCGCGGGCGCGCTCGTGCCCGGCGGCAAGCAGATCCCGGATGGTTCGATGGCGTTCGGAAACCCCGCCAAGGTGCAGCGGCTTCTGACGGAAGAGGAGATCGACAAGCTGCCGATGAGCGCGGCGCACTATACCGCGCTTGCGGCAAAAACGCTGGAAGCGTGCCCCGCGGAAGAGGTATGAAGGCTTTTTTCCACCTGCCGGGCTTGTTCGAGCACGCGGCGTTTTACGAAGCGTTTCTGCCGCTGTTTTCCGAACACCGCGCGTGGTTTTATCCGTGGGCGGAGATCGGTTCGGTGTATGGCGCCCCGCGGGAATGCCTGTGGGGCGGCGGCAGGGTGGAATACGGCGAACGGGACCCTCGGGAGGTCGCGGCGCTCATGCGCCGGTACGGCGTTTCCGCACGGCTCACGTTTTCGAACTCGCTTCTGACCGAGGCGCACCTCGCCGACCCGGCGTGCAACGCGCTGTGCCGTATTTTTTCGGAAACGGAGGGCGTGCAGAACGGCGCGATCGTGCATTCGGACCTGCTGCTCGGTCATCTCAAACGCCGGTATCCCGGGTTTTACTTCGTTTCCTCAACGACGAAGGTTCTCACGGAGTTCGGTCGGTTCCGGGAAGAACTGGCGAACGGGGATTTCCGTTTCGTTGTTCCGGATTTCCGCCTGAACCGGCGCATGGACCGCTGGGCGGAGCTCACGCAGACGGAAAAGGACAAGACGGAGTTTCTCTGCAACGAGTGCTGTGCCTTCGGCTGTACGGCGCGGGCGCGCTGCTATGCCGCCGTGAGCCGCAGGAACCTCGGGCTCGAGACGGATTTCCGCTGCCCGACGCCGGGCGCCGGAGAGGGATACCGTTTCTCCCTTGCGATGGAGAATCCCGGTTTCATCGGGGTGAACGACATCGTCGGGACCTATCTGCCGATGGGCTTTTCGAACTTCAAGATCGAAGGGCGCGGGCTCGGCAGCGCGCTGCTGCTCGAATTCATACTGCACTACATGACAAAGCCCGAGCACCATATCCGCGCACGTGAGGCGCTGTATCTCGACAATATGCTCGATCTGTTCTGAAAACGGAGGAAGCGATGAGCGAAGAAAAAATTTACGGGATGCCGTTTGCAAAGGTTTATCCGCTGTTGATCGCCAAGGCGGAGCGTAAGGGCAGGACGCGCGCCGAGGTCGACGCGCTTGCCGCGTGGATGACGGGCTATCCGCCGGACCGGCTTTCCGCTTTTTGCGGGAGCGACCTGACGTACGGGGATTTCTTCCGCAACGCACCCGCACCGCGCCCGGAACGGATGGAGATCCGGGGAACGGTCTGCGGTGTCCGTGTCGCGGAGATCGGAACGCAACCGATGCGGGATATCCGCATTTTGGACCTGATGGTCGACCGCCTCGCAAAGGGAAAGACCGTTGCGCAGATCACGGGGATAACGGGCCCTTGCCGGTGAATGACCATTCGCCGGGGAAAGAGCAACAGAAAATAAGAGATTCGGCTTTCGCAAGGATATGAACGGGAAGGTATCGGTCCCGGCGGAAAAGAAAATTTTTCGGAAATCATTTCGGGAAAGGAAACTTCGGTATGTGGCTGTTGATGGCGGTGTTGTCCGCACTGTTCGCGGGCTTGACTTCGGTCCTCGCGAAGTGCGGGATCAAACAGACGGATTCGGATGTCGCGACGGCGTTGCGCACGATCGTCGTGCTCGTGTTTTCCTGGCTGATGGTGTTCGTCGTCGGCTCGTACCGCACCATCGACGGGATCGGTGCACGTTCGCTCGTGTTTCTGGTGCTGTCCGGCATCGCGACGGGCGCCTCGTGGCTGTGCTACTTCAAAGCGCTGTCCGTTGGGGATGTGAACAAGGTCGTACCCGTTGATAAGTCTTCGACGATCCTCACGGTACTGATGGCGATCGTTCTGTTCGGGGAAACGAAGAACCTCGCCCTGAAGCTCGTCTGCACGGCGGTGCTGGGCGCGGGGATCCTGCTGATGGTCGAAAAGAAGAGCGGGGCGGCAAAGGAAAGCCGCAAGAGCTGGCTGCCTTACGCCGTCGGTTCCGCGGTGTTCGCGGCGTTGACGAGCATCCTCGCGAAGATCGGCATCGAAAACGTCGAGTCGAACCTCGGCACGGCGATCCGCACGGGCGTCGTGCTCGTGATGGCGTGGATCGTCGTGTTCGCAAAGGGAAAACAGGACCGGGTCTTGCGGACCGACCGGAAGGAACTCGCGTTCATCGGTCTGTCCGGCATCGCGACGGGCGCCTCGTGGCTGTGCTATTACTATGCCATCGGGCATGGCGTCGTGAGCGTCGTTGTGCCGATCGACAAGCTGAGCATCCTCGTCTCCGTTCTGTTTTCGGGAATCGTCTTCAAGGAACGGCTCACGAAAAAGGCGGCGCTCGGTCTCGGGCTGATGGTCGCCGCAACGGTCGCGATGGCGATTTGGACCTGAAGAAAACACGGAAGCGAACGCCTCCGGACCGCTTTGCGGGACCGGGGGCGTTTTCCTTTTGCGGCTTGCGGGGACGGTCGCGGGGGAGCCGGGAAACCGCCTTCGGACATATCCGCGTTTTTTCGCATACATTGCGCGGAAACCGCCCGTTTTCTTGCGCTTTCCCATTGCGCCGCGAAAGGAAAACGGGTATCATTATTCTGTATGAGTATGGCATTTCACGAAACAGTACGCGCGGCGTTCGGCGCCGGCAAAGCGAAGGATGCGGCACAGCTGCCCGCACTGACGCTCGCTTATATCGGGGACACGGTGTATGACCTGTTCGTGCGCACGGCGTTGATCGAGCGTACGGATGTCAAGGTGCATGCCCTGCATTTGCTTGCAGCGAAACAGGTGTGCGCGGCGGGGCAGACGGCGGCGTTCCGCAAGATCGAACCGCACCTCACCGAAGAGGAACTCGGCGTATTCAAACGCGGGCGCAACGCGCACAGCGGTACCGTGCCGAAGAACGCGCAGATTTCGGATTACCGCACGGCAACGGGGCTTGAGACCCTGATCGGCTGGCTGTACTGGACGGGGGCGGACGAACGCCTCACACAACTGATGCATATCGCGTTGGAAGGAGAAGAACATGGCGTATAAGAACGGATACAACGGCGGAAACAAGGGCGGCTACAACAAGCCCTTCGACAAAAAAAGCTATAACGACAGACCCGAGGGCGAGGGTCGCGGCTACGGTACGCGCAAGAACCGCAGCGAGGGTTCGGACGCGCGCGGCTATTCCCGCGGGGGCAACCGCGAGGGCGGCTACGGCGACAAGCCCTACGGAAAGAAACCTTACGGCGAGCGCAGCTTCGACAAGAAGCCCTACGGTGAGCGCTCCTACGGGGACAAGCCTTACGGCGAGAAGAAATCCTTCGGCGACCGGAAGCCCTACGGCGAACGTTCCTACGGGGAGAGAAAGCCGTACGGTGACAAAAAGCCCTACGGTGAGCGTTCCTATGGCGACAAGAAGCCTTACGGCGAGCGCAACTTCGATAAAAAGGACCGCAAGTTCGAGCGCAACGAGCGTTCCTTCGGGGAGCGTACCGTGCGCGAGCAGGCGCCGAACGCGGAGAACGAGCAGACCAACACCGATGAGCTCCCCTACCTGCTCATCGGCCGCAACGCGGTGCGCGAGGCGGTGAAGAACGGCCGCAGCATCGACCGTATCCTCGTGACCGAGGACCGCGACGGTTCCCTCGGCGAGATCGTCTCCATGGCGCGCGACCGCAAGCTCGTCATCCGCGAGACCGACCGCAGAAAGCTCGACGAGCTGTGCATGCCCTTCGGTCACGGCGGAAAGACCGCGAACCATCAGGGCATCGTGGCGTATGCCGCGGGCGTGGAATACTGCACCGTGGCGGATATTCTCGCCGTGGCGGAGGAAAAGGGCGAAGCGCCCTTCGTCATCGTGCTCGACGGCATCGAGGACCCGTACAACCTCGGTTCCATCATCCGCAGCGCGGAGTGCGCGGGTGCCCACGGCGTCATCATTCCGAAGCGCCGCAGCGCATCGGTCACCGCGGCGACGGTCAAGAGCTCCGCGGGCGCGACCGAATACGTGAAGATCGCGCGTGTGGTCAACACCGTTTCCGCAATCGAGGAACTCAAAGCCGCAGGTCTGTGGATCGCCGGTACCGACATGGGCGGGACCGCCGCCGACAAGCAGGACCTCACCGGACCGCTGGCGCTGGTGATCGGCAGTGAGGGCGAGGGCATGTCGAAGCTCGTCCGCGACAACTGCGACTATATCGTGTCCATCCCGATGCGCGGCCGTATCGACTCGCTGAACGCGGGCGTTGCGGCGGCGGTGCTGATGTTCGAAAAACGCAGACAGGACAGCGCCAAGGCATGAACGGGAGCGGACAGGATCCCCGCACCGACGAAGAGCTGATCCGCGATCTCCGCTCGGGAGACGGCGACGCAGAAGAGCAGCTCTACGAGCGTTACAAAATGCCGGTCCGCCGCCGGGCGCGCGCCTACTTTCTGATGGGTGCCGACCGGGACGATGTGATCCAGGAGGGGATGATCGGGTTGTACAAAGCCGTGTGCGAGTACGTGCCCGAACGCGGCGTCCCTTTCCGGGCGTATGCGGATCTTTGCGTGACGCGGCAGATCCTCACGGCGGTCAAGGCGGCCGCCGGGAAAAAGCATCACCCCTTGAACAACTATGTGTCGCTTTCGGCGCCGGTCAACCCGGAGATGCCGGACCATGCGCTCATCGATCTGATCGCCGCGGCGCAGACCTCCGACCCCGAGGTCATCGTGATCGACAGGGACAGCTGCGAGCGTTTGCAGAGAAAGCTGTCGGAATGTCTGACCCCGCTTGAAAAGCAGGTGCTTTCGATGTACCTCGACGGCTTCCCGTATAAGAGGATCGCCGAGGTGACGGGGCATTCCGCAAAAAGCGTGGACAACGCCCTGCAGCGCGTCAAGAAAAAAACAGAAAAATGTCTGAATGAAGAGCGTGCGTGAGTGCGCTCTTCATTGAAATCCCGAACAGGAAGGAGAACCCATGAACAAGATCAAACGGATCGTCGCGCTTTTCGCGGTGGTGCTGACCCTTGCGGGCCTGTTCCCCGTAACGGCGTTTGCCGATGAGAGCGTGCCGGAAACGATCGAGATCATGACCGAATATCAGCCGATGGGACTGCCGTTCCATCGCAAGGCAATGGTGCCGTACACCGATGCGAGCTTTCTGCACCCCGCAACGGAATTCGATGTGACCTTGCTCCGCACGTCCATCGGTCTCGCGATGTCCGCGTTCCGCACGCGCCTCGCACCGACGGGGCAGCATAAGGACCGCGTCGTCTGGTTTCTGACGGAGGCCGGCTTTACGGACATCGATTGCAGCAGTTACGATACGCCGCCGGGGACCGATACCATCACCAACGCCATCGCGATGAAGCGCATCGGCAAGGCAACGGTCATCGCCGTGCCCATCTGCGGCGACAAGTACGGACAGGAATGGGCGAGCAATGTCGTCGTCGGGACCGGAACGCGCCATCAGGGCTTCAGCGAGGCGGCGGCGCTGGTCAAAGACCGCTTGGAGAATTACATCGAGGCGCATGAGATCGAAGGTGAGATCCGGCTGTGGATCACCGGGTACTCCCGCTCGGCTGCGGTCGGCAACTTCGTTGCCGCGGATATGACCGCCTCGGGCAGATTTTCCGAAGTCTACGCGTACCTGTTTGCGACCCCGCGCAACACGCGGGAACCCGTTCCGTACCCGAACATTTTCAACATCATCGGCAGAAACGACCCCGTGCCGATGGTCGCTTTGGCGGAATGGGGCTTCGCCCGCAACGGCATCGATTACTACACGCCCGCGCAGGAGTACGACAGCGATTATTACGCTTTGAAAGCCCGGGCGAACGCCGTTTCGCAGGAGGTTCTGGGCGTTCCGTTCCGCAACCTTCCCGAGGTCAACGCCGATATCTGGCTTTTGCTGCAGCACCTGCTGTTCGTCGCGCCGACCCAGCAGGAGTATGTGGATGAGCTGCAGGCATCGTTCCGCAAGGGCTTCAGCGACCGTACGGCCGGCAACCTGTTCAACACGCTGCTCGAGGTCGTCGACAATGCGAACGTACACGGTAAGGACAAGGCGCTGGACGACATGAGCGCGTACATCTCCTCGCTGATGTACAAGTACGCCCGCGGAGATGAGTACGTGCCGATGGTGTCGGGCTGGAGCGAAAGCGTTCCGCTGCTGGACAATATCGTCCGCGAGCACAACCCCGAGGTGTACCTCATTTGGGCGCTGACGGCGGAAGAACCGGAGTTCTTCCGCGAATCCGGGAAATACCATCGCCTGATCGTAACGGGCAACTCGGCGCTTGAGGTATACGATGAGGACGGTTTCGTCGGCTGCTTCATGCCGGACGGTTCGAAGTCGTCCACGCCGCGCGTGGCGCTGCCGGGCTATGAGGACACCTACCGCTCGCCCGCAGATCTTGTTTACATCAAGGGCGAAGGAAAACAGACCCTGTGCATCCCGATGGACCGCGACTACTTTGTTGCGATCGAGCCTCTGGAGGACGGCGAACAGCGGTTCATCACCATGACCTACCGGAACGACGCGCTGATGCCCGTGGCAAGCAAGGAACGCGTGACTCCCTGTAAGAAGGGCGAGATCTACTATGCGATCTACGGCGCGGGCGAATCCGGCGTGGCGGTCGTTACGGAATCGTTCGATGAATTCGAATTCGAAGAGTGGGAAGACATGAGCATCTACTCTCCGGAGGCGATCCTCAAGCTGCAGATGGCGGGTATCAAACGAACCTCGATCCCCGGCATGATGAAGACGATCGCGCTGATCGCCGGCGCGCTGGTGATCCTGGCGCTGCTGGGCTTTGTGCAGCTGGCGGTATGCCGTGCCCGTGCGAAGACGCCGCGTGCGGCAACGATCATCGGCTACCATGCGATGCTGACCGCTTCGAGCTTCGGCATCGAGGAGATAGCGCGTCTCCGTTTCGGCGGCGTGCGCCCGCTGATCCTCGCGCTGAAAGGACTTGCCACCTTCTGGGTCCTGCTGTTGGCCATCCGCGGAACACGCCGCCACCGCACGCTGCGGAACGGGCTCATCCTGTTCGCTTTGGTGCTTTGCCTTGTGGGCGACGTGACGCTGAACGTGTCCATGCTGCGCGGTATGGTGTTCCAGTTCGCGGCGGTGCTCGTGCTTATCGTGGCGTTCGCGGGATACGGCGAACGCAATTGGAAGCGGGCGATCCCCGGGGTGATCACGTTTGCCGCGTGTGCGGTGTTGCTGTCGGTATTCCGCACCGCAAAGAACGAACTGCCCGTTCCCGTGATGTGGGCATACGCCGTGGCGCTCGGTCTGTTGGCATGGAGCGTGGGAGGACAGCCGAAGACGGCGAAGACCGGAACGGCGCTCTACATCGTGTCGGTCATGCTGCTGTTCTGGAACCTCGTGTTCGGTAAGACCGTCCTGCGTCACGGACTCTCGCTCGGTTGCTACTATGTGGGCATCCTGCTGATCGCCGCTTCGACTTGGTTCGCGCTTTGGAAAGGACCGGCACCGAAGGTGGGCACCGAGAAGGCGGAGCCGAAGGAAGAAGGAAACGGCGGTTCGGGTTCCCCGGAGGGAGAACTCCCCGGAACCGAAAAGCAACAATAAACGACAACACCCCATCCGTCATCGGCGGATGGGGTGTTTTTCCGTATCCGGGCGGTGTCACGCCACTGCGACGGCATCCTCCATGTGAAGCACCTGCTGTACTGCGGGCGCGGGCTCTTCCGCCGCTGCGGGGGCAAACTCCCGGGGATCGTTGTCCGAGGGATCGTCGGGCAGTTCCTCGAGAAAACGCAGCTTGATCAAGGCGTCGAGCAGTAGGTCGTAAACGGTGTACAAGGCGTCCGAAAACAGTTCTGGAAGATGGGTCGCAAGCATGGTGATGTATCCTTTCTCCGGTCCCTCTGCGGGGACCGTCCGTGATTTCGATGAGCATAGGATACGGTCCGAACTGTCCGATAAAATGACCCGATAGCGGCGTTTCGGACCCGTTTACAAAAGCGTTACAAAACGTTCGCCCAAAGGGAGGAACGGGCGAATATTTGTTCGCACCACGGAGAGGAACATACGGGCGCGGGCGGCGGGGCGGAGCAAGCTCGGTATTGAACCGAAGCGGCGGGACGAATTATAATAAACAACAAACAGGCTTCGGTGCCGCGGCAAGCGCACCGGGGCGGATCCGGCACAAAACGAACAAGGAGACGGAAAACTTGAAAAAAATCATCATCTTCGGTGCGACCGGAAACGTCGGCGCATACGTTCACAAATATGCATGCGAGTATTTCGCCGGCAAATACGAGATCATCGCGTCGGGACGCCGTGAGACCGATTTCTTCGAAAAAAACGGGTACAAGTATGTATCCGTCGATATCGGAAACGCGCGGGATTTCGAAAAACTTCCGCAGGAAGACGTGTATGCCGTGATCGACCTTGCGGCGCAGATCCCTTCCTATATGGAGGGGTATCAGCCGGAGAAATACATCCAATCCAACATCATGGGCACCTACAACGTGCTGGAATACTGCAGGAAGGTCGGCGCGGACCGCATCCTGTTTTCAACGACGGTGTTCGATGTCCAGTGCCCCGCCGAGCGCGGAGAGGTGCTGAAGCCGGATATGCCGTACGATTTCCGCTACAAGGGAGATCATGCGGTGTATGTCATCACCAAAAACACCGCGGTCGAATTCATGAAACATTACTATGAAGAGTACGGGCTGAAGTATTTCGTTTTCCGCTTCCCGACGATCTACAATTACAGCTCCTACCACTACTACCATCCGAACGGGGTCAAGACTCTGCGCCCCGTTTACCGCATGATCGACCTTGCAATGAAGGGCGAGCCGATCGAGCTTTGGGGCGATCCGAACTATTCCAAGGACATGGTCCACGTTTACGACTGCGCCCAAATGCTCTGCAAGGCTGTGGAAGCGGACCGCGAACGCGGTTGGTACAACGTCGGCACCGGGAAACCCGTGACGATGCAGCAGCAGATCGAAACGATCATCCGCGTGTTTTCTCCGGAAGACAAGCCGTCGCCGATCGTTTACCGCCCCGATAAGCCCGTGGGCGGCGGGTTTTTGATGGACGTGACGAACGCCAAAGAAGAACTCGGCTACGAGCCGAAATACGACCTGGAAGCGCTGTTCCGGAATTACAAAGAAGAGATGGCGGTCAACCGCTTCAAGGAACTCCGCGGAGAGTGAACCCGTGGGCGGGACCATTCCGTTTTCATCGGGGAACGAAAGAAATTTTCAATGGTTTCAATGGGGATTTGCGTGCACAATACGGCGCGCAACTGTGATACAATACAGTAAATACCCCAGTATTTGAATATGATTATCGGGAGGAGAAGTTAATGGAGATTCTGAAACCGGCAACTGCCGGAACTCTGGAATCCAGTGACGCTCAGATCACGGTCGAGCCGGGCACCAACGGTATCGAACTCACGATGACCTCCAGCGTCATGAACCAGTACGGCCGCCAGATCAAGGCGACAGTTCTCGAGACCCTCGAACGTCTCGAAGTCAAAAACGCCAAAGTCAGCGTGGTCGACAAGGGCGCGCTGGATTGCACGCTCAAAGCACGCGTCGAGTGCGCGGTCTTCCGCAGCGCGGACATGTCCGAAAAGAATATTCCGTGGGGAGGTATCATCAAATGATCCAGCGTCCGACCCCCGAACGTTTCCGTCTGCGCCGCAGCATGATCTTCATGAGCGCGCAGAAGCCCGGCATGATCAAGGATGCCTACATCTACGGCGTTGACAGCATCATGCTCGACCTCGAAGACGCGGTCGCCGAGAACCAGAAGGACGCGGCTCGCTTCTCCCTGTATCATACCCTGAAGACGATCGACTACGGCAACACCGAAGTCATCGTCCGTATCAACGGTCTCGACACGCCGCACTGGCAGGAAGATATCCGCGTGTGCGTCGCGGGCGGTGCCGACGGCATCCGTATCGCAAAGTGCGAATCCGCGCACGACGTCCACGTCGTGGAAGAAGCGGTCGCGGCGGCGGAAGAAGAGTTCGGCGTCGAGAAGGGTCGCACCCTGCTGATGGCGGCGCTCGAAAGCCCGAAGGGCATCATCAACGCTTATGAGATCTGCGCGGCTTCCGACCGTATGTTCGGTGTCGCGATCTCCGGCGGTGACTTCCGCAAGTGCATGCAGACCACCCCGCAGCGCGACGGTATCGATATGGTCGTCGCCCGCGGTCAGATGCTCATCGCTGCGCGCGCAGCGGGCATCCAGTGCTTCGACACCGTTTTCACCAACCTCGACGATATGGAAGGTTTCGAGGCGGAAGTCCGTCAGAACAAGGCCATGGGCTTCGACGGCAAGTCCCTCGTCAACCCGAAGCAGATCCGTCTCGTCCACCAGATCTTCGCTCCCACCGAGAAGGAAGTCATCCAGGCGGAGAAGATCGTTGCGGCGTACCGCGAGCAGTCCGCACGCGGCGTCGGCGTTTTCACCGTCGATGGCAAGATGATCGATATCGCGTTCGTGCCCGGCGCAGAGCGCACACTCAGACTGGCAAAGGCCTGCGGTATGTATGAGGGGGATTTGGTAAAATGATCAACAAAGTCGGCAGAGAGATCCCGGATGAGCTGCTTGCCAAGTACGGCAAGGAAGGCTATCAGGGCAAGAATTACATGGACGGCAAGTACATCCAGAAGGCCGCGCCCAAGACGCGCCGCTGCGAGAAGCCTGCCGAAAGCAAGATCGTCGCTTCGATCGTGGATGCGCTCAAGCTCTGCGGTGCGAAGGACGGCATGACCTTCAGCTTCCATCATCACCTCCGTGAGGGCGACTACGTCGTCAACATGGTCATGGCAGCCGCCATCGAAGAGCTGGGTCTGAAGGACCTCACAATTGCGGCGACCTCCCTCGGCAAGGCGCACGACCCGATCGCGGCTTACATCGAAGAGGGCAAGGTCATCGGTATCCAGACCTCCGGTATCCGCGATAAGATCGGCGAAGTCGTTTCCGCCGGTAAGCTGAAGACCCCCGCGATCATCCGCAGCCACGGCGGACGTCCGCGCGCCATCGAAGGCGGCGAAGTCCACATCGACATCGCGTTCGTTGCGGCGCCGACCTCCGACTGCGTCGGTAACTGCCGCGGCATCGGCGGCAAGTCCAACTGCGGCAGCCTCGGTTATGCCATGACCGATGCCAAGTATGCGGACCACGTCGTCGTCATCACCGACTGCCTGGTCGATTTCCCGAACATGCCGGCATCCGTCGAAGCGATCGATGTCGACGCGGTCGTCGAAGTCGAATCCATCGGCAACCCGAAGAAGATCGCGTCCGCTGCGGCGCGTATCTCCCAGAACCCGCGCGACCTCATGATGGCAGAGGACGTTGCCCGCGTCATCGCGGCGACCCCCTACTTCAAGGAGGGCTTCTCCTTCCAGACCGGTGTCGGCGGTCCTTCCCTGGCCGCGAACCTCTTCCTCGAAAAGGCGATGGACGAGAAGGGCATCAAGATGGGCTGGGCGATCGGCGGTATCTGCGGTCCCATGGTCGAACTGCTCAAGAAGGGCAAGGTCGGCAAGGTCATCGACGTTCAGGACTTCGACCTCGACGCCGTCAACTCCATCAACCAGACGCCGAACCACTTCGAGATGAGCGCTTCGCAGTACGCGAACCCCGCGAACAAGGGCGCGTTCGTCAACAAGCTGGACTACGTCGTTCTCGCGGCTCTTGAGATCGATACGAACTTCAACGTCAACGTTCTCACCGGTTCCGACGGTGTTCTGCGCGGTGCTCCCGGCGGACATCCCGATACCGCTGCGGGTTCCAAGTGCTGCATCATCGTCACGCCGCTGACCCGCGGTCGTATGGCGACCGTTTGCGAACATGTCGTTACCGTCACCACCCCCGGCGACTGCGTCGACGTTCTCGTTACCGATTACGGCATTGCCGTCAACCCGCTCCGTCAGGATATCATCGAGTGCCTCGATGCTGCGGGCATCAAGCATGTCACCATCGAAGAGCTCAAGGAGAAGGCGTACTCCCTCGTCGGTCGTCCCGACGATCTCGAGTGGGAAGACAAGGTCGTTGCGATCCTCGAAGCACGCGACGGCACCATCCTCGACGTCGTCCGCAAGATCAAGCCCTTCGATCCGGACAAGAACTGAACAACAGCGGACTGCTTTTGAAGCAGTACGACCGAAACACCCCTTTCCCGCTTTGGGAAAGGGGTGTTGTTTGTTGTGCGGGCGAATAGCGACGCAATGCGGATTCGTTCTGAACCCGGAGACGATCGCCGCGAGGATTGCCGCAAAATCGGCAAGGTGAGAATCTCCGGAAGAATTATTTTCTTTATTTGCAACCTTTCGGAACCCTGCACGGTGTTATAGACAAAGAAACAAAAAACAAACCAAAGGAGATACAAACATGAAACAGTTCATTGCAATGCTCGCAGCCCTCGTGCTGGGCGCTAACCTTTCCCTCGCAGCCGTGCAGACCGGCGAGAAAACGGTCGCGACGGAGAACACCGCCACCGCGGAGATCGTTCTGGACGCGAACCCGACCACCGGCTACAGCTGGACGGCGTTCGTGATCGCGGGGGATTCCGTCGTGCTGGAGAACGACGAAGGCGTATACGCGGCAGACGCCACCGAGGCACCCGTATCCGGTGCCGGCGGGAAGACAACCTTTACCCTCAAGGCTGTGATGCCCGGTGAGAGCCTTGTGCAGTTCACCTACCTGCGTCCGTGGGAGGGTGAAGCCGCCGAGACCAAGATCGTGCTCGCAACGGTCGGTGAAGACCTTTCCGTCCACACCATGGATGTGACCGAAGGCGGCGTGTATGAAGCGACCGTGACCGGCACTGCGGACATCGAGAACGCTCTGCTGCTGAACACCGAGACCCACGGCGACATCATCGCGGTCTTCCCCGCGGAGATGGCGCTTCCGAACGAAGGTTCCAAGGTCATCATCTACACCAACGGCGTCATGACGATGAGCCTCCCCGGCATCGTGAATGTGCTCGCGTGGGAATTCGCGCCCAATCCGCTGGCTCGTGGCTGAAAACGTAAATCCGGTAAAAGAAAAACGGCACTGAAACTGCACTTGTCAAGAAAAAGTAGACAGTAAAAAAGCTCAATCGATAAAGCCCAA
>JAUNCT010000057.1 GCA_030526425.1 Clostridia bacterium
CGTATTGCTGACCTGCGCGTTCTGCGCGGTGCTGTTGATTCTCATCGGAGAGTACCGGCTCGACCGCAAGGTCAAGCGCACGTTCTCCCTCACGGCGGTCATGGTGTTCTTCGCGGCACTGTGCGAATGGGGAGGCATCTTCCTGAACGGCGCGCCGGAGAACACGAAGTTCCTGCACGCGCTCATCAAGGCGGGCGATTACATCTTCACGCCGCTGATCCCCTACTTCATGACGCGCCGTTTTGCGGACCGCAAATACCTGGTGACCGCATCGGGCGCGGTGATCGCCGCGAACACCCTGCTGCAGATCGTGAGCGTGTTCACGGGGTGGACCTTTTTCATCGGTGCGGACAACCACTACGCGCACGGTCGGCTGTACCCCGTGTACATGATCGTTTACGCGCTGGTGTACGTGGCGCTCGTGGTTTCGTTTTTCGATTACTGCAAGCACTTCAAGCGGCGCAACCTGCCCTCCCTCATCAGCACGTTCGGGATGATCCTCATGGCGGTGCTGTTGCAGGAGATCTTCGGCGACACGTGCCGCATCGCTTACCTTGCCATCTCCGGCGGGCTGACCTTCCTGTTCCTCCACTACATCGCATTCTACCAGCAGCGCAATGAGGAATTCATGACCGAGCAGGACCGTCTGCTGCGCACAGACCCGCTGACGCAGATGCAGAACCGCTTCGCCTACAACGAGCTGCTCGGTGAGTTCCGCGGCGAGCCCGACGGCAACGTGACGATCTTTTCGGTGGACATCAACAGGCTGAAGCGCATCAACGACGAATCCGGACACGAAGCCGGCGACCGTCTCATCCGCGGGGCGGCGCTTGCGATCGACGAGGTGTTCTCCCCCTTCGGAAAATGCTTCCGCACGGGCGGCGACGAATTCTTCTGCGTGCTGGAGCTGCCGGGGCACAACGAGCGCGCCCTGACCGAGGCGCTGCGCAAGGCAACGGAAACCATGCCCGGCATGCCGAAACCGGGACTGTTCCTTTCGGTGGGTTACGCCCGCGCTTCGGAGCACCGCGGCATGGGCATCGGCGAGCTGATCGCCGTTGCGGACCATGCGATGTACCGCGAGAAAGAGCGGTTTTACGAAGAACACCCGGAGCTGAAGCGCTGAGGAGGCTTGAACGGAAATGCGCATCCCCGTGTACGACGCTTTCACCGCGACCCCCGGCGGCGGGAACCCCGCGGGCGTTGTTTTGGACGCCGCGCACCTGACGGACGGTGAGATGCAGCGCATCGCCGCGCGGCTCGGGTTCAACGAGAGCGCGTTCGTGACGAAAAACGATGCGGAGCTTCGCATCCGCTATTTCACGCCCGGGCACGAGGTACCGCTGTGCGGGCACGCGACCGTTGCGGCACTGACCGCGCTGTCCGAAGCCGGCATGCTGCCCGAAGGCGAAACATTTGTGACCACCGGTGCGGGAGTTCTGCCGATGCGGATAACGGGCGGAGCGCACCCCACGGTGACGATGACGCAAACGCCCTATGAGGAAAAACCCTTCACCGAGGACACCGCGGCGCTGCTCGATGCCATCGGGCTGACGGAGGCGGACCTCGACCCCGCGCTCCCCATCGTGTACGCGCGGACAGGGCTTTGGACGGTGCTGCTGCCCATCACCACGCTTGCGGCGTTTTCGCGCATGCGCCCCGACAACCGCCGCTTCCCCGAAATCCTGAAAGCGATGCCGCGCGCTTCGGTGCACCCGTTCACCTTGGAAACGCGCGATGCGGACTGCAGGATGCACGGTCGCCACTTCTCCTCACCCTTTTCGGGGACGGTCGAAGACCGTGTGACGGGCACGGCAAGCGGCGCGATGGGCGGTTATTACCGCAAACACGTGCCCGGCGGCAAACCGGGTCCCCTGACGCTGACCGTGGAGCAGGGGCATGAGCTCGGGCTCGACGGGCGGGTGACCGTGCACGTTCCCGAAAAAGAGGCCGACCCCATCGCCATCTCGGGGACGGCGGTGCTGCGCGGGTATACCGAAACCGAACTGTAACGACCGCACACTTTTGCGCGGCGGAAAGGAGAAGCGTTGTGGACAGAGCTTTCGACATCACGAAGCATGCCGGGGACATCGTCTGCGGCGCCGATACGGCGCTTCCCCAAGCGACCGCGCCGGGCATGCGCGTGACCTACCTCGGTCACAGCGGTTTTCTCGCGGAGACCGCACATGCGCGCTTGCTGTTCGATTACATCCGCGGGACGCTGCCCGAAACGGGCGACGGCAAGCCGCTGTTCGTGTTCGCAAGCCACTTCCACGCCGATCACTTCTGCCCCGCGATTTTTGATGCTCCGCTTGCGGCGCATGTGACGCGATATGTGCTGAGCTCGGATATCCGCAAAAAGCGCGGGCGCGTGCTGAAAGCCCTGCCCGAAGAGACCCGTGCGAAGATCGTTTTCGTGAAGCCGGACGAGACGCTCGACTTGGGCGCCTGCCGCATCGCGACGCTCGGCTCGACGGATGAGGGCGTGGCGTTCACCGCGGAAGCGGACGGACTGCGCCTGTACCATGCGGGCGATTTGAACAACTGGTACTGGGCGGAAGAGGACCCCGCTTGGAACGCCGACATGGCGCGGCGCTACACGGCGGAGCTCAAAAAGATCGCGGGGCAGTCGTTCGACGCTGCGTTCGTGCCCGTTGACCCGCGCCTCGGGGACGCTTACGGGCTGGGGCTCCGGGAGTTCCTCTCCACGGTGCGGGCGAAGCACGTTTTCCCCATGCACTTTTGGAAAAAGCCGCAAGTCATCGCAAGATACAAGAAAGAACACGCCGTGCCCGAAGGCACCGCGATCCACGACATCACGAAGGAGGATGAGACCCATGAACTTTAAGATGGTACACGAGAATTACAACGTGAAGGACCTCGGCGTTTCCCTGAAATGGTACGAGGAAGCCCTCGGGCTGACCGAACGCCGCAGGATCGTCGCGCCGGACGGTTCGTTCACCATTTGCTACATCGGCAACGAAACGACGCCCTTCGAGCTGGAGCTGACCGTGCTGCGCGACCACCCCGAAGCCTACGACATCGGCGAGGCGGAGTTCCACCTCGCGTTCACGACAGACGATTACGAAGCCGCCCACGCCAAGCACGAGCAGATGGGCTGCATCTGCTTCGAAAACAAGGAGATGGGCATCTACTTCATCGAGGACCCCGACGGCTACTGGCTGGAGATCATTCCGCAGCGGTAAGACCGCACCCCCCAAGGGAGCGCAGGACGCGCTCCCTTTTTTGTTGTTTCCGCGCGCCGTTCCGAATCCGATTTTCGCACACCGGAGGCGCGAATCTTCCCGTGTTTTCCGATGTTTTTTTCGAATGACAAACAAAAATAATGCTTGCAAACCATCGGTTTATATACTATGATAATACATAGA
>JAUNCT010000007.1 GCA_030526425.1 Clostridia bacterium
CATATCGCCGATGAGTCCCTGCAGGTTGCGGTCTTCGGGCACATGCGAAACGCCGCTTTCGATGAAGCCGTTCGGGTCGAATGTCGATACGCGGGTGCCTTTGAGCTCCGCGGTGCCGCTGTCCGGCGTGATCACGCCCGTCGCGAGCTGTGCGAGCTGCGTTTGTCCGTTGCCGTCGACGCCCGCGATGCCGACGATCTCGCCGCGGCGGACCGTCATCGAAACGCCCGCGAGCCCGTTGTGTTTGGATTGTTTGTTGTAGGTGACGTCGTTGAGCACGAGTACCGGCGCGTCCGCGGACTCCCGTTTTTCATACTGGGCTTCCGCCAGCTTGCGTCCGATCATAAGGTCGGCAAGCTGTTGCCCCGTCACATCCTTACAGTCGACGGTCGTCACGACCTCGCCGAGACGGAGGATGGTGATGCGGTCGGAAATATGCAGCACCTCGCGCATTTTGTGGCTGATGAAGATGATGCTCTTCCCCTCGGACTTGAGCTTGTTCATGATGGCGAACAGACCCTCGACCTCAATATCCGTGAGCGCCGCGCTGGGTTCGTCGAGAACGAGCAGCTCCGCACCGTGATACAGCGCCTTGAGGATCTCGACGCGCTGTTGGGCGCCGACCGAGATCTCGCCGATCGTCTTGTCGAGTTCGACATCGAGACCGTAGCGTGAGGCAAGCTCTTCGATCTCTTTCCGGCGCGCAGCACGGTCGATGAAGATGCCCTTCGAATTCCGGTCTCCGAGGATGATGTTTTCGAACACGGTCATCGCTTCAACGAGCATGAAGTGCTGATGCACCATGCCGATGCCGAGTTTGACGGCGTGGCTCGGGGACTCGATCTTTTCCTGTTTCCCGTTGAAAAAGATCTTGCCCTCGGTCGGTTGGTACAGACCGATGAGGATATTCATCAGGGTGGATTTCCCCGCGCCGTTTTCGCCGAGGAGCGTGTGGACCTCTCCGCGCGCAACGGACAAGCAAATGTTCTTGTTGGCGTAGAAATCACCGAAACGCTTCGAAATGCCTTCCATTCTCAGAAGTTCTTCCAACCTTGCGTCCCTTCCTTTCCGCTTCCCCGAATACAGAAAAATCCCGTGGAACACGTTCCCGGGATGTTACGTTCATTCGTTATTGACGGACGACCGCGTTTTCCGTGGAGAGCCGTTTGTTTGTTCTTAAAGCAAAGTTTACCACACGCACAAGGGCGACGCAATGACGAAACGGACGGTTTCGTATATTTTTTCGGTATCACAAGGATAGTTCGATTTTTTACGCATGTTTATCCATCATTATCACACGATAATACAACCTCAATGCACGATCGTACCGGAAATCGGTTGTCGGAAAGCAAAAAACACCCCCGGAGCGAACAAGCCCCGGGGGTGTCGTTTCTTTGAAAACCGCAGGTCATGCGGCGGGTTCCGTTACGTCTTCCGCAGCGGGTGCAGGAACATAGGCGTTGCCGACCCGTTCCAGCACGGCTTCGAGCGCTTCCGCACTCGTCACGGGGACGCGTTCGCCCTCGGGCAGGACGACGCCGGTTTCCGCTTGCGCCATATTGAAGGTGAGCCCCGCATCGATCCCCTCGCCCTTGATCCCGAGGGTCGCGTCCGTCTTTCCGTCAACGGTCTGCATGACGAACGAGAGCGAATAACCCATCGCTTCCAGCGTCATCACGGAATTGCCGTCCTTTGCGGTGAGCTTTCCTTCCACGGGGAGCAACATCGAGCCGATCGTCGCGTTCAGTCCTTCCGCCTCGGTCTGCGTGTATTCGAGCGTCACGAGCGGAAGCGACATACCGCCGCCGTACATTGCAAGCGCCGCCTTGCGCCCCGTTTCTTTCTCGCCGTCGATTTCGATGCCGAAGCCCGCGTCCTGCATGTCGAGCTCCAACTTGCACACGCCGTTCTCACCGTAGGCGATCCCGTAGCTCACGCCGTCCAGCGCCGCGAGATCCTCCTCCATCGAGGCGATCGCTTCGCTCATGCTTTCCTTCAGACCCGCACGGGCTTCCTCGAGCCCGAGTTCTTCCGGAGCGTCCATCGCCTTCATCAGGAACGACAGCGCGTTGTCGTCGTCCAGAACGACATCCACCACCGCGGCGATCGCGTTCTGATAATCCGCCGGCTTGGGTGCGAACACGAGGGTCGTACCTTCCGCGGAGCTGCCGAGCGCCTTCAGAGCGATCTTGCCATTGGTTTCGGTCACATTGCTTGCATTGAACACATTGAGGAGCGCATCGCCGACCTTCGCGCCGAGTTCGGCGAACATTTCATTTCCGCCGTTTCCGTCCTTCGCTTCGAACGCCGCCTGCATCAGAGCTTCCATATCGGTGCCGGTCACTTCCTTGAACACCGCATAGTCGATGCTGTAGACCTCTTCGCCCGCATCGGGGAACTGCATTTCCATCGCCTTCTTGCCGGGGGCGCAGATCACGCGGATGGGACGATCGATATCCGGGACCGCAACGATCGCTTCCACGGCGATGCGTTCCCCGTCCACATCGATACGGTACGTGAGTTCCATTTGTTCCAGAGCTGCGGCGACCTCTTCGGGAACCAGTTCGCCCCGGGCGTACAGCTTCACGGTCATGTTTTCTTTCACCGGCTTCACTTCTTCCGCCGGCGCTTCGGTCAGCGCTCTTTCCGCGGGTGCGGAGGAGAACAGCCCCTTCAACAGCGCGTTGCCAGCGGGTTCGCCTTCAACGGCACCGCAGCGGACACAGGTCGCGGGGGCGGTATAGGTCGCCGCCGTCAAATCGTGACCGAGTGCGGGAATGACTTCCTGCGCAACGAGTACTTCATTGCAAACGGAGCAGTGCTTGCCTTCCGTCTTGCCTTCTTCGGTGCAGGTAGGCTCCACAGCCGCATCCACGACCTCGGTGTGACCAAGCGCGGGAATGACTTCCTGCGCGACGAGCACTTCATTGCAGACGGAGCAGTGCTTGCCTTCCGTCTTACCCTCTTCGGTGCAGGTAGGCTCCACTGCCGCATCCACGACCTCGGTGTGACCGAGCGCCGCAACGGGCTCCTGCGCAACGAACACCTCGTCGCAGGCGGAGCAATGCTTGCCTTCCGTCTTGCCTTCTTCGGTGCAGGTAGGCTCCACTGCCGCATCGACGACCTCGGTATGACCGGTCGCAGGTGCGAGAACCTTCTTGCAAAGCTTGCAGATGGAGGCTTCCGTACAAGTCGCCCCGGTGGGATCGTGTTTGAGACAGATCACATGTGTTGCGCACAACACGGCGAAAACGACCGCCGCCAAAACGAGCGCAACGATCGCGATCAGACGACCGCGGCCTTTGTTTTGATTGTTTTCCATTGAGGGGATGCTCCTTTCGGTTTTCTCCTTGTTCGGTCGGAGGCGCTTCCGCACTCCGCTTTTCCTTGGCAAACATTATACCCTTCCGCTTGCGCATCGTATAGTGGAACCGTGAAAATTCCACCGTCAGTTTACGATTCCGCACTCTTTTGTTTCACAAACAAAAGAGTCGCCGCGCAGAACGCGGCGACCCTTCGGTCTTTGGTTTTTATTTTGCGATGTTCTCGATGATGTGACGGGCTGCGATGGAGCCGGAGGTCCAGGCGTAACCCTGCGTCCAGCCGACGCCCTCATAGTAGGGGTAGCTGAAGAAGCCGCCGCTGTCCTGACCCGCAACGTACAGACCGCTGATGGGCTGGTAGCTGCTGTCGAGCGCCTGCATGTTCTCGTTGACGCGGATGCCGTTGTAGGTACCGTCGATCGCGGAGATGACCTTGACCGCATAGTACGGTCCGTTGTCGAGGTTGGGCATCATGTCGACGCGCTTGCCGAACAGCGGGTCGTTGCCGGTCTTGAGGACCTCGAGGTAATCCGCGATGGTCTTCTGATAGATCGCCTGGTTGTTGAAGCCGATCGCTTCGCCGAGACCTTCGAGCGTATCCGCCTTGAAGGCTTCGCCTGCCGCGAGAGCGACTTCCATTTCATCGTACAGCGTGTAGTAGCTGGGCACGACGATACGCGCGCGGAGCTTCAGGCTGTCGATGGTCTCCTTGGAGAGGACGCCCCACAGACCGTTCTCGACCATGGCGTCGAGCTGATCCTGCGTGAAGACAATGTAAGCGTAGCCCGCGCGGCGCAGTGCGGAAGCACCGTAGCTCAGTGCCTGGGTGACGAAGAACTCCTCGTTGACGAAACGTTCGCCGGAGGGATCGAGTGCGAGGAAGCCCGCCTGGTTGACGAACTTCATGTAGCCCGCGTAGAAGTCGACGTTCTTGTTGGAGCAGAACTCGGCAAGGTGCGGCGAGACCTCGTCGGAGAGGGACGCGCCGACCGCAAGGCACATGTTCACGCCGTCGCCGACGTTGGAGGAAAGACCGTTGAGGTAGAAGTTGTCATGACCGATGTACTTGATGAGCATCTCGTCATTGCCGCCGAAACCGCCGGTGCAGACGAGGACCGCCTTTGCGGAAACGTTGACGGTGGTGCCGTCCTGCTTCTTCGCGATAACGCCGGTCACGGTGCCGTTCTCATCGGTGACGAGTTCGGTCGCGCGGGTCTCGAGCAGGACCTGTACGCCCGCGGGGACGAGGAAGTCGTTGTACAGCACATCGAACTTGTTGGTGCCCTTACCGGTATCGTGCGCGGTCACGCCGACCTTGGTGACGCCGGGGTTCGAAGTCTTGGACCAGTAAGCCTGGATGCGGTCCGCGACGTTGCCGCTGGCGGACAGCACGTTGTAAACGAGGGGCGCGTTCGCACGCCATTTGCAGAAATCCATCAGCTCTTTGAACGCGCTGTCGACGGTGTAAGCATCCTTACCCGCATCGATCTGCTGCTGGGACTGGATCGCCGCGAAACCGGTGGAGCAGACGGAGGTACCGCCGAGCTTGCCGGTCTTTTCGAGAACGAGCACGTTGATGCCCGCTTCCATGCCTTCGATGGCGGCCATGGTACCGGTCGCGCCGGCGCCGATGACGACCATGTCGACCTCATAGTTCTCGACCGCATCGGTACGGGGAGAAGCCTTCATGAAGCCCGCGAGGTTCGCGCCCGCCTCGGTCAGCGCCTGAGAAACGCCGGTGAGGATCGCCTGGCTGGTGCAGGTCGCGCCGGTGACGACATCGACCGTCACGGACTGCTGCTCGACGATCGCCTTCGGGAGGCGTTCGATGCAGGGATCGGTGAAGCCGGGGGTGTCGGAAGTGGAAACGACCTTGACATCGAGGATGGAGGTCTCATCCACGGTCACTTCGACCTTGGTGGGTTCGATGATCGCGGGGGAACCGAAGCGCTCGCCTTCGATGGAGCCCTTCTGCCACTTACCGTAAGCTTCGCCGGTGTAGGTGCCGGGAGTCATCTTCTGCTCGACGACGACTTCCTTGGCGGTGAGGTTCACGCCGCTTTCCGCAAGTGCCGCCTTCGCTGCCGCGAGGATGGCGCTGCTGGTCACGGTCGCACCGGAGATGCCGTCGACCTCGACGTTGTTCGCCGCGACCATCAGGTCGCCGAGCTGTTCGACCGCGCGGCCGCCGATCGCCGGGGTCTCGCTTTCACCGACAACGGTCACACCGGTCAGGGTGTCGCCGTCGAAGGTCAGGGTCACGGTGACATCGCCGCCGAAGCCCTTTTCCGTTGCGGTATAGGTCGTTGCTTCCGCAACGGCGAAACCGCCCGCCATGGACAGCAGCATGGATGCCGCCAGAACCATTGCAATGAGTTTCTTCATGGATTTTTCTCCTCCCACTGGATTTTCGGGGACGTCCCATACATCCCCATTCATATAACAGTCTAACAACAAATCAATGCAAAATCAAAGAATATTTCTATGCTCCTCATAATATTTTGCTTATGGAAAAGTGGTTATCGATACGGCTTTATGTTATCCTCAATAAAAAACGCCCGCGAATGCAGGCGTTTCCGGATCAGTCCCGTTTTCTGCCCGGCAGCACGCGGCCGAGCCAGTCGGACTTGTAATAATACAACAGGAAGGCGATCGCCGTCGGCGTCCAGCTCACGGCATAGACCCAGCTCACGCTGGCTTCGGTATGCCAGAAGGGGATGACCAGCAGCATCCAGAGGATGCGGATGCCGCAGATGCCGAGCACGACGATAAGCGTGGGGCGCAGCGCGTCACCCGCGCCGCGAAGACCGCTCGCAAAGACCTCGATGATGATCCAAACGAAGTAGAACGGCGCGAAGAAGCGCATGATGTAACTGCCGCTCGCGATGACCGCGGGGTCGTTCGTAATGAGGCGCAACCCGTAAGGAATGACGAGAAGGATGATCACCGCAAAAGCGATACTCGTCGCTTCGGCGATGATGAGGCAGGTGCGGATGCTCTCCTTCATGCGGTCGTATTTTCCGGCGCCGAAGCACTGCCCCGCCACGGCACAGATCGCCGAGCCGAAGGAAGCCGAGATCATCCAGAAGATGCCGTCGAGCTTTCCCGTTGCGGTCCATGCGGCGACAAAGGTCGTCCCGAGCTCGTTGACCGCTTTTTGCACCAAGAGATTCGAAAACGAGAACATCGTGCTTTGGATCCCCGCCGGGATGCCGATGCGGAGCGACGCCGAAAGCGCCGGACCGTCGATGGCAAGGTCTTTGATGCGGACGCGGTAGGTGTCCTTCGAACGCATGAGCGTGCCGACCGTGAGAACCGCACTGACCACGACGGAAAGCACCGTCGCCAAGCCGACGCCTGCGACGCCGAGCGCGAACACGCGGACGAACAGCACGTCGAGCACGATGTTGACGATGCAGCTTGCCGCAAGGAAGTACAGCGGGCGTTTCGAATCGCCCACCGCGCGCAGGATGCCCGAACCGATGTTGTAGAGCATCAGCGGAACGGTACCCGCGAAATAGATCCTGAGGTACAGCACGGAATCGGGGAACACATCCGCCGGGCTCTTGACCGCCTTCAAAGCGAACGGAACGATAAAGTACATCGCAAACGTAAGCGCGAGGCTCCCCAGGATGCCGAACAGCATGATGGTATGCACCGTTTTCTTCAGCCGCTCGTAGTCACCGCCGCCGTACTGCTGCGAGATGATGACCGTGGCGCCGCCGGCAAGACCGTTGAAAAAGCCGATCACGAGGTTGATGAGCACCGCCGCGCTCCCGCCGACCGCAGCCAGCGCCCCGGTGCCGACGAATTGCCCGACGATGACGGCGTCGACCGTGTTGTACAGCTGTTGGAACAGCATGCCGAAAGCAATGGGGAAAAAGAACCGCATCAGCGTTTTCGGGATACTGCCTTCCGTCAGATCGAGACGTTTGGTTTCCTGTTGTGTGTTTTCCATAGCATTGATTCTCCGAAACCGATTTTAGAACAATCGGGATGTTTTTTCAACAGCGCCGTTCCGCACTCGTCGTTGCACCACGGGAATGTGAACTGATATATAATTGTCCGTTGGGTCTTGATTTGCATTATGTAACATGCTAAAATTTTCGTTGCTTTCAAATAGTATATAATATCCGAATTTCGGAATTTTGTTTTTCAAAGGAGTTCACCACATGATTCGTTTGGCGATTTGGGGCTACGGCAACCTCGGACGCGGCGTTGAGCTTGCGATCCGCCAGAACCCCGATATGGAACTGACCGGCATTTACACACGGCGCGACCCGAAGTCCGTCGTTTCCCCCTACGGCACGCCCTCTTATGCGGCATCCGACATTTACGCGCACGCGGATGAGATCGACGCGGTCATCATCTGCGGAGGCAGCGCGACCGACCTGATGCCCAACACGCCTTTGCTTGCAAAAGCGTTCAATGTCATCGACAGCTTCGACACCCACGCTTTCGTCGAACAGCACTACGCGAATGTCGACGCCGCCGCGAAGGAAGGCGGCAAGGTCGGCGTGATCAGCTGCGGCTGGGACCCCGGTCTGTTCTCTTTGGCGCGCGTATACGCTTTGGCGGCGTTGCCGGAGGGCTCGACCTACACCTTCTGGGGCCGCGGCGTCAGCCAGGGGCACAGCGATGCGATCCGCCGCATCCCGGGCGTTGTGGATGCGCGCCAGTACACCGTCCCCGTTCCCGCGGCGGTCGAGTCTGTGCACACGGGTGAATCCCCCGTGTTCGTGACCCGCGATATGCACACGCGCGAATGCTTCGTCGTTGCGGAAGAGGGCGCCGACAAGGCAGCCATCGAAAACGCGATCAAGACCATGCCGAACTACTTTGCGGATTACGATACGACCGTGACCTTCGTGACCGAAGAAGAACTGCTGCGCGACCACGCGGAGCTTCCGCACGGCGGTCATGTCATCCGTTCCGGTTTCACGGGCGCCGACAACCGGCACCATGAGACCATCGACTTCGCGCTGAAGCTCGACTCGAACCCCGAATTCACCGCGGGCGTGCTCGTTGCCTGCGCAAGAGCGGCGGTCCGCATGAACGCACGCGGCGAAAGCGGCGCGCGTACCATTCTCGATATCGCCCCGCGCGACCTCGTGATGCCCGAAGGCGCCGAACTGCGCAAGATGATCTGAGGTCCGCCATGCCGGATATCGCGATCAAAAAGCTCCGTCCCGGCGCGGTCGTCCCCACCCGCGGTTCCGCCTTTGCGGCGGGTTACGATCTGTACGCCTGTGTGGACGCGCCGGTCGTCATCGCCCCCGGAGAAACGAAAACCATCGGCACGGGCATCTCCTGCGCGATCCCCGAAGGCTGGTTCGCCGCCTGCTTCGCAAGAAGCGGTCTCGCAACGAAGCAGGGGCTCCGCCCCGCGAACTGTGTCGGTGTGGTCGATGCCGATTACCGCGGCGAATACTTCATCGCCCTGCATAACGATTCCGCCGAAACGCGCACGGTGGAACACGGCGAGCGCATCGCCCAGCTGGTGTTCCTGCCGTTCGGTGAGGCGAATTTCACCGAGGTGGACGAGCTCCCCGAGACCGAGCGCGGTGCGGGCGGCTTCGGTTCGACCGGAAAATGAGCACTAAAAAGAGAGCCCTGCAAGGCTCTCTTTTTTCATCGGTTCACTTTCCGTTTTCCGGGATGAGCACATGGACCTTGCAGCGCAGGAACATGTGGTCAGTCGCTTCGGTGGAGATGGTATCCACCAAGCGGAAATCGGACACCGCGATCCCCTCGGTATAGAGGATGTTGTCGATGATCTTCGGTGCGTTGCTCGTGGACTTGAATGTCGTCTTGTCCATATTCGCGAAACGGATCTCCGGCAGATAGCGGAAGATACGCGGCGGCGAGCAGTTGAAGTCGCCGGTCACGGTATACGGACCGACCTTGTACGCACGGAGTGTATATGCCATGGAGGCGATGTTGACCGACTTCTGGTACATCGTCGAAGCACACAGATGTGTGTTGAACATGTGCACGAGCCCCTTCGGCATGAGCACGCCCGCATAGCCGATGCCGCGCGGTTCTTTGCCGCGCCAGACCGTGAGCGGACGGCTGTCTGCCAGAACGATCGGATACTTTGAAAGGATCGCCGTGCCGTAATCCGCGCTGTCGCGCGTGCAGGTGCGCGTAAAGGTCCAGTAGGGGTAGCCTGCGGCTTCCGCCAGGTTGATGAGCCAGTCGGTCGAACCGCGAAACAGTTCCTGGATGCCGACGATGTCAAGCTGTTCGGTCTTGAGGACCTCCACCAGGCGGTTGAACCGCGCCGTGGAACGGATGCCGTGCACATTGAGCGAGCCGATCGTGTACTCGATCACGCCTTTCTGTGCCGTGGAGACTTCCGCGAAATCGAGGTTCGCGGTGTCGATGTATCCCTCCTGCCCCTCAAACAGAACCTTGGTGTACTGTTCTCCGGGTTCGAGCACGGTGAACTGCTGACCGTCGCGCGCGGTACCGAGGTTATAGCCGCGGTGCTGGGTGCGCGAGCGGACATGCATGCCCTTGGTGCCGACGCCCTTCACCGTCGCAAGGGTGATGGTTTCCGGCACGGTCACATAGCCGGGCTCCTCGGGCAGCGGCGTTGGGATCGGCGACGCCCACGCGGGCGTCGGAGTCGGGGTATTGCCGCGCTTGTCGGGCGTGTGGACCGACTGCGGCAGCGGTACGAAGGTGATCTGCGGCGTTTGGGTGGGGACGAGATCGTTCTCACTCGGCGTCGGGGTCGGCGTGGGAGTGAATGTCGGCACGGGCGTCGGGGTCGGCGACGGACTGTGGACCAACGTCACCGCTTGCGGTGTTGCCGTCGGTGCCGGCGTATGCGTCGCGACAAAGGTTGTTTCCTCTCCCGCTTTTTGGCAAGCGATGACCCCCGCACACATCAGTGCCGTGACTGCACATAAAAGAAAGCGCCGCATTTCCGAACCGACCTCCGTCAACAAATCAATGGATATTCAAATTATAGCACTATCCGCATGAAAAGAAAAGCGCACGAACGGTTTCACTCCGTGCTATACTGAACAAAACGAAAGGAGCGTGTGCGATGGGCACTTTGATCTTACCGGGCGGGACCGGATTCCCGCTGTGCGCGGAGGACGCCGGGACCGCGTTGACCGATCTGTTGCTGCGGTCCGGTGCAACGTTCTCGCTGCCTTGCGGCGGCGCCGGAAAATGCGGCAAATGCGCAGTACGCGTGACCGGAAACGGACTTGAAATCCCCGAAGCCGACGCCAACGGGCGGGTACTCGCCTGCCGCTGCATCGTTCGCGACCCCGCGGAGGATATCGTGCTCTCGGAAGCGGCGTTCCTCGGTCTTTGCCCCGAAAAGCCCTCCGATACCCAGCTTGTCCCGGACGAGTCGCTGGGGCTCGCAGTCGATATCGGCACGACGACGGTACTGCTTTCCGTTTGGGAGCTTTCCGGCGAACCGCGCCGCCTCGGGGAAGCGCGCTTTTTCAACCCGCAGTCCGCTTTCGGGCAGGATGTGATCTCCCGCGTGGCGGCAGCGCGCCGGGGCAAAGCCGCGGAACTCCGCACCGTTCTTTCGGATGCGCTGCGTACCGAGACCGTACGCCTGCTGGAAAGCCTCGGACGCGAAGGCTTTCCGGTCCAAGTAACCGTCGCCGCCAACACGGCGATGCTGTGCCTTGCCCTCGGTTTCGATGTGAAGGGACTCTCCCGCGCGCCGTTCACCGTGCCCGATCGGTTTGGAAAGACCTATCCCCTGTCGCTGCTGTTCCCGGGCGCCGAGGGCACGCTGACCGTCCCGCCGGTGATCGGTCCGTTCCTCGGTGCGGATACCGTTGCGGCACTGACGGCGTCGGATTTCTCCGGCAAGGAGCCTCCCGCTCTGTTTCTCGACCTCGGAACGAACGGCGAGATGGCACTTTCGGACGGAACGCGGTTGCTTTGCTGCTCCGCCGCGGCGGGACCCGCGCTCGAAGGTGCCGGCATCTCCTGCGGCGGACTGTACGGTCCCGGTGCGGTGACCGACGCCGCGGTGCAGGGCGAAGAAATCCGTTTGACCGTATGCGGCGACCGCCCCGCCGACCGGCTATGCGCAAGCGGGCTCATCGCCTGTGCGGACGCGCTCGTCTCCCTCGGCAAGGTCGCGCCGAACGGAACGATCGCCGATGCGGATGAACGGAAAACCGGCGTTCCGCTCGGCAAAACCGGCTTGCGGCTCACGCAAGAGGATATTCGTGCCCTGCAGCTGGCAAAGGCCGCCATGCGCGCGGGGCTCTCCGCCCTGATGCGACGCCTGCCGGAAGACGCCGTCCCAGCCTTGTACTTGACGGGCGGCATCCCCGCGACGGCTTCCGCCAAGCGCATCGGTCTGTTGCCCCCGGAATGCGCCGTCCAACGCGTGGCGGACGCGCTGCGCGGCGCGGAGCTCCTGCTGACCGAACCGGACACCCTCGCCCGTATGATGGAAATCGCCGACCGCGCCGAAGTATTGGAGCTGAACCGCGAGCCTGTGTTCGAGGAAGACCTGATGCGCTTTATGCGGTTCGGGGAGTGAAACCGACTTTCACCGACAGAAAAACCGCCCCGTGCGAAACGGGGCGGTTTTCGTTTTTTATTTTGCAATGGTCCCGAGGACCTCGTAGGCGCTGTTGAGTACCTGTGCCAGATGGACGAGACCCGTATATGCGATCTCACCGGCGGTGCCGTCTTCCGGCAGAACGAGATCCGTATCGCAGGTGACGGAGTTGTCCGAACGGTCGACGCTGAAGCGCGCCCACTTGTATTTGGCGTTGAGGTCGTTCACGAAACGGATGGCCTTGCCGAGATCCTTCGCGTTGAAGTCGACGGCGTTCCACACGAAGATGCGGAGCGAGCGCCCCTCCTCCGAGAACGCGCAGCGGATGACGTATTTGTATCCTTGGTCGTTGCGGTTTTCGATGTAGACCCTTTCGGTGCCCTTCTCATCGAGCCCATCGAAGGTGCACGCGGTCCCGCGGCTGTCGAGTTCCCGCAGGAATGCGGCTGTGGTTTCGTAGACGGGCTTGCTCCCGTCGACGCGTGCGAGACGCAGGTCGGGCACGGCATAGACCGATTTCCCATCCCACTGCGCATAGAGCTCGGTCGCAAGGGCGATGGGCTTTGCGAAGTTGACGTTTTGCGACTGCGCTTTCAGCGTTGCATACACAACCCCGACGGCCTTGCCGTTTTCGCCGATGAGCACGCCACCGCTGCTGCCGCCCGAGATGGGTGCCGTGAAGCGGATCTCATCCGGGTCGACATGGCTGACATTGCCCTTCGACACGGTGTTCTTCAACCCTTGCGGGCTGCCGAACGCCGTCACGTTCTCACCGCGGCGCAGCTTTTCTTCGGAGGGTTCGAGCGGCTTGCCGACGGGTTCGCCGAAGCGGAGGATGGCAAGATCGTTCTCACGGGAGGCGATGAGCAGCTGTTCGAGCGGATACACCTTTCCGTCGTCGCTTTCCGCGGTCAGGCTGTAGGCGCCGTTCACGACATGGTGGTTGGTCACGAGGATGTCTCCGCCGAACATGAGAAAGCCGCTGCCGGACGAATCCGGCTCGCCGTTTTTGTCGTACGCGCGGATCAGGAACACCGACTGCGCCGTTTCCTCAATGGCATCCGGGTCGGCGGAAAAAGCCCCGGTCAGTGCGGCTGCGGGCAACGCCGCAAGCAGCAACAGGACCGACAGGAGCAATGCGGTCGTTCGTTTCATAGGTCGCCTCCGGTCACTTTGCGAACACGCCGAGCACATTGAAGCCTTCGAGCATCACGTCTGCCATGTGGATCATGGCGTCTTTGACGACGCTGCCCGCCGTTCCGTTGTCGCGGACGATGACGTCCTGCCGAGCGGTAACGGTGTTGTCGGATTCATCGACGAAGAATTTGACCCACTTGTATCCGGAGTTCAGGTCGTTCACGGCGTACAGCACGCGCGAAAAGTCGGACTCCTTGAAAGCGATCGTGTTCCAGACGAGGATGGTCACTTCCTCATTGTTGCCGTTGAAAAAGAATGTGAAGGTATATTCGTTCCCGGCGCTGTCGGTGTTGTTCAGCGTGACCTTTTCCGCCCCGTCATCGGTCAGCCCGTGCACGGTGTAGGCAACGCCCATCGCATCCAGTTCCGCGGTGAAAGCGAGGGTGTTCGGGTTGCTCCCCTCCGCCGCGAAAGCGTTCAGGGCAAAGGTCAGCGTCAGCAGCGCCAGGAGCAGCGCGATCGTTCGTTTCATGTTCTTCCCTCCGTGTGATCGTGTTTTGCATCCATTATAGGCGGTTGCGGAAAACGGCGCAACCTTCTCCGCAACCGCGGGTTTGACGATGCGCATAATATTCACGATTTTGCGGACGGCAAACGGACCGCCCCCTTCCGGGGAGCGGTCCGTTCCGTTCAGTCCATATCCGTGCTGCAGTCGTCCGTGCGGTTGCGCGTATCCCCGAGGACCACGCCAAGCGGCGCGTCGATCTCCTTGCCGACATAGGCGCCGTTCTTTCTGCGTTGCTTCACGCACTCGGTCAACAGGTACTCGATCTGCCCGTTCACACTGCGGAAATCGTCCTCCGCCCAGCGGGTCAGCTCTTCATACAGCTTTTCGGAAAGCCGCAGCGGGATCTGTTTCTTGCGGGGCGCGTCCATCAATACAGGCTCCCGGAGTTCACGATGGGCTGCGCGTCCTTATTGCCGCACAGCACGACCAACAGGTTCGAAACCATCGCCGCTTTGCGCTCCTCATCGAGTTCGACCACGTTGTTCTCGTTCAGGCGTTCCAGTGCCATTTCGACCATGCCGACCGCACCGTCGACGATCATCTTGCGGGCGTCGATGATGGCGCTCGCCTGCTGGCGCTGCAGCATGACCGCGGCGATCTCCGGCGCATAGGCGAGATAGGTGATGCGCGCTTCGAGGACTTCGATGCCCGCGTTTTCGACCTTCTGCTGGATCTCCTCCTTGATGCGGTTGGCGACCACATCGCTCGAACCGCGCAGGCTGCCCTCATCCGCGATGCCGTCGCCGGTGGTGTCGATGTTGGGCGCGACGTCGTAGGGATAGATGCGGACGATGTTGCGGAGCGCGCTGTCGCACTGGAGGGAGAGATACTCCTTGTAGTTGTCGACGTTGAAGACCGCCTTTGCGGTATCGACCACGCGCCACATGACCGCGATACCGATCTCCACCGGGTTGCCGAGGCAATCGTTGACCTTCTGGCGGTTGTTGTTCAGCGTCATGATCTTCAGGGAGATCTTCTTGTTGACGGTTTCGAAGTTGCCCTGCCCGTTTGCCGAGATGGTCAGCTTCGCAGGGGCGTTGCTGTCCACGTCGCCGCTTTGGTTCAGACGGGTCTTTGCCGCGGGGTTGACCGCCGTGCAGAAGGGATTGACGAAGTAGAAGCCGTTTTCCTTCAGCGTTCCGACATACTTGCCGAACAGGGTCAGCACGAGCGCTTCCTGCGGGCGGATGACCTTGAGCCCGAGCAGAAAGATCCAGCCGAGGCACAACCAAACCAGGGATACGACGAACAGCGCCGGCGCGTGCATCGCGCCGAAAATGCAGCCGAGCGTCGCAAGCACATACAGCACGATGATGCCGAGCAACACGGGCATGCCGTTCTTTTTCTTATTCAATACGATCTCTTTCATATTCGTTTCCCTTCCGGAGCCGTGATGCATTATTCGCATCCGTTCCTTTTGATATCACAATGATATCATTCGGATCATTCACTGTCAATATCCCCGTTCGTTTCTTCTATTGCTTGCCGCCCGCCGAAGGTGTTTTTCAACAGGCGACGCTTTGCGTTTGCGAGTTTTGCGAGAACGCCCCTCCCATGCCCCGTCCGCGGTTTCAGGGGTCGAACAGCGTCAACGCATCCTCAGCCCCGCGGTACGCCGCCGTTTCGGGAATATGATCCTTGCCGATGCGGAAGTCGATCCCCGCCTTCGACGCCTGGCTCTTTTGCAGATACCGCCGGATTCGGTAGCGTTTCCCGTCCTTGATGAAGTTTGCGCCGGTCTGATGGAACCGGAACGGAACGTTGTGCGCAACGCACGCGTCCCGGATGCCGAGGACCCAGCCGAAATCACATGGGCGCGCTTCCGGCCCGGATTCGCCGCCGACGGAGACCTCTTCGATCCCCTCGGACAAATACGGCGTCAGATCGATCGGTCCGAGCAGCGGCGCGCAGATGACGGAACGGTGCTTGATGGGAAGCCGGGTGAAGACCGGAAGACGGAAATCCGCACGGTCTTGGTTTTCGACCGTACAACCGATGAGCACGTTCTCGTATCCGTCGCCCCAGTCGGGCGGAAGCACCCGCTCGAGCCGCTCGATCCTCTTGGTGAAAAAATAAAACCACAGATCGGATCTGTTCCGCATCATCCGCCAGCATTCATCGCGCCACGGGTCGGCATCCTCCAGCAGAAAGTCTGAACTGAAGCAGGTGAAAACGATCTTCCCCGGGGGAATGAACCAGCTTCCGTCCTGTTTTTTCCGTACCGGGTCGCCGAACGCCCGCGTCTTGCGGCACTCGTTCGCGGCTCGACCGCTGCCGTAACGTTCATCCTGCCGGTATACATAGCAATGCTTGCAGCCGGCGCTGATCTTCGTACAGCCGTGCCACGGATTCCAATCCGCATAGATGCTCTCTTTTTTCTCCATGTTTCTCCGCAAGCTCAATCGAGCAAATCCGACAGCGCTTCCGCATCCTTCCGGATCAGCGGCGCCATGCTGTCCGGGTACCGTTCCGGAACGATATTCTCCACAGCCTTCCGCAGCGCCGCTTCCATTTCGGGGCGGAACAGCGCGACTTCGCGCAGTGCAGACAGCGTACGCCGCACCGCAACGGGTTTCGGGTCGTTCAGCATCGCAAACAGCGCCGGAGCGTTTTCCATAAGCTTTCCCTCCGTATCCCACCGCGCCTGAGCGCATGCGAGATGCATACCGCGGATACGCACTTGGCTTTTGGCATCGCGTATCATTTCGAAAAACAACGGCAGCATCGGATACAGGGCATCCGATACGGCGCTTTCCGCCAAGAGACGCTGCGTCCGTTGCCATGCGGCGGCATCGGTTCCCGTGGTCAGCTCCGTGCGCAGGCGTTCCGCGTCCGCTGTCATATCACGCCTCCCGGAGCACGGTCACGGGGACCATGATCCCGCTCTCGTAATCCGCCGACTCCGGATCGCCCGTGGTGTAGTATTCAAGCGTTGCCGTACCGTTCGCAAGGAAACGCCTTCCCTCACCGGGCAGCCACTCCGTCCAAACGGCGGTATTCAACCGTTGCAAAGACTCGGGCAGCTTGCCACGTGCGGGAAAGACCGCCCAGTCGCTTTCGGGAAAGGTATACAGTTCGAGCCCCTCCGGCACGGCGCCCCCGCGGTATTCCCCGGCGATCCAATAGGTGAAACCGCACGGGGCTTCCGCACAGATGGAATATGTCCCGATCCCGTTGTCGAGCACAGCCTGTTCGACCTCGGAAAGCGCTTCTCCCGTGCGGAACAGGCGCGCAAAGCGCTCCGCATACTCCTTCTGCCAGAATTCCGGGCACTTTTCGTACCCCTCGTTCGGTGCGATCTCTGTAAAGTAACCGATGAGCGTCAGCTTCTCCCTGTGTTCATAACGAACTTCCACGGTTTACTCCTTTCCACGTTCCAAAGTCATGGTCCCCATGCGGCAACGCACACTCGTATACGCCGTATGACGGATCCCCAGCAGGCGGTCGATCTCCGCCGAGACGTTTTCATACCTACCGCGCGAGAAATGCACCGAAACGATATCCACCGTGCGGATCTTTCCCGCTGCTTGTCTGCAGAACGCCCGCACCGGTGCCGCCAGAGCAAAGACCCACACCGGCGTGACGATCGTCACATGTTCGTACTTTTCAAGGTCCTCCGGACCGGGAACGACGGGCATCTCCCAACGGTGCATCCCGAATCTTCCGCACCACCAGAACCCCGCGGTCCCCTCCGTCCGTTCGGTGGACCGGATCTCATACAGCTCCGCCCCGGTCTTTTTTGCGGTCTCACAAGCGATCTTTTCCCCATAGCCCATTCTGGAAAAGTACACGACGAGTTTTGTGGGGTCCGTCGGTGCCGGACGCGGCGGGATCGTCTCCCGGAAGCGTTCCTGCCTGTCGAACACATACGCCGCATAGCCCGTTGCCGCCTGACAGAACCCGAAAACGAAGTAGGCTGTGGACATGAAGTTCGCGGGGAACATATAAAACTGGATGCAGATCCAAAGCATCAGCGTCACACCGAACACCCCGCCGAGAACGATGCCGATGCGCTTCTTCATCAGCAACAACGCCGCCGCAGTCAGGTTCGTGAGCCCGTTGACGACCAGCAGCGCGATGCCCGAGAAAAACAAATCGCGGAAAAGCAGATCCGAAAACGGCAGCACTTGGAAGAACGGCAGCATCGTGTCCATTCCCATAGCGGCACCGGTCGGGTCCAACAGCATTCCCGACGCCCCCGCGACCGCGCCGAGCCCGATGAACAGCGTCCAAAAGATCAGAAGTCTCCGCGCCGTGCGAAATCTCGATTTTGTCATTTGTTGCCTTCCTCCTTTTCGCGGGTCATCGGAATGAAGCGGATCCCGTTCACGCACTGCTCCCCCGCGGTCGCACGGAAGCCCAGCCGTTCGTAAAACGGAACGCCGTACGGCGAGGCGTTCACCGTCATAGTGCCGAGCTTCAGTTCGCCGAGCGCATGCGCGAACAGTGCCGTACCGATGCCGCGCCGGTGCATTCCCGGGTCGACGAAGCAATAGCAGATATGTCCGTCTTCGGGGCGGACCGCCAGCACGCCGCACGGCTTCGCGCCGCAATACGCCGCGAAGTATACGAGCCTTTTCTGATACGCGGGGTCCGTCAGACTCGCTTCGAACGCACGGTTTCCCTCCGCGGGGTATTCGGGCGCCTCATATTCATTGTACACCGAAAGGATCAGTTTCTTCACGTCCGGAAGTTCCGCCTCTGAGGGACGCCGGATAGCGATTTCCGTATTCATCGTATCACTCCTTTTCCGGCACGACCCGGATGGACAGTTCACCCGCCGCATGCCTTGTGCGCACGGTCACAGTATACTCCCCCGGTTCCGCGATGCCGAGCACGAAGTCCCCCGAGCGGATATCGGCGCCGCGGTACACGGGCTCCTTCCCCGGAAGCCCGATTTCGAGGTCTGCCCGTCCCTTCGGGATGTCGAACCGCACCTGCAGTGTATCCCCGGCGGAAAGCACAGGGCTCCATGTATCCGTTTGGTTCATTTCCGTGAAGACGATCTCATACCGGTCGGGGTTCCGCACACGCGTACCGCGGAAGATCTCCCGGGTATCATACGAAAACCACACCGCCGCCGCACAAAACAGCAACGCCGCGAGCACCGGGACCGTATTGCGTTTTTTCATACCGTTCCCTCTCATTATTTAGCTATCGTTCGTTAGTCTTCCGATTATAGACCCGTTACAGCGTTTCGTCAATAGTGCCGCAGCGCACGGATACGAAAGGGGAGCCGCCCCAAACGGAACGGCTCCCCGCATGTCGTTTTGTGTTTACGCGTTCTCGGTCATCGCCTTTTCGACAGCGATCGCCAGCTGGTCGGCACAGCTGGTGCCCTTGAACCCGCACTGGTTTCCCTTGAGGATCTCCACGACCTTTCCGGTCTCCATGCCCTCGACGAGACGGCCGATCGCCTTCAGGTTGCCGTCGCAGCCGTAGGTGAATTTGACGTTGTGCAGCTTGCCGTCTTCGATATCGAAAGCGATGCGGCGGGCGCAGACACCCTTGGTATCATAATCGTAATGTTTCATTCAATCGTTCTCCTTTGAGGTTCGTTTTTTGAGAAGCGCCCGTGCAACGGGGCGTTCGAAGCAATAGGTCAACAAGACGGCAACGGCGATGGCGACAAAAAAGCACAGCGCCGTATATTGCCGTTGCCACAGGATGTTGCCGGTCATGTTCGGGGGCTTTTCCCCCGTCCAGAACGGGATGCGCATTTCCTTCAGATGCACGGCGAGCCACTGATGCCACAGGTACAGGTTGTAACTGATCCCAGCGAAAAAACGCATCAGGCGGTTTCCGAAGATCAGTTCGAAAGGCTTGCCGCCGAGCGACATCGAAAAAACGAGCGTCGTGAAAAACAACGCCATCGGATAACGGAGCTTTGCTTGGGTCAGCTGCAACGTGCGCGTGCTTGCGGCAACGTTCATTCCCGCGCGGATCGCAAGTACGGAAGCAACGAAAAGCGCCGTGCTTGCGGCAAGCACCCACCACGGGCGCCGCCGGTTCAGCTTTTTATCCGCCAGCACATACAGGTACGATGCCATCATGCCGTTCGCGAAGACCCCGGCGAACGCCGGCAGCTGGTTGAGGCTGACCCGCAGGATGTCCTCCCGTCGGATGACCATGAACTCCATATACAGCAGCCCGATTGCCGTCATTCCCGCCCATGTCAGGCAAGGCTTCTTCCGGAACGCTTTGGCAAGCAGGGGAAACATCAGGTAGAACGCGACTTCGATCGCCGCGGTCCACAACACGCCATTGACCTTCGTACCGATATATGTCTGCGCGGAAAGCGTCTGGGTGAAGGTCAGCGTCGCCCCGATATCGCGGAACGCTTCCCCGAAGGAACCGTACTTCCCCGCGATGAGCGAAACGGAAAACATCGTCAGCGCTGCCAGATAATAGCTCGGAACGATGCGCGCGGCGCGCTTTTTGTAAAACGGTCCCACAGCGGGCGCGGGCGTTCCGTATACCATCGACTCCGCGTGCGGCAAAAACAGCAAAAACGCCGACAACAGCAGCATGAGGTCCACGAACAGGTAACCCGTCCGCGGCACTGCGTCGAACGACAGCGTTTTTCCGCCGATGTGCAGGTACGGCGCGAGCCAGCTCTGCTGCCAGATATGATACCAGCAAATGATGAGCACGGCAGCCGCGCGCAATCCGTCCAGGGCGGGGATATGCGGTTTTCGGTAGTTTGTCGTTTCCATATGCGCAAAATATTGTAGCATACCCGCGCCGCCGTGACAAATGATTTGCCACACGCATGCGGAGTGCGATATACTTTATTGGTATATGTATGTGCAGTAGCCATACCCAATCCGATCAAAGGAGTTCACATATGGATATCATCGTTCTTGCAGGCGGTCTTTCCCCCGAGCGCGACGTTTCGCTCTCGAGCGGCGCAATGATCGTCAACGCATTCACGGACATGGGACACCGCGCATTGCTGGTCGACCTGTTCCTCGGCGTGGAGGACGTCCCCGCCGACCCGAAAAAGGCGTTCGAAAACGCCAAGCGTCTGGAAAAAAGCACGATCTCCGAAACCGCGCCGGACATCGACGCCGTCCGCGCCTCCCGCAAGGGCGGAGCTTCTCCGTTCATCGGCAACGGCGTCAAGGAGCTCTGCGCCGCGGCGGACATCACCTACATCGCGTTGCACGGCGGCGACGGCGAAAACGGGCGCTTGCAGGCCTGGTTCGATATGAACGGCATCCGCTACACGGGCAGCCCCTATTTCGGTTGCGCGCTCGCCATGGACAAATGGGTCACCAAGAGCCTGTTCCGCGGCGCGGGCGTCCCGACGCCGGACGGAAAGCTGCTGAAGAAGGGCGACACGGACGTCTCCTTCCCCCTGCCGTGCGTGGTCAAGCCCTGCTGCGGCGGTTCCTCCATCGGCATCTCCATCGCGCATACGGAAGCGGAATACGCCGCGGCACTCGCGGATGCCTTCCGCTATGAAAACGAGGTCCTCGTCGAGTCCTATGTCAAAGGGCGCGAATTCACCTGCGGCTGTCTCGGCGGCAAGGCTTTGCCCGTAACGGAGATCATCCCCCGCGAAGGCTTCTACGATTACGCGCACAAATATCAGGCGGGTTGGACCGAAGAGATCACCCCCGCGCGGATCGACGAAGCGACCACCGAAGAGATCCAACGCATCACGGAGCTTGCGCTCCGCACGTTGCACCTCGAGGTCTATGCCCGCGCGGACTTCCTGCTGGCGGAGGACGGCAAGCTGTACTGCCTTGAGGTCAACACCCTGCCCGGCATGACGCCGACGAGCCTGTTGCCGCAGGGCGCTGCCGAAGCCGGCATCGACTACCCGCACCTGTGCGAGAAGATCGTCGCGCTTTCCATGGAGAAATACGCGCAATGAACGCGTTTCCGCTCTCCTTTGCCGTGACCGCCACGGGCGGCACCTTCCGTGGCGACGCCGCGCTGTTGGACGAGACCGTCGTCAACGTCACCATCGACAGCCGTTCCGCAGGGAAGGGGATCCTCTATGTCCCCGTGATCGGGCTCGTATTCGACGGGCACCGTTTCATCCCGGACGCCATGGCAGCCGGCGCGCTGTGCACGCTGAGCGACCGGCCGCTCGGTGAAGACGTGCCCCACATCCTCGTCGAGGATACGACCGCCGCGCTGCAACGCCTTTCCGAGGCATACCTCGCCGCGAACCGCGTCCCCGTTGTCGGCGTGACCGGGAGCGCCGGGAAAACAAGCACCAAGGAAATGCTTTCCGCCGTGCTTTCCCGCAGGTTCCGCACCTTCAAAACACCCGGCAACCTCAACAACCAAACGGGCGTGCCGCAGGCGGTATTCAAGGTCGACTCCGGCTGTGAGGTCGCGGTGCTCGAGCTCGGCACGAACCACCCCGGTGAGATCCGCAGCCTTGCGAAGATCGTCAAACCCGACATCTGCGTGTTCACGAACATCGGCGTCGCGCACATCGAGTTTTTCGGCGACCGCGAAGGGATCTTCCGCGGAAAGACCGAAATGCTCGAACACATGCAGCAAGGCGGAACGATCGTTGCCAACGGCGACGATGACTTGCTTTGCACCGTCCCCGGCGCTGTGTTGTACGGACTCGGCGAGAACTGCGCCGTCCGCGCGGCCGACCTTGAGGAGGATGGTCTGTTCGGCACCCGTTTCACCCTGCACGCAAACGGCGACCGTGTCCCGTGCTACGCGCCCGCGCCGGGCGTGCACACGGTCATGAACGCCCTGTGCGCCGCGGCGGTCGGTCTCACGATGGACATGACGCTTGCGGAATGCGCCGCGGGCATTGCGGATTACCGCCCGCTGCCGGGGCGCATGGATATCCGACGCGCAGGCAGCCGCACGCTCATCGACGACACCTACAACGCGAACCCCGGCTCGATGGAAGCCTCCATCGACGTGCTGAAAACCGCCAAGGGGCGCACGGTCGCCATCCTCGGCGATATGCGCGAGCTCGGCGAGAACGGTCCGGCTTTCCACCGCGAGGTCGGCGCCTACGCCGCAGACGCGGGGATCTCGCTGTTGATCGCCGTCGGCGAACTCAGCGAACACATGGCGGCCGCCGCGAACGAACGCCGCCCGGGCATGGCGCTGTGGTTCCCAACACAGGACCTGTTGGCGGCTTCTCTTCCGCAGTTGCTCGAAGCCGGCGACACCGTGCTCGTCAAAGCCTCCCGCGGGATGGCACTCGAGCACACGGCGAAAGCCATCCTCGAACTGACTGAATAAACGAAAGGATCTTCGATTATGGAACTGAACGAACTCAATATGATTTTGGAAGCCGCAAAAGGCGGCGATATCGTCTGCCTGCTGATGGTGATCGTCGGCGCGCTGATCCTCGTTTCGGGTCTCGTCGCGCTCGTCATCTCGCTCTGGCTCTCGCTCCGCTACCACAAGTTCAACAAAAAGGAAAACAGCTGCGGGCTGACCGGTGAGCAGATCGCCCGCCGCATCCTCGATGAGAACGATCTCGGTCACATCGCGGTCACCGCATCGGGTTCCTTCCTGTTCGGCAACAGCTACAGCCACTATTTCAAAAAGGTGCGTCTGCGCCGCCTGACCTGGAAAAAGACCAGCGTTTCCTCCCTTGCGATGGCTTCGGAAAAATCCGCGCTCGCCATTCTCGACAAGGAGAAGGACCCCGATATGGTCAAGCGCGTTCGCCTCGTGCCCCTCATCACCTTCGGACCGTTCGCGTTCATCCCGATGATCGTCATCGGCGTAGTCCTCGACATTCTCATCACGGAAACGATCGGCATCATTTCCGTGATCGTCTCCCTGCTCGGCGTGGCGTTCTACGCGTTCTCGCTCGTTCTTTCCGTCCTGACGCTGAAAACGGAAAAGAAAGCCCAGGAGCGCGCATTGGAGATCACCGCCGCCAACGGCACGGCGAACGACGAAGAGATCGCGGACATGCGCGAGCTGTTCCGTCTGTACAACATCGAATACATCAACAACATCGTCCTCTCCACGCTGGAGCTTCTCTTCCGCGTGCTGCAGGTGGTTGCGAAATCCAAGAGCGGAGCCTCGGCATCGAACGACTGAGTCCGCGCACATCATCCGGGGTCGCGCTCCCGTGCGGGCGCGCCCCTTTTGTTTTCGCACAAATCACGGACACCCGCGTGGTTTTCTTGCTATAATGGGGGTATGAAGATGAATCGCATGAATTGGAAGCGCCTTACCGCGCTGTTGCTCACCGTGCTGCTGTTGCTGAACGCAACGGGCTGCATGGCTCTGTATACCGTATCCGAGATCGCCGATCCGGATGCGATGTTGTTCCGCGGCGGAAAGGTCGCCGCAAGCGCCGGCACCGGCATCCGCATCGCAGCGGACAATATGCCCGTCCCGGATACCGCGGGTCTCCGGAAATCCGTTCCGTTCGATTCGCTCGTATTCGAGCGTCCGGACAACGCCAAGCTCCGCGCCGCCATTGCCGCACTCGGCGCCCGCCTCGATTCCGGCGACACCGACGGTTCTTCCATGGTCGCGGAGTTCGACGCCATTCTCGCAATGGTCGACGACAGCTATTCCGAAGCGTCGCTCGCGTATCTGTACTTTGCGGAGGATGTGACGGACCACACCTACGAGAACGCCTCCAACGAGATCAACGCCGAATTGCTCGATATCGATGTGGACCTCACGGAGCTCGCCATCCGTCTGTATGAGGACCCGGTCACCGGACCCGTGATGGACGAGATGTATTCACCTTCCTTCAAGGAGCAGACCTACGCCGGCCGCAATCTCAACAGCCGGGAGATCCAGCCCTTACTTGCCGAAGAGCAGACCCTATCGACGAGCTACGATACGCTGTACGCGACCTTCACCATCGAAGACAACGGCGTCGCCTATGGGTACGACGACCTGTATGCCATCGAAGACGACCGCGAGTTCGAACGCCTGACCGACCTTTATTACACCGAGTTCAACCGGAAGGCGGGCGAGCTGTTCCGCTCGCTGGCCGGCATCCGCAGCCGCATCGCGAACTCTCTTGGATACGACAGCTATGCGGACTACGGTTATCAATGCTATTTCCGCGACTACAGTCCGGAAGACGCTCGTGTGCTGCACGCCGCCGTCAAGCAGCATCTCGTTCCGCTGTATTCCGAAAAGGTCCTTTCGCAATACATGCGCGGCGACGGTGCGCGCATCGATGCGATGACCGTTGACAAGGGTGCCTTTTACACCAAGCTTCGCGGGATCCTCGAGCAGTGGGTGCCCGACGCGAAGACCGCGCTCGACCATATGCTCGCATACGGTTATTACAGCGATGCGCCCCGGGCGAACCGCATGTCGGGCGCCTTTACAAGCTATCTGTCCAAGGCGCATTCGCCTTTCCTGTTCGCTCCTTGGACCGGCACCGTCACCGACGCCGTGACTCTGACGCACGAGCTCGGGCATTTCACGCGGATGTACCTGATCCCGACCCGCGCATGGAGCGGTGCCCAGTCGCTCGACCTCGACGAGACCGACAGCCAGGGACTCGAGCTGTTGCTCGCGCGCTGCTATGACGACCTGTTCGTCACGAATGCGGAGATCCTCGAGCAGGACGAGCTCCTCTCGGCGATGTACGCCGTCATCTCGGGCTGTCTGGAGGATGAGTTCCAGCAGGAGGTCTACGCGCACCCCGAAATGAGCGTTGCGGAAATGAACGCTCTGTACGCGCGGCTTGCCGCGGAATACGGACTCGCGGACCTGTACGGCTACACGGGAACGGAATGGACGACCGTGCCGCACACCTTCCAAAGCCCGATGTATTACATCAGTTACGCGGTCAGCATGCTCTCCGCGCTGGAACTTTGGAGCACCGCGCGGACCGACCCCGCAGCGGCTTTCGAAACCTACCGCAACCTCTTGCGCCGCCCGTGGGACGCCAAGCTGCGTGAAACCTGCGCTTCGTTCGGGCTCGGCGATCCGTTGGATGAAAACACCGTCCGCACCGTTGCGGAGGCACTCAAAGATGCGTTCTGATTTGCTTCCCCCCGGAGCTGAGAGCCTGCGCGGTTTCGCGAAGCGGCTCCTGCGCGCCGGAACATTGCTGTTCGCTCTTGGTACCGCGGCTGCGGTCCGTGCGGCGGAACCTCTCCCGACACCGACGCCCGTTCCCACCGGGCTCGCCGTGCTCCCCGGCTTCGAAACGATGACCCTGTTCGGCGGCGGAACCGACCAGATCGAAGTCACGAAGGACAGTTTGGATTACGGCGCGCTCCACTGGGAATCCTCCGATCCTTCCGTCGCTCTTGTTGAAGAGCACGGCGTCGTCATCGCCCTGAAAAAGGGCGAATGCACCGTGACCGGGACGGATGCGGACGGTTCCGGGCAAACGGTCGAAACCGCTGTCCGCGTCACGGGTGACCGCAAAAAACCTGCCGTCCCGAAAAGCCTGCAAGGTCTCTGCTACCGCAGAAAGGAAAAATTTTCCGTTGCGGAGCGGCGCAGCGTTGAACGCATCGTGAACGGTTTGAAGCAAAAGGTCTCGGACGGCACTGCAGACACGGGTGAGCGCATCGCCTGTGCAGCGCTCGGATACCTCGGGCGGAATTACGGCACGCGCAAGGATCATGTCGATTGCTCGATGCTGCTGTTCTGGTCTGCTTACGATTGCGGACTTTCCGTATCGCGCCGCAGTGACTGGCAGGCGGAAGAGCTTCTCCCTTATGAGGTGACCGACGGCAACTACCGTGCGGGTGATTTCCTGTTCCTCGGTGCCCAAGAGGGCGACAGCTGCCGCTGCGACGGCGAATGTACCCGCTTCCGCCGCATCCATCACGCCGCCGTGCTTCTTGCGCCATACGAAGAGGGCTGGTTGGTCGTTGAAGCTTCCAGTGTACTCAAACGCGTCGTCATCCGTCTGTGGGACGGTTCTCCCGTCCACGCGGGGTTCGATGTCGCCTCCGTCTCCCGCCCTGCGGCAAGGAGCGCCGCCGAACGATGATCCGCAAAGACGATTTGCAGCGTGACGGGCTGATCCTCTATCAGGACAGCGCACTCCCGTGCTTCACGCAGGATTCCGTGCTTCTGGCGCATTTTCTGCGGCTCGGTCCGAAGGATACGGTCATCGATATCGGCTGCGGAACGGGCGTCCTCTGTGTCCTCGGCACCGCGCTGACAGGCGCCGCGTTCACGGGCTTCGACTGCAGCGAAGCGGCAGTCGCGCTTTTGGAACAAAGCGAGCGGGAGAACCGGCAAGGCATCCGCTGCTTGGTGTGCGATGCAGCCGACGCCCCCGCTTTCTTCGGTCACGGAACGTTCACCGCAGCCGTCATGAACCCGCCCTATTTCGCCGCCGGTCCCGAAAGCCCGGACCCCGTCCGTGCCACCGCGCGGCACGGAGGCGAAGGAACGCTCGCAACGTTTTTCCGTGCGGCGTTCCTGTTGCTGACCAACGGCGGCAGACTGTTTTTGTGTTGCCCTGCGGACCGCCTCGCGGATGTGTTCTGCGGACTCCGCGAAACCCGGCTCGAACCGAAGCGGTTGCGGCTCGTTGCGGCGGATCCGCACGCTTCCCCGCGGCTTGCGCTCATCGAAGCGAAAAAACTCGGAAAACCCGGGCTGACCGTGGAACCGTTGTTGTCCGAACGCCCGCCCGCGATTGACGGAACATTTCCCCCGGGCATATAATGTGCCCATCGCAAACCCAAACAAAGGAACCCGAATATGCATTTGAAACGCACCCTATGCGCGCTCCTGACCGCGCTGTTGCTCTTGGGAACGGTCTTCTGCACCGCGCTTGCCGCGCATGACCCCGAAGACCGCATCATCGTCACCGTTGCGGAGGTCAATGCCGTCCCCGGCAAGCAGGTGACCGTCCCCGTCTACATCGACAACGCATTGGACATGGACTCCATCCAGTTCCGTCTCGATTACGACCTCACAACGCTGAAGCTCGTCAAAGCCGAGATCGGCGATGCGCTGAACAACGACGGACTGTACGTCATCAACGACGACGATGAAGGATTGGTCGCGTTCGCCTACGCCAACGCCCAAGGGCTCACCCAGGCGGGCGGCGAAGCATTGCGCCTGACCTTCTCGCAGTTCAACGACCACGGCAGTGCGATCGTCCTCAGCAAGGTCTTTTCGAGCCGCTATGACCCCAAGACCGATATCCAGACCAAGGTCCTCACCGATGTCCGCGACGGCGGCGTTTCCGTCGGCGAGGGCGGGACGATCCCCGCGCCCGTAACCACTCCGTGGGCAGTGGAGACCCCCGTCCCCACACCGGCGCCCACCCCCGCACCGACCCCGGAACCCACGGCGACCCCCGTTCCGACGCCTGTCCCGACCCCGGAACCCACGCCGAAAACCTTCGGCACCGTCGTTTCCGACTGGTTCGGAAGTGTCCGTGCGCAGATGGGCGCCACCGCGGAACGCGGTTTCTCCTTTGAGATGCTCGTTCCGGTCCTGCTGCTCCTCATCGCGATCGTCGTGGTCGTCCTTGCGATCGTGCTCGTTCTTTCCAATAGAAAGAGCAGTAAGAAACACCGCAAAAACGACGAGGAATGATTTCCCCGAGAAAAGAAAAAAGCCGCGAACGCGGCTTTTTTTGTTGCTTCGGTTCCGGACTCAGTCCGCCCATTCGAGCGCGCCGACCGAATCGAGATACGCTTCGTTGTACTCGAGGTAGTCGTCGACAAGGCGCATCATGTACATCTTGTGATCCGGGAATTCGGCCATCATCTTTTCATGCATGAATTCGAAAGCCGCATCGTCATCGTAATCGCAAACACCGTCGGCATCGACGCCGCAGGAAGCGACGTATTCTTCATCGAGCGCGATCACGCGGTCGAGCATCTTCTCGAACACATCCTCCGGGATGATGTCGAAATCACCCTGCTCTTTGAATTTGCCGAGGATGAACGTTCTTGCCTGCATCGTTTCTTCCATGGGGAAACCTCCTTATTGCACCGCCTTCCGGCGGGTACTGTCCGTTTTCATTATACCACGCGGCGCGCCGTTTTCACAGTTCCTTCACCCAACAGCGGCGGCGCTTATGCTGTTCGTGCGGGAAATACTTCCACAGGGCGTGCACCTTTTCGTTCGTTTCGAGCATCGGCCCCGTTTCGGCATAGCGGAAGCCGTACCGGTAGACCTTGTGCATCTCCCGCATGATCACGGCGTTGACGCCCGCGGCCTGCAGGTCGGGACGCACGGCGATCAGAAGAAGATCGATCGTGTCGTTCTTTCCTTTGAGTGCTTTCAGCATCGGGATCCACCCGAAGGGGAACATCTTACCGCCGTTCTTCCTCTGCGCTTCTTCGAGCGCGGGGCAGGCGATGCCGAACGCGACCATTTCGTCCTTGTCGTTGTAAACGAAGGCGGTGGTCCGGCGGTCGATCAGCGGCAGGAATTCGTTCACATACTTGCGTACCTGTTTCTCCGTCATCGGCACGACGCCGAACAGCACGCGGTAGGTGTCGTTCCAAAGCTTGAACATATCCTTCGCCAGCGTGCGGACCGGCTTCTCTCCGAGGTTCACGACCCGGAGATGCATGCGGTCGCGCACCCAATCGGCGATGCGCCCAATACGCTCGGGGATCTGTTCCGGGATCTCCACGCGCATCTCGATCCAGTCGATCTCCTTCCCGTAGCCGCGGCGCTCCATCTGCTTTACGTAATAGGGATGGTTGTAATAGGTGATGAACAGGCTGAGGCGGTCGAATCCCTCCACGAGCATGCCCTCGCGGTCCATGTCCGAAAAGCCCAGCGGACCGTGCGAGTGCGTACAGCCGCGCACCCGCCCCCATGCTTCCGCGGCGTCGAACAGCGCGTCGACGACCTCATCGTCGTCGATGAAATCGATATGGGTCACCGTCAGATAATTCTTCCCGAACTTCTCGTTCGCGCGGCGGTTGTGGATCGCCGCGATGCGGCCGACCTGTTTTCCGTCGCGGAAGGCAGAGAAGCACGCCGCCTCCGCATATTCAAACGCGGGGTTCTTTTCCGGCATCATATCCTCGACCTGACTTGCGAGGATGTCCGGCACGTAATACGGGCAATCCCGGTACAGTTTGACCGGGAATTCCATAAAGGCTTTCAGTTTTTTTTCGACTGTGCCTGTTTGACGGTGACCATGTTCGTTTCCTTTCGTTTTTCGGTGCCGCCGGCACCGTGATTCGTTATTCGTTCTTGCGTTCTTCTTTTTCGGCGGTTTTCTTGGCGCGCTTCGCCTCACGGCGTGCCTTGCGCTTGCGGCAGAGCGCGACCAGCAAACGGACCACGCCGTATACGATCACGCCGAGAACGGCCAGCGGCAAAAACGCGTTCGCGAGGAAGATGCCGATCGCGGCAATCGCATTCACGAGAACACGCCAGCTGTTCGCAAACCCGTTGCGCATTTTGCGGAAAACATCCGAGGCCTTCCACAGCTCGACCGTATCGTCTTCGGTCGCGGCGGGCGTCTTCTGCGTTTCCTTCACGGTCAGGTCGATCGTCGCAAAGGAGACCTGATGGTCCCACAGGTTGATCGAACCGCGGTAGCTTTCGATATCGCTGCGGACAGCCGCCAGCTGTTCCCGCACGAGCAGCATCTCCTCGACCTTTTCGCACTTTTCGTACAGGGCAAGCAGTTGCTTTTCCTCCGCTTCCGCAGCGGTGAGACGCGCTTGGACATCGTAATAGGAACGGGTGATATCGTCGGACGAGATCCGGGAGGACTCCACCTTCCCGAGCGTTCCGATCGCATCGAGTACATCGTTCAGATGGTCCGCGGGCACCTTGAGGGTCGCGGTGATCTGGATCGTTCCGTCCGAATAACTGCGCTCATAGGACGCGGACAGATAACCGCCGAGCTCCTTGCAGCGTTCCGTTGCCGTCTCGAGCACACGGCGCGGTTCATCCGCGCGGATGGTCTGCGTGGCGTTGTAAACGATCTTCCGGGCGTAAGCCCCGGCTTCTTCCGCCGGTGCCGGTGCGGATTCTTCCGTGTTGCCGGATCCCGCGAGCGCGGTCACGGCATTGCGGTTCCGCATTCCGTAAGACTTGCCCCCGTTGTCCGCGGCCATCATGGCGGATTCTTCGAAATCCATGTCGTACGCGGCTTCTTCGAAGGTTGCGACGGACGCTTTCTTGCCCGCACCGCAGCCGCCGAGCGCGACCAGCGTGAACAGGACCGCAAGGAAGAACGCCGTGCGTTTGATCCGGGAGATCTGTTTTTCTTTTTTCATCGTATCGATTCCTCCTGTTTCGTTCGGCGCAAACGGCGCCGCGGGAACGGTCGCCTGCCGCTTTTGCCCATAACACCACGCACCGGGGCAAAAGGTTGCAGACGGGATGAAAATCTTTTCAGCGCAAAAAAGCCGCAGAAGACTGCGGCTTTGGGGTGCTTATTCCGCCTTCTTGCCGTTCAGCTTTTCGAGCTCTTCCTTCTCGAGAACGGTGTAGGCGACTTTACCGACCAAGGTCTTCGGCAGCGAATCGCGGATCTCGATCTCATAGGGCATCGCGTATTTGGCGATATTGCGGCGGCAGTGTTCGAACAGCTCGCGCTTGAGTTCGGGCGTTTCCTTGACGCCGGGCATCAGCACGACGAACGCCTTGACCTTTTGCATCTTGTAGCTGTCGGGTACGCCGATGACGCAGCTCATCTGCACCGACTCGTGCGAGTCGATGATGTTTTCGAGCTGCGAAGGATAGACGTTGTATCCACTGGTGACGATCATGCGCTTGATCCGCTGTTTGAAGTACACGAACCCGTCCTCATCCATTTTGCCGAGGTCGCCCGTGTGCAGCCAAACGTGACCGTCGGCATGCTTCACCAGCGTGTTCGCGGTCTCTTCCGGCTGGTTGATGTACTCGAGCATGAGCGTCGGACCCGTCAGACAGATCTCACCGTCTTCCCCATAGGGGACGGGGTCGTTCGTTCCGGGCTTGACGATCTGATAATAGGTATCCGGGAACGGGAGACCGATGCTCCCTTCGCGGTACATGCCGATGGGCGTCAGACAGGACGCCGTGACGCATTCCGTCGTGCCGTAACCCTCGCGGACGGTCACCGAAGCGCCGTGCACGGCGAGGAACTTATCGAACTTTTTCTTGAGTTCCACGGAAAGGGAGTCTCCGCCGGAGAACACGCCCTTGAGGCAGGACAGCTTCACGTTGTCCATATAGGGGTTGCGGGTAATGCCCTCATACAGGGTCGGAACGCCCGCGATGTAGTTCGGCTGCGCCTTCTTCAAAAGACGCGCATAGCTTTCGACCGAAACGCGTGGCACGAGGATCGACGTACCGCCCGCGATGAGGATGGTGTGGATGCAGACGCCGAGACCGAAACCGTGGAATACCGGCATCGCGGCGAGCATGCTCTGCCCCTCTTCGAAGGTCGTCGCCATTTCGATGGTCTGCTTGCCGAGCGCGTTGAAGTTGAGGTTCGAAAGCAGGATACCCTTGGTCTTGCCCGTCGTTCCGCCCGAAAAGAGAATGACCGCCGGGTCGTTCGCATCGCGCTCGACGCGGAATTCCCCGCGGTAAGCGTCGCCCGCCTTCAAAAAGTCCGTCCACAGCATTGCGGGGGCTTTCAGCTCGGGGCGGGTCATCTTGCGGCCCTCGGTCAGCCAGTAACCGAACTTGAGCAACGGCGTGAGCACATCCGACACGGAGGAGATGACGAGCGTGTCGATCTCGACCTCCTTGAGGACCTCCGTGAACTTCTGGTAGAACATATCCAGCGTGACCACGGCAACGGATGCGGAATCCTTGATATAGAACGCGATCTCACCGACGCTCGAAAGCGGATGGATCATCGTCGCGATGGCGCCGATGCGGTTGAGTCCGTACAGGCAGAGCAGTGCCTGCGGGCAATTGGGCATGCAAACGGTCACGCGGTCATCGGCCTTGATGCCGATGGCACGGAAACTGCGCGCCACGCGGTCGACCTTATCCATCAGTTCGCGGTACGTGGTCTTGATCCCCTGGAATACATACGCGGGGAAATCCGGATACTTTTCGGCGACCTTCCCGATGACGTCGATCATCGAACCCGTGGGGTATTCGAGATGTGCGGGAACGGTTCCGTAAAATTTTTGCCAGGGTGCGGGGATCTCCGCGTCCCAGTTGAACGTGATCTTTTCTTCAGACATCAAGTGTGAGCTCCTTATTGCACGGCGTATCGAGAAGCTCCGGATGCTCGATCAGGTGTTTGACGATACGCACGGTTTTGGCGTAGTAGTAACCGTCGGCGATGCGCTCGTCGAGCGTGATGCCGACATCGATGACTTCGCGCGTGGTCACGCTTCCGTCGCGGTTGATCGTGTTCTCCTCGCGTTTTTGTCCCATCAGAACGAACACGGAGTTCGTGCCCCAGTTCGCGAGATGATGGTAACCTGCCTGCAAGCCGAGAGAGCCGACATTCGAAATGAACACGCTCGCGGCATACGGGTCCTCCATGGTGATGGACTTCGGCATGATGCCGCGGTCGTCGAGCCAGTTCAGCAGACGCATCACACGGTAGAGCATGCGCTTGGGCATTTTGGTCAGGAAATCCATGATATCGGTCGTTCCGTCGGATTTCTTTTCGGTGCGCACCGCATGGACGAACTTCGTGACCTTGTCGTGCATCTCGTCGATCGAGCTCTTTTCGCTCTTCGGCTCGTAGTTGATCAGCGCCACACCCTCGGACGCATGGTCGCTGAACTCGCGCTTGGCAACGAATGCAAAGCGGATGTCGTTGCGCTGATAGTAGCGGCAGCCCTTGATGAAGCGGTTCATCTCGGGGCGCATTTCGAAGACGCGGCCGATGGCTGCAAGCACCGCATGGAAATAGGTGTAGCGGTATTGCGGGTTTTTCGCGTTCTTCTCCGCGAGCCATTCGGTCAAAGGACCGACATCCAGCGTCAGCTGGATGAACGCCTCGTTGTCCGCGCGGTTCGGCGCAACACCGGGCATGATGGCATGCATGCTGTCGAGATCCGTGATCTGCACGGCGTCCACACGGTCGCCGAAGCGTCTTCTCTTATTGATGGTCATCATGGATGGTTTCCCTTTCCGAAGTCGGCAAGCCGACAGTTTTCCATTAAAACATGAATAAAAAAATTATAACACTTTGACTCAGATTGTCAATTAACGAACGTTCGGGTTTCCGATCCGGCGCAAACCGAAACCCGGCACCGAAACACGGTCACCGGGCTTTCGCGCAGGTCTTGTTCAGTTGTTTTCTTTTGCACGGCGCAGATAACGGTAGATGCTCGCCTGCGAGCAACCGAGTTTCTCGATGGCGAACGGAACGGAACCTTTCAGTTCGAAAAGCCCGCGTTCCTGCAGGCGCTTGATAAGCAGCGCACGGTCGTTTCCCGAAAACGGGGGGACGAGCAGCAGACTCTTCACCGCATCGCGGTACAGTTGTTCCATCAACGCCCCGGAATCGTTCTGGAAGTGTTCGGTCTCCTCGGGGACATCCGCGAACGCCGCCTGCAGCGCGGGTGCGGGCATGGGGCGGTGCCGTTCCACAAAGGCGTCCGGATGGACCAGACGCATCAGGTGTTCCGCCATTTCGTGGAACTCGCTGTCATCGAAATTGATGCACAGCATCCCCGTGGGTTTCTCTCCGTCCATGATGAAAAACGTCGAGGAGCGGATCGGCTTGCCGTTGCCGAGAACGCCGTCGTAATTGATCACACAGTCCGTCTTCTCGTATTCCTTTTCCACGAGCAGCCGGAGCGCCGTGTTCGTCAGCGGCGCGCCGACGCTTCTGCCGCTCACATGACCGTTCGCAATGGCGACGATCCCCTTTTCGGGCGTGTCGACCTCATGCAGAACGACTTCAAAATGCGGACCGAGCGCCTTGCCGAGAAAGCCGACCAACGTCGTATACCGTTTTCTCAGATCTTCCTTCATGAACGACCTCCGCTGTTGCTGGAATTTTTAAGGATTATAACACAGCATGCTTCAAATGCAAACCCTTTTTTGAGAATTAATTCTCATTATCGTATTTTTAAATATGTTGTTTTTCTCAAGCACAGTTTGAAACAAGGTGTGCCAATTCATTTTTGAGAGACCGTATCGATTTTATTTGACATCCCTTCCGACATAGCAATAAAATATTATCACAAACAACGTCACAGGAGGTTCTGTCTCATGAAAAGCGTCATCGCAACCGAAAAAGCTCCCGGTGCCATCGGACCGTATTCCCAGGCGATCCGCACCGGTAACCTGATTTTTGTTTCCGGTCAGCTTCCGCTCGACCCCGCTACGGGCAAGTTCCCCGAGGATATCAAAGCGCAGACCCGTCAGTCCCTCACGAACGCCAAGGCGATCCTCGAAGCTGCGGGTTCCGGTCTTGGCAGCGTCGTCAAAACCACCGTGTTCCTTTCGGACATGAACGACTTCGCCGCGATGAACGAGGTCTATGCGGAGATGTTCCCCGCAGGCGGCTTCCCCGCGCGTTCCGCCGTTGAGGTCGCAAGACTTCCGAAGGACGCCCTCGTCGAGATCGAAATGATCGCCGAAGTGTAACAACGAGTAAACCGAAAAGCGCTCCTCCCGTTCGGAGGAGCGCTTTTCTTCTGTTGCGAAAACCGCCGCCCGGCAGATGCCGGACGGCGGTAATGACCGTTTGATACGGGTCGCTTATTTGTTCACGCCCTGCGCGGCGACGCGACCGGAGACGATGATCTCGGTCACGGCGTTGCCGCCGAGACGGTTGCCCGCGTGGTTACCTCCGGTGACTTCGCCCGCAGCGAACAGACCGGGGATCACGTTGCCGTTCACGTCGATGACGTGGCGGTCGGTGTCGACCTTCAGACCGCCCATGGTGTGGTGGGTGGACGGAGCCTGGGGACGCATGCGGACGACATCGAGCTTGTAGGTCTCGGGCAGGTAGTTGCCGTTCTCGTCCTTCTCAACGTCGCCGATGGTGCCCTGGGTCGCGAGCTTCGGCACGGACAGCTCGGTGGTCAGACCCATGACGTAGTTGTCGTACTCGACGATGGTGTTGCGCAGGGTCTCCGCATCGCAGCCGATCATCTCCGCGACCTCTTCGAGGGGACGGAAGTACTGACGGCCTTCGATCTCCGCAGCGCCGTTCACGGAAGTGAGGTTGTGGTTGGAGATCTCGATGTAGATGCCGGGGACATACTTGAGTCCCATCTTCTCGGCCTGCTCCTTGCTCATGCCGTTCTGGAAACCGCCGAGGGACAGAACGTCGCGCTCTGCGGATTCATCGACATAACGCATACCGGTCGCCGCGTTGACGAAGATGACGTTCTCACCTGCGCCGCGGGAGAGGTTGCCGTTGTCGACCCAGCCGAGGGGCATCATCTGCGTCCAGCCTTCGCCTTCGAACGCAGCGCCGACCGCCTGTGCCATGCGGATACCGTCACCGGTCATAGCGGAACGGTTGGTGGTGCCGATGTTGTCCGCGATGAAGGAGGGATCCCAGTACTTGTTGGTCTGCTGGACCATTTCGATGTTCGCAGCGTAACCGCCGGTCGCCAGGATGACGCCCTTGGTCGCGTGCGCGGTGACTTCGGTACCGTCGAACTTCACAGCCTTGACGCCGGTGACCTTGCCGTCCTCAACGATGAGGTCGGTCGCTTCGGTGCGCAGCATCATTTCGTTATGCTCGTTCGCGTTGATCATGGTGTTGTAGGGAACGAGGAAGTAAGCGCCCCACTTGGTGTTCGCCGCACCGTCGTAGGTCACACCGTCGACGACGCCGCCGAGCGGTGCGTTCTCACGCTGCCAGAGGCAGCCGATGAGCGTGAACTGACGGTTGAACTCGAACAGGGAACCCTGCGCGCAGAGCCAGGGCTTGATGTCCTGACCGCCTTCGACGAACTGCTTGACAAGCTCGACATCACCGTAGATCCACTCGGAGTTGTCCGCGTTGGGACGGAGACCGCCGTAGTAGGTCTGGAAGATGTGGAGGTTCAGGGTGGAGAACACCGCAAGGTCGGTCTCCTTCGCGCCCGCATCGAGCTTCGGCTGTGCCCAATCGAGGTAAGCCTTGATCTCGGACTTCAGCTCCTGCAGAACGGGGAGATACTCGGCGTGCACACCGCGAACGGCGTTGAGACCGATCTCACCGGCAACGAAGGGATGCTCGGCATCGACGGTGCCGTCGAATTCCTTCTCATCCCAGTCGAGGATGACCTTGAGGATCTCGATACGGCCCTTGTCGTTGAGGACCTTGTCGTAGGTCTGACCGTCGATGGGGTTGACACCGGTGGTCGCTTCCGGATCGGCGGGATCCCAAACGAGGTAAGGCATGACGGACTGATAAGCACCACCGGAAACGAGGGTGTTACCGCCCATCTCCGCAGCTTTTTCGATGAGAAGAACGGTGTTGCCGTCCTGCGCAGCCTGTGCGGCAGCGGCAAGACCCGCACCGCCCGCACCGACGATGACGACATCCCAGGTGCCCTCAACGGGAGCCTGCGCTTCGTGCTTGACGGTCGCGGTCTTGAATGCGGACATGTTGGTGCAGCCCGCCTGCTCGGCAGCCGCGATCACCGCATTGCGGAGCGCCGCGGAGGAGAAGGTCGCGCCGGCAACGGCATCGACGCCCGCACCGTTCGCAGCAAGCATATCCTCGATCATGGGAGCGAACGCAACATCACCGACGTGTGCGGTCTCCTTGTGCGCGGTCACTTCGATCGCGGTGACGGCATTCTCGGAGAAGGTGACGCTGACTTCAACGGGAGCGTTGTAGCCCTTTGCGGAAGCGGTGTAGGTGCCTGCGGTGAACGCGAGCGCAGCCTCTTCCTTGGCTTCGCCCTTCGCTGCGGACAGAGCCGCGGCAAGAGCTTCCTTCACAGCGCCGCTGGTGACGGTCGCGCCGGCAACGGCTTCGACTTCATCCGCGGAGCTCACGCCGACCATCGCGGCGCAGAGCTTTTCGGCAGCCTGGCCGCCGATCGTGGGGGTCTCGGTCTCGGAGATGGTCGCATTCTGCACGGCGTTCTCGTCGACGGTCACTTTCACGGTGACGACGCCGCCGAAGCCCGCTGCGGAACCTTCATACTCACCGGGGGTGAAGTTTGCGGCGTATGCCGGAACGACACTCAGTGCGAGCATGAGAACCAGAGCAAAAGAGATCAGTTTCTTCATGTTCTTTCCCTTTCTGAACATTTATTCGTCTGCCGGATATCGGCACAACATGTCCAATTGTACTGGATAAACCACCCGTTTGCAACCGATTTTCGCAAAATACCGATACTTTTTTATTTATTGATATATTGAATACGGTCGGCGGAAATCCGTTTCCGCGCAAAGAAATCGGCAAGCCCCGGGATTTGCCGATTTCTTTATACTTATTAATAATATCATTCCGCATCGATGGTCGAAACCCCGAAGACGATCTCTTCGAGGGTATCGAGCAGGATCCGCACCGTATCGAGTGAAGTGAGCATGGCGACATTGTTGCGCGCCGCCTCGCGGCGGATGGCGATACCGTCGCCGAAATGGCTGCCGGACATGATCGCACGGGTATTGATGACATAGCTCACATACCCTTGGCGGAGCGATTCGATGACCTCGTTGCTCCCTTCGCTGGGCTTTTTGCGTACGCGTGTGCGGATGCCCGCGTTCTTCAGCGCCTCTGCCGTCAGCCCCGTTGCCTCGATGTTGAAGCCCATATCGTAGAAGCGGCGGACAAGCGGGATCGCCTCTTCCTTGTCCTCATCCGCAACGGAGACGAGCACCGTACCGTAGCTCTTCAGATGCATGCCCGTTGCAGTCAGCGCCTTGCATACCGCGCGGTGGAGCTTTTTGTCGTAACCGATGCCCTCGCCCGTGGACTTCATCTCGGGGGATAGGTAAGCGTCCATACCGCCGAGTTTCGAGAAGGAAAACGCGGGAGCTTTGACGTAATAGCGCTTCTTCTCGGGCGCGACGAGTTCGGTGATCCCCTGTTCCGGAAGCGAGACGCCGAGGTTGACGAGCGCCGCGATATCCGCCAGCGAATACCCCGTTGCCTTCGAAAGGAAGGGCACCGTCCGCGAGGAGCGGGGATTGACTTCGATGATAAAGACCTCATCGTTCGCATCGACGATGAACTGGATATTGAACAGCCCGACGATGCCGATGCCGAGACCGAGCCGCTTCGTGTAATCGACGATGGTGTCTTTCACCCTTTGGGAAAGGCTGAAGGTCGGATAGACGCTGATGGAGTCACCCGAATGGACGCCCGTGCGCTCGACGAGTTCCATGATGCCCGGAACGAAGACGTTCGCCCCGTCGCAGATGGCATCGACCTCGACCTCTTTTCCGCGGATATAACGGTCGACGAGCACGGGACGGTCCTCATCGATCTCAACGGCGGTCTGCAGGTATTTGCGCAGGTCCTCTTCCTTGGCGACGATCTGCATCGCGCGACCGCCGAGCACGAAGCTCGGACGGACGAGCACAGGGTAACCGATCTCCGCCGCGGCGCGGATGCCCGCGTCGATCGACGTGACCGCCACGCCCTTCGGCTGCGGGATTTTCAGCGCAAGCAACAGTTTTTCGAAGGAGTCGCGGTTCTCGGCGCGGTCGATCGCCGCGCAGTCCGTACCGATGATCTTCACGCCGCGGCGCGCCAAGGGTTCCGCAAGGTTGATGGCGGTCTGCCCGCCGAGGGTGGCGATGACGCCTTCCGGCTGCTCGAGCTCGATGATGTTCATCACGTCTTCGACGCACAGCGGTTCGAAGTACAGCTTATCGGAGCATGTGTAATCGGTGGAGACCGTCTCCGGGTTGTTGTTGATGATGATCGCCTCGTAGCCCGCCGCCTTGATCGTTTTCACCGCATGCACGGTGGAATAGTCGAACTCGACGCCCTGACCGATGCGGATCGGACCCGAGCCGAGCACGATGACCTTCTTTCTGTCCGAAACGACGGATTCGTTCTGCGATTCGTAGGTCGAATAGAAGTACGGGATGTAGCTGTCGAATTCGGAGGCGCAGGTGTCGATCATTTTGTACACCGGGCGGATCCCGTTGCGCATCCGGAACGCGTGCACCTCCTCTTCGGACAGTTTCCAAATGTGTGCGACGGTCTTATCCGCGAAGCCGAGCCGCTTAGCGTCCCGCAATGTCTCCGCATCGTTTTTGTTTGCGCGCAGCACATCCTCCATGCGGATGATGTTCCGGAACTTCTCCAGAAAGAACGGATCGATCGCGGTCAGCGCGCGGATCTTCTCCGCAGGTACGCCGTTTCTCAACAGCTTGGCGATGGCGTAGATGCGGTCGTCCGTCCCCTTCCGGATATACCGCAGCAGCTCCTCCTCGGAGGTATCCTCGAATTTTTCATGGAACAGATGCGTACGTCCGATCTCCAGTGAACGGATGGCTTTGAGCAGGCTTTCCTCGAAGGTGCGACCGACGCTCATGACCTCGCCCGTCGCCTTCATCTGCGTCGACAGAGAGTTGTCCGCATCCGCGAACTTGTCGAAGGGGAAGCGCGGCATCTTGCACACGACGTAATCGAGCGAGGGCTCGAACGCGGCGCAGGTATTCGCGATGCGGATCTCATCGAGGGTCATACCGACGCCGATCTTTGCGGAGACCCGAGCGATCGGATAGCCGCTCGCCTTGCTGGCAAGCGCGGAGGAGCGGGACACGCGGGGATTGACTTCGATGAGATAGTAGCGGAAGGAATACGGGTCGAGCGCGAACTGGACATTGCACCCGCCCTCGATCTCCAGTGCGCGGATAAGCTTGAGCGCGCTGTCGCGCAGCATGTGGTATTCCTTGTTCGTCAGCGTCTGCGACGGGCAGACGACGATGGAATCGCCCGTGTGGATGCCCACCGGATCGAGGTTTTCCATGTTGCAGATGGCGATCGCGGTGTCGTTCGCATCGCGGATGACCTCGTACTCGATCTCCTTGTACCCTTTGATGCTCTTTTCGATGAGCACCTGATGCACGGGCGACAAGGCGAGCGCGTTCTTCATGAGCCGCACCAGCTCCTCCCGGTCGTCCGCAAAGCCGCCGCCCGTGCCGCCGAGCGTGAACGCGGGGCGCAGCACGACGGGATAGCCGATGCGTTCCGCCACTTCGATGCCCTGCTCCATGCTCGATGCGATGTCCGAGGGCAGCACGGGTTCTCCGAGTTCTTCGCACAGGCTTTTGAACAGCTCTCGGTCTTCCGCGCGTTCGATGGAGGCGCTCTTCGTGCCCAGCAGTTCGACGCGGCACTCCTTGAGCACGCCCTTCTTTTCGAGCTGCATGGCGAGGTTGAGCCCGGTCTGTCCGCCGATGCCGGGCAGGATGGCGTCCGGACGCTCGTAGCGGATGATCTTCGAGATATACTCGAGGGTGAGCGGTTCCATGTAGACCTTGTCGGCAATGACGGTATCCGTCATGATGGTCGCGGGGTTGGAATTGCAGAGGATGACCTCGTACCCCTCCTCACGGAGCGCAAGGCACGCCTGCGTACCGGCATAGTCGAACTCCGCCGCCTGTCCGATGACGATGGGACCGGAGCCGATGACGAGCACCTTTTTGATATCCGTTCTCTTAGGCATGGGTCTTCTCTCCTCCTTCCATCATATCGGTGAACCGGTCGAACAGGTAGCCGCTGTCGCGCGGACCGGGCGCGCTTTCGGGGTGATACTGCACGCTGAACACATCCTTCTCCCAGCAGGCGACACCCTCGATCGTATCGTCGAGCAGGTTGATATGCGTCGCGCGGAGGCAGGTGTTTTTCAGACTTTCCGGGTCGACCGCGTAGGAATGGTTCTGCGAGGTGATCTCGATCTTTCCGGTGATCAGGTTGCGCACCGGATGATTGCCTCCGCGGTGACCGAATTTGAGCTTGTAGGTCTTCGCGCCTGCCGCGAGCGAGATGATCTGATGCCCGAGGCAAATGCCGAACAGCGGCAGCCGTCCCATGATTTTGCGGATGGTCGCGATGGTCTCGGGCACATCCGTCGGGTCGCCGGGTCCGTTCGAGATGAACACCCCGTCGGGCGAAGCGGCAAAGATCGTTTCCGCGGGGGTGTTCCACGGTACGACCATGACCGTGCAGCCGCGCTCGTTCAAGCTGCGGACGATGTTCTGCTTCATTCCGCAATCGATCGCGACGACGCGGAAGCGTTCGTTCCACGCCGGATAAACGACGGTCTTCTTTCTGCTGACCGCGGAAACGCTGTCGCGCGGGATGTCGGTCTCCCGGAGTTTCTTCAGTCCCTCTTCGAGGGTCGTCTCCGCAGAGGTGATCAGGACCTTTCGGCTGCCGAGATCGCGGATCGAACGGGTGATCTCACGGGTGTCGACCCCGGATATCCCGGGGATCCCGTATTCTTTCATGACCTCACCGAGCGTTTTCTCCGCGCGGAAGTTCGAGGGGGTATCGTTGTACTCCCGCACGATGAAGGCACCGATCGAAGGCGTTTCCGTTTCGTAATCCGCCGCCGCCATCCCGTAGTTGCCGATGAGCGGATAGGTCATCACGACCGCCTGCCCGGTGTACGACGGATCGGACAGGATCTCCTGATATCCGACCATCGATGTGTTGAATACGATTTCCAGCACGCGCTCGGTATCCGCACCGAACGCCCGGCCGAGGTACTCTCTCCCATCCTCGAGAATGATCTTTTTCGTGTACTCCATTTGAAATCCTTTCGAGCTTTTGTTCGCACTTTCGCCGTGATTTTTACGAAAAAACGGTGGATATGGCCGCAAAAAAGGCACACCCGCACAGTGGATCGTATGGAACGACCGCCGGACGGACGTGTCGTCCATCTGTTTCGAAATAGGATAATATATCTTCAGTCCAATGTCAAAATAAACATAAATTTGATAATCAAAAAATTAATTTTTAGGCGTTTCACTACAGTAACCGATAGTGCAAAAAGCCGGTGGAGATACAACTCCACCGGCCGGATCGTTCTGTCATTTGGCGCAGGCAAGCGTCACGCTGCCCGACGCGGTATCGATCTCCGTTTGCACACTGCCGTCGCCGGCGGTGTAAGTCCTGCCTTCGACGATGCAGGGGAACTCGCAGCGGACCTTTCCGGACGCCGTTTTGATCTTCGCCGTAAAGCCCGTCCCTTCGGGATAGGTCAAGGTCACTTTCCCCGAGGCCGAGCCGATCCCGACCTTGCCGGAAACGGCGCCGAACGCCACATCCGTCTGCCCGGAGGCGGTTTCGAGTTTGAATTTTTCCGTCAGCTCCGCGACCTTGAGGTCGAACCTGCCCGAGGCGGACGAAGCTTCGAATTTCCGCACGGTCCCGAGCACGCACTCAGTCTTGCCGGAGGAGGTCGCAAGCGCAACCTTTTCCGCCGTCCCCGTATGGGTCAGCCCGATCGCGCCGGACGCCGTTGCGATCTCGATCTCGTTTGCTTCCGTCGTTCCGTGGATCGCCCCGGAAGAACTCGCGATCTCGAGTTCCCGCGCGGGGAACACGCCGTTGACGGAAGCCGACGCCACAGCGATTTCCAGCTCATCGAGTACGAGCGTTTCGGGCAGCCAAACCTTGAGGTCTTTCTTCTTGTTGCCGAACAGGCTCGTCAAACCGGGTTCGTGAGAAAGGATCTTCAGTTCGCCGTTTTCCAGTTTCCAATGTACCTGCTTCCGCTCCTCCAACGAAAACAGGCTCTTCTCTTCGATACGCACCGTTTCCGCTGCGTGTGTCGCGATGGTCACAGAGCCGCTTTCCCACGAGATTTCCATCTCGCGGACCGGCATGCCGATCTCGGCCGCCCCGGTGTTGTACGCTTCCTTTGCCATTGCGGTGCCGCCCAACGCCGCGGTCATCAACGCCACCAAAGCCATACATGCCATTCCGGTCTTTTTCATCCGATTCTCCTTCCGGTCATCTTTCGTCTTTTGTGAATACGCGAACAAACGTCGCGATCGCCCCGAACAACACACCCGCGATCGGCCATACGATCCAGGTGCGGTCCCATGCGCCGCCGATGAAGCTCCAGGCGAGATAGCCCGCGGTCACCGCCGTCCAATAGATCCCGCCGATCGCTTCGCTCTTCTCGCTCGAATGCTTGTTCCGGCGGGAATATTCACCCTCCTCGAGCAAGGTATCGAAGCCCGACTTCACCATGGCGACGCGGACGATCGCATACACGCCGAACGCAACAAGCACGAGCAACAAAGCGGTCAGGGCGATGATGATCGCATCGTTTTCGCAAAGGATCCCCGCCAGCACGAGCGGCACCGCAGCGACGATGCACAGCGAGATACCGCCGCCGAGCCCCCGCACATAGGTGCCGTGGTACGCAGCAGCGCGTTCACGCACGACGCCGGAAACGCCGTAAGCCGTTTCGAAATCTTCCTTTTCGAGGTAGCGGAAGCGTTCCCCCGAAACACCCGCCGAAATGAAGCGGAACACCGCCACGGCGACCAATGCGAACAGCGCGAACATGCCGCACGCCACGGCGATGCGTTCGTCCAGTCCGAGCTTCGTTTCCTCGGCAAGCCCTACGAGGAAGATCAGCAGCGCGGGGCTCAGGATGCACATCGCCACGCCCGCGGAAACCGCGCGCGACGAGCGCTCGGTGTGTTCCATGTACGCGTTCGCTTCCTCGAGGGTCACCCTCCGCAGGTTGGAATCGCTCTCCGCGGAGACGCCCGCGGGACGCGTCCCGGGTTCCATGTCATCCTTGAGCAGATAATCGGTCGTGACGCCGAACAGTTCGGCAAGGCGAATGATCTTGTCGATGTCGGGCATGGTCAGCGCGCTCTCCCACTTGGAGACCGCCTGACGGGAGACACCCATTTTATCCGCAAGTTCTTCCTGCGACATCCCGCAGCGTTTTCTTTCCTCGATGATCTTATCCGCCAGAATCATTGTTTTTCGTTTCTCCTTTTCCGCCGTGCCGTTTCCCGGCCGGCACCACCGATAGTACCCTCCCGGACGGTTGCTCACTACCAAAACAAGCTTGAATTTTGTCAACTTGCGGTTGCAACCGGCGGTTACGCGCCCGAAATCCGGGCTTTTTCCGTTTCATCTTCCGTTTTCACGGAGCGTTTCCTTCCGTCTTCGGATTCGAGAGCTTCGGTCCGCCCCGCATCCCGTTCCGCCGCATGGTCGGCGAAGAACGACGCGATATGACGCCGGATCAGTCGGAGCGCCTCCGCTTCCCTTTCGGGCTCGCGGTCGATCAGCGCGATCCATTCAGAAACCGGGAATGCGAACTGCGCCGCGACCATTTCGGCGTCTCCGGGTTTCAACCTTCCCGCGCCGATCATTTTGCGGAACAGCGCGGTGTGATATGCCAGAACATCGGTATAAGCGTGCTTCGTTTGCATCGCCGCGAAATCCGGTTTCCGGTATTGTTCGAGAACGAGAAAGCGGCGTGTTTTCGAAATGAACGGATCGTGCACCAGAAAATCGACCTGCTTCATCACCAATTCCGCCACCGCTTCCGGCGTTGGTGCTTCCGGCAGGTTTTCGGGATGTGCCGGCAACGAGTGCCGTTCAAACCGTTCCCGCATCTGCTCGAGCAAACTGTCGAGGATCTCCTGCTTGGATGTGAAATGGCTGTACAGCGAAGCCTTCCGGATACCGACCGCCTCGGCGATCTCCCCCATGCTCGTCGCCTCGAACCCGTTCACGGAAAACAATGTGAGCGCCGCTTCGAGGATCCGCTGTCCGGACCCCGTGTTTCTGGGTGCCATCTTCCGTTCCTCCTAACTTTTAACGACCGTTCACTCTGTATTTTCATTGTATCCTAACTACCGTTCGTTCGTCAATATGGGAAGAGAAAAAGCCGTTTGAAAAAAACGGCTCTGTTTCCGGAGGGTTCTCCTCACGAAAGGCTCTTTTTGATTTTTCCGAGCATCTGCTCTTCGATGCGCACCTTGACGCGCGTGCCCTCCGCCTCATGCTCTTCGGAAAGGATCTTACCGAGGTTGCGGATCTCGTTCATGACGGTATATTTGTCGTACGGGATCAGAATCTCCACATCGACAAGACCGCCGCTGAGCAGTTTTTCGATCTTGGCAAGAAGCTCGTCCAGCCCTTCCCCCGTTTTTGCGCTGATGCGGAACCCGCCCGGGCGTGTCACCGCATCCGGCACGCTGTCGATCTTGTTGAAGACCTCGAGGACCGGTGTGTTCGCCGCGCCGAGCGAGGCGACGACCTCTTCCACGACGCGCATCTGGATATCGTAGTACGGGCTCGTGGTGTCGACCACGTGCAGCAGGACATCCGCAACGGCGACCTCTTCGAGGGTCGAACGGAACGCCTGCACCAAATCGTGCGGCAGCTTGTTGATAAAACCGACCGTGTCCGAAAGCAGGCACGCGGTCCCGTCCGGCAGTTCGATCTCACGCACGACCGGGTCGAGCGTTGCGAACAGCTTGTCTTCCGCAAGGACCCCGCTGCCCGAAAGCCTGTTCAGCAGGGTCGATTTGCCCGCGTTCGTATAGCCGACGAGCGCAACGACCGGCACGGCGTTCTTCTCGCGGCGGGCGCGGCGCAATCCGCGCTGCTTTTCCACCTCCGCCAACTCCTGTTCGAGCTCGTAGATACGGCGGCGGATACGGCGGCGGTCGATCTCCAGTTTCTTTTCACCGGGTCCGCGCATACCGACGCCGGAGGAGCCCTGACGGGAAAGCACGCGGCCCATGCCGGTCAACCGCGGCAGGCGGTATTTCAGCTGGGCGAGTTCGACCTGCAGCTTACCTTCACGTGTTGTGGCGCGGGTCGCGAAGATATCGAGAATGAGCATCGTGCGGTCGATGATCGGCACCCCGAGGATATTTTCGAGGTTGCGCATCTGCACCGCGTCGAGCTCATCGTCGAAAATGACGATGTCCGCTTCGAGTGCGGAAACAAGCAACGCCATATCCTCCGCTTTGCCGCTGCCGATGTAGGTCGCGCTGTCCGCGGCGCGCTTGCGCTGCATCTCCCTGCCGACGACCTTGATTCCCGCGGTCTCCGCAAGCTCCTTGAGCTCCGCCAGGGTATCGTAGCCGTCGTCGTTCTCGATGCCGCAGAGGATCGCGCGGTCGGGTTCGTCCTTGGTGACGGCGTAAGCGGGCGCCTTGAAGCGCTCATCCGCCACGAAGATCTCGTCCATCAACGCCTTTTGCGGCAGTCGGTGCGGGCGCATCGGTCCGTAAAGGATGGTCTGCCGCTTTTCCCCCTGCATATCGCCGAGGTAACCGACGTAAACATTCGCGGCACGTCCGTCTTCGGTGACGCCGATCGCCGCCATCGCATCGAGGCGCAGGGAATTGAGCGAGCCGATATCGACATCGGACAGCAGACCGTTCCCGCCCGGATGCGTGTGGATGCAGCGCACACCGGCCAGACGGTCGATGTTGCGGACCGTTCGCATCTCCTGCATGCCGACCGAACGGTCGTCGCCGATGCGCACGTCTTCGATGTTTCCCTGCCGCGAAACGTAAACCAGGACTTCGCGGTTGGTCAGTCCCGTATAGTACGCCATGCGGTCACACAGCTCATCGGACAAAAATTCGTCCTGCATGAGCGTTAGGTCATACAGTTCCTCCATCTCGCGGAGGACGATTTCACGGATGCCGTCCGTGTTGCCGTTGATCTCTTTTTTCATAGTTCGTATTGTACCATATTCCCTTTTGCACCGCCACGGGCGGCATGGAAAAACGCCCCTGCGAAACCGCAAAGGGCGTTTGTTCCGGGTTTGGGGCTCAGAAGTCTCCGCCGAGACCCATGTCGTCGCCGCCGAGGATCTCCTCGTCGGTCATGCCGGCATTTTCGGAGGTATCCGTCGCAAGCGAAACAAACTCGCTTCTCCACGCCTCCTCGGGAAGTCCCGCCAGATAACCGGGCAGATTGATGACGACTCCGTCGATGTTGTAGGGCAGTTTCACGGTGAAGGTCTCCTTCACGGGCTCATCGCCCTTTTCTTTGACGATCTCGAGCTCCATCGTGAATTTCTGACCGATGCAGATCGAGGAACCGCGCTCGCGCTTGGCGAGCTTGGCGATCCTTTCGCCGTTGACATACACCGTGACCTTGTTCATCGCGGAATAGGTCTCGCCGTTGTATTCGAGCGTCTTGTTGTCGAGGTATACGGTATGACCGCGGCCGATGACCATCATCAGTGCGCAAATGCCGATGAGCACAAGCACCGTTGCCAAACGGAAAATCAGTCTTCTGGTCTTCACGTTCATTTTACCGCCTCCTCTTTCTGCGCCGCGGCAAGCTCCGCGCCCGTACGGCTCTTGTGTTTGCGCTTTTTCGCCTCATACATGACGAGCGCAACGGTGATGACGCCGTAGGAGACAAACACGCGGAAGTATTCGCCGATCATGGTATCGCCGGTGATGACACCGCCCGCCTTGGGCGCGACGATGAACATCGTATGGAACAGGATGACGCCGAGGAACACGTTGCCGATCGACGCGCGGTCGACACTCGCACCGCCGACCAGCAGCGCCGCGATGCAGAACATACCGATCTGCGAGTGCGAACTGTAGGTCGCGATGTTGCCCATGTTCTGCAAGTAGATGACCATACCGAAGCCCGCGAGCACGGTGCTCATGATGATCGAAATGATGCGGGTACGCTCGACCTTGATGCCGGCGTCACGCGCAACGTTCATATCCTGACCGACCGCACGCATGTCCTGACCGAGCTTCGTACGGCGGAACCAGATGATGAACAAGCAAAGCAACCCGATGATGACGAAGGTCAGCACGGGGATCTTCACGCCGCCGATGCGCAGCGCCCAAGCGTTGTCGAGGCACTGGCGCATGTTGAGCAGCGACACGGTGTTGCGGATACCGTAGCCGCGCGGCAGTTTGATGGTGCTGTGGGAGATCGGGATGATGGGTCCCATCATGTACAGCACGACCAGCTGGTAGATACCGTTGATGAAGTAGCTGATGATGTAGCTGGTGATCATCTCACGGCCCTTTGCCATGTTGAGCAGCTTACCGCAGACCCAACCGAGCAGCACCGAGAAGGGGATCGACAGGATGCATGCGAGCACGACGCCCGGGATGCCCCAGATCTGCCAGTCGGACACGAGGATCAGTGCGATCTCACCGGCCATCGCGCCGAGCGTCATACCGAAGTTGAGACCCATACCCGCCATGATCGGAATGAGCAAGCTCAGGATCAGGAAGACGTTGCGGCCCATACGGGTGATGATCTCGTTGATGAGATAGCTTGCGGAGAAGCCGGAGATCGGGATGCACACCGCACAGATCAGGATAAACATGAGCGGCACGGTGTTGTTGGTGATGAACGTCAGCAGTTTCGATTCTTTTCTCATTTCGCCGCCTCCGTTTTCCGGGTCAGAGCGTACAGGATCATACCATTCGATGCGATCACGCGGATGACCTCGCTCATATCCATCTGGATCATGGAGTTCATGACGGTCGGCGTCATCGTAACGATGCCCTGGAAGAGGAACGTACCGATGATGACGTTCGTGATGGACGCCTTGTTCACGCTCGCGCCGCCGATGAGGATCGCGGAAACGGCGGGCAGCGCCATGTTGAACGGTGCCATGTACAGCTGGATGAAGCCGAAGCCCTGTTCGTAGATGAGGATGCCGATCGCGGCGAGCCACGTGCTCATCACGACGGAGAGCATGCGCATCTTATCCACGTTGACGCCCGCGGCCTTCGCAAAGGTCGGGTTCGAACCGACGGCGGTCATCGCCGTACCGGTCTTGGTGTGCAGGAACGCCCACATCAGGAACGCAAGGAACGCGAACACGAGCAGGGTACCGACCGGGATGGACAGGTTGCCGATCTCGATCTTGAGGAAGTTCGCGAGCACCTTGTCGTAGAAACCTTCGAGCGAGATGGTGGTACGGAGACCCTTGCCGGAATATCCCCAAACCATCTGCGGGTGGGTGTAGGGGATCAGCAGCCACATCATGCACATGAAGGACACGGAGCTGAAGCCCACATAGGTCGCAATCATCATCTCACCGCCCTTGATGCGGTTGAGCAGCCAGCCGTAGCCGGTGCCGAAGATGACGGCGAACGGCGTTGCGATGAGTACCGCCATCACAAAGCTCATCGGTCCGGTGAACCCGAACTGGATGGAAAGCGTCGCACCGAGAAGACCCGAGATGATGCCGAGCGGCAGACCGAAGTTGAGTCCGCAGCCGGAGTGGATCATCGGGACCATCGCAAGCACGAGCACGGCGTTCCAGCTGAAGCGGTTGATGGTGTTGGTGATCTGCGTGAAGAAGTTCACGCCGACGAGCGGCGCCGCGATGAACAGCACGAGCAGGAAGCCCGCAATGATCATTCGGGGCAGACCGAACGCATTGGCGGCGGCAACGATGCGCTCGCCCAATGTTTTCTTTTGAATGGTTTCCATTTCCGCCTCCTTATTTGACCATGCTGACCATCAGCATACCGAAATCCTCGCTCGGAGCCGTTGCGGGGAGAATGCCCGCGATCTTACCGCCCGAAACGATCGCCACGCGGTCGCAGGTCTGGCGGAGCTCCTCGAGTTCCGAACTGATCATCACGACGGTGACGCCGCTCTCGCGGTTGAAACGCTTGAGCGCGTCGAGCACCAACGCCTTTGCGCCGACGTCGATACCGCGCGTCGGTTCCGAAACGAACAGGAACTTCGGTTCGAGCGCGAACGCCTTTGCGAGACACACCTTTTGCTGGTTGCCGCCGGAAAGTTCCTTCGCTTTCTGCTTCGAACCGACACACTTGATCTTGAGCTCGTCGATGTAACGCTCGGTCACCTCGCGGATGCCCTTTTCGTCGCGCCAGCTCATCGGTCCGAATTTCTTCAGGAACTTGCCGTTGATCTGCATCGCGGGGAACGCAACGTTCCACTCGAGCGACTCATCGAGCAGCAGACCGACGCCGCGGCGGTCCTCCGAAACGAAAGCGATGCCGGAATCCAGGCAACGGCGCGGGCTGTTGAGCGGGATCTCCTTGCCTTCGAATTCGATCGTGCCGCCTGCTTCATACAGACCCATGATGCCGTTCGGAATGCCGAGCTTGCCCTGACCGGCAAGACCGCCGATACCGAGGATCTCGCCTTCTTTGATGTCAATGGAAACATCGCGCACGGTCTCGCCGGGCATATCGACCCACAGACGCTTCACGGACATGATCGTCTTGTCGGTTTCCTTGATGACCTTTTTGTCGGTCACAACGCTCTTTTCCGCGTTGCCGACGGAGCGGCCGACCATGAGCTTCGAAATCTCCGCAACGGAGCTCTCGGACGCCGGCTTTTCGCTGACGACCACACCGTCGCGCATGACGACGACCGTATCGCACACCGCGAGGATCTCCTGCAGACGGTGCGTGATGAAAATGACGGCGATCCCCTTTTCGGACATGCTGCGCACGGAAGCGAGCAGCGCTTCCGCTTCCTTCTCGGTCAGGACCGCAGTGGGCTCGTCGAGGATGAGGAGCTTCAGCTGATCCTTCGAAAGCTCACGGGCGATCTCCGTGAACTGCTTGTGGCCAACGGGCATATTGCTGATGACCATATCTTTATCGATGGCGAAGCCCATCTTCTCGATGGCTTTCTCCGCCCTGCCGGTGATTTCATTGTAATCCAGGGTGTTCAGACGGTCCCCGAAGATCTCGGAGATGACGTTCTTTTTCTGCGGCTCGCGGTTGAGCACGATGTTCTCCGCGGCGGTGAAACCAGGGATCAGCGAGAACTCCTGGTGTACCATACCGATACCGGCGTTCAGTGCGTCAAAGGGCGTATTGAATTGTACCTTTTCACCGCGAAGGAGGATGTCGCCTTCGTAGCCGCCGGTCTCGCGGATGACGTCCATACCGAAAAGGATCTTCATCAGGGTGGACTTGCCTGCGCCGTTTTCGCCGCAAAGGCCGAGCACTTCGCCCTCGCGCAGCGTGATGTTGATATCGCTCAGCACGCGGTTGCCGAAGAAATCCTTTTTGATATTCCGCATCTCCATTAGGAGCGCATTCTTCATAGTTCTTCTCTCATTTCCCAAAATAATAGTAATGGGGGAGGGACCTGTCCCTCCCCTGTTTTACGGGGCGCGGATCAGCCGCAAACACAAGACCGCCGCGCCGCCACGCGGTCAAAGACCGCAGCGATTATTTGATGGTGAAGTACTTCTCGGGAACTTCGGTATCGGTCGCACCCATGTAATGACCAGGATTGCCCATGATGTAGGTATCCTGGTAGACGAGGAAGGTGTTCTCCGCCTTGACACCGGTATCCGCGTTGGAGTAGTTGGAACCGTTCCATGCGGCGCCGGGGGTGTAGACCTGATATGCTTCCGCGAGGTTGTCCATATCGAGCAGCTCGCTCTCGCCCTTGACGACGCGGAGCGCATGCTCTGCGAGACCTGCGGACTGGGTGAAGCCGTAGCTGTAAGCCCAGGTACCGAACTTGCCTTCACCGCCCTTTTCGACGATCGCGGACTCGACCTTGGCGAGGATCTTGGTGTAATCGCCCGCCTCAGCGGTCAGGTCGATACCGAGAGCGCCCGGGTAACCCATCGTCGGGGAGGGGAGGTCAGCCTCGATGAAGTAACCGCCGTAAGCCAGCAGCTGCTTCAGAAGGGGCTCGGTGTGCGCGTCGTTGGTGCAGAAGTAAGCGGCCTGTTTGCCGTACTTCTCGACCCACTCCGGAACCTTCTCGAGGATGTATGCCTGCGCACCGGGAACGCCGACGTCGGTCGTCGGGTCGGGCGCGGTTTCGAGAACGAACGTCATGCCGAACTCTTCGCAAGCGGCCTTCATGATCGCAACACGACGGGACATGGTCTCATAGCTCATGTGACGCGGGAAGGAGATGTGCACGAAGGTGTCGCAGCCGAGCTCATGCGCGGTCTTGATGATGAGGTAGCCGCGGGCAACGAAGTCGTTGTTCGCAACGAGGTCGGCAGCGGAGCCGATCTCCGGCAGGTCCTCGTGAGACTCACCCGCGATGCAGATGATGTCGGGACGGCGCTCTTTGATCTGACGGAAAGCTTCGGTCGTACCGGGGACTGCCTGGTTGACGATGATCGCCTTCATGTCCGGGTCATCGGAGAGGTTCACGATGGTCTGGATGGTCGTTTCGAGCTCTTCGGTGAAGTTGTCGGGGTAGATAGCCAGCTTGACCATCTCTTCGCCGTACTTCGCCTGGAAAGCCTCGGCGCCGCGGCGGTCGTCTTCACTCTGGGAGACGGAACCGGTCACGATACCGATGTGGATGTTTTCTTCGGCAGCGGCAACGGGAATGATCGCCAGGACCATCGCCATTGCGAGAAGCATGCAGATGAACTTTTTCATAACGTTCCTCCATTTGAATTTTTTGTACTTTCGTACTGCAACGTGCCAAACCGACGACACATTGTGTTTATACATTATACTCAAAACACAACGCCGCATTCAAGTGAAAATTCCATAAAATGCATCGAATTTCACCATGAAATAAGCCTTTTCCTTCCCTCCGCACCGCACACCGTCATAGAAATCCTCTTTCGGAGGCGGTGTCTGCGGCTTCTTTCTCCTGCAAATGTCACAATTGCTCCGTTGACTTCGGTCCCGGGAAGTCGTATGATTCATAAGCGCTTAATTGTTAAGCGCTTATCATTCCGACCGGGAGGGAACCATGACCGTACAGGACGTTGCCCGAAAGTACATGCGCCTGTCCATCTACCGCAGGGCGCTTCTCCGGAAAAAAGCCTTTGCCGTCGGTTTGCACGACGGACAGTTGCCGTTGCTCGAAGCCATCACGCAGATGCCCGGCTCCACCCAGCAGGAGCTTTCGGAAAGCCTGCTCGTATCCGCAGCTTCCATTGCGCTGAGTGCGAAGCGTCTCGAACGCGCGGGGCTCATCTGCCGTGAGACCGACGAAACCAACCGCCGCAGAAACAAGCTTTCCGTGACGGAGGAGGGCGCTGCCGTAGCCGCCAAGCACCGCGACCAGCTCAATGAGGCAGACAGCGCGATGCTCCGCGGATTCAGCGAGCGCGAACTCACGCAGCTTGCGGAATATCTCGACCGCATGCTCGACAACATCACCGATGAAGCGGGACCGATCCGCGTGATCCTGCCGCAAGTCAAAGGAGGAAACAAGACCAAATGCTGAAGAAACTCTTTCCGTTCGTGAAGGGCTACCGCCTCACGAGCATCCTCTCGCCGGTCGTCATCACCGTCGAGGTCGTGCTCGAGGTGTTCATCCCCCTTCTCATGGCCGATATCATCGATGTGGGGATTCCCGCAGGCGATTTCGGATACGTCCTGAAAAAGGGCGGTCTGATGATCGTGATGTGCCTCGGCGCACTCGTTGCCGGCGCTCTCGCCGCACGGCTCGCGATCTATTCCTCCAACGGCGCCGCGAAAAACCTGCGGATGTCCGTGTTCGAAAAGATCCAGTCCTTCTCGTTCAAAAACACCGACAAGTACTCGACCGCTTCGTTGCTCACGCGGCTCACGAACGACATCACGAACATCCAGTCGTGCTTCCAGATGCTCCTCCGGATGCTGACGCGTTCCCCCATGATGCTCATCATGGCGACGGTGTTCGCCATCCGCATCAGCCCGCAGCTGTCGATGATCCTGTTCCTCGCCATCCCCTTCCTCGGTCTGACGATGTTCCTGCTTGCCCGCGCCGCTTTCCCGCGGTTTGAGCGCATGCTCAAGCAGTACGACGGAATGAACGCGCGTACGCAGGAGACCCTGATCGCCATCCGCGTGGTGAAAGCCTTCGTCCGCGGTGATTACGAGACCGAACGTTTCGAGGACAGCGCAGCAGCCCTGAAAAAAGCCCAGCGCGCTGCGGAGAGCCTGATGATCGTATCGAGCCCCGTCATGCAGCTGACCGTGTACTCCTGCATCATCGCCGCGATCTGGATCGGCGGCGGTCATGTGCTCAACGGGACCCTGACCTCCGGCGCTCTGATGAGTTTCATCACGTACATCACGCAGATCCTCATGTCGCTGATGATGATGACCTTCGCGTTCATCAATTTCGTTATTTCGAGCGCGAGCGCCAAGCGTATTTGCGAAGTGCTCGATGAGGTCCCCGCCATCCGCGACAACGATGCGGCAACAGAGCTCCTCCCCGAAGACGGTTCCGTCGAATTCCGGGATGTCAGCTTCTCCTATTCCGACAATCCCGAAAATCCGACGCTCGAGCACATCTCTCTTTCGGTCCGTTCCGGTGAGGTCATCGGCATCGTGGGCGGTTCCGGTTCCGGCAAAACGACGCTCGTCCAGCTCATTCCGCGGCTGTACGATGTGCTGAGTGGTTCCGTTCTCGTCGGCGGTCACGATGTACGCGACTACAAGACCGACAACTTGCGCGCGGCGATCGGCATGGTGCTGCAGAAGAACGTGCTGTTTTCGGGCACCATCCGCGAAAACCTGCTTTGGGGCAAAGCGGACGCCACACAGGAGGAGATCGATGCCGCTTGCCGCGCCGCTTGCGCCTACGACTTCATCCAATCGTTCCCCGACAAATACGAGACCGACCTCGGTCAGGGCGGCGTCAACGTTTCCGGCGGTCAGAAACAGCGTCTGTGCATCGCCCGTGCGCTGATCAAGCAACCGAAGGTCCTCATCCTCGACGATTCGACCTCGGCCTGCGATACCGCAACCGATGCGAATATCCGCCGCGCCTTCCGCGAGGAGCTTGCGGGCACGACCAAGATCATCATCGCACAGCGTGTGGCAAGCGTGATGGACGCCGACCGCATCGTCGTCCTCGACGACGGCAAGATCGACGCCATCGGTACTCACGCGGAGCTTTTGGAAACCAACGAAATCTACCGGGAAATCTATTCTTCCCAGCAAAAGGGGGTGGCCTGACATGCCCGGTCCCGGAAAAATGAAGGGCATTGCCCGCCCGCAAAACGGCAAAAAGACTTTTCTCCGCTTGCTTTCGTACCTGACGGAGCATCCGGTCATGCTGACCTGCGCTTTCGTCGCGCTCGCCTTCTCCGCTTCTGCTTCGGTGCTCGGCACCTACATGCTCAAGCCGCTCTTCAACAGCATCGCGGAGATGTTCCAAAGCGGCGTCACCTCGATGCGCCCCCTGCTCGGCACCGTGCTCACCCTGGTGGCGATCTATCTGTGCGGCGCCGCGGGTACCTTTGTTTCGAACTTCCTGCTGATGCGCCTCTCGACCGGTATTCTGGAGAAGGTCCGCGTCCAAATGTTCACCAAGATGCAGCGCTTGCCGCTCCGCTATTTCGACAGCCGTACCCACGGCGAGATCATGAGCCTGTATTCGAACGATACGGATACCTTGCGCGAAACGCTTTCCAACAGCTTGCCGCAGCTGCTCACGAGCACCATCACCCTCATCGGCGTGTTCGGCATGATGCTCGTCCTGTCGCCCTTGCTCACGCTGCTGGTAGTCGTCGTGTTCTTCCTGATGATGCTCATCATCAAAAACATCGGCTCCAAATCCTCGAAGTATTTCAAAGCCCGTCAGGAAGCGCTTGCGCAGGCGAACGGTTATGCCGAAGAGCTGCTGGAAGGTCAGCGCGAGGTCAAGGTCTTCTGCCGTGAGGACGCCTCCGTTACGCGCTTTGCGGAACTTTCGGAAAACCTGCGCTTCGCTTCCACACAAGCCATGACCTATGCCATGATCCTCATGCCGATCATGGGCAACCTCAGTTATGTGCTGTACGCGGCGTGCGCGGCAGCGGGTGCCGGGCTCACGATCGCGGGGATGATGGACATCGGTACCATCGCCGCCTACCTCCAGTATACCAAGCAGTTCTCGAACCCCGTGACGATGATCTCCCAGCAATTCAGTGGTATCCTGAACTCCCTTGCCGGTGCGGAACGCATCTTCAACCTGATCGATGCGGAGCCCGAGACCGATGAGGGCGATATCGAAATCGCTTACGTTGTGAAGCACGAAGACGGCAGCCTGACCGAAAACGAGACCTTCACCGGCGAATGGGCATGGAAGGTCCCGCAGGAAGACGGCTCGTTCCGGCTCGAAGAGGTGCACGGCGACGTCCGCTTCACGAATGTGTTCTTTGCATATACCGAAGGGCACGATGTTCTGAAAGACATCACCATGTGGGCGAAGCCCGGACAAAAGCTCGCGTTCGTCGGTTCTACCGGCGCGGGCAAGACCACGATCACGAACCTCATCAACCGCTTCTACGACATCCGCTCCGGCGAGGTCACCCTCGACGGGTACGACATCCGCCGGTTCCGGAAGGATGCTTTGCGCCGTTCGATGGCGATGGTGCTTCAGGATACGCACCTGTTCACCGGCACCGTGCGCGAAAACATCCGCTACGGTCGTCTGGACGCGACCGATGAAGAAATCGTCGAAGCGGCAAAGCTTGCGAACGCCCACAACTTCATCCGCCACCTGCCGCAGGGCTATGATACGGTGCTGACGGCCGACGGAACCAACCTTTCGCAGGGTCAGCGCCAGCTGATCGCCATCGCCCGTGCAGCGGTGTCCGATGCCGCGATCCTGATCCTCGACGAAGCGACAAGCTCCATCGACACGCGTACCGAGGCGCTGATCGAAAAGGGCATGGACCGCCTGATGAAAGGGCGCACCGTGTTCGTCATCGCACACCGCCTCTCTACCGTGCGCAACGCCAATGCGATCATCGTTCTCGAAAACGGCAAGATCATCGAACGCGGCGACCACGACGACCTGCTGGAGCAAAAGGGCAAGTATTACCAGTTGTACACCGGAATGTTCGAGCTGAACTGAGCGTATGCGGAGGAACGCACCGCTGTTCCTTCGCTGCCGCTTTTTTGAAATCGACTGAAAGGAACGGTCCGGAACGGACCGAATGCAGGCATGGAACAACGAAAGAAAACAAAACGCATCGCCTTTTGCGGACTGATCACGGGCTTCGGCGTGCTGATCATGCTGTCGGGCGGGTTGATCCCGGTTTTGACCTACTGCGCACCTCTTGCCGCCGCGGCATTGCTGTTGCCCGTTTTGATCGAATACGGCAAAGCGTCCGCCCTCACCGTTTGGCTGGCAACGGGGCTTGTCGCGCTCGCGGTCGGTGCGGACAAAGAGGCGGCGTTCTTCTATGTTTTCACAGGGTGGTATCCGGTACTGAAGCCGCGGCTCGACGCCATTCCCCGGAAATCGTTCCGTTTGCTTTTGAAGTTGGCGGCCCTCACATCAGGCGTTGCGGCAATGTATTCTTTTTTGCTGTTGCTGCTGCGCCCCGCATCGGTCATGGCGGATTTTTCCGACATGTCTCGTTGGATGACTGTGGCCTTCTGCGGCGCGCTTTCGCTGATCCTTCTCGTATACGACGGCGTGCTTCTGCGCCTCGCTTACCTGTATTTGAAAAAGCTGCGCCCGAAACTCGCGCACCTGATCTGACCCTTTTGCCGGAGACACCGTTCTCCGGCTTTTTTGTATCCGCGTATCGTCGCTTCTTCCTCCCACGCCCCGCTTGCATTCGTTCCGAAGCGGTAGTACTATTTTTGATATCACCGACATACGGAGGATTTTTTCATGCTCATGCATCTTTTATTCGAACAAGCCGTTCCGGCGATCCCCACGATCGCGCCTGTAACACCCGAGATCGACAGTGCGATCGTTGAGAACGCGCCCGAAGTCGCCAAGGCCATCAACGACGCCATCCCGCAGATCGTCGGCGCGATCAATGAGGGGATCCCCGCATTGAATGAAGCGATTTCGGAAGGACTTCCGCTCGTCGCAAACGCGATCGAGTTCTTTGCCGGTCTGTCGATCTTGTGTATCTGCTTTGTTCTCCTGTTCCGAATTCTGTTGCATGTCGTCTGGGGCTTGTTCTCCCGCTCGATCGCGAAGAGCAAAGGTTATACCGGCGGATTCTGGTGGGGTTTCTTCCTCGGAACCCTCGGCATGTTGTTCGTTGCCCTGCGCCCCGACAAAAACCTGACCGCCGCCATCGACCGGTTGAACGACACCGTTGCAAGGTTGCAGAACAACGAAACCACCCGTGAAGCTTCTTCCGCAGGTACACCCTACACAGAAGGCATGAACCGTTGCGCGCATTGCGGCGCGCAAAACGAACGCTTCGCCAAGTACTGCAGCGAGTGCGGCAAAGACCTTCGCGAGATCTGACCGGGAAGAGCGGGAAACCGCTCTTTTTCTTTATCCGGCATCGATTGCCCCTCTGACCCGCATATGATATGATATGCGTGCGCGTACGAGACGTGCGGAGGTAACATGGATTACGAAAAAATCTTCGGGCTGATCCTCGATCTCGGGTCTGCCCTTGTCAACAGCGGCGCCGAGGTGCATCGAGCGGAAGATACGATGTACCGCCTGCTGGAAGCCTATGGGTTCGAAAACCCGAACGTTTGGCTCGTTCCGACGAATATCCAGGCAACGGTCATTTTGCCGGGCAGCGGTAAACTGCGGACGCAGATCCGGCATGTGCGCGCCGCGAGCATCAACTTCAACAGGTTCGACAAGCTCAACGATTTGAGCCGCCACCTGTGTGCCAACCCGGTGGATGCACCCGAGTTCCGCCGGCTTTTGAACGAAGCGCTTGACCATGAGTGCAACCCGGTCTGGTTACAGTACATTGGCGCGATGCTCGGCGGACCGTTCTACGCGCTGTTCTTCGGCTGCGAACCGACCGATTTGATCTGCGCGGCGCTGACATCCGCGTTGATTCTGTTCATCGACAGGCATACCGTCAAAACACTCGGACCTTTGCTGCGCAACTTCATCACGACCTTCTTTGCAGGTCTGTTCATCCTCGCATGCGCCCGATTCGGCTGGGTCGTCCATCCGGGCTCCGTCACCACCGGCGTCATCATTTTGGTGGTCTCCGCACTTGGTGTCACGAATGCGTTGCGCGATTTCGTCTGTCTGGACTCTTTGTCCGGCGTGATCAACATCACTGCAGCGGTCACGGGGGCGCTCGGCATCGGCCTCGGAATCTGCGCCGCGATCCAATTGTTGGGCGATGGTACCAACCTGGCACTGATGAGCCGCTCCACTGTGCCCGAGCAATTGATCGCAAGTACCGTCAGCAGTATCGGATTTGCGTTGCTATTTCACATCAAATCGATCAAAAAACTTGTTTGCTGTGCACTCGGCGGACTTGCCGTATGGGCGGTTTACCTCTTCGCCTCCGCGCATTTGACCCATGAATTCATCAGCGCGATCTGCGCGGCGATGTTTTGCGCCGTGTACGCGCAGATCATGGCGCGTTTCAACCGGGCACCCGCAACGGTGTTCATGACCATCGGCATGTTTCCGCTCATCCCTGGATCTGCATTATACAGAACCATGTACGGGATCGTGCGGAACGACACCGCACTCGCCGCAACATCGATGACGACGACCATCCTTGTGTGTTTCGCCATCGCCCTCGGTTTTCTTGCATCCGATTCCCTCGGAAGGTCCCTGGCCTATGCAAGAGGTCATGCGATAGGCCATCGGAAATAAATACCGAAAAAGAAAAGAGTCTTCCTCCGCGGAAGGCTCTTTTTTTACTCTGCCGGGTGAACACGGATGCTCCCCCGGCTCCACCGGATATGCAAAATATCATGCCGTCAAACAAATAAGGTCGGCAGACGCACTGATTGGTCACAGCCACTACATCGCTTTGGGGTCCGGTGTGAACTGGTTGCTCTTTACCGTTGTACTTGATACTTTTTTCACCAAAGCAACAAAAAACCGGACAGCTTGCACTGTCCGGTTTTCTTTGGCTGAATCAGCCGATGATCTCGAGAACGACCATCTCGGCAGCATCGCCGCGACGGGGTCCGAGCTTGTACATACGGGTGTAGCCGCCCTTCTTGCCTTCGGCAATGCGGGCATCCATCTTCGGAGCGATATCGCGGAAGAGCTTCTCGACGACAGCGTGCGCACGATCCTTGGTGCGCTCTTTGTACTCGGACTTGCTCTCCTTCGCTTCCTTGGTGGCGGGGACATCGTAGAGATACGCCATGATCTGACGGCGTGCGGCGAGCTTGGAGGGCTTGTCGACATGCTTCTCGACCTTCACGGTCTGCTTCTTGTCGTTGAAAACATCCTTCTCGACGATCTCTTCGTTCTTATATTCTTTGACAGCGAGCGTGATCAGCTTCTCGGCAATGGAGCGCACTTCCTTGGCACGCGTCTCGGTGGTAACGATCTTGCCGTTCCAAATGAGCGCCGTGGTCTGGTTGCGCAGGATTGCTTTACGCTGGTCTCCGGCTCTGCCAAGCTTACGGTTTGCCATGAGCTATTCCTCCTCAATCTTCGTTTGTGCGAAGGGAGAGACCCATCGCACTCAGTTTCTGCTGCACTTCCTCGAGGGACTTGCGTCCGAGGTTGCGCACTTTCATCATCTCTTCCTCATCGCGGTTGACCAGCTCACCAACGGTGTTGATACCTGCGCGCTTGAGGCAGTTGTAGGAACGGACCGAAAGGTCGAGATCCTCGATGTTCATTTCAAGGCTCTTTTCCTTCTTGCTCTCTTCCTTCTCCTTCAGGATCTCACCGGCCTGAATGTGATCCGCCTGATTGACGAACAGGTTCAGGTGCTCGTTGAGGATCCGTGCGGACAGCGAAACCGCTTCATCGGGTTTGATGCTGCCGTCCGTCCACACTTCGAGGGTCAGCTTGTCAAAATCGGTACGGGCACCGACGCGGGTGTTGTCGACCGTGAAGTTGACCTTCGTGATGGGGGTGAAGATGGAGTCGATCGCGATCTGACCGATCGGCATGTCGGGACGCTTGTTGCGGTCGACCGAAACATAACCGCGGCCATGCTCCAGGATCATTTCCATATGGAGCTTGCCGTCAGTATCCAGCGTTGCGATGTGGAGCTCGGGATTGATGACTTCCACGTCGGAATCGGGAAGGATATCACCCGCGGTGACCTCACCCGGACCCTGCGCATCGATGACCACGGTCTTCGGGCCATCGCAGTAGAGCTTGAAGACAAGCTCCTTCAGGTTCAGGATGATTTCCGTGATCTCCTCTTTCACACCGGGCAGCGCCGTGAATTCATGCACGACACCGTCGATCTTGATGGAGCTCACGGCCACACCGGGCAAGCTGGAGAGCAGGACACGGCGCAGGCTGTTGCCCAACGTCGTGCCGAAGCCACGCTCCAACGGCTCTACGACAAATTTGCCGTATTTTTCGCTACATTCCACACACTCGAGTTTGGGCTTTTCGATTTCCAGCAATTGTTTACCCTCCTTCGTTTCTTGGTTGTGGACAAGCCGTTAAGGCTTACCTGGAGTAGAACTCAACGATGAGATGCTCTTCGATCGTCAAGTCGATATCATCACGCTGCGGGAGCGCAACGACTTTGCCCTGAAGCTTGTCGGCATCGAGCTCGAGCCACTTCGGAACAGCGTGTGCCGCACCGGACTCACGCAGAGCCTTGAAGTACTCGAGGTCGCGGCTCTTCTCGCGGACGGAGATCACGTCGCCGACCTTCACGGAGTAAGAAGCGATATCGACCTTCTTGCCGTTGACGAGGAGGTGACCGTGGGTGACCATCTGACGGGCCATCGGACGGGAATCACCGAAGTTGAGACGGTAAGCCACGTTGTCGAGACGGAGCTCGAGCAGGCTCAGCATGTTCTCACCGGTGACGCCCTTCATGTTGGTCGCCTTATCGTAGTACTTGCGGAACTGGGACTCGAGCACGCCGTATGCGCGGCGGACTTTCTGCTTCTCGCGGAGCTGGATGCCGTACTCGGACTGCTTGCGGCGAGCGCGGGCATTCATGCCGGGAGCGGTGTGGCGCTTGGTCAGCGCGCACTTATCGGTATAGCAGCGATCGCCCTTGAGGAACAGCTTCTGGCCCTCACGACGGCACTGTCTGCAAACGGAACCGGTATATCTAGCCATTGTGTTTGCCTCCTTAGACTCTTCTGCGCTTCGGCGGACGGCATCCGTTGTGCGGGATGGGCGTCACATCCTTGATGAGCGTAACTTCCAGACCTGCGGTTGCCAGGGCGCGGATCGCGCTCTCACGGCCGGAACCGGGGCCCTTCACATAAACTTCCACAGTGCGGAGACCGTGCTCCATCGCTGCCTTCGCGGCAGTCTCGGCTGCCATCTGGGACGCGAAGGGAGTGGACTTCTTGGAACCGCGGAAACCGAGAGCGCCGGAGCTGCTCCAGGAGATCGCGTTACCCTGCAGGTCGCTGATGGTGACCAGCGTGTTGTTGAAGGAAGAACGGATGTGCGCCTGACCGCGCTCGATGTTCTTCTTCTCACGACGTTTACGGGAAGCCGCAGTCTTTTTGATCTTGGTTGCTTTTGCCATTTCTTGCTTCCTCCCTTAATTATTTCTTCTTGCCGCCCTGCGTACGCTTCGGACCCTTGCGGGTACGCGCGTTCTGCTTGGTGCTCTGACCGCGGACGGGCAGACCCTTACGGTGACGAACACCGCGATAGCAGCCGTTCTCGATGAGGCGCTTGATGTTCATCGAGGTCTCACGGCGGAGATCGCCTTCGACCTTCAGGTTCTTGTCGATGTATTCTCTGAGCTTGTTGACGTCGTTCTCGTCCATGTCGCGAACGCGGACATCGGGATCGACGCCGGTGGCAGCCAGGATGTTCTGGGCCGTCTTGTGACCGATACCGAAGATATAAGTCAGACCGATCTCGATCCGCTTATCTCGGGGAAGGTCTACGCCAGCAATACGTGCCATATCGTTCCTTTACCTCCAATTAATCGTTAAAAATCTTTTTATATTACATCCCTCCGGAATGCGGGGCTTGCGCCCCACACAGCCGCCCGTCGGGAGATCTTTCGGCTTAGCCCTGCTTCTGCTTGTGCTTCGGGTTCTCGCAAATGATCATGATGCGGCCTTTGCGCTTGATGATCTTGCACTTTTCGCACATGGGTTTCACGCTGGGTCTGACTTTCATTGTCGTTCTCCTTTCCTGTGTCTCAGTTCTTTCCGCGCCACGTGATGCGGCCGCGGGTCAGATCGTAAGGGGAAAGCTCCACCGTGACCTTGTCACCGGGGAGAATACGGATGAAGTTCATCCGAAGCTTTCCCGATATCGTTGCAAGTATCGTATGACCGTTCTGAAGCTTCACCTCGAACATCGCGTTCGGATGCGCTTCGGAAACGACGCCTTCAACTTCAATGACGCCCTCTTTCAAGTGTTTCCTCCTGATGTTTACTCTGAGGTTTCACAACGGAACGCCTCGATCGCCTTGCGGACATCGCTGTCCTGCGGGATCTTTCCGGCATTCAGCTGCGCTGCGATTTCCTGTGCCTTTTCCGGCAACACACGCAGGTGCTTCAGCTTCTTTTTCTTCGGTCGGTCGACCTTTCGGGTCTCACCGTCCGATAAGGTTACGTGGTTATCGTCGACGATTCCGGTAATGAGAAAAGTCCTTCCTCTGTCGCGCCCCTGTTTGGACACTGCCAAACGGCCGATGCATTCATGTTCCAAGGTCTCAGCCCTCCTCGTGGAGTGTGAGCAAGCGCGGCTCACCGTCGGTAATGACGAGTGTGTTCTCGTAGTGGGCGCTGGGCTTGTCGTCCTGCGTCACGATCGTCCATCCGTCGGACAGCTGCCACACTTTTTCCGTGCCCAGGTTGATCATCGGTTCCACCGCGATGCACATGCCCTTTTCCAGGCGGACACCGCGACCCGGACGACCGTAATTCGGCACATCGGGTTCTTCGTGCATCTCTCTGCCGATGCCGTGGCCGATCAGCTCGCGAACGACGCCGTAGCCATGGCTTTCCGCATAGGATTGGATCGCGTGACCGATATCGCCGATGCGGTATCCGACCTTTGCGAACTTGATGCCTTCAAAGAAACATTCCTTGGTGACTTTGACGAGCTCTTTCACCTCGTCGGGTACGTTTCCGATAAGAAACGTTCTTGCCGCGTCTCCGTGGAATCCGTTGATATACGCACCCACATCGACAGAGATGATGTCGCCGTCCTTCAGCTTATAGCTTCCGGGGATCCCGTGGACGACCTGCTCGTTTACAGAGGTGCAGATGCTCTTGGGATAACCGCTGTAGTTGAGGAAGGAAGGAACCGCACCGCGCGAGCGGATGAACCGTTCGGCCTCGCGGTCGAGCTCTTCCGTGGTCACGCCGGGGCGAACCAGCGTGCTCATCAGGTTCAGCGTTTCCTCTACGATCCTTCCGGCAACATCCATCTTTTCGATATCCGCTGCTGATTTGATCGTGATCATCTGATTGCCTTTCTGATTTGTTCCGTTACTTCATCGATTCCGAGATCGCCGTTCACGATCCTGAGCAAGCCCTCTTTCCGGTAATACTCCGTCAGGGGTCTTGTCAGCCGTTCGTAAACCGTCAGACGATTCTGCACGGTCTCGGCAGTGTCATCATCGCGCTGGCAGAGCTTCTCACCGCACTTTTCACAGGTATCCCCCGCATAGGTGCTGATATGGTAAGCCATGCCGCAGTTGGGACAGACTCTTCGGCCGGTGATGCGTTCGAGCAAACGGTCGAACGGAACGTCGATATCGATAACGGCATCGATGTCGGCGATCTCTTTCAACGCGTCCGCCTGGGCAACCGTCCGCGGGAAGCCGTCGAACAGGAATCCGTTCGCACAGTCCGGTTCGAGGATCCGGTCTTTGACCATTTCGATGATGATCTCGTCGGGCACAAACTCGCCTTTCTCAATGAGATCCTTCGCGAGCAGCCCCGCTTCGGTGCCCTTGCGTATTTCGGTGCGCAGCATATCGCCCGACGAGATGTGGGCGATATGCTCGCTTTCCGCGATACGCTCGGCCTGAGTCCCTTTGCCCGCACCGGGCGGGCCGAGAAAAACAAGCTTCATAGCGTTACCCTCTTCAGTTGAGGAATCCTTTATAGTGCCGCATGAGCATCTGGCTCTCGAGCTGTTCGGTGGACTCGATCGCAACGCTGACCATGATCAGGATGCTGGTCGCGCCGAACGCGGTCATCTGACCGAGAGAACGCAGAACGAGGGTGGGCAGGATGGCGATGACCGCCAGGAACAGGGAACCGAACAGCGTCAGACGGCTGCTGATTCTCGCAAGATACTCACCGGTAGGCTTGCCGGGGCGGATGCCCAGGATAAAGCCGCCGTTCTGCTGCAGGTTCTTCGACATCTCCACCGGGTTGAAGGTGATGGCGCTGTAGAAGTAACCGAATGCAACGATCAGCAATGCGTAAACCACAAAGTAAACGACACTCGTGGAACCGAGGTACTTCGTATAGAAAGAGTAGAATCCGCTCTTCGGCCAGAACTGGGCGATCATGCCCGGGAACTGGATGAGCGTCATCGCAAAGATCAGGGGGAGAACGCCGTTGGCGTTTGCCTTGATCGGGAGGTAGGTGCTCTGACCGCCGTACATCTTACGGCCGACAACGCGCTTCGCATAAGTGATCGGAATGCGGCGCTCTGCACGGTCGACATAGACGACAAGGGTGATCATCGCGAAGACCAGCACGAGAACGAGCACGAACGCCCACCATGCCATCGTGCCCGTCACGAGACCCTGTACCCAACCGATGACGGTCGCGGGCACGCGGCTCACGATGGAAGCGAAGATCAGCATGGAGATGCCGTTGCCAATGCCGACTTCGGTGATGCGCTCACCGAGCCACATCAGCAGCGCGGTACCGCCGGTCGCGCAGATCGCGATGACGACGAGCGCAAGACCGTAGGGAAGCGTGCTGGTAACGTAGGTTCTGCCAAGACCCATGAAGATACCGATGGACTGGACGAATGCCAAACCGATACCGGTATAACGGGTGATGCGTTCGATCTTCTCGCGACCGTCATCCTGCTTGGAGAGGTTCTCCAAAGCGGGGATGGCGATGGTCAGCAGCTGCAGGATAATGCTCGCGGTGATGTACGGCGAGATACCCATTGCAAACAGCGTGAACTGGGAGAAGGAGCTACCGGTCAGAAGATCGAGGAAGCCGAGGATGTCGTAGCTCTGGACAGCCTGGGAAAGAAGTTCGACGTTTACGCCCGGAATCGGGATAAAGCAGCCGAGCCGGTAGATGACGATGAGCAACAGCGTCATCAGGATCTTTTTGCGGATATCCTTGATCTTGAATGCGTTGATAAACGTCTTGAACATTAGCCTTCAACCTCAACGGTGCCGCCTGCCGCCTTGATCGCCTCATCGGCGGTCTTGGTGAACTTCGCAGCTTTGACATGGAGCTTCTTCGTCAGCTCGCCGCCGCCGAGGACCTTCAGGCCGTCCTTCTCGATTTTGGAGATGACGCCCTGCTCCTTCAGGAATGCTGCGGTGATAACGGTACCGTCCTCGAATTTCTCGAGGGCAGAGATGTTGACCGTGGTGTAGACGGAACCCCAGATGTTGGTGAAGCCGATCTTCGGGAGACGGCGTGCCAGAGGCATCTGACCGCCTTCAAAGCCGTTCTTTTTGGTTCCGCTGCGGGCCTTCTGACCCTTGTGACCCTTCGTGGAGGTCTTGCCCATGCCGGAACCGGTACCGCGACCGATGCGGCGAGCTTCTTTGACGGAACCGGGAGCGGGCTGTAATTCATGCAATTTCATGTTCCGTTCCTCCGATTAAAGTTCTTCTACCTTGACAAGGTGACGCACTTTGAACAGCATGCCGCGGATGCAGGCATTGTCGGGCTGCTCGACGGTGCTGTTGGTCTTCTTGAGACCGAGCGCCACGATGGTGGCCTTCTGATCCTTCAGAGCGCCGATGGTGCTCTTGACGAGGGTGATCTTCAGTTTCTTTTCCATTGTCGAACCCCTCCTCAGCCAAGGATCTCTTCCACGGTCTTGCCGCGGAGTTTGGCAACCTGCTCAACCGTGCGCAGCTGGGAAAGACCATCGAGGGTCGCCTTCACGCAGTTGCTGGGGTTGTTGGAGCCGTAGGACTTGGTGCGGATATCACGGATACCGACCATCTCGAGGACCGCACGGGCGGGACCGCCCGCGATAACACCGGTACCTTCTTCAGCGGGGAGCATGCGGACATGACCCTTGCCGAACTTGCCTTCGACCTGATGCGGGATCGTGGTGCCGACGATCGGGACCTCGATCATGTGGCGCTTCGCGTCTTCGACGCCCTTGCGTACAGCTTCGGGAATTTCAACGGCCTTGCCGAGACCAACGCCGACTTTGCCGTTTTCATTACCGACGACCATGAGTGCCGTGAAGCGGAAGTTCTTACCGCCCTTAACGACCTTGGCGACACGGTTGATCGCAACCAGACGCTCTTTGAACTCAGAGGGTTCTTTCTCGAATTTTCTGTTATTCTGCATTGCGATTCCTCCTTAGAACTCCAGGCCGGCCTTGCGGGCGCCTTCTGCGAGGGCCGCTACACGGCCGGTGTAGAGATAGCCGCCACGGTCGAAAACGACCGCTTTTACGCCGGCTTCGACTGCGCGCTTGCCGATGATCTCACCGACGAGCTGAGCAGCTTCGGTCTTGGACTTGCCTTCGAGCTGAGCCTTGACTTCGGGATCCAGCGTGGAACAAGCGACCAGGGTGTTGCCGACTTCGTCGTTGATGACCTGCGCGTAGATGTTGCAGGTGCTGCGATAAACGTTGAGACGCGGACGATCGGCGGTGCCGGCGAAATAGCCGCGCTGACGATCGTGGCGAGCCTTGCGGATAGCGTTCTTATCGATCTTAGAAAACATCTTTCGTCACTCCTTCCCGAATTATTTACCGGTCTTGCCCTCTTTGCGGCGGACGACTTCGCCCTCATAGCGGACACCCTTGCCCTTGTAGGGCTCGGGGCTGCGGACCGCGCGGATCTCGGCAGCGACCTGGCCGACCTTCTGCTTGTCGATACCGCTGACGACGATCTTCGTCGGGGCGGGAGCTTCAAACTTGATGTCAGCGGTCTGCTCGAACTCAACGGGGTGAGAATAACCGAGGTTCAGAACCAGCTTGTTGCCCTGCATCTGGGCACGATAACCGACGCCGACGATCTCGAGGTTCTTGGTGAACCCGGTCGTGGTGCCGACGACCATATTGTTGATCAGGGTACGGGTGAGACCGTGAAGCGCACGATGCTGCTTGGAATCAGAGGGGCGCTTGACGGTGAGCTTGCCGTCTTCCTGTTCGATGATCATTTCCTTGGAAAGCTGCTGGGTCAGTTCGCCCTTGGGGCCCTTGACCGTAACAACGTTTCCCTCATTGACCGTAATTGTCACTCCGGCAGGAATGCTGACCGGAAGTTTTCCGATACGAGACATTTTGGTTACTCCTTATATATGAAATGGTTTGGTATTATGCCTTACCAGACATAAGCGATGACTTCGCCGCCAACGCCGAGCTTCCGGGCTTCCTTGTCGGTCATGATGCCGCGGGAAGTGGAAATGATGGCGATGCCGAGACCACCGAGGACCTTCGGTACCTCGTCCTTGCGGGCGTAAACGCGCAGGCCGGGACGGGAGATACGCTTGAGGCCGACGATGACGCGCTGCTTGTTCGCGCCGTACTTGAGGACGATGTGGATCGTCTTCTCAACACCGTTCTCCACGATCTCGTAGGACTTGATGTAGCCCTCCTTGACGAGGATGTCCGCAATCGCGGTCTTGACGGTATTGCAAGGTACATCAACCGTCTCGTGCTTCGCGACAAGCGCGTTGCGGATCCGGGTGAGCATATCTGCGATAGTATCAGTCATTTTCGTTTCCTCCTATTACCAGCTTGCCTTGCGCACGCCGGGGATCTCACCCTTGTACGCCAGTTCGCGGAAGCAGATGCGGCAGATACCGTACTTGGACAGAACGGAGTGCGGACGGCCGCAGATGCGGCAGCGGGTGTACGCACGGGTGCTGTACTTCGGGGTACGCTGCTGCTTGAGTTTCATACTGGTCTTTGCCATGATTCGATCCTCCTATTACGCCTGAACGAAGGGCATACCCAGCTGCTTGAGCAGCTCCTTGCACTCTTCATCCGTGTTTGCGCTGGTGACGAACACGATGTTCATACCGCGCACCTTCTCGACATCATCGTAGTTGATCTCGGGGAAGATCAGCTGCTCCTTCAGACCCATGGCGTAGTTGCCGCGGCCGTCGAAGGACTTGTCGGACACGCCGCGGAAGTCGCGGACGCGGGGCAGGACGATGTTCATCAGCTTGTCGGCGAAGTAGTACATACGATCGCCGCGCAGGGTGACCTTCGCACCGACGCTCATGCCTTCGCGGACTTTGAAGTTCGCGACGGACTTCTTCGCCTTGGTGACGACCGCCTTCTGGCCGGCGATGGTGCTGAGTTCCTTGGCTGCCGCTTCGATACCCTTCGGGTTGTCCTTATCGGCGCCGAGACCCATGTTGATGATGATCTTCTCGAGACGCGGGATCTGCATCACGTTCTCGTAATTGAACTTCTCCTTCAGTGCGGGAGCGACCTCGTTCTTGTAGAGGACCTTCAGGCGGGGCATTTCATCGAATGCTGCCATCTGAGCTTGTTCTTTCTTAGCCATTGGTTGTTCCTCCTCCCTTCACTCAGTCGATCTTCGCGCCGCACTCTTTGCAGTAACGGACGCTCTTCATCTTCTTCTGGCCCAAGATCTCGACCTCTTCGATCTTATGAGCGATACGGGTCGGCTTCGAGCACTTGGGGCACACGAGCTTCACGTTGGAAACGTGGATGGTGCCTTCCTTCTCAATACGGCCGCCGGATTCACCCTGACGGCGGGGCTTGACATGCTTGGTGATCATGTTGGCGCCGGCAACAACGACGCGCTCCTTCTCGGGCATGGCCTCAAGGATCTTGCCCTGCTTGCCCTTGTCCTTGCCGGTGATGACCACAACGGTGTCGCCCTTTTTGACATTCAGTTTGTTCATGTCACGTTCCTCCTTACAGAACTTCCGGGGCGAGAGAGACGATCTTCATGTAATCCTTCTCGCGGAGCTCACGCGCGACGGGCCCGAAGATACGGGTGCCGCGGGGCTGCTTCTTGTCGTCGATGATGACGGCGGCGTTGTCATCGAAACGGATGACGGAACCGTCGTTGCGCTGCAGGCCGCTCACGCTGCGAACGACAACTGCCTTGACGACATCCTTCTTCTTGACGTTTCCGCCGGGGGTGGCGGTTTTGACGGAGGCAACGATGACATCACCGATGTTCGCGCTCTTGACCTTGGAGCCGCCGAGCACGCGGATGCACATGATTTCCTTCGCGCCGCTGTTATCCGCGACTTTCAGTCTGGTTTGCGGTTGAATCATATCTTTTGTCCTCCTGCCTTACTTCGCCTTTTCGATGATCTCGACCAGGCGCCATCTCTTATCCTTGGAAATGGGGCGGGTCTCCATGATTTTCACGAAATCACCGATGCCGCACTCATTGTTCTCATCGTGTACCTTGAACTTGCGGGTACGGTTGACCATCTTGCCGTAGAGGGGATGGCGGACCTTCGTCTTGATCGCGACGACGACGGTCTTGTCCATCTTGTCGCTGACAACGACGCCCGTACGGGTTTTACGATAACCTCTTACGATTTCCATCTATTTGTCCTCCTTTTGCTCACTCGGCAGCCTTCAGCTCGTTCTGACGGATGATCGTCTTCACACGGGCGATATCCTTCTTGCACTCGCTGATGCGCTGGGGGTTGTTGAGCTGACCGGTGGCAGCCTGGAAACGAAGGTTGAACAGCTCGGTCTTGAGCTCCTTCTCACGCGCGATCAGCGCGTCCTGATTCAGTTCACGGAACTTATTCGCCTTCATTTGGTTTCACCACTTTCTACATCTTTCTTGACGATCTTGCAGCGGACGGGCAGCTTGTGCATCGCAAGACGGAGTGCCTCGCGGGCGATCGCCTCATCCACACCGCCGACCTCAAAGAGGACGCGGCCCGGCTTGACGACTGCGACCCAGTATTCCGGAGAACCTTTACCGGAACCCATTCGGGTTTCAGCGGGCTTCTCGGTGATGGGCTTGTCGGGGAAGATCTTGGTCCAGACCTGACCGCCACGCTTCATGTAACGGGTCATGGCAACACGCGCTGCCTCGATCTGGTTGCTGGTGATCCACGAGGGATCCATGGAAACGAGGCCGAATTCACCGTAAGTGATGGTGTTTCCGCGAAGAGCTTTGCCCTTCATGCGGCCGCGGAAGACGCGACGACGCTTGACTCTCTTAGGCATCAACATGGCTTATCTGCCTCCTTCCTGATTATTGCGCTTGCCGAGGACCTCACCCTTGTAGATCCAAACCTTGCAGCCGATGCGGCCGTAGGTGGTGTGAGCTTCGGCGAAGCCGTAGTGGATATCCGCACGCATGGTCTGAAGCGGGATGGAACCATCGTGATAACCTTCGGTTCTCGCGATTTCCGCACCGCCGAGACGACCGGCGCACTGGAGCTTGATTCCCTTGACGGAATTCTTCTGCATGGAGCGGCCCATGGCCTGCTTCATCGCGCGGCGGAAGCTGATGCGCTTCTCGAGCTGCGCTGCGATGTTCTCCGCAACGAGCTGCGCATCGGTATCCGCATCGCGGATCTCCATGATGTTGACATTGACGTCGACCTTGAGCTCCTTCTTGACGGAGTTCTTGATGTCTTCGATGCCTGCGCCGCCCTTGCCGATGAGCAGACCCGGACGAGCGGTGTAGATGCTCATGGTGACCTTACCGGCCGCACGGTCGATCTCGATGTGGGAGATCGAAGCAGCGTAGTACTTCTTCTTAACGAACTCGCGGATCTTGTGATCCTCAACGAGGTAGTTGGCAAAGTCCTTCTTGGAGGCATACCAACGGGCGTTCCAGTCGCGGATTACGCCGACGCGGAAGCCATTCGGATTAACTTTCTGACCCATAACTCTTCCTCCTTACTTTGCCTGCTGATCGAGCACGATGGTGATGTGGCTCGTGCGCTTGCGGATGCGGCTCGCGCGGCCCTGCGCACGGGGACGGAAACGCATGAGCGTCGGTCCCTGGTTCGCATAAACCTCAGCGACATAGAGATCTTCACGGTTCATGTCGAGGTTGTTCTCGGCATTGGCGATCGCACTCTTGAGCAGCTTCATGACGGGCTCGGTAGCCGCCTTGGGGGTGTACTCGAGAATCGCCAGGGCCTCCCGGACGGACTTGCCGCGGATCAGATCGATGACGATCTTGACCTTGCGGGAGGAGATGCGTACGTAACGCGCGATCGCGTGCGGGCGCTTTTCTGCATTCTCACGGCGCTTGGCCGCTTTTTCTCTCATTCTGGTTGCCATTGTGTTTCTCCTTATCTGGCCGAAGAGGACTTCTCGGAACCCTTGTGTCCTCTGAACGTACGGGTGGGCGCGAACTCACCGAGCTTGTGACCGACCATTTCGTCGGTGACGTAAACCGGCACATGCTTGCGGCCGTCGTGTACGGCGATCGTGTGGCCGACCATCTGGGGGAAGATGGTGGAGGAACGGGACCAGGTCTTGACGACGGTCTTCTTGCCGCTCTCATTCATTGCGTCGATACGCGCCAGAAGACGCGCTTCAACAAACGGACCTTTTTTAACAGATCTGCTCATTTCTATGACTCCTTCCCTTACTTACCGGCACGACGTACGATGTACTTGTTGCTCTTGTTCTTCTTCTTGCGGGTCTTGTAACCGAGAGCGGGCTTGCCCCACGGGGTGACAGGACCGGGACGACCGATCGGGCTCTTGCCCTCACCACCGCCGTGCGGGTGGTCGCAGGGGTTCATGACGGAACCGCGGACCGTCGGACGGATGCCCATGTGACGGGTACGGCCTGCTTTACCGATCTGGATGTTCGCGTAATCGAGGTTGCCGACCTGACCGATCGTCGCCTTGGCGCCGAGGGGGATCAGACGGACTTCGCCGCTGGGAAGACGGACCTGAGCGTACTTGCCTTCCTTCGCCATCAGCTGCGCGGCGTTGCCGGCGGAGCGGACGAGCTGAGCACCCTTGCCGACGCGGAGCTCCACGCAGTGGATCATGGTGCCGATCGGGATGGAAGAGAGGGGAAGCGCGTTACCGACTTTGATATCGGCCTTCTCGCCGGAAACGACGGTATCGCCGACCTTCAGGCCGTAGGGCGCGATGATGTAGCGCTTTTCGCCATCCGCGTAGTTGAGCAGAGCGATGTTCGCGCTGCGGTTCGGGTCGTACTCGATGGTGGCGACCTTCGCGGGGATGTCGTCCTTGTTGCGCTTGAAGTCGATCACACGGTACTTACGGCGCTCGCCGCCGCCCTGGTGACGGACGGTGATCTTACCGGTGAAGTTTCTGCCGCCCTTACCGCGGAGATCCTCGGTGAGGGACTTCTGGGGCTTGGTGCAGGTGATCTCTTCGAAAGCGGAGACCGTCATGCCACGCTGACCCGGCGTAGTCGGGTTGATCTTTCTGATTGCCATACGGTTGCCTCCTTACTGGGAAATGCTGTCGAAGAACTCGATGCCCTTGCTGTCCTTCGTCAGCTTGACAAATGCTTTCTTGGTGGAAGCACGGCGGCCCTGGTGGGCACCCTGGCGCTTCATTTTGCCAAGAGAGTTGATCGTGTTCACGCTCTCGACTTTGACGCCGAAGATCTCTTCGACCGCCTGGCGGATCTCGATCTTGTTCGCGTTCTTATCCACGATGAACGTGTAGGTCTTGCCGGGGAGAGCATCGTAGCTCTTTTCGGTCAGGACCGGCTGCTTGATGATATCGTATGCGTTTTTCATCAAACGTACACCTCCTCAATCTTTTTCACCGCGGCTTCGGTGAGAACCAGTTTCTTGTATTTCAGAATCTCGAAAACGTTCAGCGTGCCGACCAGGGTCGTCTTGACGCCTTCGATGTTGTGCGCCGCACGCTCGACCTTCTCGTCGCTCTCGGGGAGGACGATGAGCGCCTTCTCGGCTTCGACAGCCTTCAGCACCTTGACCATCTCCTTGGTCTTGGCGGCTGCGATGTCCAGGTTGTTGAAAACGACGATCTCGTTCTCAAGGACCTTGCTGCTCAGAGCGGACTTCATCGCGAGGCGCTTGACCTTCTTGTTGACGCGGATGCTGTAATCACGCGGCTTCGGCGCGAAGACCACGCCGCCGTGGGTGAACAGAGGAGCGCGGTTGGAAGCGTGACGCGCACGGCCGGTGCCCTTCTGCTTGTAGATCTTGATGCCGCCGCCGCGGACTTCCGCGCGGGTCAGAGCGCTCTGGGTGCCCTGACGCTTGTTGGCCAGCTGAGCCTTAACGACTTCGTGCAGGACCGCGGTGTTGGGTTCCTGACCGAAGATGTTCTCGGAAAGTTCGATCGTGCCGACCGCTTTTCCGGTGATGTCATAAACGTTTACATTCGGCATTGTCCGGTTCCTCCTTATTTGACGGTGCTCTTGATGAAGACCAGGCTGCCCTTCGCACCGGGGATACCGCCCTTGACGAGGATCAGGTTGCGGTCTGCATCAACGCGAACGACCTCGATGTTCTGAACGGTGACGTTCTCGCTGCCCATGTGACCCGGCAGATGCTTGGTCTTGAAGACCTCGCCGGGGTAGGTGCACGCACCGAGGGAACCCGCTACACGGTAGCTGTGGGAACCGTGGGTCTTGCGGCCGCGGGACTGGTTCCAGCGCTTGATCGCGCCCTGGAAGCCGTGGCCCTTGCTTCTGCCGGAAACGTCGACCTTGTCGCCGACTTCGAACATGTCCGCCTTGATGACCTGACCGACTTCGTAGTTGGCCGCATCATCGAGCTTCAGCTCTTTGCAGTAGCGCATGACCTTCTGACCGGCTTTCTTGAAGTGACCGATCATCGGCTTGTTGGAGAGGGTTTCGCGGCACTCGCAGAAACCGACCTGGATGGCTTCGTAACCGTCGTTGCCAACGGTCTTCTTCTGAACGACGGGGCAGGGACCGGCTTCGATTACCGTAACGGGGATCATTGTACCGTCAGACAGGAACATCTGCGTCATACCGATCTTTTTGCCCAAAATGGCTTTTTTCATTGGTTTACCTCCGTTTTGTTTACAGCTTGATCTCGATGTCGACACCGGCGGGGAGATCGAGCTTCATCAGCGCGTCGACCGTTTTGGAAGAGGGCTGAAGGATGTCGATCAGGCGCTTGTGGGTGCGCATCTCGAACTGCTCGCGGGAATCCTTGTACTTGTGCGTCGCACGAAGGATGGTGACGATCTCTTTCTCCGTGGGGAGCGGGATGGGACCGGACACCTGTGCGCCGGTTCTCTTGGCGGTATCCACGATCTTTTCGGCGCTCTGGTCGATCAGACTTGCTTCATATGCCTTGAGCTTGATACGAATTCTGGTTGCCATGTTATTGTAGTTCCTCCTTGTAATCGTTTGGGGCAGTACACCGAGCCGTGTGTTTCCTTCTTCATAGGGAACGCGCTAGCCTTTCGGCTGCGCTCACTGCTGTTCGGGACGGCACGACCCGAAGTCTTCACCCCCCGCCCTTGACTGGGCGTTGGGTATCGCGGAAATTACCCGGATGGCAGTACCGGCAACCTCCCGCAGATCCCTTGTCCGCGCATAGTATGCCCAAGCGCGAACAGTAATATTTTACAAGTCATACCTCTTGAATGCAAGTGTTTTTTTGCGAATTTTCCTCGGTTTTTTCAATGATTTTTTCTATGAAAACGGTTGCTTGCCACCTGGTTTCCCTATGGAAACACCCGGCTGTGTTTGCCGCGGTGCTTTCGCCGCCTTTTCAGGTCACGAACACCGTTTTTTGCCGGGCGTATCCCGCCTTTGTCCGTCCCACACAAAAATTTTGCCCGGATAAATAGTTGTCAACATCCGGGCATGTATGTGATATAATACTATGCAATCAAATAAAGCCACGGGGAGGTACGTTATGGACAAGTCGCATCTTCGCAACTCCATCACCAATGCTGCACACCGCAACCCTGCGCTCGTGATCAAGAACGCACGCGTCGTGAATGTCTTCACCGATGAGATCGTCGAGGCAGATGTCGCCGTCGACGGCGGCATCGTTCTCGGCGTCGGGAAGTATTCCTGCGCAAATGAGATCGATGCGAAGGGGGCTTACCTCTGCCCCGGGCTCATCGACGGTCACGTCCACATCGAGTCGAGCATGGCGCACCCCGCGCGCTTTGCGGATGTCGTGCTCTCCAAGGGAACGACCGCCGTCATCGCCGACCCGCATGAGATCGCCAACGTCTGCGGTACGAACGGTATTTATTATATGCTCGGCGAAACCGAGTGGATCCCCCTGAGCGTATTCATGATGCTGCCGAGCTGCGTACCCGCGACATCCTTTGAAACGAGCGGTGCGAAGATCACCGCCCGCGATATGGAGCCGTTCATGTCCCACAAACGCGTGATCGGTCTCGGCGAAGTGATGGACTATGTCGCGGCGACCACGCCGAACGGCGGCATGCTCGAAAAGCTGCACCTGTTCCGCAAGCTGCCCATCGACGGACACGCCCCCATGCTGACGGGTGATGCGCTGAACGCCTACTGCGTTGCCGGTCCCCGTACCGACCACGAATGCTCGAGCTACGAAGAAGTCCTCGAAAAGGTGCGTGCGGGCATGCGCATCCATCTGCGTCTCGGTTCCGCGACGCACGGCATCGAGGAGATCATGCGGAAGATCGCCGAGAACGGTCTGCCGACCCGCAGAATGATGGTCTGCACCGATGACAAGCACCTCGAGGACATCCGCCGTGAAGGACATATCAATTATATTCTGAAGCGCGCGGTCGCCAACGGCATCCCCGCGATCGACGCCATTAAAATGGCGACGATCAATGTGGCGGAGAATTACCGGCTCAAGGGTTACGGCGCCATCGCGCCCGGTTGCCGCGCGGACATGGTCCTGTTCAAAGACCTTGTCGATTTCGAACCGATCACCGTGTTCACGAACGGTCGTGTCTTCGTTCCGGGCGATGAGTCCGCACCGACCCGCGACCCCGATATCTACAACAGCGTACACCTCGCGCCCCGCAGACCCGATTGTCTGGATCTGCCCGTCAGCGGCAAAATGCCCATTCTCCGTCTGGTGCCGAACGAGCTCATCACCGAGCTCGATACGGAAGAAGTGCCGAGCGAAAACGGTTTGTTCCGTCCGGCGAACGGACTCGTGAAGATCGCCGTGTTCGAGCGTCACCACGCCTCGGGGCGCATCGGTCTCGGCATCATGCGCGGGATGCCCATCCGCAACGGCGCCATCGCCACGACCGTCGGGCACGATTCCCACAACCTCATCGCCGCCGGTGACAACGACAGAGACATGCTGCTTGCCGTCGACGCGTTGGAAGCCTGCGGCGGCGGATATGTCGTCGTTTCCGAAGGCAAAGTTCTTGCGAAGCTCGCGTTGCCGATCGCAGGTCTCATGAGCGACCTGCCCGTGGACCGTATCATCGCCGCGCAGAAACAGATGCTCGCCGCCGCGGAAAGCATCGGCGTCAAGAGCGGTACCGATCCGTTCATCACGCTTTCTTTCATCGCACTCCCCGTGATCCCCTCCGTGCGCATCACCGACCTCGGTATGTTCGATGTCACGAAGATGGCGCTCATCGCCGAGTCCGATGTCAACTGATACATCAACAACAAGAAGGAGAACCACCACCGATGTCCTGTTACAAGAGCATGACCCCCGCGGAACTGAACGCGGAATATGAGAAAGTCCTCGCGCAGGCCGAAAGCCTGAAGGGCGAAGGGCTGAACCTGAACCTCACCCGCGGGAAGCCCGAGAAAAGTCAGCTCGACCTTTCGAACCCCATGATCGCCACCCTGAACGAAGGATGGATGTGCGATGGCATGGACGTCCGCAACTACGGTTGCCTCGAAGGACTCCCGTCCTGCAGAAAGCTCTTTGCCGAGCTGCTCGGCTGCAAGCCCGAAGAAGTCATCATCGGCGGCAACGCCAGCCTGAATCTCATGTACGACCTCATCGCGAAGGCGTACACGCACGGTCTCAAGAACAGCCCGCGCCCCTGGTCCCAAGAGCCCGTTGTCAAATGGCTCTGTCCCGTCCCCGGTTACGACCGCCACTTCAATGTGACGCTCAGCTTCGGGATGGAACTCATCAACATCCCCATGACCGATGAAGGTCCGGATATGGATCTCGTGGAAAAATACGCCGCTGATCCCGCCGTCAAGGGTATGTGGTGCGTGCCGAAATACTCGAACCCGGACGGCATCGTTTACAGCGAAGCCACCTGCCGCCGCATCGCCGCGATGAAGACCGGCGCGCCGGACTTCACCCTGATGTGGGACAACGCCTACGGTTTCCATGCGTTCGAAGGTCCTCTGGCGGATCTCCCCGATATGCTCGCGCTGTGCCGTGAGGCCGGCAACCCCGACCGCGTATACGAATTCGCCTCCACCTCCAAGGTCACCTTTGCGGGCGCGGGCGTATCCTGCATGGCGGCAAGCGTCGAAAACCTCAAATACATCCTGTCGCTGATGACCTTCCAGACCATCGGCTACAACAAGGTCGACCAGCTGATGCACGTGCGTTTCCTGAAGGACCGTGCCGGCACGCTCGCCCACATGGAAAAGCACGCCGCCATCATGGCACCGAAATTCCGTGCCGTGATCGACGCCCTGAACAGTGAGATCGCACCGACCGGGACCGCGCATTGGTTCGAACCCAAGGGCGGTTACTTCGTCAGCCTGTTCGTGATGCCCGGCACCGCAAAGCGTACCTACGCCCTGTGCAAAGAGATGGGTGTTGCGCTCACCGCGGCGGGTGCCACCTATCCGCATGGTATCGACCCCGACGACAGCAACCTCCGCATCGCCCCATCCTTCGCACCGATGGACGAACTCGTCAAGGCGCTGGAAGTTCTGTGCGTGGCGGTCAAGCTCTCCGCGCTCGAGAAACTGCTCGGAAAATAAGAATCAACGACCCACAGGGGATGCCCCTTCCCGGCGCATCCCCTTCTTTTGTCCCCAAAGGAGGACCCGCCATGACAAAACGCAAGTTCCCGTTCTTTCCGCTTGCCTTCCTTGCGGTCGTCTTTCTCCTGTTCGTGTTTCTGCACGACCTGTTCGGGGGAACGTTTCTGGCTTCGAGTGCTTATAACAGCTACACCCTGCAGGCAAACGCCTGGCTGAACGGTCGCCTCGATATCGGGATGGATATCCCCTGGCTCGAGCTGGCGGTATACGGCGGTCGTTACTATGTCTCATTCCCGCCGGTCCCGACGCTGATCGTTCTCCCGTTTGCCGTCGCGTTCGGTGAGGCAACGCCGGATCACCTCATCATCGCCCTGCTGTGCCTCGTCATGCTTGCGGAGACCTACGGCATCCTCCGGAAAGCGGGTTGCACCGAACGTCAATCGGTATTCTGGAGCGCGTTTTTCATCCTCGGCAGCAATCTGCTGTGGATGTGCACCGAAGGCGGCGTTTGGTTCCTTGCGCAAACGGCGAACCTGTGTTTCTGTCTCGCGGCGATCCGCTTCGCCCAATCGGACCGAAGAACGCTTGCCCTTGCGATGGTTGCGCTCGCGGTCGGTTGCCGCCCCTTTTCCGTTTTTCTGTTTCTTCCGCTGGTCACTCTGTTCCTTCTGCGGGACAAAACCGCGGGCACGCTTTCCGCGAAGGGGGTCTTTCTGCGGCTCGTACTGCCGCTCATTCCCGCCGCGCTCATCGCACTCGCCTACATGGCTTTGAATTTTGCCCGCTTCCGCAACCCGTTCGAGTTCGGTCACAATTATCTTCCTGAATTTTCCGGCGCAGCACAGTTCGCCTTCCGGTACATCCCGGAAAACCTGAAGAACCTGCTGCGTCCCGTCCGTTTCGGCGACTTCATGCGGTTGGATTATCCGCTGTACGACGGCTTTTTGCTGTTCCTCGCAAACCCGTTCTTCGTTTTGCTCTTCACCCGCTGCCGCAAACCCGGCGTCTCCGGCTGGACGGCACTCTGTGCGATGCTGCTGAACTTCGTGTGTCTGCTGATGCACCGCACCTTCGGCGGATGGCAATTCGGCGCCAGATACCTGGTGGACTTGTTCCCCTGCCTGTTGTTGCTGCTGTTGCCGTCCTTCAAAGAAAAGTCTCCCCGGAATTGGGAACTGGTGCTTGCCGCATTCGCCGTGGTCTTCAACCTCTACGGCGCGCTCGCGATGCATTTTCTGTATGCATGACGGCGGGTTTCTCGCATATATTAAACAAACAGTGTTCCTGTAATCGCCGCGTCTCATCGTCACCATCCGAAACCGCTTGCATGGATGCGTCTTTCGATGGTACGATATTTCAAACGGTTGAAATGATGGGGGAAAATCAATGCTGCGTGCTGCCGTGATCGAACCGAACAAAAACAAACGCGAGCTGATCAAAGCCTGCCTCGCCGATGCACAGCCCGCTTTCCGCGCAAGTGAGTTTTCATGCGCCGAGAGCTTTCTGGATACGCTGGACGAAAAGTGCACCGCCTACGACCTTGTCGTCATGAACACATCCATCCGCACCGAGGGAGACGGCGTCCGGCTCGCCTCCGAGCTCCGCGCGCGGAACGCCCGCCTGATGCTGATGTTCGCGACCGACTCCGAAGCCTATTACGCGAAGGCGTTCGAGCTGTTGGTCACGGGGTACCTCGTTTATCCCTTCGACTACAAGCATCTGCTCAATGCGATCTCTTTCTTTTTCCACAGCGAGCGCTTGGAGCGCCGCGCTTCGATCATGCTCAAGGAGACGGGCGGCAGCTACCGCCGCGTCTACGCGCGTCATATCAAATATATCGAAAGCGTGAACCGCGAGATCGTTCTGCACCTTGAAGACGGGACCACACTGACCGGTTACGACAAGCTGGCAGAGGCCGCACAGGCGCTTCCGCACGACCTGTTCTTCCGCTGTCACCAAAGCTATTTGGTCAACTTCTACTTCACGGATTCCATGCAGAAGGACACCTTCGTCATCGGAGACACTTCCGTCCCGATCTCACGCAAATACCTGAAGGAAGCCAAGGAAGCCTATTGTGCCTATGTGTTCCGTTCGATGTGAACGGAACCGGAAAAAGTCCCTTTGTCGGACTTTTTTCTTTTACTCCTGTAAAATCGGTCAAATCCGACAAAAATCATGCTGTTTTCTCTTTTTCCGTTACAAACGCCGTGCGGTTTGCTATCATATTCGCATCAAATAAACGATAAGGAGGTCTCTCCTTGAATCCCGATACCTTGTTTCTCCGCTTCGGCTCGGATGTGCGCCGCGATGGCGGTCAGTTTTTCGCCGCCGTAACGGAACCCCGTTTCACCGGCGACCGCCTTGCCTTGCTGACCGAAACGCTGGATGCGGTCCGCAACCGTTGCAGGGAGGCCGGCGAATCCTTCTTCATCCATTTCACCGAGCAAGACAACGGCGAAATGCACTTCGCCTCCATCCGTTTTTCCGCGCACAGCCGCATCGAGGCGGATCTGCCCGCCTTGGAAGCGCACGCCGCGCAAACAGATACGTATTTCCGTTTTGCGTATAGCCCCGGCTGCGCGCGCATCAACATCGCCGGGTGACCGGACCGCAAACCCAATACACACAGAAAAGAGCACCGCCGATCCCGGCGGTGCTCTTTTGCGTTATGCGATATAAAACGATCATCGGTTTCCGTCCACGCTATCGAGCACGGAGTTCACCGGTCTGTCGGACGGAAAACGCGCATAGTAACGTTCGAGCTCCCGAACGATCCACGCCATCAGCAGCCGCACGATCCGCGCCTGCTGATCCTCCGTCAGCGGCACGCCCTTCGGCACACGGTACCACTTGTTCAGGCACCCGCGGCAGCAGCAAGCGCAAGCATGCTGTGCAAGGAAGACCGGGTGTCCGCGCCACGGCGTTTGCTTTCCGTCGTTCGGCGGTTCCGCAGGGGCGAGCCGCTCGCGGATGAAATCCGCGCAGTGGCTTTCGATCGTCGCCAGTCCCTTCTGCTCGATGTACAGGGCGTCCGCTTTCGCCAAGCGGAACTTAGCGCGGAACGGCGAGGTCTGCAGCTTGGCGAGTGCCTGATCGATCGTTTGCATCCGTTCCTCCTTCCCCGCGGATCCCCGCAAGCAGGGTCGGCAAGTTGTACTCGCCGAGCGCTTTCAGGGAAAACGTAAACCCGCACAAACACCATTCGCAGATGAGCGCGCGTTCGCAGAGCGCATACAGCCGGACGATATCGCCCGTGCTCATCCGCCCCGTCAAAAAGCCCCGCTTCTGCCCGTCCGCCACGATGCGGCGGAGCAGCCGGTAATAAAGACGCTCGCCATCGACCAGGGAACGTTCGCCCTTACTCATCAGCTGGGTGGAATACAATCTGGAAATCAGGTTCTGATCGATCCTGTTGTCGATGAGATCGAATAGCTCGCGGTTGAGCATCAGCAAGGTCTCGAATGCGTCTGCCTCGGGATCGATATCCGCCGAAAGCTCTTCGTAGCGGCGGTCGAACAGATACGCGAGGGAACCGAGCAACGCGTCCTTCGATTCGAAATGATGATAGAACGACCCCTTCGAGGTGCCGCTCAGCTCGACGATATCGTCCACCGTGGTATCATCGTACCCTTGCCTGTAAAACAGGTCCCACGCCGCCGTGACGATCTTCGCTTTGGTATCCGCACCGCGTTTCGGCATCCGTTCCTCCGTCTCCGCCGCTTCGGGCGGAAATTAATTTTTAATGTTTCGAATATCAGTATAGACTCCGGTCTTGTCGTTTTCAAGCCGAAAACAATGGGATATTTCTTTTGCATGTGATTCTGTTCTTCTTCAAAGTACAGAATCCGTTCTGCATTGTGGTCTGTTTCAAAGGATGCTATACTGCATCCATTGTTTTGAAAGGAACCCCTTCCCATGCAAACCGTAGTTTATGTCATCATCGGTGCCTACCTTCTCATGATGGTCGTCATCGGCTTCCTCTTTTCGAAAAAGTCCGAAAACGCCTCCGGATATTTTCTCGGCAACCGCAAGCTCGGTCCCTGGGTCACGGCGATGAGTGCCGAAGCCAGTGATATGTCGAGCTGGCTTCTCATGGGTCTTCCCGGTGTCGCGCTTGCCGCAGGTCTCGCCGAAGCGGGTTGGACCGCGATCGGTCTCGGCATCGGCACCTACCTGAACTGGTTGCTCGTCGCCAAGCGCCTGCGCATCTACTCGCACCGCATCGATGCGGTGACCGTACCCGAATTCTTCAAAAAGCGTTTCGGCGATGAATCCGGGATCCTGTGCGCGATCTCCGCACTGGTCATCATCGTGTTCTTCATCCCTTATGCGGCATCCGGTTTCAACGCTTGCGGTACGCTCTTCTCCGCGCTCTCCGGCGGAAAGATCCCCTATCTGACGGCGATGCTGATCTCCGCGGTCGTTATCGCAGCGTACACCACGCTCGGCGGTTTCCTTGCCGCTTCCACCACCGACTTGATCCAGTCCATCGTCATGACCGTTGCGCTGATGGCTGTCGTGTTCTTCGGCATCCGTTTTGCGGGCGGCTGGCAATCCGTCGTCGACAACGCGCGTGCATTGCCCGGCTATCTTGCCATGACCTCCACCTATGACGCCGCCGCGAACGGTGTCGTCCCCTACGGCGGGCTCACGATCGCTTCGACGCTGGCCTGGGGTCTCGGCTACTTCGGCATGCCGCACATCCTCCTGCGCTTTATGGCCATCCGCGATGCCTCCCAGCTGCGCACCAGCCGCCGCATCGCAACGGTATGGGTCTTCATCGCAATGACGGTCGCCATCCTCATCGGCGTCATCGGCGGCGCGGCGGTCCGCAGCGGCAACATTCCGCTCGCGATCGGCGACAGCCAGCGCATCATCATCGAAATCGCGAAAAAGATGACCGAAAACGGTCTGTTGCCCGCGATCCTCGCCGGCATCATCCTCTCCGGTATCCTCGCATCGACGATGTCCACCGCCGATTCCCAGTTGCTGGCGGCTTCGAGCTCGATCTCGAACGACATGCTGACGCACGTTTTCCGCGTGAAGCTGAGCCAGAAGACCGTCATGATCATCTCCCGTGCGACCATTCTCGTCATCGCCCTCATCGCGATGTACATGGCGCGCACCGAGAGCTCCGTGTTCCGCATCGTTTCCTTTGCTTGGGCGGGCTTCGGTGCGGCATTCGGTCCCGTCATGCTGCTGGCGCTGTTCTGGAAACGCACCAACAAATACGGTGCGATCGCAGGCATGCTTTCCGGCGGAGCGATGGTCTTCATTTGGAAATACGTCATCTCGAAGTTGGGCGGTCTGTTCGCCATTTACGAACTGTTGCCCGCTTTCATCACGGGACTCATCGTCACCGTTGTTGTGAGCTTGCTCACGAAAGCCCCCGACAAATCGCTCACCGACACCTTCGAGACCGTTTCCCGGGAATTCTGAAACTGTCTTCCGCAAACCCCGCCGCCGACTGCGGCGGGGTTTGTTTTCTCCAAATTTTTCCCGCTCTCATCTGCAGAAGGCATTCCCTATTGCGGAAAGCTTATGCTATAATAAAATTTGATTTGATATCCCATCATCAAGGGGCGTATGCCCTTCAGGAGGAAATGTATGGAAAAGAAAAACCTCATCCGACTGATCGCGCTTGCCGTCGTGCTCGTTCTCGGCGCTGTGGGCGGTTCGATCTACTGGAACAACCAAAACGCCGCGATCTACCGCACGCCGCAGCCCGAAGAGCAGCTGGCGGTCCTCGGTGCGGCGAAAGCCGAAGAGACCGAGACCGAACTCGTCTGGGCGGCCAAGGACAAGAGCGGCAACACCGTCGGTTACATCGCCCGTGAGACCGTCACCGGTTTCGGCGGTCCGATCGACCTGCTCGTCGCATGCGACAACGATGCCAAGGTCATGGCAGTCGCCATCGCCGGCAAAGAATTCGCCGAAACGCCCGACCTCGGCATGCGTGTCCGCGAAGCAGCATATATGCAGCAGTTTGCGGGCAAAGCGTACCCCGTTGCGCTGACCTCCGTCTCCAAGCTCGGTGATAACCGTTTTGCTTGTGAATCCAAGGGCTTCGGCGGTCCCGTCCGCGTGGAAGTCACTCTGGATGCGGATGGAAAGATCGCCGAGCTGAAAGTCGGCGGCGAGGGCTTTGCGGAGACCCCCGGTCTCGGCGAACGCGCGCTCGAGCCCGAATTTGCGGCAGCCTTCAAGGGTCAGTCCGCGCCCTTTGCCTTCGGTAACGGCGTAGATGCGATCGCAGGCGCGACCATCACCTCGAACGCCGTTGCGGATGCTCTGAACAAGATCTTCGACTATGCCGCAAACGGCGGTGTGGAAGCGATCTCCGGCGCGACCGTCAGCTCCAACGCGACCGTGAAGGGTGTCAACAAGGCCGTTGAGAAGATCAACACCGTTGCAAAGTTCCTGCCCGAACCGGAGCCCGTTGTGCTTCCCGAAGCGACCGGCACCGAAGTCAGCGGAACCGCGAAGGGCTTCGGCGGCGACGTCACCGTGAAAATGACCGTTTCCGGCGACACCATCACCGCATTCGAAGTCACCG
>JAUNCT010000030.1 GCA_030526425.1 Clostridia bacterium
CGAGCATTTCGACGAGCTTTTTCACGATGGGCATGCCGAGCCCGGTGCCCTCGATCTTCGCGTCGGTGGTGTTCTTTTCGCGGGTGAACTCCTCGAAGATGTGCGGCAGGAACTCCTCGGAAATGCCGATGCCGTCGTCTTCCACCGTGGTTTCGAGCAGGATGCGCCCGTCCGCAAGGGTTTCGGGCAGTTCGCGCACGCGCATGGAAACGTGCCCGCCCGCGGGGGTGTACTTATAGGCGTTGCTCAGGATGTTGGCGAAGATCTCATGCAGCTTCACGGGGTCGCAAAGCACGTATTTGTGCCGCACGTCGACCTCGCGCGTGAAGGTGATGTCCTTCTGCCGCATGAGCGCGTCGAACACGGAAAAGAGCTTTTCGTTGAAGGCGTCCACGCTGCAAACGCTCCAATCCACGGTGACGTTGCCGCTTTCGATGCGCGCCATTTCGAGCACATTGTTGATGATGGAAAGCAGCATGTCGTTCGCGTCGCCGATCTTCTTCAGGTAGTCGCGGCGCTTCTCCGGGTCCTCCTGGTTGCGTTCGAGCAGGTCGCGGAAGCCCTTCACGGCGTTCATGGGCGTGCGGATATCGTGCGACATATTGAAGAGGAATTTCGACTTCGCGGCGTTCGCGCTGTCCGCCCGTTCCTTCGCGACGGTGAGCTCATCGTTCAGGGCGGAGATCTCCGCCAGCTTCTCTTCGAGCGCGTGGCTGTGGCGCGCCTCTTCCCTCAGGTGCTTGCGGCTTTGCTGTACCTCGCGCAGGGCGAGAACGAGCAGCATGAGACCGACGACCAGGATCGGACCGCCCAATACCCACGGATTCCTGCGCAGGAATTCCGCCGTACTCAGACCGATCTTTTCCTGATAATCGTAGGTTTTCGTGAGGGCGAAATCCGCATCGATGAGCCCGATGCCGTGGTTGAAGAACTCGAGCCCCGCGTGGTCGTCGCGGCGCAGACCGAAGCCGAGCGCCATATTGCCCGGGATCTGCGACACGCGCAGCTGTTGGTATTCGGTTTTCAGCAACATGTAGCCCGCGGTGCGGAGCCCGCTGAGCAGCGTGGCGTCCGCCGCGCCCGAAACCACCGCGTCGAGACACTCTTCGAGGGTGTGGTAATAAACGATCTTCGCGGTGGGGAATTTCAGCCGCGCAAACATGCGCACCAGTCCGTTCGAGCGGCGCATCGCCAGCGTCCCGGTCGACAGATCGGGATAGCTGCCCCGGTAAACGAGGTTGTAATAGGTCGAAATGACGGGCTCGGTGGGCGTGTAGCCTGCGGTTTCCGCGACCCAGTATTCGGAGAACGCCGGGAAAACGGCATCGACCTCCCCCGCTTTCAGGGCGCGGAGCAGATCGTCCGTGGTGTCGAAGCCCGTGTACACGGGCGTGACTTCGGTGATATCGAGCTGGGTCAGGAGTTCGGTAACGATGTCCTTGACGACGCCCGTCACATTGCCCGATGCATCCTGCCCCGAATACGGCAGATAGCTCTTGTAGTAGCCCAAACGGAATTCGGGGTGCGCGGCGATCCATTCCTTGTCGTTCGCGGTGAGGGCGGCGCTCTGCGCGTTGTGGCGGAACCACTTGTCGTACAGCTCGGTCTTGAGGTTGGGGTTCGCGCGGAAGAGCTCCGCCTGCCCGGCGTCGAGTTCTTCCAACAGGTCGGGGCGGTTTTTCGCGATGCAGGCGAAGTAGTCGTTCGCGCCCGCCTCCGCAAAGGATTCGATGCCCTCCATCACGCCCGTGGCGCTGACTTCGACGAGCGCGGCATCCACTTCCCCCGCGATGAGGGCTTCGTCGCGCAGGTTCATATCGCCGAAGAGCACGAGCTCCGCCGTGACGCCGTATTCCGCAAGGTACTGCCGCACGACGTTTTCCATGACGCCCGCGAGGACGGCGATCTTCTTGCCCGCGAGGGACGCGGGGTCCGACGTGATATCGGTGCGCCCGACCTGCTTCAGAAACGAATACAGGGTGTTGCCCATGGCGAGCTTCGGGTAGGAAATGAGATCCGCGCGGTCTTCCTTGTAGGCAAGGCCCGTCAGCAGGTCGACCTCCCCTTCGAGCAGGGCGTCGTACAGGGTGCCGAAATCGCCGTAAACGTATTCGTACGTCCAGCCGGTGTAGACCGCGAGGCGCTGCAGGTATTCGAACGAGTAGCCCGATTTCACGAGGTCCTCGCCCGCGCCCGCCTGGAAGTTGTGGTCTTCATAATAGCCCACGCGCACGGTTTTCGGCGCTGCCTCCGCCATCGCACCCCAAGGCAGGGCGCACAGCAACAGCAAGAGCGCGAAGAACAAGGTGAAGCGTATTGCGGATGATTTGGTTTTGATGGACATCGGTCCTCCGTTTCTCCGCCCGCGGGCGGTAGTCGGTTTTGCGCGGAACCCCGCGCACGGGAAATCAAAGCGCGCTGACGTGCGCTTCCTGCTTGAGCACGGAACGGATGGTTTCGCCCGCCTTCTCGGGGTCGATGGGCTTTGCGATGTGCCCGTTCATGCCCGCGGCAAAGGCGTTCTGCCGGTCTTCCTCAAAGGCGTTCGCGGTCATCGCGACGATCGGGATACTGTTCTTCTTCGGGTCCTTCAGGCTGCGGATCGCCCTTGCGGCGTCGTAGCCGTTCATGTTGGGCATTTGGATATCCATGAGGATGAAGTCGAAGGTGCCCGCAGGCGCTTGTTCGACCGCCGCCACGCACTTGGCGCCGTCTTCCGCGTGGGTGACGGTGCAACCCATTTCCCCGAGAATGATGGTCGCGATCTCGGTGTTGAGCTCGTTGTCTTCCGCAAGGAGGATGTGCTTACCGGCGATGGCTGTGGCGTCGTTGCCTTCTCCCTCACCGCTTTGCGCGTTTAAGGGGGCTTCCGCGATGCGGTGCTCGAGCACCACGGTGAACTTCGTGCCCTTGCCCTGTTCGGATTCGACGGAGATCGTGCCGCCCATGAGCTCGACGAGCTTTTTGACGATGGGCATGCCGAGACCGGTGCCCGCGACCTTGCCGGTGGTGGTGTTGCGCTCGCGCGTGAAGGAATCGAACAGGTGCGGGAGGTATTCGGCACTCATGCCGATGCCTGTGTCCTCGATCTCATTGCGGATGCGGACATACCCCGGTTTGTCCGAAGGCTCTTCGAAGGCGCGGATGGTGACCGTGCCGCCCTCGGGCGTGTATTTCACGGCGTTGCTGATGAGGTTGAGGAAGACCTCTTTGATCTTCGTTTGGTCCGCCCACAGCCAGCGCGCGTTGCCGACGCTCCACGCCGTTTCGAGCCTGAGGTTCTTGCCCGTGGCGATCTCCTCGAACACGGAAAGGATCTGCTCCATCATCTTCGCGGTGTCGACGACGGATTCCTCGATCGTGACCTTGCCGCTTTCGATGCGCGCCATATCGAGCACGTTGTTGATGATGGAAAGCAAGAGGTCGCTCGAACGCTCGATCTTCTGCTGGTAGTCGAGCAGCTGCGGGTCGGTGAGCCGTTCCTTCACGAGGCGCGAATAGCCGATGATGGCGTTCATGGGCGTGCGGATGTCATGCGACATGTTGAACAAAAAGTCCGTTTTCGCGCGGTTCGCACGCTGCGCCTCTTCGGTGAGACGCTCGAGCTCTTTGCGGTAGCCGAGCTCGCGGTTGACCTCCTCGGTGATGCTGCGGATGCCCCAGATCACGCGGGAAAGCGTTTCGTCCGCGTTGCGGTCGACGGTGATGAAGATGCCCTCCGCCCAGCCGCCGCTTTCCCCGAGGAACCTGCAGGAGACCCACTTGCGCGTTTTGAGGCGCGCGTTCAGCGTGGAAAGATCGGTGAACGCGAGGACCGCTTCCCTGTATTCGGAAACGACCTGCGTGTCGCACATGATGCGGAAGGCTTCCTTCGCCTTGCCCTCCCGGCCGATGGTGCCGCGCACGGATTCCGGCACTTCGCCGAGGACCTCGTAACCGCCCGTGTTCATGTCGATGAGATACAGGCTGAAGAACACGCCCGCCACCGAGTTGACGACGCCGAGCTGGGCCGTGAGCCGTTCGTTGGCGGATTCCGCCGCCTCGTGTTCGGTTTTCGCGACGGCGAGCGCCCGAGCGAGCTTCTTTTTGTTGCGCGCGAGCCTTGCACTCTGAAAGCCGATGAGAACGATGATCAGAAGGAAGAGGCCGAGCGCGTGCATGCTGTAGCGCTCGAGGATGGCGCGGACGGAGATGTCTCTGCCGGAGTTCGCGTATTCGGCAAGGACCGCGCCGTTGAGGCTCGTACTCGCGTGGAGGATCGCCTTGTTGAAGACCGTTGCCGCCCTGCGGCTTTCGCGCGAGGCCAAGAGACGGATGTCGAGGCGCTTGGTCATTTCCGCGGTGGACATATCGTCCGTGAGCGGGTCGTTCTTGACGATGTTGATGCGCGCCGCCGGAACGACGGTGCAGAGTGCTTCCCCCGCGGCGACCGCGGTAATGCAGGACTTGGTCGAAGGCTCGGGGACGATCTCCGCCTCGGGGAACAACACGCGGACGATCTCCGCGTTGAAGACGGATTCGTCGGTTGCGGCAACCCGCAGGACCTGTTCGCGGGTGGCGCCGTTGCGGTAAAACAGCACGGGCGTGGTCTGCACGACCGCCTCGGTGAGAATGAGCTTATCCTGCTCCGCCAGCCAGAAATCGCCGACGACGGGACCGATGAGGTCCACATCCCCCGCACGCAACGCAGCTTTCAGTGCCGCAAGGTCGGGATAGGACGAGAGCACGGTCTTCACGCCGTATTCGCTTTCGAGCACCTCGACGACGTTCATGATTACGCCGACGTATTCCCCGTCCTGCTTGCCGATGAAGGGCAGATAGTTCGCCAGAACGCCCATGCGGATGGTGTTGCCGTGCGCCGCGAGCCACTCCTGCTCGGCGGGGTTGATGAACAGACCGCTCGCGACCTTGTAATGGTAGCGGTCGATCAACAGGCTGTTGTATTCGGGTTCGGCGGTCTGGATCTCGTAGAGGGCTTCGTTCAGCTCGGCGAGGATATCCGGGCGGTCCTTCGCAACGGCGAAGTAGAAATCGCTCGTGCCGAGCATGGTGACGATCTTATAGCCGTATTCGGTCGAGAGGTCGGGCGCCGCCATGGCGTCGAATTCCCCGGCGTCGAGCCGCGTCATGAGTTCGGAAAAGCCGTCGCAGGGGACGATCTCGGCATCGAGCCCGCGCTCGCCCAGCCAGTCGCGCAGGAGCCCTTCCTGGAAGCTGTTGCGCGTGACGCCGATCTTCGTGCCGTTGAGCTTCGCGGTGTCGTTCGTGAGCAGGTCTTCGCGGTGCGCGCCCGCGTAGATCCAGTAGGTATCGGTGCCCTCGGGATAATCCGAAAAGAGGACCTTGCCCACGCGCGCCGGCGTGAGGGACACGTTGCCGAACAGGTCGATCTCACCGCGTTCGAGCATTTGGTAGCACTCGGCGAAGCTGCCGTGCACGTACTCATACTCCCACCCGGTGATCGAGGCGATCTTCTGGAAGTATTCGTAGCCGAAGCCGCGCTTGTACTCCCCCTCGCCGCCTTCTTCGTAGTTGACGGCGTTGACATAGCCGACGCGGACGGTTTTCGGGGCGCTCTCTTCGGCAAATGCCCCAAGGGGCAAAACGAACGCGAGCGCGAAGAGCAGCGCGGTGAGCGCGGAAAGTGCTTTTCGGAACGTGAAAAGGTTTCGGAACATGGGTTTATCCTTTATCCCGCTTTGGCGGGCGGCGCATCTGCCTTGTATTTGAGGAACGCGCCGGAAAGGCGCAGTTGTCGCAATTTACAGTCATGTAATATTGTACGCCTCCGTTTTCGGAATTTCAAGAAATCGAATGTTTGAAATATATGAAATTTCTCGGTGCACGCTTCGGTTTTCCGACTGCTTGCAAATGCGGTGAAAATCATTTATCATGTGTGATAAACCGATACACATTTATTGTTACGCAAATCTCCCGCAACAACACCAAGGAGGAAAAACGAAATGAACAAACGTCTCATCGCCGCCATGGCAGCGACCCTGTGCGCGACCGCCATGGGTGCCGCGCTTGCGGAAGCCCCCGTCCCCGCCGCCGAAAACGGCGTGATCACCGCGGACGAATGGTCGACCGTGCACCCGGAGATCGTCGTCACCTACAAGAACAACGAGCAGAACAACTACCGCATCAGCTACATCGAGAAGGATCCGTACATCACGACGCTGTACGAGGGCTTCGGCTTCGCGAAGGATTACACCAGCGCGATCGGTCACACCTATACCCTGAAGGACGTTGCCGAGACCGAGCGCCCGCATGCGCTCGCCAACTGCCTGACCTGCAAAACGCCCGATTTCACCAAGCTCGTGAACGACATGGGCGTCGACGCTTACAGCCTGCCCTTCGATGAGGTGTACGCCAAAATGGGCGAAAGCGTCAGCTGCTACAACTGCCACGCGAACGAGGGCGACAAGCTCGTCGTGACCCACTCCTACGTGAAGAACGCGCTCGGCACGAACATGGATTCCATCGCGCCGCAGACCCTTTCCTGCGGGCAGTGCCACATCGAATACTATTTCGACCCCGCCACCAAGGCGACCATGATGCCTTACGACAGCGTCGAAGCGATGTCGCCCGAAGCGATCCTCGCGTATTACAATGAGATGGACTTCGCCGACTGGACCCAGCCGAGCACCGGCACCCGCATGCTGAAGGCGCAGCACCCCGAGTTCGAGACCTTCCTCGGCGAGGGCAGCGTGCACAAGAACATGATGAACTGCGCGAGCTGCCACATGGAAAAGAGCACGACCGAAGCGGGCGTTGCCTTCACGAGCCACACCTGGACGAGCCCCCTCGCGAGCGAGAGCCTGACCGCAAGCTGCGCGGCGTGCCACGGCGCGACCGACATGAAGGCCTATGTCGGTGCCATTCAGGAGGAGATCACCGCGCGTGAGACCGAAGTCGGCGAGAAGCTCGCGGCGCTCAAGACGAAGCTTGCGGAAGCCGTCGCTTCCGGCGCCCGTTCCGAGGAGGACCTCAACGCCGTGCGTTCGCTCTACCGCGACGCGCAGTGGTACTGGGATTTCTGCTACGTGGAGAATTCCGAAGGCGCGCACAACTCCAAGCTGGCGCGCAAGTGCCTCGACACCGCGGAAGCGCTCGCCGAGCAGGCGATGGCGTTGCTGTAAACAACCGCAACGACACGGGGGCCGCTCGGCCCCCTTTTTTCTCACCCGACCCCAAAGGAGGTCCGTTTGAAGCTACTGAAAAAGATCGCGCGCTTTCTCGGCTCGATGCGGTTCGCGCTGATTTTGCTGCTGCTCGTCGTTGCGGCGTGCACGGCGGGTAGCCTCATCCCCCAAGGGGAAACCGAAGCGGCGCTTCTCGCCCGCTATCCCGGCGCATTCGGCAAGGTCGTGACCACGCTCGGGCTCGGCAACGTGTTTTTCACGCCGTGGTTCCTCGTGCTGACGGGGCTTCTCTGCCTGAACCTGCTGCTGTGCAACCTTGTGCGGTTCCCGAAGCTCCGGAAGAAGATGCGCCGGTACGGCGTGCCAGATAAAACGATTGCGGTGCCGGAAGACGCGCCCGCGACCCGCGAGCCCGAACGGGTGTTTGCCCAAATGGGCTTCCGCAAGGTCGAAACCACCATGCTCGGCGGGCGGCGCGTGATGTTCGCCGCGAAACACCGCTGCGGCGTGTGGGGCGCGTGGCTTACTCACCTCGGGATGCTGATCGTCATCCTCGGGTTCGGGCTCGGGCAGCTGCTGCAACAGGAATATACCGTGTACGGCGTACCGGGACAGACGAAACAAATCGGCGACACGGGCTATGCGCTCACCATCGATGCGTTCGAAGTCGCGCTCCGCGAAGACGACACCGTGGAGCAGTACACCGCGCAACTCACCGTGACCGACACCGCAACCGGTGAAACGCAGGCGGGCACCGTATGCGTGAACGAGCCCATGCAACGCTTCGGGCTGAAGTTTTATCAGAATTCGACCGGATGGGCGGCGACAGCCGAAGCGACACGCGGCGATAAGCTTTTGAAACGCGAGACCCTGTGTGCGGGCGAATACATGACCCTCGAAGATCCCGCGGGGCTCAGCGTGCTGCTGCGCGCGTTTTACCCCGACTATGCCGAGGATGCAACGGGCAAGCCCATGACCGCGAGCGGCAAGGCGACGAACCCCGCCTATGTGTACATGCTGTATTACGGCGAGCACCTGCTCGGCATGAACCTGCTGCAGGGCGGCGACGCGATCACCGTGGACGACATCACCATCCGCTTCACCGACCCCAAGCCCTACACGCTCATCCAAATCAAGCGGGACGCGTTCGTTCCCCTGACGGCGGCGGGCGCCGCGGTGCTGATTATCGGGCTGCTGTTCGCCTTCTACCTCTACCCCGCCGAACTCCGCTGCACGGAAACCGAAGAAGGCGTGTGGCGCTTTGCGGGGCGCAGCGCGAAAGCGGATGCGGTGTTTCAGGAACGGTTGACGGAAGCGGTCCCGCGGGACCCCGGAAAGGAAGGTTGACGGAACATGTACCTCGACATCGAAAACGCGTTGTTCACTTGCGCGATGGGGCTGTACCTTGTGAGTACGGTGCTGTATTTCGTGTTTTTCGCATTGAAAAAAGAAAAGCCCGCAACGGTTGCGGGTTGGACGATGACCGCGGGATTTTTGTTCCACACGGCGGCGCTCGCGGTGCGCAGCATCGGCGCGGGGCGCCTGCCGCTCACGAACCAGTATGAATTCGCCACGGGCTTCGCCTGGGGCATCTGCCTGTGCTTCCTCGTGTTTTTGTACAAGTACAAATTCAAGGGGCTCGGCGTGTTCGCGGCGCCCATCGTTTTCCTCGTGATCGGTTATGCGGCGATGCAAAGCCGCGAGGTCCGCGCGCTCATGCCGGCACTGCGCAGCAACTGGCTGAGCATCCACGTTTCGGCGGCGATCCTTTCCTACGGGGCGTTCGGCGTTGCCTGCGCGATCTCGCTGATGTACCTCGTACGCGGACGCATGGCGGAGGGGTCGTTCTTCGCGGGGCATGTGCCGCAACGGGACAGGCTCGACCTGTTGAGTTACCGTGCGATCTCGTTCGGGTTTCTGTTCCTCACGTTCGTGATCGTGAGCGGCGCCATTTGGGCGGAACGCGCCTGGGGCAGCTATTGGTCGTGGGATCCGAAGGAGACCTGGTCGCTCATCACGTGGATCATCTACGCCATCTACCTGCACCTGCGGCTTTCCCGCGGGATGCGCGGACGCAGCGCGGCCCTGTTCGCGGTGATCGGCTTCGTGTGCGTGCTGTTCACCTATGCGGGCGTGAACACCTTCATTCCCGGCATCCACAGCTACGCTTGAAAACCTTATTCAATGCAATACACAAAGGCGCCCTTTGCGGGGCGCTTTTTTCATGCTCATTCGTTTTCGGCGGGCAGGAGACGGTAACGCCCCTTCCCCGTTTTTTCGATGCGCCCCTCTTCCGCAAGGCGGTTGAGCACGCGCTGCAATTGCCTTGCGCTGCAGCGGAGACGGAACGCGGCGTTTTCGACGCCGCGGAGTTCGCGGTTGTCGCACTTGAAACGGATGTAGTTCAGCACCCGCTCGGGGAGCGAACCCGGCGCGGCGTCGGCATCGGTAATGACCTCCATCTTCCGCGCCATGGTCTCGCCGATGAGCCGCAAAAAGGCGTTGTCGCTCAACAGGGTCTCACGGTGGAGCGCGGTATCGACCGCAAGCGCCTTGAGCGGGCTCGTCGCCACGGCGAGCACGGCTTCGTTTTCCCCGGAGAAAAGGTTCATTTCCCCGATGATGTAGCCTGCGCCGCCCGAGCTCAGGTGGTATGCGCTGCCGTCCGCACGGACGAAGGAAATGGACAGCGTGCCGCAGGTGACGACCTGAAACAGCCCGTTGCCCGACACCGCTTCGCCGGCGGCGTATTCCGCAAGGAACAAGGGCGCGGAAATCCCCGCGAGGACTTCTTTGCAGCTGCAGTGTTCGAGTGCTTTCGCGATGTGCTTCGGTTGATGATCCCGTTTCATTTTCTTCCTCCGAACAGGACAGATGTCCTGTTACTCGGATTCCATTTTAGTTTATAATCCCTCGGTCATCAAGACGGAGGTCAAAATTTCATGAACAATGTTTTCGAAGAACAGAACATCAAAAAAGCGGTGCTGAAGCTGGGCGTCCCCGCAATGCTCGGCTCGCTCACGACGCTGATTTACAACACGGCGGACACCTGGTTCGTTTCCATGACGAAGACGCCCGCCATGATCGCGGCGGTCACGCTGTGCACGCCGGTGCTGCTGATCATCATGTCCATCGCCTGCATTTTCGGCATGGGCGGCAGTTCCGTGATCGCACGGTGGATCGGCGAAGGTCGCAAGGAGGACGCCGCGCACTGCTTCAACTTCTGCACCTATGCGATGGTGGCGGCGGCGCTTGTCGTGATGGTGCCGGGCTTGCTGTTTACGGAGCGCATCGCCCTGATCGCGGGAGCGGACGCGGAGAACCTCGCTTACACCTGCGATTATCTCCGCTGGATCTTCCTCGGCACGCCGTTCATCATGCTGGCGAACGGCTTCGTACACGCGTTCCGCTCGGTGGGGCTCATCCGCGAGGCGACGGTCGGTCTCGCGCTCGGCAACGGCATCAACATCGTGTTCGACTGGGTGTTCATCGTGCTGCTGAAATGGGGCACCATGGGCGCGGCGGCGGCGACCTCCCTCGGCTTTCTGTGTGCGACGCTCTATTACCTGTGCTGCCTGATCCGCGAGGAACGGCGCAAGAACCCCTGCATCCGCCTGTCGCCGAAGCACTTCTCGGCAAAGCGCGACATGGTTGTGAACGTGGTGAAGATCGGCATTCCCGGTGCGCTGATCACGGTGCTGTTGAGCGTTTCGAACATCGTGCTCAACAACTACATCGCCATCTACGGTTCGGATGCGGTCGCCTCCTACGGCATCGCGTATAAGATCGACATGTTCCCGATCATGCTTTCGGTCGGTCTGTCGCAGGGCGCGGCGCCGCTCGTGGGTTACTGTTACGGGCGCAGGGACGCGAAGCGGCTCGAAAGCGCGATGGTCGTTTCCGTCTTGTACGGGATGGTGCTCGGCGCGGCGTTCACCGCGGTGCTGTTTTTCGGCAGCAGGGTGTTTGCGGGGGTCTTCCTTTCGGAAGAGGCGCTCGTTGCGCAGACCGCACGGTTCCTGCGGCTTCTTTGCTTCCACGCGCCGCTGCTCGGCGTGATCAACATGGTGACGGCGTATTTTCAGGCGCTCGGCAAGGCGGCGCATTCGCTGTGCATCACGCTGCTGCGCAATGTCGTGCTGTTCATCCCCGGGGTCGTGCTGCTGAACCGCCTGTTCGGGCTGACGGGCGTGCTGCTCACCCAGCTCGTCGTCGAGTGCGTCATCACGCTGCTGTGCGTCGTGTTGTACCTGACCAACCGCCCGAAGAAGATCGTCGGGTGACGATTTCCGCTGCACCCCTTCGGGGGTGCTTTTTCGTACCGTGCGTTTGTCTGGTTGCGAAAACGAACGGAGCGCATATGAAAATTTCAATTTCGCTTTAAGAACGCGCCGTATCGTTGTGGGTAAGCCGGAAGGCAAAGTTTTTTGAGAAGGAGAAAAACCAATGAAACGCATCATGACCGGGCTTCTCGCACTGACGCTCGCGGGCTCCGCATTGAGCGGCGCAGCAGCGGAAACGACCCTCGAAACCATCCTCGGCGCGGGCACGACGCAGGCGTTCACGCAAAACGCCGTGAAGGAAGACGATGTGAAGACCATTTTGCAGGCGGGACTCCGCGCGACCAGCGCCATCAACCAGCAGCCGTGGTTCTTCGCCGCAGTGACCGACCCCGAGGTCATGGTCCGGCTCTCCTCCGGCGGATTCGGTGCACCCCCTGCTGGAATGACTCCGCCTGCCGGTGCGCCCCAAGGCGCGGAAGGCGCCCCCGCCGGTGCCCCCGCGGGTATGCCCGCCTCTTCCGGACCGAAGGCGGGCGTCGGTGACAGCCCGCTGGCGATCGTGGTGTACATGGACCCGAACACCAAATCTCCCAACCCGAACTTCGACTGCGGGCTTGCAACGCAGAACCTGGTGCTCGCAGCGGTTTCCCTCGGTTACGGCGCGAAGGTCGTGACCTCGCCGACGATGACGCTGAACGGCGAAAAGCACGATGAACTGTGCGCGCTCATGGGCGTCGACCCCGCGATGCAGGCCGTCGCCGTGGTGCTCATCGGTGAACCCGACTCCGCCGTCGACGGTGCGACGGGCGCTTCCGTGCGCGGTACGCTTTCGGAAAAAACGAATATCGGCTGAGTTCCGGAGGTATGAAAACAGGGAGTCCCGATTGCGGGACTCCCCTTTTGTTTGGTGGGTGCGCGGTGTGAGTTCCCTCGCTCACTTCAGCCAGTCGAGACTGTCATCGCCGGCGAGGGGGACCTTGTTGTCACGGCAGTACTGCTTTGCGTATTCGTTCTCCGTTTTGACGATGAGATCCGGATTGTTTTTGAATGCGTCCGGTCCGATCTCCGTGACGGAATCCGGGATGGTGATGGTTTTGAGATTCGCAGCGGAGAACGCCTTCGCTCCGATGGTCGTCAGCCCTTCGGGCAGCTTCACAGTGCCGAGGTATGTGCGTTCAAAGGCGCTTTCGCCGATCTCACGGAGCGTTTCCGGCAAGGTCACGGAGCTGAGCTCGGCACAATCGGAAAACGTTTTCGGACCGATGGTTTCGATCGGTCCGCGGATATCGGCTTTTTTCAGCTCGGAGCAACGCTCAAACGCCCTCGCGCCGAGATGCGTGACGCTTGCGGGGACCGTTACGCTTTTCAGATAACCACAGAAAGAAAACGCCTCGTCGCCGATGTAGGTCACGCTCGAAGGGATCGTGATGCTGCGGAGCTCAAAGCTGCTCAAGGCCCCGTTTTCGATGCGCTTTACGGTGTTCGGTATGGTGATGCTGCGGAGCTCTGCGAAGGCGCAGGCGTCCTCCCCGATGATCTCGGTGCCTTTCGCGATGGAAAGCGACGTTGCATTGCGCTTGACCTGACACACGAGGCGCTTATCGGCTTTGCTGTAAAGGGCGCCGTTCGAATAGGTGAGCGCGGGATGATTCGACGAGATCTTCAGCTTGAGGTTCTCGCTTCCGCCGAAAGGATTGATACCGACTTCGCGGACGCTGTTCGGGATGTTGAGGCGCTCGAGAGAACTGCACGAGAGGAATGCACGGTCGCCGATGGTCGTCACGCTGTTCGGCAACACGATCTCTTCGATCCAATTGCATAAATAGAAAGCGTACGTACCGATGACCTCAACGGTATCCGGGATGTCGAGGTTCTTCAGATGATCATTGCCGCCGAAGGCGTAAGCCCCGATGATGCGGATGCCTTTCGGAATCGCAACGGCTCTTTTTTTCAGTCCGGGCGGGACGCAGACGAGACGCTTGTCGGGTTTGCTGTAAAGGACACCGTCCACCACCGCAAGCGTCGGATGCTCGGGGGAAACCACGATCTCCTTGAGCTTATTGCAGAATCTGAACGGATTTTCGCCGATGCTCGTCACGTAATCGGGAATGGTGACCGTTTCGAGATAGTCTTCCGATTGTGCCGCGAAGTCCCCGATCGCAGTGACGGGATGACCGTCGACGGTCTCCGGAACATTCCAACTCTTATAGCAGGAAGCCCGGGTGATCATCGCCGTGCCGTCTTCGAGCAGGACGTATGCGTCGGCAAGCGCCGTGGCGGAGCACAACAGCAACGCAAGCAGCAGGATCTTGAGCAATAATGTTTTCTTCATCGTTCGTTTCTCCTTTGCGGGAACTTTCCCCGTTTCTCTGTCATAACACGACCGCAATGCGGTGCGGGTTCATCGCAGCCAGTCGAGCGTTCCGTCGCCCGCCAAAGCGATGCCGTTTTTCTCGCAATACCAACGGACATAATCACTTTCGGTTTCGACGCGCAGCAGGTTGCAGTCTTTGAATGCATTCCGTCCGATCTCGGTCACGGATGCGGGGATCTCGAGCGTTTCCAACGCAGCGCAACCGCTGAAGGCTTCGCTGCCGATGCTCTTGAGGTTTGCCGGCAGTTTCACGTTTTTCAGCTTTTTGTTCCAAAGGAAGGCGCGGTCGCCGATCGACTCGACGCTGTCGGGCAGGTCGATGGATTCAAAGGAACAGCTTTTGAAGGTTTCCTCGCCGATTTCGGGGATGTTGCCCTTGATCTCGATTTTTTCCAAGGCGGAATCCTGCCAAAAAGCAAAGTCGCCGAGCTTCGTGACGGTTTCGGGGATCGTGATGCTTTTGAGTTTCGGACAGCTCGAAAAGGCTCCTCTCCCGATTTCTTCAAGACCCGACTGAAGTTCTGCGGTTTTGAGCTCATCGTTCCCGCTGAATGCGAATGGTCCGATCACGGCAACGTTTGCGGGTATTTTGATGTTCACAAGGTTCGTGCAGCCAAAAGCGGAATCGCCGATCGCTTTCACGGTATCGGGGATGGAAACGCTCTTCAAAGGTTTGAACCAGAATGCATCAGCACCGATGATTTCGGTATCCTTCGCGATCTTCACCGAAGACGCATTCCCGACCAGTGCCACAAGACGATGGTCTGCTTTGCTGTACAACACATTGCCCGACAGGCTCAACGCAGGATGGTTGGAAGCGATGTTCAATGTGAGTTTGTCCGAACATTTGAATGGATTTGCGCCGATTTCCGTGACACTGTTGGGAATGTTGATTCGCCGGAGACTGTCACAGTATGCAAACGCGTAATCGCCGATGCTCGTCACTCCCTCGGGCAAGCTGATTTTCGATAAGAATCCGCAGTCTTCAAAAGCACTGTTGCCGATGGTTTTCAAACCTTTGGACAGCTTGACCGTTTCCAACGAACGGCAGCGATAAAACGCCTGTTCCCCGATGCTTGCAACGCTTGCGGGGATATTCGCTTCGTGGATAGTGGAGTAAGAAAAAGCGCGCTCGCCGATGGTCGTCACGCTGTCGGGAATAGAGACGTTATCCCAAAGCTTTGCCTCGTAAAAGGCATCGTCCCCGATGATGCGGATGCCCTGCGGAATGACAAAGCTCCTTCTTTTGTCATTCCGGAAATACGTAACCAGACGTTTTTCGGCTTTGACGTACAGCGCGCCGTCGAGGTATGCGATATACGGGTGGTTCTTCGACAATTTAATCTTCGAGATATCTTTGCTGTATCGGAAAGGGTTTGCACCGATGGTTTCGATGGTATCGGGGATACTCACATACCGCAGATACTTGCAATCGTCGAATGCATGGTCTTTGATTTCGGTCACCGGAGTGCCGTAATACACCGATGGGATCTCCAGCTCGGTATCGTATTCGCTGCACCCTTCGACATAGGCCGTGCCGTTCTCCGTCTTTGAGATGTACGGAATTGCCCCCGGAAGTCCCGCCTGCGCACAGAAGCGCGGTGCAGGTCACGAGGACGCGCAACAGTGTTTTCTTCATCTTTCGTTTCTTCTTCGGTTCGCTCCGCAAAGGCTTTGCCGCGCGGATGCGGTTTTCCCTAACTTTATGATACCACAGGCGGGTGGTCGAAAAAACGGACAGCAATCGGTTTTCTTCCGCGATTTTCATGATGATTTTGCAGGTGTGCGCTTTACATCACCCATCAGCCAAGTAGTATAATAGGATATATGAAATGCGGGGCGTATCCCCGGGGAGGACAACGGAATGAAAAAACTGTGGATCGCGATGCTTTTGGTTTTCGGTTTGGCGTTGGGAAGCGCTTCGGCGGAGTCCGCCTTTTCGGTGATGCCCGCGCCCGAGCCCGACCCGGCGAGTGATTTCGGCATCGACCTCAACGTGAACATGGAGACCATCGACGGATACCTCGGGCTGGAAGACTGCGTGTACCGCGACATGCGCTTGCCCGTCGACCCCTACGACTACGCGGCCATCGGCGGCAACAGCCTGCTGACGGGCATGATCGAGGGCTTTACGCTCGTGCCTTACCCCTATCTCGCGCCGTGCCTCGGCATGCCCGAGGTGCTCGGCAAGGGCTACGACGGACCGACGCTGTTCTCCGTCGACGAAAACGGCAATTACATCCCCAACTATGCGGAATCTTCGGCGCTGCTCGAGCAGGTGTTCCCGAAGGACAAGGCGATCGTGCTGATGTGCGGTGCGGGCGGTTACGCGGGGATGACGAAGAACCTGCTGGTCTCGCTCGGCTGGAACGAAGGCATGATCTTCAACGCGGGCGGTTTCTGGTTTTACGGCGGCGACCGTGCCGTGGAGCTGTTGACCGAGGAGGAGCAACAGAGCGGCGTGCTGCACTTTGAAGGGCTCGACACGATCGCGTTCGATTTCGCGCGGCTGACGCCTGTGGGCTGACATGCCGCTGCTCGGTTTTCGGTTTTTCGGGCTCTGCGCGGCGGGGGCTCTGCTTTGCCGCGTGCTTCCCGGGCGTTGCTTTCTTTGGGTGCTTGCGGCCTGCAACCTCGTGCTCGCGGCGGCGAACGGGGCATTGAGCTTCGGCGTGACCTTCGGGTGCCTGATGCTGACATATTTTACGGGGAAAGCGGCGTTCGCGCTGCGCGATGCAGGAAAGTCTCCCCGTCTCCCGGTGTCCCTTGCGGCGGCGGTCATCGTCGGCGCGATGCTGTGCTTCCGCGGGAAGGTCCCGGGGATCTCGTTCTTCGGGCTGATGCTGCTCGGTTATCTGTTCGACGTTGCGTCGGGCGCGTGTGAGCGACCCGTTTCCGCCTTGCCGTTTGCGGCGTGCGGCGCGTTTTTCCCGCTGATGTCACAGGGACCGATCGTGCGCATCGCGGAGTTTTCCGAAACGGCGCACGGTATCCGTGTTTCGTTTGAAACCGCATTGAACGGGCTGTACCGCATTCTGTGGGGGCTGGTGAAAAAGCTCATCCTCGCGGAGCGGCTGGGCATCTTGGTGCGCGCGGTCTACGCAGCACCGGAGAGCTTCTCTTCCCTTGCGGTTTGGAGTGCGGCGATCCTGTCGGCATTCGAGATCTACGCCGATTTTTCGGGATGTATGGATATCGTGCTCGGCGTTGCGGCGCTGTTCGGGCTCAAGCCGGGCGAAAACTTCAAACGCCCCTACCTTGCGCGCGACTTCACCGACTACTGGAAAAGATGGCACATCACGATGGGTGCGTGGTTCCGCACCTATGTGTTTTACCCGCTGGCGGCGAGCGCGCCCGTGCGCTTTTTGACCGAGCGCGTTTGGAAGACCTTGCCTTCCCCCTCAGCGAAGCGCGCCGCCGTCGTTGCGGTGCCTTTGCTTGCGACCTGGTTGCTGACGGGCATTTGGCACGGAAGCGGCATGCATTACGCCCTGTCGGGGCTGATGAACGGACTCGTTCTGCTGGCGGGGACCTTGCTGCCGAACGGCATGAAACGCCGCCCCGCCCCGCTCGCCGTACTGCACACGTTTACCGTCGGCGCGTTGATCCGCGTGATGTTCCGTGCGGAGTCCGTTGTCAAAGCGGGTGCCGTCTACCGCGGGCTGTTTTCCTTCCGCGGCGGCGCGGGTTTCGGAGCGATGGGCTTGGATGTGCAGGATGCGTTGGTCGCACTGTGCTTTTTGCTTGTGCTGATCGCCGCCGATATTTATGAAGAGCGCGGACGGAAGATCGGAAACCCCACCTTGAAAGCGGCGCTCGCCTTTTTGGGAGTTTGCGCGCTGATTTTGTTCGGGCATTACGGACCGGGCTACGCCCCCGGGGAGTTTTTCTATGCGCGGTTCTGAACGGATGCGGCGGAACGTGTTCCGCTTGGGGTGTGTTTTGCTGTTTCTCGCGATGACGGTGCTGTTTTGCATCTCGGCGACCTACACTTTGCGACCGAACCACGAGAACACGCGCGTGCGGATGGAAAATTTTTACGCAGCACCGAAGGATTCGCTCGACGTCGTGATCGTCGGCTCCAGCGCGGCGTACGCGTTCTTCTCCCCCCTGCGTCTGTACGGGCAAACGGGGCTCACGAGCGCCGTATACGCAACGCCGAACCTTTCCGTCCCCGCGATCCGCATCTGCATCGAGGAGTGCCGCAAGACCCAGCCGGATGCGACCTATGTGATCGAACTGCGCGCCGTGCTTTCGGACGACGAGGCGCGCGGCAACACCGAAACGGACTTCCGACGGCTGACGGACATGATGCCGCTTTCCCACCTGCGTGAGGAGGCGATCCGTTCCTATGTCCCCGAAGAGGACCGCATGCAGGTGCGCTTCGATTTGATGAAATACCACGGACGCTGGAAGGAAGCGACCCTTTCGGACCTGCGCCTCACATGGGGCAAAACGGACCCGATGCGCGGATGGATCTTCGACACGGGGGTCTTCCCGCTGACGGAGTATACCGATTGTTCGGCGGTGAACGCGCGCATCTCGCCCGACCCGCAATCGGAAACGGAATTGCGCGAACTGTTGGCATGGTGCAAGGTTACGGGTGTCGATGCGCGGTTCGTCGTGACGCCCTTCGCCTGCGCGAGAAGTCAGGCGAAGATCTACAACAGCGTTGCGGACATCGTGAAGGAATACGGCTTTCCGTGGTTGAACCTTCTCCGGGAATCGAAGCACATCGGGCTCGACCCGCTGACGGATTTTTCGGACACGCGGCACGTGAACCAAATGGGTGCCGTGAAATGCACGGACCGCCTCGCCGCATGGCTGAAAGACGACGCCGCAGCGAAAGAACACAGAGACAAGGCGGCTTGGGACAAAGACCTCGCCGCATATGAAGAACGGGAAGCCGCTGCGCTTGCGGCGCTTTCCGAAACGACCCGGAGGGACCCGAATTGATCGAAACAACGGAACAACGAAACGAACGGCAGCTTGCGGCGATGCGCGCGCGGCTGTACGCACCCTCGATGGTGGAGATGATCTTCCGCGTGGCGGAGCGCGACCCCAAAAGGCTTTGCGTTGCCGACCCCGAAGAATTTCTGGATTACGGCGGTTTCAAAAACCGCATTCTCGAAAAGGCGTCGATCCTGCGCGGGATGGGCGTTTGCCCCGGTGACCGCATCGTGGCGCTCGCAGCGCAGCGGGCGGATTTTCTCGCCCTGCATTTTGCGGTGCATCTCGCGGGGGCGGTGTTCGTGCCGCTCGGGAGGGAACTCCCCGAAACGCGTGTGAAAGAGGTCGCCGAAAAGGTCGGCGCGCGGTTCGTGCTGACGGAATCCCGGCTTTCGGGAGAATGTGCGCCGTTCACCCCCGTTTTCCCCAAGGAGGAAAGCCCCGCGACGATCCTTTACACGACGGGAACGACGGGGACTTCGAAGGGAATCGAGCTGTCGCACCGCGCGGAGGTCGCGGTCGCGCAGAACGTGTTTTACGGCACCGAAATGGAACCGGATACGATCGAGCTGATCCCGATGCCGGTGCACCACTCCTACGGGCTGCGACACTGCTTCGGGCTGTTTCTCGGCGGCAGGAGCATCGTGCTGTGCGACGGCGTCGCCATGGCGGACACGGTGTTCGACCTGATGGACCGCTACCGCGTGAACGCGCTCTCCCTCACCCCCGCGGCGCTGATGGTACTGACCACGCTGACGGGCGAACGGCTCGCGACCTATGCGCATTCGATCCGCTACCTCCAGCTTGGGACCGCGGGCGTCGACGCGACCGTAAAGGAAAAGATGCGCCGCATGCTGCCGCACAGTCGACTGTATCAGTATTACAGCAGCACGGAAGCGGGTTGCGCCTGCATTTTCGATTACCGCAACGACAAGTCGCCGCGCCGCGTCGGGCGCCCCGCGTGCAATTCGCACTTTGTCATTATGGACGACGAGGGCAACCCGATCGAAAGCAGTGCGGAGCGCTGGGGCTTCATCGCCTGCGCGGGACCGATGAACATGACGGGCTATTACGGCGAACCCGAGCTGACCGCCGCCACGATGCAAAACGGCTTTGTGCGCTCGCAGGATATCGGCTACATCGACGAGGAGGGTTACCTGTGCTTCGTTTGCCGCTCGGGCGATGTGATCAACACGGCGGGCTATAAAGTCGCGCCCGAGGAGGTCGAAGCCGTGGCGCTGCGGTATGAAGGCATCCGCGAATGCGCATGCAGCGGCGTGGACGACCCCTTGTACGGACAGGTGCCGAAGCTTTACGTCGTGCCAGAGGATGCGGATACCTTCGATACGGCGGCGCTGTACCGACACTTGCAACGGGAACTCGAGCCCTGGAAGCTGCCGCACGGCATCGAGCTGATCTGCGCCGTGCCGCGCAACTACATGGGAAAAATGCAGCGAAAGCTCTGCGAACAGGCCGTGCGGCTCATCCCGTCCGGCGGAAAGGAAACGCATGGAACGCACTGAACTGACGGAACTGCTGCGGCAGACCCTGCCCCGCACGGATTGGGAGACCGAAGCACGGCTCGTGGACGACGGCGTGCTCTCCTCCCTCGATATCCTCACGGTGCTGACGGCGCTGAGTGCGGAAAAGCGCATCCGCATCCCGGGGAACGAAATGAAAGCGCAGAACTTCAACAGCGTGGATGCGATCCTCGCGTTGTGCAACCGTTATCGCTGAGAAAGGAACGAAGATGAAACAACGGATCATGAGATTTGGACTTGGCGCGCTGTGCCTCATGTCCCTTTCCGCGCTCGCTGCGGAACCCGCGGGCGATATCGAAGCATTCATCGCGGGGCACGGGAGCATGGTTTCCTCGACGAACGAAGCCGTGACCGAAGAACAACTGGACGCGATGTGCCGCGCAGCGGCAACGGTCACCCTCGGCATGGGCAAGCAATGGCAGCTCACGGTCATCCGAAACATCGACCTCATTCAGGAACTGCTGCCCGTGTACACGGCGGAGGGCTTTGTCCAAGAGGGCAACGCGGCGATCATCGTTTCTGTCACCTCGGACACGAGCATGGAAAAGCAGTATGAGATCGAGGACCATACCAACGACATCATCGGCGGGATGGTCACGCAGCAGCTGTGCGTCGCCGCGCAGATGCAGGGGCTCGGGTTCAAGGTCATCACCGACAGCCTGTACGAGACCCCATACTGGATCTACGCCGACAACATCCAAGACGACGAGCACCTCATCCAAGCCGGGCGCGACCGCGAGGAATGGCTGCGTGCTTTCGCCATCCGCAAGGAAAAGTACTATATCATCCACCCCGATAACGAGTACAGCGCGACGATGGACGGCTCACCCGTGCCGCTGAAGCACGGGAAGCTCATCTACTACACTGCGGAAGGCGAAACGGTGAACAAGAAAAAGCTGCTGTACCAAGACGCGTATATGACCCCCGTGGCGATCGTATTGGTCGGCAACACCGACGAAGCGGTCCGCCCCTCACGCATCAAGCTGAAGAACGTCGTGAACTACTGGGACGGAAAAGGCAGCCCCTACGAGACCGTGTACGGCGGCAGCGGCCGCACGAGCGAAGGCGGTTACAAAAAGTAAAGAGCATGACAAGTGAAAAAGGAGCCGTGAAAAACGGCTCCTTTTGTTGTTTTCGGAGGGTGTTATTTGCGCAGGGCGTTGCCAAGCTGACGGAACACTTCATCGGGCTTGATGGGTTTTGCGATGAAAGCGTTCATGCCGGCGCCGAACGCGCGCTGCCGGTCTTCATCGAAGGCGTTGGCGGTCATCGCGATGATGGGCGTTGCCGCTTTCACGGGGTCGGGGAGTTTCCGGATCTTCTGCGTTGCCCGGTACCCGTCCATGTTCGGCATCTGCACATCCATGAGGACTGCGGCGTAACAGCCGGCTTCGGACTCGCCGAGCATCTTCACGCATTCCACGCCGTCTTCCGCGTGGTCGACGGTGAGCCCCGCTTCCTCGAGGATCGCGATGGCGATTTCGGCGTTCAGGGCGTTGTCTTCTGCCAAAAGCACGCGTTTGCCGCGGAACAGACCGCTGTCGAGCGCTTCGGAGGGGTCCGCTTTCGGCGCGAGATCCTTGGCTTTGGCGAGCCTGTGCTTGACCGTGACGGTGAAACGGGTGCCTTTGCCGACTTCGCTTTCGACTTCGACCGTGCCGTGCATGAGGTCGATGAGCCGCTTGACGATGGGCATGCCCAAACCGGTGCCGATGACTTTGCTTTCCGTCGAGCTGTGCTCGCGGACGAAGGGCTCGAACAGGTGCTTCAGAAATTCTTCGGACATGCCGATGCCGCTGTCTTCGATGGTGTTGCGGACATAGACGTAT
>JAUNCT010000031.1 GCA_030526425.1 Clostridia bacterium
CGAGGCCTTATAGGCCGTTCCCAAACCACCCCTCTTAGGGGTGGTCCTGACTTTGTATACGCAAAGCCCCGCTCCGCCGAAACGGAACGGGGCTTTTGAGATTTTCGAATCCGAGGTCAGACGATCGCGAGGTTCGGCACGGCGTTCAGGTCGAACCCGTCCGGCGGTGCCGAGAGCAGGCGGTAGAAGCCCGCGCTGCCGACCATCGCCGCATTGTCCGTGCAGTAACGGAAGTCGGGGCAGCAGAAGCGGATGCCCCGCCGTTCGCACTTTTGCCGCAGCGCTTCGCGGAGCGCGGTGTTTGCGGAGACGCCGCCGGCAAGGGCAAGCGTTTTGTCCCCTTGCACCACGGCGGCGCGAACCGCCTTTTCGCTGAGCACCTCGACGAGCGTGTGCTGGAACGAGGCGGCGATATCGGCGCGGTTCACGGTCTCCCCGCGCTGCTCGCGGGTGTGCAGTTCGTTGATCGCGGCGGTCTTCAGCCCGGAAAAGCTGAAATCGAAGCTGTCGCCTTCGTTGAACGCCGACCGGAAGCGGATCGCTTTCGGGTCGCCCTCTTTCGCGAGCTTTTCGAGCTCCGGTCCGCCGGGATACGGAAGACCGAGGATCCGCGCGATCTTGTCGAAGGCTTCGCCCGCGGCGTCGTCCCGCGTGCGCCCGATGAGGGTGTAACGGTTGTACCCGTCGACGCGGATGATGTGGCTGTGTCCGCCGGAGGCGACGAGGCAGGTGAACGGCGGTTCGAGATCGGGGAAGGTGATGTAGTTCGCGGCGATATGCGACGCGATGTGGTTGACCCCCGCAAAGGGCAGATCCCATGCGAGCGAAAGCCCCTTGGCGTAGTTCAGCCCCACGAGCAACGCGCCCACGAGCCCGGGACCGTGGGTGACCACGATGCCGGAAAGGTCTTCGTGCGTGACGCCGGCTTCCGTCAGCGCCGTGTCCACGACCGTGCCGATCTTTTCGACATGGCTGCGCGAAGCGATCTCGGGCACGACGCCACCGTAGACCTTGTGCAGGGGGATCTGCGTGTAGACGGTGTTCGAAAGCACTTCGCGTCCGTTTTTCACGACCGCGGCGGCGGTTTCATCGCAACTCGTTTCGATGGAAAGCAGGATGCCGCTTCGGGTCGCGGTCAATTGCCGGTAACGTTCTTCGGCGTTCATTCGGAAACCTCCGTGTCGGGTCGTTTTTTCTTTTTGCGTTGCGGCGCGCCGGATGCGTCGGCGCGTTTTTTCGTTTTCTTCCGTGGCCCCGCGCCGGCTTGCGCGCTTTCCGCTTCACCTGCGGCTTCGAGTGCCGCTTGGAGCAGTTTGCGGTCCTTGCGGGCTTTGCGCTCTTTGCGGCGCTGTTCGAGCGCGGCTTCGTAGCGCTTCTCTTCGCGCCGGTGACACAGGCGGATGACGAGCAGGGCGAGGGCGAACAGCAGCACGACGGCAAGCCCCGTCGTGAGGACGATGCGCAGCACCAGGTCGCCGAAGAACGTTTCCGGCAGCATTTGGATCATGCGGCTCGTTTCCGGGAACAGCCAGTCTTCGTTCCAGAAGAGCGCCTCATGGAAGAAGGTCCAGAACTTGCCGAAATCGAGGACCGCCCAGGTGCCGATGAAGGCGACCGGCAGCAGCAAGATGAAGGTGCCGTAACAATATCCCTTCGCAACGGAATGCGCCGCGGCGCGCGGTGTCATGAAAACGGAGCCGGCGAGCAGCGCCGCCATGGCGATGAGCGCGGTGTTTTTCAAGGCGCGGATGCTTTGGTACAGCGTTTTCACATCTGCCATATGGCGGATCTCCTGCTCGTCCGAAAACAGGTGGATCTTTTCGCCGTTCTGCGTCACGACGACGCCGATATCCGGCACGCTGCCGTGCATGTAATCGGTCAGGCGGAAGTATCCGGTGACGAGGTCCGCGTTGGAGATCCCCATTTCGCGGGAGATCGTCAGGCGGCTGTATTCTTTTGTGACGAAGCTGCGGGACTGCATCCACAGGTCCGCGCTTGTGAACAGCAGGACGAAGATCAGAAGCAGTGTTGCCAATGCGCTGAGTCCGACGGAGATTTTTTTCTTCAAAGATCGGGTCTTCTTTCCGGTGCGGACCGATGGTATACCGCACCCATGATAATCGCGAAGCATTATAGCACACGCGGTTTCCGGCGGACGGACCGCATGCCGAGTGTTTACAAAAAGCATACAATTGCCGCGCCCGGGAAGGAAGGGGTGCGCCTTGATTTTACATGAATTTCTGCCGTAAAATACATATAGCGAACGATACCCCTCGGGAAGAAAGGAATGTCTGCTTGAGAGAGAACATTTACATTACCGGGCACAAAAATCCGGATTCCGATTCCATTATTTCGGCGATCGCCTACGCGACGCTCAAAAACGCGCTGGGACAGCGGGAATACAAGGCGGCGCGCATCGGCACCGTTTCCGACCAGACACAGCTGCTGCTCGACAAATTCGGCTTCGAAGCGCCGTACCTTCTGCACAATGTGCGTACGCAGGTGCGGGACCTCAACTACGACAAGCCGCCCATCCTGTCGAGTGCCGTGACCATCCACAAGGCGTGGGAGATCCTCGAAAAGGACGCGTCCGCGCAGATGGGTCTGCCCATCACCGATGAGGACGGACGTCTGTTCGGCATGCTCACCAGCGGCGACATCGCATCCTATGAGATGCGCTTTGTCGAAAACAACCGCGTCGAAAAGATCCCGCTGTTCAACCTGCTTGCAAACCTCGATGGTCAGCTGTTCCTCGACAACGGCAGCGCGGAGCGCATCACGGGCGAACTCATCATCGCCCTGCCCGGCGCCGAGGCGGAATTCAACAGCGAGTCCATCGTATTGCTCGGCGCTCAGCCGGAGGTCTTCCGCGCGGCGCTCAACAAGCGCGTCCGCGCGGTCATCGTGTGCGAAGCGGACATCGACCGCACGGTCCTTGCCGATTTTGCGGAGACCGAAACGACGATCGTTTCCACCCCGTACGATGCGTACCGCGCTTCGCGCCTCATCATTCAGGCGTTGCCGGTCAGCTGCATCTGCAACAGGGAACAGCTCGTTTCCTTCCACTTGACCGATTACCTCGACGACGTCCGTGAGGCAACGCTGAAAACGCGTTACCGCAGCTACCCGATCCTCGACGAACAGGACCGCGTCGTCGGAACGCTTTCCCGTTTCCACCTGCTGCGTCCGAACAAAAAGCGCGTCGTGCTCGTCGACCACAATGAGGTCGCCCAGTCCGTGCCGGGTCTCGAACAGGCGGACATCCTTGAGATCATCGACCATCACCGCCTGGCGGATGTGCAGACGGGCGCGCCCATCTACATGCGCAACGAACCCGTCGGCAGCACCTGCACCATCGTGACGGGGATGTTCCAGGAGAACGGCATCATGCCCTCGAAAAAATTGGCGGGTCTGCTCGCGGCGGGCATCGTTTCCGATACCGTCATGTTCAAATCTCCGACCTGCACCCAGCGCGACCGCGTGCTTGCGGAACGCATGGCGCGGCATGCGGGCGTTTCGCTCGAGGACCTCGCAAAAGAAATGTTCGCAGTCAGCATCGCCGCGCACGACCCGCGCGAGACCCTGTTCTCCGACTTCAAGCGGTTCCAGATCGCGGGGCATTCGATCGGCATCGGGCAGATCACCTGCATCGATTCCGGAGAGGTCGAGAAAGACAAAGACCGCTTCCTCGAGATCATGCACAAGGAAAAACGGGAAAAGGGCTACGATATGCTGCTGCTCATGATCACGGATATCCTGCGTGCGGGCTCGCTGCTGCTTTACTCGGGTGACACCGAAACCGTCGAGCAGGCGTTCAATGTGAAGACCGACAACAATTCCGCCTTCCTCGAAGGCATCATTTCCCGGAAAAAACAGGTCGTTCCCGCGCTTTCCGTGCTGTGGGGCTGACCGGAACGGAGGACGGTACGATGCGCATCATCATCGACGGACATGCCGCGGAAGCAGGCGCTTGCGAAAGCTTCCGCGAACTCACCGATCGCCTCGGGCTTTCGGGTGAACGGCTTTCCGAACGCGTGCTCGCGGTGCGGGCAGGAGGGCGGATCGTTCCGCTCAATTGCGTGCCCGCACGCACCGGTGCCGGGCTCACGCCCGAGCGTGACTATGCGCGCTGCCTCGAAAAGGCCGGTCATACGGTCGCTTCGGTGCGCATCACCGACCCCGACGGTGCGGGCATCTATTTCAACACGTTGGTGTTCGTGTTCATGCTTGCGATGAAGCGCCTGTATCCGGAAGCGCGCGTCCATGCCGATTACGCGCTCGGAAACGGTACCGTTTACAGCGTGCTCGGCGTGCCCGCATTGACGGAGGAGGACGTTTGCCGCATCCGCTCCGAGTGTACGGCGATCTGCGGTGAAGATCTTCCCTTGGTGCGGGAACGCGTCTATACCGACGATGCCATCGACGAATTCCGCGCGCAGGGGCGCGAGGACGCCGCGGAGCTGCTCGGCTGGCGTATCCTGCCGTACTTCGATCTGTACCGTGCCGGCGGGATGAGCGACTATTATTACGGTGAGATGCTGCCCTCCACGGGCTATGTCACCGTGTTCGGGCTCGAACTCATGCCGACGGGAAGACTGCTCCTGCTTCCGCCCGATCCCGCGGATGCGGAGCGTCCGGCAAGATCTGCGGAACGGAAAAAACTCGATGCTGCCTTCCGCAAAAGCGCGGACTGGAACGTGCTGATGCACTGCATGACCGTTGCCGACCTCAACCGTCTCGTGCGGGACGGCGGGATGCGCGACCTGATCCGCGTGAACGAAGCGTTGCATGAAAAGGATTATGCGGGCATTGCGGACAGGGTCGTCCGCCGCGGAGCCAAGGCCGTGCTCATCGCGGGACCGTCGAGCTCCGGAAAGACCACCAGCGCGAACCGCTTGTGCACGCAACTGCGCGTATTCGGCAAACAACCCATCCCGATCTCTCTCGACGATTATTATATCGACCGCGATAAGTGTGAAGTCGCTCCGGACGGGAAGGTCGACCTCGAGCATATCAACTGTCTCGATGTCGCCCGCTTCGGGGAAGACCTTGCGGGACTCATCGCCGGCAAGGAGGTCCAACTGCCGCGCTTCGATTTCAAGCTGCAGCGCAGCATTCCGGACGGAGGGAAAAAGATCCGGCTCGGGGAGGACAGCCTGCTCGTCATCGAAGGACTGCACGGGCTGAACCCCGCGATGCTGCCCGCAGGCATCGACCGCGAAGCGGTGTTCAAGGTGTTCGTCAGCGCGCTGACGACACTGAATGTCGACAGTCACAACCGTCTCAACACCACGGCGCTCCGCCTGATGCGCCGGATGGTGCGCGATTACAGAACGCGCGGTGCTTCCGTCGAGGATACGTTCGGCATGTGGGACAGCGTGCGCCGCGGTGAGGAGCGTTGGATATTCCCCTTCCAGGAGGAGGCGGATGCGATGTTCAACAGCTCTCTCGTGTACGAACCCGTCGTGCTCAAACGGCATATCTATCCCCTGCTCATGGCCGTCGGTCCCGCGGATCCGCATTACGGAACCGCGCGGGAGATGGTGAAGTTCCTGAACTATATCCTCGAGCAGGACTTCGAGGACGAAGTCCCGCCGACGAGCGTGCTGCGCGAATTCATCGGCGGCAATGTGTTTTACCGATGACAAGCGCAACGGGCCCCGGCGGCGGAAGCGGGCGGAGCCCGGCAAGCGGAACGAAAGAAACTCAAAATATATTTTTGAGAAGGCAAAATTCGTTTGCTTTTTGCCGGAATCGCGAGTACAATTCGGTTATAGAGTTTATTCTATGCATGGTGTGTCTTCGGTCGGCGGTGCCGGTCGCGATCCACTGCATTGGGAAATACACTCCCGAATGCGCCGGTCCGGTCGAAGGTCCCCGGCGCGGGCGGGAGTGTTTCGTTATACTCGGCAGAGGCAAACGAAGCCCGCAAAGAAAACCGGCAAATCGAAACCCAAATCGTTTTCAACGAGTTCAAATCCTTGAAAGAAAGAGAGTGAAAAGCGGATATGGCGAATGTAGGAAAGAGCGTTCCGAGAGTCGACGCGTTCGACAAGGTCACGGGGCGTGCCAAGTATACGGATGACATCTGCGACAAGAGTGCATTGATCCTCCGTGTTGTCCGGTCTACGATCGCGCACGGTTATGTGCGCAGCGTCGATACCGAAGAGGCGTTGAAGGTACCCGGTGTCGTGGCCGTGTATACCCCGGACGATGTGCCGGATATCTGTTTCCCGACGGCGGGTCACCCGTGGTCGACCGATCCGTCCCACCAGGATACGGCGGACAGAAAGCTGCTCAACGCGCATGTGCGCTATTACGGCGATGACGTCGCCGTCGTCGTCGCGGAAGACGAAGTCGCCGCGGCACAGGCTGCGCGCCTTGTGAAAGTGGAATACGAGGAGCTCCCCTTCGTGCTCGATCCCATCGAGGCGATGCAGGAGGGCGCGCCGCAGATCCAGGAAAACACGCCGGGCAACGTTCTCAAACATACGCAGATCCGCAACGGCAACTACGAGGAAGCCCGCAAGGAGCCCGGTCTCATCTGCATCGACAAGTGGTACACCTCGCAGACCGTCCAGCATTGCCATATCGAGAACTTCATCGCTTATGCGTATGAAGAGCAGGGCAAGATCGTCGTGGTCTCGTCCACGCAGATCCCGCACATCGTGCGCCGTACCGTCGGTCAGGCGCTTGGGATCCCGTGGGGCAATGTCCGCATTGTGAAGCCCTACATCGGCGGCGGCTTCGGCAACAAGCAGGATACCCTGTACGAGCCCCTCATCGCATGGGTCTCCATGCAGCTCGGCGGCCGTTTGGTCAAGCTCGACATCCCGCGTGAGGATACCTTCGTTTCGAACCGTGTCCGCCATGCGATCAAGTTCCATATCATCAGCTATGTCCGTCCGGACGGCACCTATGTCGCACGCAAGGTCGAGCTGTTCTCGAACCAGGGTGCTTACGCTTCGCACGGGCACTCCATCGTCGCCAAGGCGATGGGCTGTTTCCCGCAGATGTATCCCTGCCCGAACGTCGAGGGCGACGCGTATACCGTTTATACCAACATGTCCGCCGCCGGCGCGATGCGCGGTTACGGTATCCCGCAGGCGATGTTCGCCTACGAATCCCATACGGACGATGTCTGCAAGGCGCTGAACATCGACCCCGAGGAATTCCGCCGCAAGAACCTCATGCCCGTCGGTTATACGGATGGGTTCTCGAAGAACGTCAATTACTTCGACAGCTACAACCAGTGCATGGACAAGGCCATGGAATACATGGACTACCGCACCAAGTTCGAAGCTTACAAGAACCAGACGGGCCCCATCCGCAAGGGTATCGGTCTTTCCTGCTTCTGGTACAACACCGCGGTCTGGCCCATCAGCCTCGAGCATTCGAGCTGCCGTATGGTCCTCAACCAGGACGGATCGGTCCAGCTGCAGGTCGGTGAGACCGAGATCGGTCAGGGCGCCGATACCGCGTACGCCCAGATGGCGGCAGATGTCATCGGTCTTGCGGATTACACCGACGTGCACGTCGTCTCCAACCAGGATACCGACGTGACGCCCTTCGGTCTCGGCGCATACGCATCGCGCCAGACCTATGTTTGCGGTTTCTCGATCACGAAGACCGGCAACATCCTCCGCGATAAGATCCTTGCCGCCGCGAACGAACTGACCCGGATGCCTGTGTCGAACCTCGATATCATCGATTCGAACATCGTCCGCATCTCGGACGGAAAGATCCTCATGACGCTGGCGGATCTCGCGACGGAGCGCCTGTACAGCCTGAGTGCTTCCGAGCATATCACCGCGGAGGCGACCTATCAGATCAAGTCGAATGCGTACTCCTTCGGTTGCTGTATCGCCGAGGTCGAGGTCAACATTCCGATGTGCCGCTGCGAGGTCAAGAAGATCATCAACGTGCACGACTGCGGCAGCCTCATCAACCCGGCGCTCGCGACCGCACAGGTCCACGGCGGTATGTCGATGGGCATCGGTTTCGGTCTTTCCGAAGAGCTGAAGTTCGATCCGAAGACGGGCAAACCGCTCAACAACAACCTGCTCGACTACAAGCTGTCGACGATCATGGATCATCCGCATCTCGAGGCGCAGTTCGTGGAGAACCCCGAACCGACGAACCCCTTCGGCACGAAGGCGCTCGGCGAGCCGCCGGCGACCCCGGTCGCGCCCGCGATCCGCAACGCGATCCTCAACGCGACGGGCGTCGAGGTCGACAGCCTGCCGCTCAACCCGCATATCCTCTTCAAACGCTTCACCGAAGAGGGACTCATCAAGGATCCGTGGAGAGAGGAGAACTGAGCTTATGTATGATATCAAAGAACTGTACGAGGCCTTCACCGTCGAAGAGGCGATCGCGCTGCGTCTGGCACATCCCGAGGCACAGATCATCGCCGGCGGTTCGGACGTGCTGGTGCAGATGCGTGAAGGAAAGCGCGCCGGCAAGGAACTGATCTCGATCTATCTGGTCGACGAAATGCGCGGTGTGAGTATCGACGAAGAGGAGAACATCCGCATCGGTTCGCTGACGAGCTTCTCCCACATCACGAAGGATCCGATCATTCAAAAGTACATCAACGTACTCGGCGAGGCGGTCGACCTTGTCGGCGGTCCGCAGATCCGCAACATCGGAACCATCGGCGGCAACACCTGCAACGGCGTGACGAGCGCCGACTCCGCTTCGACGCTCCACGCGTGGGAAGCCGTCGTCGAGCTGACCGGACCGGAAGGCGTGCGCCGGGTCCCGATCAAGGAGTTTTACATCAAGGCGGGCACCGTTGATATCCGCCCCGGCGAGATCCAGACGGCGATCCTCATCCCGAAGGCAAGCTATGAGAACACCTTCGGCTTCTATCACAAATACGCCATGCGCAACGCGATGGATATCGCGACGACGGGCTGCTCGGTGAATGTGCGTCTTTCCGAAGACAAGAAGACCTTCGAGCGCGTGCGCATCGCTTACGGCGTCGCGGGTCCTGTGCCCATGCGCGCTCCCTCCGCGGAAGCGGCGGCGAACGGCAAACCCGTTTCCGAGGAGACGATGGAAGCCTTCGGACGCGCGGTGCTCGAGGATATCAATCCCCGTACCAGCTGGCGCGCCGCGAAGGAGTTCCGCCAGCACATCGCCTATGAAATGGCGAAAGAGTGCCTGAAAGAATCCGTGATCCGTGCAGGAGGTACGCTGTGATGCAGAACCAATACCGTGAAATCACTTTCAACCTGAACGGCAAGGATGTGACCCGCGTGGTCGACTGCCGTGCCTCGCTGACTGATATGCTCCGCAACGATTTCCGCATGACGAGCGTGAAAAAAGGTTGCGAGGTCGGCGAATGCGGTGCCTGCAACGTGCTCATCGACGGGGAATGCTTCAACAGCTGCATCTATCTCGCGGTGTGGGCGCGCGGCAAAAAGGTCCGTACGCTCGAGAGCCTGCTCGGACCGAACGGCGAACTTTCCGACATCCAGCAGGCGTTCATCGATGAGACCGCAGTCCAGTGCGGCTTCTGTACGCCGGGCTTTATCATGACCGCCGTCGAGATCCTCGAAAGCGGCAAGGAATACTCGGATGCGGAGCTCCGCAAGCTTCTCAGCGGACATCTGTGCCGCTGCACCGGCTACGAAAACATTTTCCGTGCCGTGAAAAAAACCATGTACAAGCGCCTCGGAAAACCTTGGACCGAGGAAGCGTGAACCACCTGTGTCCGGGAGGGCTGTCTGCCCTCCCGGTTTCCGAAAGAAGACATTTCCATTTCGCTTTTGTCACCTCCTTCCGGCGTTTCTTCTGCCGGTTGACCGATTTCGAAAGCAAAACCAAATAAACAAAAAAGGACCGGAACAACATGCGATTCATTGTCAACGGCAATACGGTCGAAACCGAGAAAAACATCAGCCTGTTGCGCTATCTGCGCGACGACTTGCACCTGACCAGCTGTAAAGACGGCTGTTCCGAGGGCGCGTGCGGTACCTGCACCATCCTGATCGACGGAAAGGCGACCCGTGCCTGTACCGTGAAGACCGCGCAGCTCGAAGGAAAGTCCGTGCTGACGGTCGAAGGACTTTCGGATTTCGAAAAGGAAGTCTATACCTATGCCTTCGGCGAGGCCGGTGCGGTTCAGTGCGGTTTCTGCATTCCCGGAATGGTCATGTGCGCCAAGGGTCTGCTCGACAAAGTTCCGGACCCGACCGAGGAACAGATCCGCGAGGCGATCCGTTACAATATCTGCCGCTGCACCGGTTATGTGAAGATCGTTGAGGCGATCCGCATGGCAGGCGAGATCTTCCGCAAGGGCGAGATCCCGGGCGGGGAAACGGAGTGGAAGATCGGCGCGCGCGTGCACCGCATCGATGTGCGGGAAAAGGTCACGGGCACCGGCGAATATCCGGACGATCTGTATCTGCCCGGCATGGTCTACGGTACTTCCGTGCGCAGCAAATATCCGCGTGCGAGGGTCCTCGCGATCCACACGGAGAAGGCACGCGCACTGCCCGGTGTGCTCGGCGTATATACGGCCGAGGACGTGCCCGGCGTCAATATCGTCGGTCACCTGCTCAGAGACTGGGATGTTATGATCGAGGTCGGTTCGGAAACGCATTATCTCGGTGACAACATCTGCCTCATCGCGGCGGAAACGCCGGAGATCCTCGAAAAAGCGAAGGCCTTGATCGAGGTCGAGTACGAGGTGCTCAAACCCGTGACGAGCCCCGAAGAGGCTGCCGCGCCCGATGCGCCGAAGATCCACAAAACGGGCAACCTTCTTGCGCACAAGCATGTCGCCCGCGGCGACGCGGCGGGAGCGATCGCGGCATCGAAATACGTTGTCAGCGGACATTTCTCGACCCCGTGGACGGAGCACGCGTTCCTCGAACCCGAGTGTGCGGTCGCTTTGCCCGACGGAGACGGCGTGAAGATCTACACGACGGATCAGAGCGTATACGATACGCGCTCGGAAACGGCGCCGATGCTGTCCATGAGCGCGGAACAGGTCAAAGTCGAAAACAAGCTCGTCGGCGGCGGTTTCGGCGGCAAAGAGGACGTTACCGTGCAGCATTTGGCGGCGCTGATGGCCGTGAAGCTGCAGCGTCCCGTCAAGGTCAAGCTGACCCGTGCGGAAAGCCTCATCGTTCACCCGAAGCGCCATTCGATGGAGATGGATTTCGAGCTCGGCTGCGATGAGAACGGTATCATCCAAGGCGTGAAGGCCAAGGTCGTTTCGGATACGGGCGCATACGCCTCCCTCGGCGGTCCCGTGCTCGAACGCGCCTGCACGCACGCGTCCGGTCCTTACAATTACCAGAATTTCGAAATCGACGGATACGCTTACTATACGAACAACCCGCCCGCCGGCGCGTTCCGCGGCTTCGGTGTGACGCAGACCTGCTTTGCCATCGAGAGTCTGCTCAACCGCATGGCGGACAAGATCGGCATCTCCCCGTGGGAGATCCGTTTCCGCAACGCGATCCGCCCCGGGCAGGAACTGCCGAACGGACAGATCGTCGACGAATCGACGGGTCTTGCGGAGACCCTGCTCGCCGTGAAAGACGAGTACGAGAAGAGCAAGTACGTCGGCATCGCCTGCGCCATGAAGAATGCGGGCGTCGGCGTCGGTATCCCGGACCGCGGGCGCGTCCGCCTCGAGGTCAAGGACGGCAAGGTCATCGTGCACTGCGCGGGTTCCTGCATCGGGCAGGGCGTCGGCACGGTGCTCAAACAGGTCATCTGCGAAACGGCGGGACTCTCGGGCGACGAAGTCGTGGTCGAGGCACCGAATACCGTGACCGCACCGGATTCGGGAACCACTTCCGGTTCCCGCCACACGACGGTTTCCGGCGAAGCGGCGCGTCGTGCGGGCATGCTGTTCTGCGACGCGCGGCATGGGCGTACGCTCGAACAGCTCGAGGGCGAGGAATTCTATGCGGAATATCTCGCCAGAACCGACCCGCTCAACAGCCCCAAGCCGCATCCCGTCAGCCATGTCGCTTACGGTTTTGCGACGCAGATGTGCGTACTGAACGAAGACGGTACGATCCAAAAGATCGTGGCGGCGCACGACGTCGGCCGTGCGATCAACCCGATCGCCATCGAAGGACAGATCGAGGGCGGCGTAATCATGAGCACGGGATATGCGCTGCGTGAGCGTTATCCGCTCGAGAACGCGGTCCCGACCGCAAAGTACGGTTCGTTGGGTCTGTTCCGTGCGGACGAAGCGCCGAAGGTCGAATCCATCATCGTCGAAAAGGAGGGTCTCATCATTTCAAGCGGTGCCATCGGCATCGGTGAGATCACCTCGATCCCGACCGCTCCGGCGATCGCCGACGCATACTTCCGTCTCGACGGCGAAGAGCGCAGGGCGCTTCCGCTTGTCAACACGCCGTATGCTTGGAAAACGCCCGAAAAGAAGGACGGGCACGGAAAGCGCCTGAAGGTCAACAAGGATGCGGATTGCATCGGTTGCCTGGAATGCGTGCGCGCCTGCGCCAAGCAATTCTACAAAAAGGACGATGCCGGGCTGGCTTGCCTCGCTGTGAAGGAAAAGGACGGACGGTTCCGACCGTCGATCTGTTCGCAGTGCGGCATGTGCGCGAAGGTTTGCCCCGAAGGCGCGATCGTCAAAAATGCGAAAGGCATTTACATGATCGACCGCAAGAAGTGCAGCGGCTGCGGAAAGTGCCGTGAGGCCTGCCCGTTGAAGGTGATGGCCGCAAGCGAGGTCGTGCCGTTCACGAACAAGTGCATCGCGTGCGGAAAGTGCGCGAAAGTTTGTCCGACGGAAAAACTGATCCTGATGGAAGAATGAGATCGCAAGGAAGGCGGCGGAGATTTCTCCGCCGCTTTTGCGTGCACCGGGAATCGGCGCGCGGTCGATTGACGGAACGGGGAAAGATTTAGTAAAATATTACCGTATGAAAGAGACGGATTTTCGAACCCTTCTGACGACCGCGCTTGCCGGGGGCATGAATGCCGCGGGCATCGGTGCATCGCCGGAGGAGTTCCGGCTCGCGGGAAAGGCAGCCGATGTTTCCTGGCCGGGCGCGATCCGCCGCGGTCTCGATGCGGCGGCGTTGGTCGAAACGCTTCACCGCGACCGGGAAAAGCTGTTTCGGCTCGGCGGTGTTTGCGTCGTGCGGGAGGTCACATCCGAAAACGGATGGCTTCTGTTCGGGCTCACATCCGAAGTGCTCGGGCAGGAGACCGGGAAGATCGTTGCCCGACCGCAACCGCACCCCGGGGACGGAGAAGACCGACTGTTTCTGCATATGCTCGCAAGGCATCCCATCTGTTCGGTTCCGGACGATCCCATCATCAAACGCATCACACTCAAACTGATCCTCGCAAAAGAAACCCGATCCGAAAAAGAATACGCAGCCGCCGTACGGGCACTGCAAGCCGCGTTGGATGCGCTCCCGCCGGGGGAACGTCCGCAAATGGCAGCACAGCTCGGCGGGATCGCAAGGCTGGCACTCACTATACCCAACAAGGAGCAATGAAATGAAAATCAAATGGTACGGACACTCGGCTTTTCTCATCGAAACCGAAAACGGAACGCGCATCCTCACGGACCCCTGCGCACCGACGACGGGGTACGAGCTGAATGATATTGCCTGCGACATCGTGACCAGCAGTCATTCCCATTACGATCACAATTACTTTGTTGCGGCAGCGGGCACTCCCGAGATCCTGTCGCAGGAGGGAGAGTATGAGATCAATGGGGTCAAGCTGCGGGCGATCCGTTCCTACCACGATGAGGAACACGGCGCGCTGCGCGGAACGAACCTCATCTTCACGATCGAAGCGGACGGTATGCGGTTGGTGCATCTCGGCGATCTCGGTCACTTGCTTTCGCCGGAGCTTGCCGATGAGATCGGCGTGCGTCCCGATGTCCTGATGTGCCCTGTCGGCGGAACGTACACCATCAACGGTACGGGCGCCTGCAACGTTTCCGCATGCCTGCATCCGAACATCGTCATCCCGATGCATTATCAGACCGAAGCGCTGACCCTTTCCAAACCGATCGCGGGGGTCGATGATTTTCTGCGCAATACCCGCGCATCCGATATCCAGCGGCAGAATTCTTCCGAGTGCGTGATCACCAAGGAGACTTTGCCGAATCACTGCCGTGTGATCGTGCTCAGCTACGACAAAGACTGAAACCGGCAAACGAAAAACGCCCTCCCGCATTGGGAGGGCGTTTTTCATCGGGGTCAGGAAAGCAGCATGCGGTCGTTGTCGAGTGCACGGCCGGTGCCCTGCTTGAACAGGCGCAGCAGGTCGTCGACGGTGAGCCCCTTGCGTTGCTCTCCTTCGAAATCGAGCACGACACGCCCGCTGTCCATCATGAGGGTACGGTTGCCGAGCTCGAGCGCACCACCCATGTTATGGGTGATCATCAGGCAGGTCAGCTTGTTTTCCGAAACGACGCGTTTGGTGAGTGAGAGCACCTTGTCGGCGGTACCCGGGTCGAGTGCCGCGGTGTGCTCGTCGAGCAGCAAAAGGCGCGGCGGGACGAGCGTGGCCATGACCAGGGTGAGCGCCTGCCGCTGACCGCCGGACAACAGACCGACGGGCTGGGTCATGCGGTTTTCAAGCCCCATGTCGAGCTGCGCGACGCAGTCGCGGAAATGCTGCCGGGTCTTTGCGGAAACGCAGGAAAGCCAGCCGCCGCCACCTGCGGCGAGCGAAAGGTTTTCTTCCACGGTCATGCCGGGAGCGGTGCCGCGCATCGGGTCCTGAAACAGGCAACCGATGTCCTTTGCGCGTTTGTGCGCGGGGGTGAAGGTGATGTCCTCCCCACCGAGAACGATCTTGCCGCGGTCGGTTTGGAAACTTCCGCAGATGGCGTTGAACAGGGTGGATTTTCCCGCACCGTTCGCGCCGATGATCGTAACGAAATCGCCCTGCTTGATGTGGAGCGTCAGGTCGTTGAGGGCAAGCTTCGCATCGGGGGTGCCGGGATTGAATGTCTTCGAAACGTGCTCGAGCTTAAGCATCCGCCTGTCCTCCTTCCCGGGGGTCGCGACCGAAGCGGCGGCGCAATTCGGGCAACCTTCGCTTCAGGTACGGCGCGGAGATCGCGATGATGACGATCAACGCGGAAACCAGCTTCAGCATATAAGCCGGCATGCGGAAACGCAGCGCGATCGCGTAGACCAAGCGGAACAGGAAAGCGCCGAGGATGACGCCGAAGGCCCGCTTCGGGATGCCGCCGCGCCCCAGTACGGTGCCGCCGATCAAAAGGCTTGCCAGAGCAACGGTGACCATGCCCTGACCGATGTCGATGGAAACGGATTTCTGCGCCTGAGCGAGCAGGCAGCCGGAAAGCGCGGTGAAGCTGTTGGAAACACAGAGACCGACGGTCGTCGTGAAGCGGGGGTCGATGGAGCTCGAGCGCACCATGTCGGGGTTGTTGCCGGTCGCGCGGATCGCAAGACCGAGGCGGGTCCGCAAAAACAGGTTCAGAAACACGTAGATGATCGCAACGGCGACCACCGCGACGATGAGCTTGTACTGCCCCGAGAGCGCCGTACCCTTGATGAGGTCCTTCACCTTGGTGAAGACCGTCACGGTCTTGTTCATGTTCAAAAGCGAAGCTCCGCCCATGACGGCGATGTTCACGGAATAAAGCCCCGTGTTGACGATGATGCCCGCGAGCAGGCTGTCCACACCCATCCGGGTCTGGAGCAGGGCCGTGACAAAGCCCGAGACGATGCCCGCGCCCATCGCCGCGAACAGCGACAGATACGGATATCCCGCGATGGCAACGACCGCACCGACCGCCGCGCCGAGGGTGAAGCAACCGTCGGTCGACAAGTCGCAGACATTGAGCATGGAGTAGCTGAGAAACAGGGAAAGAACGGTCAGCGAGCAGATGAGACCGAGCTCAAGCGAGGTCTGACCGAGAGACAGAATGGCCGATAAGGACAAAGACGTTACCTCCGGTGTTTGATCGGGAAACCAATGAGGTCATTATAACAAAATATCCGAAAAATGTCCGCACCGTCCGTAGGGACAGCGCGGACACAATGGTCGTATGCAAGAGGAACGCGTCCGCGCTCTCGTGCGGTCGCTCAGTTGAAGCTTTCCGCAGTGGTGATGGTCTGGACCTTGGTGCACAGGGGAGCGAACGCTTCGGAGACAGTCGCGAAATCGAAGCCGATCGCCGCGCAGGTCTCGGTGTTGATGGTCGCGGTGCCGTTGTCGAAGGTCATGACGGCGAGCGTTGCGGGGTCCGCACCGTTCAGCAGGATCTCAGCGGCCATCACAGCGGTCTCCTGACCGAGGTTCGCGTAATCGACACCGTAGCCGAGGAACGCGCCGTTGAGGGCGAAGGAGTCTGCGCCGGTGTAGTGCGGGATGCCCGCTTCCGCAAGGGTCTCGTAGATGGACAGCTCGGCAGCCATCACGGTGTTGTCACAGGGGGTGAACACGGCGTCGACCTTGTCCTGAACCATGGCTTCCGCAGCCTGGATGACCTCGGTGGTGTTGGTGCCGTTGTGCTCAACGACCTTCACGCCCTTGGCTTCGAGGTAAGCTTTTGCTTCGTTGATCGCGGTGGTGGAGGAATCCTGACCGGCATCGTACAACAGACCGACGGTCTTCGCTTCGGGGTTCGCCGCGAAGATCAGGTTCATGACCGCAGCGGTATCCAGGTAATCGGAGGTGCCGGTGATGTTGGCGCCGGGGGCTTCCAGCGTTTCGACGAGACCGACCGCGAGAGGATCGGACACGGCGGAGAAGACGACCGGGATCTTGTTGTCTTCGGTCGCACCCTGCATCGCCATCGCGACGGGGGTCGCAACGCCGATCATGAGGTCGACGTTATCGACGATGAAGTTCTGGATGATCTGTTCGAGGACGGTCGCGTCCGCGTTGCAGTTGTCGTAGAGGATCTCGAATTTCACACCCTTTTCGGTGCCGATGGTTTCCAGACGGGCTTTGATGTTGTCGACGATCTGGTTGAGAGAAGCGTCGTCGACATAATTGCAGATACCGACCTTATAGGTCTTCTCTTCGGCAACGGCACAGGTGAACAGGGACAGAACGAGTGCGAGGGTCAGCAGTACAGACAGGATCTTTTTCATGGGTTTCTCTCTTTCCGGCGATGCGCCAAATGTGATTACCGGGTTCACGCCCCGGCGGCGGGATGTTCGGGCAGTCGATGGTGGGCCGTTGCCGGCGGCCGTATTTCGGGGAAACAAAAAAGCCTTGCCCCACTATGGGACAAGAGCCGTACTCCTGCGATACCACCCAAATTGCTGCTGTGCAGCCACTCGCTTCCGCGTACCATCATACGCGTCCCGATGGATAACGGGTGGGAACCCGTCGGCATCTACTGGGGATCGCTCCTGTTCAAGCCGCCCTCCGGAGTCCATTCATTCCGTACCGCACGGTTGCGATCTCACCATCCGCAACTCTCTTGACGCCGGAAACCGAAACTACTTCTCTCCGTCATAGGTTTGTTACTCTTTTGAGTTGTCTTGATTGTATATTATATCATCTGCGCCGTCAAGTGTTTTTTCGAAAAAATCAAAACTCCCTGCCGGGGCAGGGAGTTCGGGGCGGATTCAGGGAACCAGCTCGATATCGTATGCGCCTTTTTCGACGACCTCGCCGACGATCGCATGCGGGGTCGGGCTGTCTTCGAGCAAGCGCAGCAACGTTTCGGCATTCTCGGGCGGCAGCGCGATGAGCAGACCGCCGCTCGTTTGCGGGTCGCAGCAAAGGTCATATCGGGAAAGGGCGACCGCGGGATCGCGGTAGACGTGGCTTTCCACATGGTCGCGGTTGCGGTATGCTCCTGCGGGCAACATGCCGAGCTTCGCGAGTTCTTCCGCTCCGTTGAGGATGGGGAGCCGGTCTGCATGCAGACGGATGGTCACATCGCTGCCGGATGCCATTTCATAGCCGTGACCGAACAGACCGAAGCCCGTGACATCGGTACAGGCGTGGACATTGCCCGCTTTTTGCGCGGCGCGTGCCGCCAACGCGTTGAGCGTCGTCATGCTCTTGAGAAGGTTGTCCCGGTCCTCTTCGGAAACGAGGTCGACCTTCATGCTCGTTGTGAGGATGCCGACGCCGAGCGCCTTCGTGAGCACAAGAACATCGCCGGGACGCGCGCCGACATTGCGGAGCATTTTGTCGGGGTGGACGAAGCCCGTGACGGAGAGACCGTACTTCGGCTCTTCGTCGGAGATGCTGTGCCCGCCGGCGATCGTGCAACCCGCCTCAACGGCCTTGTCGTGTCCACCGCGCAACAGCTCGTGCACCATGCTCAACGGCAGACAGTTCGGTACGCACAGCAGGCTCAGGGCGAGTTTCGGTTCCCCGCCCATGGCGTAGACATCGCTCAGGGCGTTTGTCGCCGCGATCTGCCCGAAGGTGTACGGGTCGTCGACCATGGGCGTGAAGAAATCGCAGGTCTGAATGATCGCGAGGTCGTCGGAGATCCTGAGGACACAGGCATCGTCGCTCGTATCGTAGCCCACCATCAAATCGGGGTTCGGGACGTTCGGAAGATCCTTCAACACCGTGCTCAGGGTACCCGGACCGAGTTTTGCGGCACAGCCGGAGGCGACCGTCATATGGGATAAACGGAAATCCGTCTTTTTCGGCATTTTCTTTTCCATCGGAAACGCTCCTTTCGGATGTTACCGCTATCCTATCACAAGTATCACGCTTCCGCAAGCTTGCGGCACCGGGGATCGCACTGGTATACTGATATCCGATACGGAGGACCGCTTTGCGGAAGGGAGTAACGGTATGGACAGGATCGATCTGGTGATCTGGGATTGGAACGGGACCTTGCTCGACGATACGGAGCTTTGTTGGAGGATCGCCGAGGAAATGCGCGCGAGCCGCGGTATGACGCCGATCGGCAGCATCGACGGCTATCGGAAGCTGTTCCGTTTCCCGGTGGAGGCGTACTACCGCGATATGGGATACACCTTCGAAACGGAGAGCTTCCAAGACATCACGGACGAATTTCTTTCCGCGTATTCGGCGCGGCAGACCGGTTGCCCGCTGATGGAAGGCGCGGTGGAGACCCTTTCGGCTTTGGGAAGCATGGGGATATCTCAGGCGGTGCTTTCCGCGACCGGGGAAGAACGGTTGCTCCGGGAGATTTCCCGCTACGGGGTCGCAGGGTACTTCACTGCGATCGCCGGACAAAAGGACGAACTTGCGGTGTCGAAGGCCGCCCGCGGGTTGGAACTCATGGCAACGCTCGGGACCGATGCGGCGCATACCATGTTTGTCGGCGATACCGATCACGATCTGGAGGTGGCGAACGCCATCGGCTGCCGGTGCGTGCTCATTCCGAACGGGTGTCAGCATCCGGACAAGCTCGGGCAACTCGGATGCCCCGTGCTGAACGACATTTCCGAAGTGCCCGCATATGTTGCGGAACCGAAAACCGAATAATCGTGACAAGGGCGTGATTCTAAAAATAGATGCACGCTTTTTTGATACTTGTTGATTGAAATCGGCGTGGGTTGGTGCTATTGTTCTAATATACATATATAGCGCGAATTTCGCTGTATGAAAAACTATAGGAGAGAAGAGAAAATGAAGAGATTCAGTATCCTCGTCCTCGCATTCGCAATGGTGATGGCGTTCTCCGCGATCGCTTTTGCCGAGGGACTCCCGCAGGAGACCGTCACCGAACGTACTTCTTGGGAAAAGAACCGCGTCGCGAACGAGACCAACGCACCGAAGGTCAAAGAAATGCCCAATGGTGTTCTCGTGCAGAAGACCCCGCAGACGGCCCGTGCGCTGGATACGCAGGCCGGCGATGTCGAGAGCAAGACCATCGCTTCCTGGAACAACATTTTCCTCAATGCCGATAACCGCGGCTGCACCGCTTGCCACACCATCGAGGACGCTCTCGAGATGATGGAAACCTATCACGGCATCATCTACATGGGCTACGAGACCGAGCAGGGTCTGCAGAACTGCTTCGGCTGCCACAGCTTCTATGATTCGAAGCTCCGTGACAGCATCCATGCGCTGCACAACTTCTCTTCCACCTTCAAAGCGATGAACGGCACCTGCGAATCCTGCCATTACATCGATGTCGATGCGGAAGGCAAAGTCGCCTACAAGCGTTGGGATTACGTGAAGTACGATATCCTGCAGGGTTACATCCCGGTCGCCGCCGAGAATGCGGCCGCTTCCTTCGAATGGAACCAGACCGAAGTCACCCCGCATGAGAAGATGTACTTCAAGAGCGTGAAGACCAACCCGCTCGAGTGGCTCGTCAGCGACAGCCAGGCTTCTCAGGATCTGTTCGATAAGTGGACGATCTCCTTCACCGGTTCCATCGGCAACCCGGTCGATATGACCCTGCCCGAACTGATCGAGAAATACGGCACCGAAGACCGTCTCATGAAGAACCACTGCACCGTCAACGGCCCCGGTATGGGCATGATCTATCAGGCGAAGATCACGGGCATCCCGCTTCGTCTGGTCGTTGAAGATCTTGCAGTCGATCCCGCGACCACGATGGTCAACCCCATCGGTGACGACGGTTATTGCTACACCATCTCCCTCGAAGCAATGCTGAAGGAAGACGCGCTCCTCGTCGTTGCGATGAACGATGAGATGATCTATGCGGATCAGGGCTTCCCGGTCGCCTTCTGGTGCAACGAGATGAGCGCCGGTAACTTCACCAAGCGCATCTGTGAGCTCAACTTCTCGACCGAAGGCGCTTCTTGGGACTTCTACGGTGACTTCACCGATGCGACCACCGGTCTGCAGTTCGACAAGCCGAACGTCGGCGTGCTGAACGCCTACGACGGTCAGATCTTCGAAGGCGCTGTCCATCTCGAAGGCTATGCCGACGCTTGGAATGAGCCCATCACGAAGATCGAGTTCTCGCTCGATAAGGGCGCGACCTGGATCGAGCAGGAGATCGCCGATGCGAACACCACCCAGTGGGTCTACTGGAAACTCGACCTCAACGGTCTCACTCCGGGTTCCTACCTGATGAAGATCCGCGTTTCGAGCCTCATGGCCGATGGTACGATCCGCACGAACGAAGTGCCGAACCAGATGACCAACTACACCTTCGTCGTTCGCTGAACCGAATAACGAACAGAGCCGTACCCTTCGGGGTGCGGCTTTTTCCATGCTTGGAAATCGGCAGGCGCAGGCTCATGCAGAATCACTTCACGCCGGCACTGTGCTTCGGTCGGTGATGCGGTCAGAACGTTCGAAAACGAGCGTATGCGTACGGAAAGAAAGGAACCGAAGAAACGACGGTGCAACACGCCCCGGGCGTGTGGACGGATGATCAAAAAACGGTCCGGACGGAGATGCGCTTCCGACTGTTACACGGGTGTGAAAATCGTGATATCGAGCATCGCGGGGAGGACGGTGCAAGGACATCTGCGGCAAATGTTTGCCGGGAAAGAGAAGCGATGAAAAGCGGGCGACGGGGAACTGAGGTGTTTTGCCCGCAATATCTTCCGAACAAATATTGTGGAATAACAAAAGAGGCATCCGCAAGGATGCCTCTTCGGTT
>JAUNCT010000032.1 GCA_030526425.1 Clostridia bacterium
TCCTGATCAACCGCCTCGTCAATGATCTCCTGCTGCACAGGCTGAGGCTCCTTTTCGCGGCGCATATCCTTTTCCAGCAGCTCCAGCAGCGCGTCTGTGCAGTCTGCTAGAGGCAAATCCTGTATGGGCTCATCCATAAACGCTGCAAACCTATTTGTCAAGCTGCCGATATACACCTCCATGCCGTTGTGCGGATTCTTGGTATAGTACCGCTTGTCCAGCTTGCCATTCAGGACTGGAATCCTGCTCAGATCGCACATTCCGAAGATGTGCACACCGTTTCCGCTATATGAGCGCTCCGCGTAGGACGGAAACCTCCTCAGAAGCTCTTGAACCACAGGGTCATTTGGATCAATGTGGTCCTTATCAATGAAGAACACGCCTTCAGGGATAACGAAGCCCACGCCGGTATACCCATTTCGCTTCATGGCCCCTACCGCTTCTTCATAGGTCACCCAGGTATGCGCATACTTTTCATCCGTTCCGGTTGCGCCGCCGTTGGCCGCACAGGGCACCTTGGTCATGCGTCCCTTTACAGGAGTGGCATTCCAGCACACCCACCTGCGGAGCTGCTTGATCCTCTCCATTCTCCTCACCTCACTTTCGGAAATGACAGGAATCAAAAACGACGCACACTCTGCACGTCGTCACTTTGTTTTCCTTTTCATTCTCATTTGATTTGCACAGTCTTTTCTGCCCTTTCGATGTTTTTCAGGGCCAGATAGGGTGTCGGGTCCAGATAACCGCAGTTGTTGCGCATGGTCAGCTTCTCTTCTCGCTTCCCCTTCTTCGCATTCGCGCGGGTAATCACTCTCGGTTTGTGCATAGGCAGACTTCCCCCCTTTCTTCGCCCCGGAAAGCCTCGCACATCAGGGCTGGTATTCCTTGCTTTCCAGGCTGGCAGAAAAATCCTTTTCACCCAGCCTGCTCAGCTGCTGGCAAAGCGTGTCATAATTGATGAACGCCTTTCTGCCGACGTATACAGCGGTGATCATGCCGCTTTTGAGCATGGATCGCAGCGCGTGCTCCGGCAGGATGCCTGTTTTCGCCACCTGGCGAACCGTCATCAGATTTGGTTTTTTGTGATTCATCGCGTATTCTCCTTTCCTGTGAGCTTCACAAGAGTATTTTATCACATATTGTGACCCATTTCAAGCCATTATCTCACTTTTTGAGAGATTTATTTCCTAAATCAACGATAATAAGCTTGACGATAGTCACGATTCGTGATAACATGATCACGAGGTGAGAGAAATGCTAGCAGAACGACTGAAGCAGCTCAGAGCAGAAAAAGGAATGACCCAAGTACAGTTGGCACAGATGCTGGACGTTTCCAAGGGAACCGTTGCGATGTGGGAAACGAGCAAGAGAAAACCCAGCTTTGAAATTCTCAGCAGGCTTTCCGACATTTTTGACCGTCGCATGGATTATATTCTCGGCTATTCTGATGACGCTTCATCTCCCCAACCCCCGGAGGAAGAACTGGATCAACTGGGTTGCTGGGCTGCCGAGGACAGTATGCACGAAACAATCATGCAGTATCTTCGACTGGATGAATACGGCAAACAAGCCGTCGAGGCGATCATCCTCGCAGAATTTGAACGGTGCAAAGCGCAGGAAAGCCTGTTTCCTGCCAGCAACTTCAAGCTTAATCTTCGCATCAGAAATAACAACTGAAACACATGAGGTCAGTCCACGCCGGGCTGACCTCTTTTTTTGCTCAAACTGCACCCGAACCTCATGATGCACAGCCCTTACGATCCGCAGTTTGAGTTGTTTCAAATGATCACCCTTCTTTCTCCATCCCGGGGAATCCCCTGTCTCCGGACGGGATCGTACTGTGAGCACAGGGTGTAGTTGATGTAGGTTTTCGCGTATTCTCTACATATTTTCTTTTATCTACCTATGTATTATCTATTTTTCCTTTTTTCTTAAGAAGTATATAGTAACTACACTTCCTACACCACGCTTCAAAAAAGCCTTGTTCTGTCAGTCTTTTTGATAAGTAGACCCTTGTGCATATATACACTCGACAAGCACCTTTTGCTACACCGGGTGTATCTTTTGGTGACGGCTTTGGAGCAAAATCCGGCTGTCTCATGCGATTATCACGCTGTGCATCCCCTTTTGCCGCCCAATTCCGGTGTAGAAACCTCTATTTTGGTGTATAGTTACATCGGTCATTCTTGCTGTTTCCTACACCTGAATTTCAATGAAAACCTTCCTTTACACTCTCCTTTCGTCATGAACTCAAAGGTGCTACGTGATCTCATGTACCTAGCCGACCGACCACGCCGCCGGAAGTGGCGCCTTCCGTTACCGCCTGCGCTCTGGTTGCTGACCCGGTACGTCCCCGTTATTCAGTTTTCAAGCGTCTCAGAGAGGACAGCAAGCTGTGCAAAATACCCCTCTATCTCCTTTGGAGAGATAAGCATCGCTTTGAACGAAAAATAACTGAGTTTTTCAAAAAAATCCTGAGTATCCGTTTTGTGGCTCCATTCGCAGGTTGACCACTTCAAAACACTCAGTCTTTTTTTTGTTTTTGGGGCCAAAACCCCGGGCCCCGAATTTCGCGGAATTTCACGCGAGAGGGGGCCGCGGTCTCCAGCGCCCCACTTTTAGGGATTTGATCCCCCCTTAGGGGCACAGCCCCTTCAGGCCGGGCCGCGGCGGCACAGCGCCGTTCCGGGGCGGGCGGTCGCCGGGACACAGGGCGGCTGTGCCGGGGCGGCGGCGCGGGGTGCGGCGGGCTTGGGCGGCGGACGCCGGGGGAACACGCGGAGCTGGGCCAGCGGCGCGGGCGGGGCCAGGCGCAGGCACACGCTGGTCGGGGCGGAGCCGGACGGCGGCGCGGGCGCGCTGGGCGCGGAAACCGGGCCGTGTGGGCGCGGAGGCGCGGGGATTGGGCGGTTGCCCGGGGCGGGGCGGCGCGGCGGCGTGTGGGCCAAACGCAGCCAAATCCGGGCGGGACCGGGGGCGCGGGGTGGCGGCCCAGCGGGGGGGACTGTACCGGGCGGCGGCGCGGGGCGCGGAGCCAGGGCGGCGGCGCTGGACGCTGCGGCACAGCAAGCTGTCTCCGGCGGCGTGTGTAGGGTCTGGGGAGCACCCACGCGGCGCGGGCAGCGCGGCGCACCGGAAAGGCGCTTTTTCGCTATATAAGGAAGCGCGCCGGTCGGCGGGCTTTTCTTTGTTAAATCAGAGCTATTCTGGCCCTATAACCTTGTGCTTTCGGTCGGGTTGCTTTTTCGGTGGCGCGGAGTGATGTATGTGTCACGCCGCGGGCGGGAAAAGCCGCCGGGCAAGGGAGGAAACCCCATGAAAACCCAGACTTTTGGCATCGAGATGGAAACGACCGGCTTGGGCCGGGAACGCACAGCCAAGGCCATCGCCGCCTACTTCGGGACGGAGGCGGTGTACCACGGCAGGCATCTGGACGACTGGCGGGTGCCGATGCCCGACGGGCGGCACTGGACGGTCGAGCGCGACGGGTCGGTGACCGAGCCCTGCGCCGAGGTGGTCAGCCCGGTGTGCCGCTGGGAGGACATTCCGATGGTGCTCGGGGTCGCCAAGGCGATCCGCGCGGCGGGCGGCAGGACGGACAGCTCCTGCGGCATCCACATCCACATCGGGCTGGGCGCGCACACACCGCAAAGCCTGCGCCGCTTGGTGAACATTGTCAACGCCAAGGAAGACCTTCTGACACAGGCCTTGGGCATCACCCCCTCGCGCCGCGAGCGCTGGTGCCAGCCGGTCGAGCCCCGCTTCCTCGCGGAGCTGAACCGCCGCAAGCCAGACACGATGGACGGGTTCGCGGCGATCTGGTACAGGTGGAACAGCGGTTCGACCAACTGGCGCAGTTGCGCCGACTGCCACTACGACAGCTCCCGCTACCACCTGCTCAACCTCCACGCGACCTTCTCGACCGAGCGTCCCGCGCATACCATCGAGTTCCGAGCCTTCAACGGCACACTCGACCCTCGGAAGATACAGGCCTACATCCAGCTTTGCATGGCCATCAGCGCACAGGCGCTGACCAGCAAGGCCGCCAGCCCGGCCCGCCCGGAAACCGACAACCCGAAGTACACCTTCCGATGCTGGCTCCTGCGCCTCGGGTTCATCGGCGACGAGTTCGCCACCGCCCGCGAGGAGCTTACACACCTCCTGCCCGGGAACAGCGCTTGGCGGATGGCTTCCTGATCGGGAGCCGCCCCAAGCACACCCCCGCTTGACGATGGCTCGGCAGCTCCGAGCCGAAACGCGCACAACGCGTCGCGGGAAGCCGCACACAATCTTTCAAATCAGGAGGTACAGACACATGAGGACACGCTACGAAATCGAGGTCGCCCGCCTGAAGGACGGGCGGCTGTACCTGCGGGCTTTCGACGAGTACTGGGACGGGGTCAAGACCGCGATCCTTGACACAGCTACCAAATCGCCGACGCTCAAGGGCGACGCCGCGCTGATTGCCGCTCTGAAGCCGGTCGAAAGCCAGCTCGTACAGCTCAGGCCCGGCTGCTGGTACGCCCTGCGGATGCCCAAGGCGGCCTTCCCCTTCGGGAGGGCGACTGAGCTGGAGTGCATCCCCGGCAGGCACATGGTTTTGGGGAAGCTCTGAAATCAAGGAGGTACACATCCTGGAAGCACAGGTCACCATCACCCTGACACAGGAGGAGGTTTCCCTCCTGCACACCGCGCTGTGCGACTACCGCGGGAAGATCGGTAATCTGGTGGCACAGATCGCCAGCGCAGGCCTTGACAGCACAGAAGCCGACGAGCTTTGGAATCGGCTGGGGAGCCTTTCGCGGCGGCTGGCCGCACAGATCCATGACTGACGCACAGCTTCCAAATCGAAAAGGAGGCACACAACATGCCCGGCACCACGTACATCATCCGCTTCACCCACCGCACACCCGGCTCCGGAATCCCCTACGAGGAGCAGGAGCACATCGGCTTGGCACAGGCTTGGGAAGCCTTCAAGCTGTTCGCCGAGCCGGACAGCGCCGATCTGTATGCCGAAATCGAGCTGGTCGAGCACAGCTGGGAAGACGACACAGAGCGAAGCCTTGCCCGGCTCACGCTTGGTGAGCGGTACAGCTCCTGAATCAAGGACGGCAGGTGGATATGGACAAATCCATCTGCCGGAACCTTGGTGCATCGGTCGGGTTGCTATCCCGGCGCGAAAGAGTGATGAATACCATGCCCGAAGGGCTTTGAAATCAAAACACATAGGAGGTACAACAGTATGTGCATCATTTGCGTATCCCCGGCGAGAACTCGCCAGCCCAGCATCTCCCAAATCAAGATGATGTTCCTGAACAACCCGCACGGCGCGGGATACATGTTCGCCCGCGAAGGCCGCGTCCACATCCACAAGGGCTTCATGGATATCGACTCCTTCCTGAGCGCCATCAATGCGGAACACTTCACCGCGAAGGACAGCGTGGTCTACCACTTCCGCATCAGCACACAGGCAGGCGTGAACCCGGAAATGACGCATCCGTTCCCGCTTTCAAATCGCCTGCCCCACATGAAGGCGCTCGACGTGGAATGCCCATGCGGCGTCGCACACAACGGAATCATTCGGTTAACCAACGACCCGAGCCAGCACGAGTACAGCGACACGGCGCTGTTCATCACACGCTACCTGGCGCAGATGGTGCATGGACTGGACGACCTCAAGGACGCACAGCTCCTGAATCGGATTGAGCGTCTGGCAGGCTCGAAGCTGGCCATCATGGACGGCTCCGGGTACATCGCCACCATCGGGCACTTCATCAACGAGCGCGGGCTGCTGTTCAGCAACGACAGCTATCAGGAACTGCGCTGGAGGTACAGGGCATGAGCACCAAGCACGAGGATTGCCGCTCCGAACGGGGCGGTTTTTCTCGTTGTTGGGGCTTTCAAATCGTCCGCGCTGTTTGCCCCACACGCCGCCTGCACGCGCTGGTTGAGAAAACCCTCGCAGCTCCTGAATCCGGGGCAACGTGGGCCAAACGTGCGCGTGACGCGGGCAAGCGGGCCGTACCCGCACCCTCTTCCGAACGGCTTTTCACGGATCAAGCCGCCCGGTGCTCGCTGCACGCCACGGAACGCAAATCCCCGTTGTACAGAAAAGCAGCCCAGCGTGCAGCCAGACTGCTTTCAAATCTCGCGGGATTATGTCTTTACGATGTAGCCCCGGACGACGGTGCCCTGCTTGCCTGTGCTCAGCTGAATCAGCAGGTGTCCGTCTGTTGTGCTGTACTTCGCCTGGAAGGGCTGCTCCCAAATCTGCGTCAGCCCCGGGCAGTTCCTGTATGCCTCGCGCCGGAACAGATCGAAATCAGTGCCCGGCGGCGCGGCGCGCCATCGCTCGTACAGCTCCGTCAGAAAGGGCACATGCTTCCTGCGCACCAGTTCCATGGCTTCATCGCTGTTCATCGTTTTTAAATCCGACTTCGGCTTCGGCTCCCGCATCGCTGCCCAGCAGGAAAGTGGCAGCGGATTGTTCATGAAATCGAGCAGGGCCTCCGCTGTGCCGCACTTGTCGCACACATATAAGTCTGCGTGGCGGCTGAGCGCGTTGGTATGCAGAGCGGGTTTCATGGTGTCCTTGCCACACCGTGGGCAGGGCATGTGCTCACCGGCCTGCTGCCGGGCTTTCAAATCGAGCAGTATAGGATTGTTCTGCTTACCAAGCGTCTGCTCAGGCGTCATGCTGTTCATCCTGCCGCACCTCCCTCCTCTGCCGCGCCATCCGTTCCTTATGCGCCTGCATATCGGCAGCGCTTCTGAATGCAGCAAAGCCGGTCAGGTGGCCCATCAGGATGCGGCGCGTTTCCTTATACTGAGAGCCTCTGAGCCCCATGCGCATCAGCCAGCTGTTGGCGTGGTACTTTTCATTCTCCGTATCGTCCACCTGCTTGAGACTGATCCGCATAGCCGTTTCGGCAATCCTCAGCATGCCTTTGAGCAGATCGGCATAGGCCGTCCAGCGGGTTGGCTCGTCCTGTGCAAAGGGTGTGCTGAGGGTAACCTGCTCGTCCGAAAGCCGGAATCCGCGAATGCTCCCGGTTTTGATGGCTTCCTGCACACGCGCTTCCAAATCAGTTGTGTTCTCCGGCGGGTTTTCTGAAATCGCTATAACGAAGGATTCCTCGATGGAAAGCATATCGCAGCCAAGCATACGGTTGATGAGGTTCTGCTTGCTGCAAAGCATCCGTAGAAGATTGGTCAGCTGTGCAACTGTCCAGCCGGGGACTGGCATGGTGATGTCCATCTGCTCGACGCTGATGGTTTCCATCACTTCCAGCATCCCTTTAGGATTAGCGGGAGTTTCGGGAGTCTCCTCAGCCTCCAACCAGCCGCGCTCGATGAGCATGGGTTTGATGGTTGAAAGCATCGCTTCGTCTTCACAGTCGATGCTTCCGTCGCGTCTGACGGTGATTGTGCCAACCTGATATGCGTATGTGGGTGTGAAGAGGTACGTTGCGTTCATGCCGGTCAGCTCGCAAATCGCCTTGACCATGTCCTTTCGGTTCTCGGGATGGGTGTTCAGAATCATGATGTGATCCTCCTTTTCCTTTTGGGTATGGTATTACTCACTCTGAACCCCATGGAAGTCAAGATCAATCTTCGCCAGAATAAAGAAAAACCTCCACGGTAAATCCCGTGAAGGTCGTGACAAAAGGATCATTCCTTTGTGGTCCCCAAAAATGCCGTCAGCAACCGAACGGTTTCTATAATCTGCTCTTCGCCGGTCATCGTCGGCACCCCGTCGCCGTCCTGCGTGCCATAGCTTCCAAATCCTGCGTGGCAGCCGCCTTCGATGATGCGCTCCTCAAACGCAGCGGGGAGATTGCGCCTGTATTCGGCATACTTCTCCATATTCAGCACACCGTCCTCCGAGCCAAATATCGAAATCACCGGCAGACCGGATGCTCTGAGATCCGCAGTGGAATACGACGCCAGCAGGACAAGTCCATCATAGGTGGACGTGTATTTCGCCGCATGGCTCGCCGCCATGCTGCCGCCCAGAGAGTGTCCGCCGATGTACCAGTGCTTGATCTGTGGGTACTGCTCTGGGATGCTGTTGGCAGCATTCACATCCAGCACCGCCAGATTCAGCGGCATTCTGACCAGCACGCCAAGCACGCCGTTATCGGCCAGCGCGCGCATCAGCGGCGCATAGGCGGCGTACTCCACCTTGCCGCCGGGATAGAAAATCAGGCCGGTTTCCGCATCCTCGGGGATGAAAGCGATAGCGTTTCCCTTCTGCTCCACGGTCACATCTGTGGCAGAGCTCATTGCTGCCACAGCAATATCGTCCGCGTGATAATAACCCGCAGCATATACCCAGCATACGCCGCACAGAAGCAGCACGGCCACAACGCCAAGCTTCAATCCCTTGTGTTTCTTCATCTCATCCACCGTTTTCTCATCCATCATTCCTCATTACTCTGCGCAGCGCGGTCATGCTCCGCAGCATATACGTACTGCTTCTCAAACGCCTCAATCGCCTGACGACTGATCCTGCGGAAGGGCAGCAGCATATCAAACGCATGGAACCCTGTGGGATATACATCCACGCGGGCGGGAACGCCAGCCTTGCGCAGATTCTCGATATATGTCATCGTTTCGCAGTAAAACGGCTCCCTGTTCCCCACGAACGTATATGCAGGCGGCAGATTGCTGTAATCCGTCTGACGTGCCGGTGACGCATAGGGCGGAATCTCCCCTTCGACCTCTCGCAGATACAGCCTCCAAGCCGCATGGTTTCGCCGGGTGTTCCACGAAATGCCGTGGTTGTTTCGGGAAGAATCCGTGTCGCGGTGATCGAGCATCGGATACAGCGGCATCTGAAAGGCGATGTTCACCTCGCCGCGATCCCGCGCCAGCATGCACAGCGCCGCCGTCAGTCCGCCGCCCGCGCTTTCGCCGCCCACCATAATCCGGTCGGCCGCGCAGCCCAGCTCCTCCGCGTGCGCCTTCAGATACAGCAGCGCCGCATAGCAATCCTCCAACGCGGCAGGATACGGCGCTTTCCCTGCGAGGCGGTATTCCGGAGAAACCACAACTGCTCCATACGCCGTCGCCAGCCGTTTTGCGCGTGACATGAGCACCATGCCCGCCATGCCGACAGCATACCCTCCTCCGTGAATCCAAAGGATTCCGGGCGTCTTTTCCGGCGGCTGCTGGTTGCCCTTCGGCAGCAGAATCAGAAGCTTCAGCTCATGGCCGTCTGCCGGAACAACGGCTTTTCTGATGTCAAAATGCCTTGCCATGAAAGATCACCGCTCCCCCTGTCAGTCACCGGCTGATGATGCTCAACGCCTGCCAAGCCGCGCCACTTTGCTCCTCGCAGAGCACGATAGGCCTCGCCCCCGGCAGCACATGCAGCGACATGCGTTGAAGGCCCGCCGCATCCAGCTGATGCTTCACCGCCAGCGCGCCCTTGCTGCCATCACCCACAGGATCAATCTGTTTGCATTATATCATAACTGCGCGGATGGCACAATGCAGGCACTCTACCTCTACTCTGGACGATTCCCCCTACACTTCGGACGATTCCCCCAAATCGTCCAAAGTGGGTGCATTTTTGCCGCGTCCTCCCCCATTCCGTGAAAAAATCTACGTTTCCGCGCATCAAAAAAGCCGGAAGGGAACGAACCCTATCCGGCTAAATGACGTCATTCCTTCATTTCTCCCCATCAGAAGGATCGCTTTTGTCTATACAGCCCTATATTCTGACGTCCCACCAGTCCAAACATGCAAAAATAACCACCCAAGCTTCGTATCAAAACTTGGGTGGTTATATGGTGGAGGCGGGGGGAGTCGAACCCCCGTCCGAAAACCTGTCAACAAGACTTTCTACGAGCGTAGTCGCTGTATTGAAATTCCCTTCCCGAGGCTCCCAACGACAGGATCGGCGGTCCGGTAGCTTCATAAATCCCACCCGCGGCAAAGCTTACGCGGGCTGGTACCCTATCCTGAATGACGCCCGTTACTGCAACGATAGGTCTTCGCAGGCGGACGGTCGCGCGTTATTTACGCAGCGACAGCGTAAGAATAATCTTTGTCGATTACTTTTTAAGTTTCCCGTTTTTAGCGAAGCACGGGTCTTCGGCTCGCTTATCCGGCCTCCATGATCCCCGTCGAAACCATTTTCGCCCCCAAAGCACAACGCTCTTACGCTTCAAATATTATATTCTGTTTTGAAAGTTTCCGCAAGCACCTCGATCGGGTATTGCGAACGCAGGCTCAGCGGTAACTTTCCTTGAAATGACGGTCCATCTCGCGGGACGCGTCGCGTTCGGCCATGGTATGCCGTTTGTCGTAGAGCTTTTTGCCCTTTGCCACGGCAAGCTCGAGCTTCACCTTTCCGTCTTTGAGATAAACGGACAGCGGCACAAGGCTCATGCCATCCGCCTCGGACTGAACCGTGAGCTTCCGGATTTCCTGTTTATGGACAAGAAGCTTCCTGTCGCGGAAAGGGTCGTGGTTGTAAATGTTGCCTTGTTCATAGGGGCTGATATGCATGCCGACGACGTACAGCTCGCCGTTTTTGATTTTTGCGTAGCTGTCTTTCAAATTCATCTTACCTGCCCGTACGGATTTTACCTCGGTACCCTGAAGTGCGATACCGCACTCGAGCACGGATTCAATGAAATAATCGTGACGGGCTTTCCTGTTTTCCGCCAATTGTTTGGTGCCTTTTCTGATCGGCATAAATCGACCTCACTGATTCTGACAATAAAATAATGATACGGCAACCGAAAGCTTCCGTCAAGTTGACAAGGTCATCCCTTCCCCGTCCCGGATATGGTTACGTTCAAATGAAGGGATTGAAAAACCTTCCGCCGTTCATGGCATTGAGGACGAAAGCCGCTGCAAACAGCAACCCCGTGACTGTCATTGCCGCATAATCGGCTTTACCGAAAGGACGCGCCATATACCATGTGCGTTTTTTGTTCTTTCCGAAACCGCGCAGTTCCATTGCGTTCGACACGGTCTCGATCCTGTCCATTCCGCCGAGGATCAAAGGGATCAGGATGGACGAGGCGTTTTTCAGCCTGCGGAACAACGGTTCTTTTTTGCTCAGCTCGATCCCGCGGGCTTGCTGCGCCTGCGAAATACTGTGATACTCCCTTTGGATATCGGGTATATAGCGGAGCGCCAACGCAACGGAATACGCCACGCTGTACTTGACACCGATCTTATTGAGTGACGCAGCGAATTCAGACGGGTTCGTCGTCGAAACGAAAATGATGACGATCGGGATCGTCGCAATATATTTCAGCACGAGGTTCAGGTGATAAAACAACTGTTCCGATGTGACCACATAATTGCCGGCGATTTTGAACAGTTCATGCTTCGTTCCGTACAACGAAACTCCGTGCTGAGGCGAAAACAAAAAGACCAGCACATTGTTCATCACCATGAAGACGACGGTGAAACCGAGAAGGAACGAGACGTCTTTGACGGTGATCTTCGACAAGCGGAACAGCACGACGGACAAAAGCCCCATCAAGCCGAGAAGTCGCGGATCGTAGCTCGACATCGCCGCAAACGTCCACAGAACGAGGCAAATAAACTTTGTCGCACCTGTCAAACGATGTACCGGCGATTCGCGTTCGATGTAATTGAACAGATTCGTCAACGGTGTTTCCTCTCTTCATGGGCGATGAAACGGCGGACGAGCGCGGCAGCATCCGAAATGCCGCAAACTTCCGCAAGCGCATACAGGCTGGTTTCTTTGAGGTCGGCTTTTTTGACCAGAGCGCGGTCGGTAAGGATCTCCGCCCCCGTGGCATCGGCGATGACTTTGCCGTCATGGAAGACGACCGCACGGTCTGCGTATTCAAGCATCAGGTGCATGTCATGCGTGATCATGATCACGGTGATGCCGCTGCGGTTGAGTTCTGTGAGAAATTCCATGATTTCGGTATAGTGCCGGTAATCCTGCCCCGCAGTGGGTTCATCCAGAATGATGATCTTCGGTTCGAGAACGAGGATGGATGCGATCGTAACACGCTTTTTCTGCCCATAGCTCAAAGCGGAAACAGGCCAATTGCGGAACGGATACAAGCCACACACCTTCAGCGTTTCTTCCACATGCGATGTGACTTCCTTCTCATCGACACCGCGGGTCCGGAGACCCAACGCGACTTCATCGAAGATGCCGACCTTGGAAATCATTTGATTCGGGTTTTGCATCACATAGCCGACCGACTCCGCTCGTTCGCGGATCGAATCGCCCGCAACATCCCGTCCGAGAAGGGAAACCACCCCCTCTTGCTGCGTTTCGAAACCGCAGACGACCTTGCTGAGCGTTGATTTTCCGGCACCGTTTGTGCCGACCACCGCCAGTACCTCGCCCTTGTATGCGGTCATACTCACATCGTCGAGCGCCTTGCGATCACTCTTGTATGAAAACGAGAGATTCTTCGCTTCGAGCACCGGCTCGGAAGTTCTGCTATGCTGTAGCGGAATGGCTGCCCCGAACCAGGACCGTACACGTTCTTTGTCGGCTTCGGAAAGCGCCAAGGTTTCCGGATGTGCGGGATGCATTTCCTTTGTTAGGTTTACGCCCGCATATTTCAACGCAGTGACATAGAGCGGTTCCCGAACACCGCACTCTCCGAGTAACCCGGTGCACAACAAGGTATCGGGGTCGGTATCCGATACGATCCTTCCCTCGTTCATGAGGATCACCCGATCGACCGGTCTCCAAAGAACATCCTCCACGCGATGCTCGATGATGATGACCGCCACGCCGGTCTCACGGCAGATATCGTCGATGAGCTCGATCGCCGCTTTTCCGGTCGCCGGATCGAGATTGGCCAAAGGCTCATCGAACAACAACACATCAACATCGTCGACAAGTACACCGGCCAGCGAGACCCGTTGCTTCTGTCCCCCGGACAGTTCATTCGGCGCATGATGCAAATGACCGCCGACAGATACGATATCCGCGACGCGCTTGACACGGACCTTCAGTTCTTCGGTAGGTACACAATCGTTTTCGAGTGCGAACGCGATATCTTCCGCAACGGTCATGCCGACGAACTGACCATCGGTATCCTGCAGTACAGTGCCAACGGTTTTCGAACATTCGAATAAGCCGCAATCCGCAGCGTTCTTTCCGCCGACGATGACACTGCCGGTGCTTTCTCCCTTATATGAAAACGGGATGAGCCCATTGATGCAGTGCGCGATGGTGGATTTGCCGCAACCCGACGGACCGCAAATGAGGACCTTCTCCCCCTTGCGGACAGAAAACGAGATATCGTATAGCGTCGGTTCCGCCTGCGCAAGGTACCGGAAGCTGAAGTTTTCGAAGCGTACGACCGTATCCGTCATAATCGTTCCTTTCGTACCGAAAATACAGCGGGGAGCCCGGGCAACCACCCGCGCTCCCCTGCTTTCCATAGGGTGCTTTACTCTTTGTTCAGGCTGCCCGCCTTCGGTTTTGCCGCTGCATATGCATAGCAGAGGATCAGACCGAGAATCAGCGTGGTAACGATATTGCTCGCAGCGCTGACCAGACCCTGCAGGAATACCTTGTTCGCGGGTTCCGCATAAATCAGGATATCGAGCACCGGAGCGACGACTGCCCAAGCGAGCAGATGCGCGACCACCGTGCCGACGACGAAGGTCACCATGTCTTTCTTGGCAAAGACACCCTCGTCAAGCGCAGTCTTGCGGGTCAGCAGACCCATCGCGCCGCCGAAGAAAGCGGAAGCGATGACCCAGCTGTACCAAACGCCCCAGCCCCAGCTGAAATCGATGAAGAAGTGACCGATGAAGCCGATGAGCAGACCGGCGACGGGACCGTAAACAGCCGCCATGAAGGCGAGCAGACCATACTGGATGCAGATGGTCGTATTCGGTACCGGACTCGGGATCGCAACGTAACGACCGAGCACAAAGAACAGTGCTGCGCCGATCGCGATGGCGACAATGGTTTTGACGGAAAGTTTTCTCATAAGTTTTCCCCTTTCGCAAAGTAAGTTCCGTCCTTTCGGACGAAGTCAAAAACGATTTGATATTATATCGGAAATCCGTGGATTGTCAACCGGAACGCTCAGCCGATCACGGCACGATGGAAGACCTTGCGGCCCTTTTTGATCTTCACGCCTTCGGTCAGTTGCGCTGCGGTGACAAGCAGGAACATATCGTTCACGCGTTCACCGTCGATGCTGATACCGCCGTCCTTGATCAGCTGACGTGCTTCCGATTTGGACTTGACCAGTTTGCACGCAACGAGAAGATCGATGATGCCGAGACCATCGCCGACTTCTTCCGCGGTGAGGTTCGTGGTCGGCATGTTGCTGTCGTCTCCACCGCCGGCAAAGAGCGCGAGGCTCGCTTCACGTGCCTTCGTTGCCTCTTCTTCGCCGTGCACGAGCTTGGTGAGTTCGAAAGCGAGGATCTCCTTCTTTTCGTTGATGCGGTTGTCTTCCCAGTTCTCCATCGCATCGATTTCGGCGACCGGGATGAACGTGAGCATGCGGATGCACTTCATAACGTCCGCATCGGCGACGTTGCGCCAGTACTGGAAGAACTCGAACGGCGTGGTCTTGTTCGGATCGAGCCAGACGGCGCCCTTGGCGGTCTTGCCCATTTTCTTGCCTTCGCTGTTGAGCAGGAGCGTGATCGTCATGGCGTGCGCATCCTCCCCCGTCTTTTTGCGGATGAGTTCGGTACCGCCGAGCATATTGCTCCACTGATCGTTGCCGCCGAACTGCATATTGCAGCCGTAATGATCGTGCAAATACCAGAAATCGTAGCTCTGCATGATCATATAATTGAACTCGAGGAAGCTGAGACCTTTTTCCATGCGTTGCTTGTAGCACTCAGCACGGAGCATGTTGTTGACGCTGAAGCACGCGCCGACTTCACGCAGGACATCGACATAGTTGAGATCGAGCAACCAGTCCGCATTGTTCACGAGGATCGCCTTGTCCTCGCCGAACTCGATGAAACGTTCCATCTGCTTTTTGAAACAATCGACATTGTGCTGAATGGTCTCCCTGGTCATCATGGAGCGCATGTCGGTCCTGCCGGAGGGGTCGCCGATCATCGCTGTGCCGCCGCCGATCAGAACAACGGGCTTGTTGCCCGCCATCTGCAGGCGCTTCATCAGGCACAGTGCCATGAAGTGACCGACATGGAGACTGTCCGCTGTCGGGTCGAAACCGATATAAAAGCGCGCGCCGCCGTTGTTGATGAGATCGCGGATCTCCTGTTCATTGGTGACCTGCGCGATCAGTCCGCGCGCGACCAGTTCTTCGTAAATTTGCATGATTCGATCTTCCTCCAAGTGTGAATTCAAAAGTCGGGACAAAAAAAACACCCCCGTTTCCCATGGAAACAGAGGGCGGAACGATGCTCCGCGGTACCACCTCTTGTTCGGACGCACCTTGCGGTACGCCCCTCGGTGTGTTGTAAACACGGTGCTGTAACGGGCGACCGTCGGCACCTACTCGGTTCGGCACCGCCGCTCGGGAGTGTATTCCCACAAAACCCCGCGCGTGCTCGCACCAAGCGCACGCTCTCTGACCGGCTGACGAAGTTTCGGGTACTGTCTCTTTCAAAGCGTTTCTATGATATTATAGCGCATCGTTCTCGTTCTTGCAAGTATCGTTGCATTTGATCGCCGTGTATTTTCATTGCGGTTTGCACAATTGATATTTGAAACCGACTGTGATATGCTTTACGCATCAAATGTTCGTTAATTCGTTGCGGATACCGGTTCGACGTTTTGCGCAACGGGAAAGGACGCTCACACTTGAAACACACAAAGCTTTTGTTTGTTTTGACCGCAGTACTGTTGTTGCTTGCGATCCCGATCGGCGGCATCGCCGATTTCGGCGGTTTCAGCGGCAGTTCCGATTACGGGTCTTCGAGTTCAAGCTGGAGCTCGTCTTCCGGCTCGAGTTGGAGTTCCTCATCCTCCTCCGATTGGGGGTCGTCGAGTTCAAGCTGGTCCTCGGGATCGAGTTGGAAACCGTCGTCGAGCTATACGTACGGTTCCCATTACTCGTCTTCGACTTCCTCGTCGGACGGTCTTTCATTCGCGATGCTCGTCGGCATCGTTATTATCATCTTCGTTGTCCGTTCCTTCATCAAGAGCGGCAAGGCGCAGTCGATCTATAACGGCGGCACACGTCCGCAGGGTGCGCAACGTACGCCCGACAGCAAGCTGAAAGCGATGGTCACCTACCGAGATGCAGACCCGAAGTTCCGCGAAGCGGAGTTGCGCGACCGGCTGTCGAACCTGTACATCATGATGCAGAACGGTTGGACGAAGAAGGACATCTCCGCATTGCAGCCTTATTTCACCGACGCACTCTTCAATCAGTATCAGCACCAATTGGAGAGTTTCAAAACTTCCGGGCGCACGAACTATGTAGATAATATCGCAGTGCTCGAGGTGCGTCTCCGCGGCTGGTTCACGCAAGACGAGTTCGATCACATCATCGTTGAATTGCGCACGCGCATCACCGATTACACGGTAGACGATGTGACCGGCAAGATCGTTTCCGGCAGCAAGAACTTCGAAAAGTTCATGACCTATGAGTGGGATCTTTCGCGCAAGTCCGGCGTAAGGACCGGAGAATCGAACGAAGTGCGTTCCGTCAGTTGTCCGCATTGCGGCGCGCCGCTTTCCATCAACACCACGGCACACTGCCCGTATTGCGACAGCGTGGTCACGGTCGATCACGATGATTGGGCGATCACCGGCATCAAGGGCATCTCCCAGCAGACGGTATCCCGCTGAGTGAATACAGAAACAGAAATTTCCATCCGATAAATTGAAAGGAGCAACAGAATAATGGGTCTTTTGAGTGCAGCAACCGGTTCCGTCGGCGGTATCCTCGCCGACCAGTGGCGCGAGTTCTTCACTTGCGATGCGCTGAATGAAAACACGCTGCTCGTCCGCGGCAAAAAGCGCAGCGGTGGACGCAGCGCCAACACCAAGGGCAGCGATAACGTGATCACGAACGGTTCCATCATCACCGTTGCAGACGGTCAGGCGATGATGATCGTCGACCAGGGCGCGATCGTGGAATTTTCGGCCGAGCCCGGTGAATTCATTTGGGACAATTCGACCGAGCCGTCGATCTTCTACGGTGGTCTGGGCGAAGGTTTGAAGCAAAGCTGGCAGACGTTCAAAAAGCGTTTCACCTTCGGCGGAGATACCGCGAAGGACACGCGCGTCTATTACGTCAACACCAAAGAACTTTACGGAAACAAGTACGGCACGCCGAACCCCATCCCCTTCCGGCTGACGGATAAGAACATCAACCTCACCACCGAGATCGATGTGAAATGCTTCGGCGAATACAGCTACCGCATCGCCGACCCGATCGCTTTCTACAAAAACGTCTGTGCGAACACCTCCGGTGATTTCACGCGCGATCGTCTCGACAGCCAGCTGAAGACCGAGCTTCTGAGTGCCCTGCAGCCCGCATTCGGCGCGCTGAGCGAGATGGGCATCCCCTACAGTGCGATCGTCTCGCATACCTATGACCTGACCGATGCTTTGAACAAAGCACTGAACAAGCTGTGGGCGGAAAAGAACCGCGGTCTTGAGATCGTATCGATCGGCATCTCTTCCCTCTCCGCCGATGAAGAACAGCTTAAGCGCATCAAGGAACTGCAGCTGAATTCCGCCCTGCGCGATCCCTCCCTCGCTTATGCGCACATGGTCGGAGCGACCGCAGCATCGATGCAGACCGCAGCGGGAAATGAAGGCGGCATGGGCGCCGCGATGGGCTTCATGGGCATGAACATGGCGAATAACATGGGGCTGAACAACATGGCGGCGATCACGCAGCAACAGGCGCAAATGCAGCAAGCACAACAGGCTGCACCGCAAAACGGTTGGAAGTGCGCCTGCGGTTCCGTGAACACCGGTAAGTTCTGCAGCGAATGCGGCGCCCCGAAGCCTGCCGAGACCACGGGTTGGAAATGTGCTTGCGGCGCGGTGAACAAGGGCAAGTTCTGCAGTGAGTGCGGTGCGAAAAAGCCCGCCGATCAGCCGCTTTACCGTTGCGACAAATGCGGTTGGGAACCGAAGGACCCCGCGAACCCGCCGAAGTTCTGCCCGGAATGCGGCGATCCCTTCAATGAGAGCGACAAAGTCTGAGGAACGATACCTTACGCCCCGCCCCATGCGGGGCGTTTTTCTGTCGGCTGTATCGTTATGAAAGACCGGCCCGAAAATTTCGGAAACAAAGAGTTCAAGCGAGCCGACCGATTTGATATCCCATTAGCATGAGTTTCGTGCTATCATATATGGAGTTATTTTGACTATTGGAGATATTTACCTTGAAGCTGCTGTTTTGCGTCATTCAGGACAGTGATGAGCGAGCCCTTGCAAACGCGCTCATCGAAGCCGACTTTTCGTTCACCCATCTGTCGACGACCGGCGGATTTTTGAAAAGCGGCAACACCACACTCATGATCGGCGTTGAAAGTTCCCGTTTGGACGATGTCCTTGCGCTGATCCGCTCGAAGACGGGGAAACGCCGCTCGGTCACCGCATCGTCCGTGCACGGGACGCTCGGTTCCGAAGGACACGCCGATGTTCCCTTTACCGTAACGTTGGGCGGTGCGACGGTCTTCGTAACCGACGCCCAAATGCACAAGTTTTGAGGGAGGCGTGACCGATGCGTTTCCTTGCGCGGGACTTCCCGGGGAGTCCCATGTTTACACGCGATCAGCTCACGAAGCTCATCGTCCCGTTGATCGTCGAGCAACTGTTGGCAGTCACGGTCGGCGTTGCCGACACGATCATGATCACCAGCGTCGGTGAAGCTGCGGTATCCGGAATCTCCTTTGTCGACACGATCAACTCTTTGGTGATCTTCATGTTTTCCGCTGTGGCGACCGGCGGCGCGATCGTCGTCTCCCAATACCTCGGTCGCAAGGATGTTGAGCACGCCGAAAACGCATCGAAACAGCTGTTGTACGCTGTGTTCAGTGTCGCTGCGGTGATGGCGCTCATCTGCTTTCTGTTTCGGGCACCGATCTTACGGCTGTTGTTCGGCGCAGTGGATGCGGATGTTATGGACGCCGCACTCGTGTATCTGGCGATCACTTCCCTGTCTTTCCCGTTTCTTGCGGTGTATAACGGTTGTGCTGCGGTATTCCGTTCGATGGGAAACAGCAAGGTGTCCATGCGGGCTTCGGTGATCATGAACATCATCAACATCGGCGGCAATGCTTTCTTGATTTTCGTGATGCATTGGGGAGCCGCAGGTGCGGCAACGGCGACCCTGCTCTCCCGTGCCGTAGCCGCCTGCCTATTGCTTTGGTTGCTGATGAAACCGGACAACGCGATTTCCGTGCGCGGGCTTTTCCGGATACGCTTGGATTTCCCAATCATTCGTTCCATCCTCAGGGTCGGCATTCCGAACGGTCTGGAAAGCGGGATGTTCCATTTCGGCAAGCTGTTCGTGCAGAGCTTGCTTGCGGGGCTCGGAACGCCGGCAATCGCCGCGAATGCGATCTGCAACTCGATCGTCAGCTATATGATCGTTCCGGGCAGTGCGATGGGGCTCGGTCTCATCACGGTCACCGGGCAATGTATCGGTGCGGGAGCATATGATCAGGCAAAATTCTATGTGCGTCAACTCATGGTACTGATGTATGCTTTCCTGATCGCCATCTGCGCGATACTGCTTGGGTTCGAAAAGCAGCTTCTGTCGCTGTTCGGTCTTTCCGCGGAAGCGTTGGAAATCGCTCTCTTCCTCTTCCCCATGATCGTCATATCCCACATCACGGTATGGCCGATCGCTTTTCCGTTTGCAAACGTGTTGCGTGCTGCAGGTGATGTGAAATTCACCATGACCGTTTCGATCGTTTCGATGTGGACGCTGCGCATCGGTTTGGCAAATCTGTTCGTTCGCGGGATGGGTATGGGTCCCGAGGGGATCTGGTACGCCATGTTCATCGACTGGATCGCGCGTGCGGCGTTCTTCTGGTGGCGGTACCGCAGCGGAAAGTGGATGGAGAAAAAAGTCATTTGAGCCGCGTGTTGCGGACATTTATAAAAACAAGGAGAATTTATGAAAGAATATCGTCTTGGTATCGATCTCGGTGGTACCGGTTTTCAGATCGGTTTGGTCGACAGTGATTTCCGCATCGTAGCGCATGCAGACGCGCCGACGCGCCAGCACGAGCTGAGCTTTGAAGAAGTCGTTGCGAACATCGCCGAGGAGTGCAAAAAGCTGTTGTCTGCAAACGGGCTTACCCCGGCGGATGTTTCCTGCATCGGCATCGGTACGCCGGGCTGTGTCGACTCGGACGGTTTGCTGCGCTTTGCAGGCAACTTTTCTTGGCACAATGTTCCGCTGAAAGCAGAAATGGAAAAGCAGCTGAATGTCCCGGTCCGTATCGGAAACGACGCCAACTGCGCGATCATCGGCGAAACGCTTGCAGGCGCAGCGAAAGGACGCAAAAACGTATTGTTGCTGACCCTCGGCACCGGCGTCGGCGGCGGTTTGGTCATCAACAACAAGCTCTTCACCGGCGGGCACGGCATGGGTGCCGAGCTCGGTCACGTTCCGTTCATCACCGGGGGCGTTCACTGCACTTGCGGTATCGACGGATGTTTTGAGGCATATGCTTCCGTGACGGCGCTGATCCGCATGACGAAGGAAGCCATGGCTGCCCATCCCGAAAGCACGATGCACGCGCACGCTGCCGCAAACGACGGAAAGGTCAACGGTAAGACCGTTTACGATTGCGCGCACGACGGCGACCCTGCGGCGCTTTCAGTCACCGCACAATATACCGAAAACATCGCGGCGGGCATCGGCGGATTCGTCAATGTATTCCGCCCCGAGATCGTTCTCATCGGCGGCGGCATCAGCGCGCAGGGAGATTACCTTCTCGACCCCATCAACGAAAAACTGCCCAAGTACTGCTTTGCACCGAATGCGGTCCCCTACCCGAAAGTGGTTGCGGCGACCCTCGGAAACGCCGCAGGGATCATCGGCGCGGCTTGCATGGACATTATGGAATAAAAACAAAGCGACGGATCTCTGCACCTGTACACTAAAAGTAGACACAAAAAAGTGTCTGCTTTTTTTGTATACT
>JAUNCT010000033.1 GCA_030526425.1 Clostridia bacterium
CGGGCGGTTGTTGAGGTCTTCGGCTTTGCCTCGACCTCTTTGCTAAAGCAGTAACACAAAAAACGGGCATCCCATCCGGGACGCCCGTTTTTCTTATCCATCAGAATTCGACTCTTCTGCCCTCTTCGGCGGAAACATACGCCGCATGCAGGACCTTGGTCACATTGTACGCCAGCTCGAAGTTGCCGGTCGGTTCGAGGTCGTATGCGACGGTTTCGATGAAGTTCTGGCACTCGTCCACATAACCGCGCAGGATCGGGTCGGCAACGAAGGCCTTGTTCCATCCCGTTTTTTGCGGCAGCATCTCGGAGATGTACACATTGTCCAAGCCCTTCTCATCGAGGAAGTAGGTGTTGAGCACATCCGTCGGAGTGATGTTGCACATGAGCGTGTTGTCGTTGCAGTAGACTTCTACGTAGTTCTTCGTGGCGCCGAGGCAACAATCGCTTGCGATGACCAGGACCTTCGACATATCCGAGAAGGTGATGGAGATCGTTCCGTAATCCTCGACATCCTCGGGATAGGTCGTGAAGTAGGGGCGCTCTTCGGGTTTGAGACCGTGCTGCATCATGCCGGTATCCGCAACGACGGAAGTGATCTTGATCTCCTCGCCGCGCATTTTGGCTTCCTGCTGTTTGAGCCACAGCATACCGCCGAGCGGATGGCAACCGGTGCGGGAAAGGATACCGCCGCCGTTGCTCTTCCACTGTCCCGCGACCGGGGAGCTGGAGCCCTTCAGGCTCTCCTCGCCTTTCATGAAGACGATGCGGCTTCCCTTGGCGCGGATGATCTCCGCCGCCTTCTGGATCATGGGGACATAAACGAAGTTTTCGGCGAACATGAACTTGCCGGGGCACTTGTCGATGACTTCTTTCAGATCGTCGAGCTCCTTCATGACCTTTTCATACATGATGCTCTTTTTCGTGAAGCCGACGTTTTCCTGTCCCTTCTCACCGAAATAACCGGTAAGCGGCTTTTCGCAAATGACATGCTTTCCGGCAAGCAGCGCTTCCTTGACCAGGCCGATATGGGTAAACGGCGGCGTCACGATATCGATGACATTGATCTCGGGATCGTTCAGAAGTTCGTGATAATCCGAGCAGGCATGCTCGTAACCGTACTGTTCTTTGATCTGCTCCGCCTTTTCGATGAAGACATCGCAGACGCTCTTGAGCCGGAAGGAAACGCCGTTCACCTTCTTGTAGCCGTTTCCGTGCAAGGTCGCGGCGTAGCCGCAGCCGATGGTACCGATGACAACGGGATTTTTCTGTTGCATAACGAAGTGCCCCCTGTGTTTGATTTGGATGTGATCGTGCGGCGTGCTTTCCGCGCCTGCCGACAAATACATTGTATCCGTTTCAAATACCCGCGTGAATGTATTAAATAATCCAACCGCACAATTATCTTATGAGAGATTTGCTTGATATTTGCAGATATTTGCTTCATTATCGGCTATAATTGTACTATCTTATCCAACACCTCAAATTATCTTATCACCGTTCTTGCGGAGGTTCCGGACATGTGGCTTTCGAATCGGGGTTGTCTCCCCATCGCCGAGACCGACAGGTCTCTGTATTTTCTGAATGTGAACCATATCAAGGTGGAAAGCGGCTGGTATTACCCGCTGCATGCGCACGAGTGGTTTGAGCTCGTATACTGTGTGAAGGGTTGCGGTTCGGTGACCTTTCAGGCGACGACGTTCCTGCTGAAGGAGGGTATGGCGCTGATCATCCCGCCGAACACGTTCCACAGTTTTTTCGCCAAGGACACGGAAAACTTCGAATACTGCGTGCTCGGTCTGTTTGCCGACCCCGCTTCGGAGGTCGCCTCCCGGCTGGCTTCTCCCCCTTCCGTGCTGTGCGACATCACCGGACGCATCCCCGCGATCTGTGCGGCGTACGATACCATTTACGAAACCTACGAAAACGGGCGCTACCGCGAGCATCCGCTCTTCTTCGCCACCTGTCTGCAGCTGATGTACACGATGCTGTATGCGCTGGAATACGCGCCGATCGAGCAGCCGATCCTGATGAACACGCTGACGAACCGGATCCTCTCGTACATCCATGCGCATTATCCCGAGGAGATCTCACTCGAAAGTCTTTCCAAGGCGTTTGCCATCAGCATCCCCCACCTGAGCCGGCTGTTCAAGCAGGCATACAATACCTCCCCCATCAATTACCTGATCGATTACCGGTTCACAGTCGCAAAGGACTACCTGTCGCAGTCGGATATCGACATCCAGGAGATCGCGCGCATGGTCGGTTACGGCAACGCGTCCCATTTCTGCAAGCTGTTCGAAAAGCGCACAGGCTACTCCCCGAGTGCTTATCGGGAGCTGAAACTCAAGACCCAGCCCCGCTCTGACCTGCCGCTGAACCTCATCGAAAACGTTGCGGTCAAGCAATGGGCGCGCAGCGGCAACCGCCCGCCCTTGGGCTGAACGACGCGCACCGGTCCGGAAAGGAACAAAAACCATATAAAAAGGGACCCGCAAATGCGAGTCCCTTTTTATCATCAGTTGAGATGATCCGAAAGGATCTTCTTATTTGGTCAGTTCGGCAACGAGCAGATCGGCCAGACCGTTGGTGTCCGCATTGATCTGAGCGTAGAGAGCCTTGACGCCGTCCATCGCGAGGATGTTGTCGTAGAACTCGGGAGCGTACTCGATGAGCTCAACGCCGCCGTCCTGCAGCTTCTGCTTGTTGACCTGGTCGATCTCGACGAGCTGGGGAGCGATCTCAGCAAGAGCGTCCTTGACAGCCTTGGTCAGAGCTTCCTTGTTGGCATCGGAGAGCTCGTTCCAAGTTTCCGCGTTGATGCAGATCTGGTTCAGGTACAGGATGTGGTTGGTGCAAGCGATGTACTTCTGGACTTCCTGGAAGTTCGCGTTGGCGCAAGTGTCAGCCGCGTTCTCCTGCGCGTCGATGACGCCGGTCTGGAGGGAGAAGTAAACCTCAGGCCATGCAAGAGGAGTGGGCTCGGCGCCGATCGCCTGCCAGAACGCCATGTGGTTCGCGTTCTGCATGGTGCGGATCTGCAGACCCTTGAAGCCTTCCAACGTGTGGATGTCCTTGTTGGAAGTGGTCAGACGATAGGTTGCGCCCTGGAGGAAGCCGAGGAGGTGATAACCGGCAGCTTCGTAAGCAGCACCGAGAGCCTTGGTGAACTCGTTATCGCCGTTCAGAACTTCGTCGATCTTCGCAGCATCATACTTTGCGAAAACCATGGGAAGATCGAACACAGCCATCTCGGGGATGAAGCTGACGAGGGGAGCGGTCTGGTTGACGCAGATGGCGATATCACCGTCCGCAACCTGACGGAGGATGTCAGCGTCGCCGCCCATTTCGTTGTTGCCGTGATAGTCAACAGTCAGATCGCCGTTGGAGTACTGCGCAACGAGTTCGAAAACCTTCTCGGCGAAGACGTTGCCTGCAGCGCCCTTTGCGGTGGAGTCCGCCGCAACGAGTTCCACAGCGGATGCCGCGGAGACCATCGACAGAACCATAACGAGGCTCAGGAGAATGCTAACCAGTTTCTTCATGTGTTTCTTTCCTCTTTCTTGAGAATTTTATCAGCAGTGCTTTCCGCCCGCATCCTTTATGATGATCGGGATGCTTCGCTTCGGCACGGTTGACCTTACGGTCGGGTGACTTTTGCGAGCTCGGCTTCGAACAGCCCGAGCACGCCGGGACATTGCTTTTCGAACGCCTCGCGGGTTCGCGCGAACTCCGGAATTTCCTGCAACGCAGCTTCGTACCCCGGTGCGAGGGGGATGCTTCCCTCGGGGATACGGTATGCTTCGGCAACACTTTCCGTTGCTTTGCGGATATTCGAATACAGTATTTCTTTTTGCGGTTCGGAAATCAAATCCAAGAGATGTTGCCGGATGAGAACGACCGACATTTCCTCGGTCCTTCCGGCCTGTATGAGATAGGGCATCGTTTCGGGCGGCGTCCGTTGTTTCAGGCGTTCCGCCGTCGTTTCCCATGCATTTGCGATCGGATAGTCGAGCGCGTCTTCGAGCATTTCGCCATCGAGGATCTGCGGCGTTGCGCCGAGCGCCCGGTAATATGCTTTTGCGGTTTCGGTTTCCGCGATCACCAGCAAGTCATTGAAGTCTTCCGGCTTGGTCAGCTCGCGGTCCGATGCGATCAGGAGCGGTCTTTGCGGAAGGACCGCAGCGATCCGGAACCCGTACGGTTCCGCTTCCGCATTCAGTATTGCGGTGAGTTCGTTTTCGCGTTGAAAGATGTTTGTGACCGACAGCGCGTCCGCCGCGCTTGGCAACAGTTCCGTTGTCAGGAGCTTCAGCGACGGAAGAAGCTTCGTCACCGCGCTTGCCGGGGCGACCAAAAGGTCGATCTCTCCCTCACACAAAGCGCGCACCGTTTCGGCTTCGGTAAAAGTTCGGAAATATTCGGGGATACGGAACCGAAGAACACCCTCCGTTTCCTTACGGACCCGGTCCGCAACCGCTTCGAGGAACGGTTCCGCGATATCGCTGCCGCGCACAGCACTGGCTGCGTAGAATTCGCGTTGGACGGGCGTATGCTCCGGTTGGGGAGTTTCCAAAGGCGCAACGGCCGGAGTTTCCGTTGTTGTTGCCGCAGGGGACGGATCCGGGGTGCCCGCCGGGAACGCTGTCCCGGCGGTCTTCCCCTTTTGCTTTGCGCCGACCGCTCCATCCGCCGTCAGCAACAGTACAACGAACAGCGTCAGCGCAAAGACCAGTGATTTTTTCAACATTCCGCTGCCGGAACTCCAATCGTCAAATGAGGGCAACGGAGAACCACGGCACGTAGACGATCAGCAACAGAGCGATCAGGAATGCGATGATGAAGGGCACAGCCTTCTTCGCAACGGCCATGGGCTGATCGTTCGCGATGTTGCCCGCAACGAACAGGTCGAGACCGAACGGCGGGGTCGCAAGACCGATGGAGAGGCAGCAAACGAGGATAACGCCGAGGTGGACGGAGATGTCCTTCGCAGCGAAGCCCGAAGCTCTGCCGATCTCGGTGATCGCAGGCAGAAGGATGGGCGAAAGGATGATGATCGCGGGACCGGTATCCATGACCATACCCAGAATGAGGAAGATGATCATGAGGACGCTCAGCACGCCGAAGTAGCTGGAGAAGTTGCCGATGAGGAAGTCGGAAACCGCAGCGGTCGCTTTGGTCATGCTCAGCACGCGGCCGAACGCCGTTGCGAACGCCAGAACGAATGCAAGACCGCCGTAGGTCTTGACCGCGCTCTGCAGCAGGGCGGGCAGCTGACGGATGGAAACGGACTTGTACACAAACACGGAGATGATGACCGCGTAGATGACGGAGACCGTCGCCGCTTCGGTCGGGGTAACGATACCGGAGTAGATACCGCCGAGAACGATGACCGGGCAAAGGAGCGCCCAGAAGCTGTCTTTGAAGAGCTTCCAGAAACCATCCTTCTTCATGTCGGCCAGTTTCTTGTTGATCAGTTCGCGGTTCTCACCCTTGCGGATGCAGTAGAACACCGCGTACGCCATGAGGCACACACCGATGAGGATACCGGGGAGAACGCCGCCCTTGAACAGGTCGCCCGTGGAGACGCCGGTCGCAAGGGAGTAGAGAACGAACGGGATGGACGGCGGGATGATGACGCCGAGACCGCCCGCGACGGAAACGAGACCTGCGGACCAGGTACGGTCGTAACCGAGTTCGACGAGGAACGGGATGCACATGGAACCGACTGCCGCGGTGGTCGCGGGACCGGAACCGGAGATCGCGCCGTAGAACAAGCAGGTGATGATGACCGCGCAGGGAAGACCGCCCTTCAGCTTACCGACAAAGTAAGAGAAGAAGTTGAACAGTCTGCGGGAGATACCGCCTTCCGCCATGATGACGCCGCCGAGGATGAACAGCGGGACAGCGAGGATCGGGGTGGAGTCCGCGCCGGAGAAGGTGTTGTTCAGCAGCTGCGGGATGGAACCGCCCTTCCCCATCAGCCAAATGGGAGCAACGGAGCCGAGCACCATTGCCGTGCCGATCGGGATGCTGATCACGATGGCAACGAGGAATACCAGGAATACGAGCAATGCTGCCATGACTTACGCCTCCTTCTTCTCTGCTTCGGCGTTCTGCGCCGTCGCGACTTCTTCCGCCGCATCGGCAACCGTCTGCTCAAGCGCAGTCAGCTGATGGACGTTGAAGTTCTTGATGTGCTCGACCAGGATCTGCACGCCGCGGACCACACCGAGGAAGAAGCCGACCGGGAGAGACAGATAGATCGTCCACATCGGCCACAGCATTGCGGGCGAAAGCTCGATCTTGCGGATGTTCTTGATGAACACGGCCTTCGAGCCGACGAGGCAGTGATACAGCAAAACGCACATCACGGCGATGTTGATGATATCGACCAGCAAGTTGATCACCTTGCGGCCTTTTTCCGGCAACAGGTCGATCGCGACCGTCACACGGAGCATGCTGCCGCGGCGGATGGTGTAAGGAAGCGAAAGGAAAACGCTCCAGATCCACATAAAGCGGCAGAATTCTTCCGCCCACTGGAGAGACGGGATCCACGGGACCTTGCGGATGATGACCTGGACAAAGCTGACCAGCGTGATCAACACAAGAGCGACGATCAAAAGGAATTCTTCCAGATGATCATCGAGCCATTTGATTACCTTCATCGATTTACCTCCCAAGATGTATTGATGTACCGTCCGTGCATTCCCGACCCGGACGGCACCGAAGGTCAGGCGTTCTTTTCGGGTTTACCGGCGAGGATGTCCATCAGCTCGTCTTTCATGACATCGACGGGCACATCCTTGCGGCCGGTCCAGATCTCGATCTGCGCGGCACCCTGATAGAGGCTCATGCCGAGACCGTTGATCCATTTGCAGCCGACTTCTTCGGCCTGCTTGAGGAACAGGGTCTGCTGCGGGTTGTAGGTCGCATCGAAGCAGACCTGCTCTTTGCGGATGATCTCTTTCGGGAAGGGCGTCTTATCCGCGGTCTTGTACATGCCGAGGCCGGTCGCGTTCATCAGAACGTCGCACTCGTGCGCGATCTTCATTGCGGCTTCGGTATCGGCGAAGGGAACGTACACCGCGCATTCGCCGAAGTTTTTGTTGATGTCGTTGACGAGTTCCTTCGCGGATTCTTCCATGAAATCGTAGATATAGATCTTCTTCGCTTTCTCGTAAGCGAGGATGGAGCACATCGCTCTGCCCGCGCCGCCGGCGCCTGCGCAGAAGAAGGTGGTTTCGGGGATGTTGAGGTCCGTTTCCTCTTTCAGGGACCGGAGGAAGCCGACGCCGTCGGTGTTGTAGCCGATGAGCTTTCCGTCGCGGACCGCAACGGTGTTGGAGGCGCCCATCTTTTCGCACAGCGGATCGAGCTCATCCAGATACTCGAGGACCTTGACCTTGTTGGGCTTGGTCACGGCGAAGCCTTTGAACGGCAGATAACGCAGACCCTGTACGATCTCACCGAGGTGATCGTTCTCGACTTCGGTGTAGAAGTAGAGCATATTCTCGCCCATGGCACGGTAAGCCGCATTCTGCATGCGTGCAGCAAAGGACTGGGACAGCGGTTTTCCGAGCAGGGTAATAAACTTGGTGTTGATATCGGCAATCATTTCGGGATACCTCCATTTGTTCCGGCAGGACCAGCTGGACCTGTTCACCGGCGTGTTATTTGATTGTAGCTACGTGAAAATTCGGTTCGGTCGGTACATTACGATGTGGATGTGAAGTACCGCTTTGAGATCGGAACGGCATTTATGTCGCCGTTCATATGTTTGATAATATGATTCTATTATAATCCGTTGGAATAAGAGATTCAAGTACAGGGGATATACATTCCCCAATAGTATTATTTGCGATATATGATAGACTATTTCTATGATAAATCAGAGGATTGTGACAGGTTTCTCTCTGTCAACCGAATAAACAAACCCCGGCACCGGATCCGAGGACCCGGTGCCGGGGTAAATGACACGGAATCAGTCGATGCCGTTCGCCGCGAAGTAAGCCTTTGCGGTGTCGAGGCAGCGCTGTGCGTGCCCCTGCGCTCCGCGTGCGGCCATTTCCTTCAGGTTCGGCAGCTCGATGGAGCAGGGGATGTTCTTCTTCACGCCCTTGATGAGTTCCGCAATGGGCATATCGCCCTCACCGACGTAGAAGCGCGCTTCGCGTGCGGTGTAAAGCATGAGCTCGTCCTTGATGTTGTCGAGAACGACATCACCGTCAGGACCCGCGGGACCGTCGCAGAGGTGGAAGAAGTTGAAGTACTTGTCCGGCGTACGGGCAACTTCCGCGCCGTGTACGCCCGCACGGCCCGCGTGCAGGGTATCCAGCATGACGAAAACGTTGTCCATGCCGAGGGAGTCGATCAGGGAGATGTCCTCCTGCAGGTTGCGGACACCGGCCCAGGGCAGGAACTCGATGTTGTAGTTCATGCCGTATTCCTTCGCCATTTCGGCGATGCGGCCCGCTTTTTCGGTGTAGAACGCCTTGTCGCGGGTCCAGATGGAACCGAGGACATCGGTACCGCCGAGTTCCGCCGCCTTTTCGAAGGCGGGCTTGTACTCTTCGATATCGAGGTCAGGGCGGACACGCGCGAGTTCGATATCCATCAGGGGCATATCGTACTCTTTGAGGGCCTTCTTGGTCGCCTCAAACAGTGCGGGATCCTTGTCGAGCAGGAATTCCGGCTCGCCGGGGAGATGCATCGGGATGGTGCGGAGGCTGACGTAATCGTAGCCGCACTCCTTCGCGATGCGGATCTGCTCCATGGGATCGGTGCCGGGGATGGTCAGATATGCGAGAGAAAACTTTCTTTCCATGATCCGAATCCTTTCCTGTCGGTCTTATTTGGTGATGTGGCTCTTGGAGTGCGTCGGCGGCGTGTAGGTGCCGTCTTCGTTCGGAACGACCTTGCCTTCGCTGATGTTCGCCTTCGGCGTGTAGATATCGTTGATGTTCCAGCAGCCGGGGGTCGGAACGGGGATGTTCTCCATGGGAACATCGATCAGGAACGGACGACCTGCCTTGACGGTCGCGACGGCCTTCTCCATTGCGGGCTTGAACTCCGCAGCGCTGTTGACGCGGATGGACTCGACGCCGTATGCCTTTGCGACATCCGCCCAGTTGGGGGAGTAACGCATCGCATCCTGATCGGGCGTCGGGAAGAGGGTCTCCGCCTGCTGCTCGTAACCGGTCTTGAAGAGGGTACCGAACTGGGTGTGATAGTTCGCGTTTTCGAGACCCGCGATGGTGCCGAACGCCGCGTTGTTCATAACGACCCAGAGGACCGGGATGCCCTGCTCGACCGCAGTCGCCATGCTGGTGGGGTTCTGACCGAAACCACCGTCGCCGACGAGGGTCAGGACGACCTTATCGGGTGCCGCGAGCTTACCGCCGAGGATCGCGCTGGCACCGAAGCCCATGGTCGCGAGACCGGAGGGATGATGGATGGTGCCGGGGATGTTGATGTCATACTCCTGCGCGACGCCGTTCTTGTTCCAGCCGACATCGGTGTAGATGATCGCGTCTTCCGGAACGGTCTCCTTGACCTCTTTGAGGATGCGCTGGGGAGTCATCGGGAAGCGCTCGTCCTCGGAGATGGCAACGTTGGAAGCCTTGAACTCCGCACGGGCGTTCGCGATGATCTCGCGGACCTGCGGGTTCTTTTTGCCTTCGGGGCAGAGCTTTTTGGCGGCTTCGAGGATCTGCGCCAGCGCGAGCTTCAGGTCTGCGATGGCACCGATCTCAACGGGGTAGTTGCGGCCGATCTCGGAGGGATCGATATCGATCTGGAGGAAGGTGGTCTTCTGCGGATCGAAGGTAACGCCCGGATACCAGCTGGAGCTGTCGGCTTCCGCGAAACGGGTACCGAGCGCCAGGATGACATCGGCGTTCTTGGTGAAGTTGTGAGTGTGCTCGAGACCCCAGAAACCGGTCTGACCGGCCATCAGCGGATGGGAATCCGGGATGCAACCCTGACCCATGAGGGTACGGGAAACGGGGATGTCGAGGAACTCGGCGAGTGCCGCGAGCTCTTCGGATGCGCGGGCGAGCAGGATGCCGCCGCCGGCATGGAGTACGGGAGCCTTCGCGTCGATGAGTTTCTTCGCGATCGCTTCCGCTGCTGCGGGCGAGAGCGCGGGCTTGATGGTTTCGGAGCTGTCCTTGTAGGTACGGGCGAACAGGCTGTCATCGAGCTCACGGGAGAACATATCCATGGGAACGTCGATGAGCACCGGGCCGGGACGGCCGCTCTCCGCGAGGCGGAACGCCTTGTCGAGGATCTCGGGCAGCGCCTCGGGGTCGTCGATACGCCATGCGCGCTTCACGACGGGCTTGAGGATATCGTACTGGGAGCCGTCGCAATGCATGTTGACTTCCTGATGGGGATGCTTGCCGTAGTAGTAGCTCGGCACGTCGCCCGCGATGAGGACCATCGGGATGGAGTCGAACGCAGCGTTCGCAACGCCGGTCACGGTGTTGGTGATGCCGGGGCCGAGGTGGCACAGCACGACGCCCGCCTTATGGGTGATACGCGCATAACCGTCCGCGGCGGTCGCGGCGATCTGCTCGTGACGGACGGAGATATATCTCAGCTTTTCGCTGCGGGAAAGCGCATCGAGGAAACCGATGACGGTGTGGCCGCAAAGACCGAACACGTATTTGCAGTCTCTGCGCTCCAGATAATCGACGATCAGGTCGGAAACGAGTCTCTTGGCCATTGTGCAGTTTTCTCCTTAGAATATGATTTTGTTTCGGAATGGCTGTGGATGTGTTCTGAAAATGCCGTATCTTCGGATACGGGAACGGGCTGTCCGGAGTTTTTGCCCCGGACAGCCTGTTTATTCAGTTCCGGCGGATCTTATTTGATCGCGTCGTTGGAGTTGTAAGCGGAATACTGGACCTTCTCGAGCTCTTCGTTGTAGAACTCACCGAAGAGGACGTCGTCGGTCTGCCAGTCGGGAGTCTCGTACTCACGGGAGACCCAGGTGACGTTCATGTAGTGATGCAGGTGGACGTTCTCGCTGGTCGCGTTGCCGCCCCAGGTGCCGCAGCCGATGGAGGAAGTCATGGGCATACCGTTGTTCATGGAACCGGAGTTCGCCTTGGACTGGGGCTGACGGACCATGATACGACCGACGCGCGCAACGGATGCGAGGCGGTCGATGTGGCTGTCGTCGAAGGAGAAGATACCGACGGAGTGACCCTTACCGCCGACCTCATGGATGGCCATGATGGCGTCGATGGCGTTCTGGAACTCGCCGCAGTACTTGTGGACGGACAGAACGGTGGTCAGCTTCTCGCGGCACCATGCACCCTCAACGGAGGTGTTGTACACGCCGGTGCCATGGGAAGCGATGCAGAAACGCTTGCCCTCGGGAAGTTCGAAGCCCGCGATCTTCGCCATGTCGGCAGCGGACAGCGCAACGGAGTCGTTGCGGCGGTGGATACCGGTCTCATCGACGGTCCACATCGCATCGAACATCTTCTTCTGCTCGTCTTCGGTCATGATGTAGCCGCCGACAGCCTCGAGCTCGGCAAGCGCCGCATCCCAGATGGACTCGTGGATGATGACGTTACCATCCGCGGAGCAACCGGAACCGAAGTCGGAAGTCTTGGAACGCATGGTGTTGTCTGCCGCATGGTGCAGATCCTGCGCAGCGGTCTCGTCCCAGATCATGGTCGCGTTGCCCGCGCCTACGCCGTAAGCGGGGGTACCGGAGGAGTAGGAGCGACGGACGACGCCCTGACCGCCGGTCGCGATGACGAGATCGCACTTGGTCATGAGGGCTTCGGAGATCTGCTTGTTGATCTTGACGGTGCCGTCCTTGATGAAGAACTCGAGGTCGGACGGAACGGGACCTGCGACCTGCTCGGCCGTGAAGGTGATATTACGGCCGCCGAGGCACTGGATGAGGTCCTGCGGAGCGCCGACGCGGGCGAGACCGTAACGCATGAGGTTGATGGTCGCCGCGGAGGTCTTCGCGGTACGCGGATGGGGGCTGAAGATGATGGCGTTACGTGCCTTCAGAGCATAGATCGCGTTGCCGGCGGGGGTCAGGTCGGGGTTGGTCGCCGGGATGACGCAGGCGATGACGCCAACGGGCTTTGCGTAGAACTCGAGCTTGCGGGCCTTGTCCTCACCGATCTTGCCGACGGACTTTTCGCGCAGGCAGTCACGCAGGATACCGCGGATCTTGTAGCGCTTGTTCTCACGGCTGATGGGATCGCCGAAGCGGGACTCCTTGATGCCGTACTCGACCAGCTCATGGAAGGTCTGGGAGTTGGCAACCATCTGCGCGACCGACTGGATGGTGCGATCGATCTGCTCCTGGGTGAACTTCTCGAACTCCAGCTGTGCCTTGTCCGCTCTCGCGAAGCAATCCATTACGTCTGCGAACTGTTCGGGAGCCAGCGCTGCCTGATGTGCGCTCATGTCGCTCATTCTGCTCATTGGTACATTCCTCCTTAAAATATTGCGATTTGAATAGGCTGTTGTTTGTATATCACTGCGCCGGATGCGGCGCGGAGATCCTTATTTGACTTTCTTCTCCGGCAGGGGCAGGTTCAGATCCTTCGAAGCGCCCGCACGCAGGATGTAGCTGTCGGAATCGTGACCGACGAGTTCACGCGCGCGTTTTGCAGTCGCGATGACCTTGTCGAGATCGATACCGGTATCGACACCCATCTCGGTGAACATATGGACGACATCTTCGGTCGCCACGTTGCCCGCCGCATTCGGAACGAAGGGGCAGCCGCCGAGACCCGCGAAGCTGGCGTCGAAATGGGTGAAGCCCGCATCCATCGCCGCGATGATGTTCGCGATCGCGGTGCCGCGGGTGTTGTGGGCATGGAGCCACCAGGAGACGTTCGGATACTCCTTCTGAACGGTCGCGGCGATCATGTTGACCTGACCGGGGACCGCCATACCGGAAGCGTCGGACAGAGAGATCTCGTCGACGCCGACCGCAAGGTATGCATCGATGATGCGGCGGACGTCATCCAACGGGATCGCATGCTCCCACGGGGAACCGAAGGGCATGGAGATGGAACCGGAAACGGTGATGCCGTTCTCGAGCGCGAGATCGACCGCCTCTTTGAAGCCCGCGACGGACTCTTCCGGCGTTTTGTTCAGGTTTGCGATGTTGTGGGCGCGGCTTGCGGAAACGTTCAGTTTCGCCTTCTTGCAGCCGCAGGAGATCGCGGTCTCGACGCCGCGCTTGTTGGGCGTGAAAGCACGGAGCTCGACGCCCGGGATCTCGCCCAAGGTGCGGAAGATCTCCGCGGTGTCCGCCATGACGGGGACCGCCTTCGGGCTGACGAAGGAACCGAGTTCGATGACTTTGATGCCGGAATCGATGATCATTTTGGCGAGCTCGATCTTATCGGCCGTCTGAAGCATCGTCTTCTCGTTCTGCAAACCGTCTCTGAGACCGACTTCGCAGATGGTGATACTCTTCGGGATGTTCATAATCGCTTATCCTCCGCAGTATGATTTCGAATATTTATTATTTATGTTGCTGATAGTGGGATTTCCGATGCGTTGCGATCTGCCATGAAATTCCGCAGCGTTGCGGACCTGTTGTACTTTCCATTTTAATGACTTGCTTTCAGACGGTCAAATCCAATATACCGATTATGCCGATAGAGTCATTCTATCACGAAATCCCCGTGTTCGGTAGCATTTCTCGCGATTTATCATGATTTCCGTTCATGTTGTCAAGCATTTTGTTCACACTTTCCCGCGATTCGTTTTTTCAACGCCGGAATGATAGAGTCGTCTTGCAATCTTCATAAAAAAAGTTTATTATTATGTGGTTCAATGGAGAAAAGGCGACATTGCCTTTGAAATTTACAAAATTCATAAAAAGGAGGCCTATTCCGAATGACTCTCCAACAGTTGCGTTACTTTGTCGTGATGTCGAGCGTGTTGCATTACACGCGCGCCGCGGAACAGTTGTACATTTCGCAGCCGAGCCTGAGCTATGCGCTGAGCGAGCTCGAGAAGGAACTCGGTGTGAAGCTGTTCGAAAAGAACAAACGCAAAACCATGCTTTCCCCTTACGGCGAAGCCTTCCTTCCCTATGCGAAAAACGCACTGGATATGCTTGCCCAGGGACAGACGAAGATCCTCAAAATGTCCAGCCCGCTCGAAGGCAACATCAACTTCGGCTACATCTACTCCGTCTCCGGTGAGCTGCCCGGTCTGGTGGAGACCTTCCGCAAGCAGGAGGACGCAGCGAACCTTTCGTTCTTCTTCCAGCAGAGCACGATGGACAACCTGCTCGACCGTTTGATGAACGGCACACTCGACCTGTTGCTCGCGGTACGCCCGAACATCAAGGAGTCGATCGAGTACGTTCCGCTCTACAAGCAGGAGATCTTCCTCATCGTCTTCCCCGATCACCCGCTCGCCCAAAAAGAGTGCGTGACCTTCGATGATATCCGCGATGAGAAGTTCATCCTCGTCAGCCAGCGCAACATTCTGCGCAAGCAGCTGCAGGAAAGCTTCAGTGCCGAAGCGTTCAACCCGCAGGTCCTGTTCGAGATCGATGAGTGCAATGCGATCGCCGCATTCGTGAACGCGCACGCGGGTATCACCATCATGCCGGAAACGCCGCTGATGTCGAACTACGATCTGAAGATGATCCCGTTCGCGAACGGCGGTCTCCACCGTGAGATCTGCCTGCTGTGGGACAAGGACCGCAAGCCGATGCCGAGCGTTCAGCGCTTCATCGATTTTGCGAAGAGCCGCAGGATCGACGGCTGACCCGCAATGCAAAAGAAGGACCCGGAAACCCCGGGTCCTTTTCTTGTGCAAGGATCTTCATGCCTTTCTTCGCACCGCGATGCGGTTTCGCCGTTCCGTTGTTCCGTTTTGAGAGCAACAAAAAAGAAGACGCCGAAGCGTCTTCTTTTTTATGAGATTCAGTTCTTCTTGCCGGTCAGCTTCTTGATGAGCGGCAGGTACAGGGGGCTGAGCAGCATCAGGATGCAAGCGGTCATAACGACTGCCGCGATCGGGGTGCCGAACAGAACCTTGAACACGTTCGCCTTGTTCATCAGGTACGCACGGGAGAAGAAGCCTTCGCACATGCCGCCGAGCACGAGACCGAGAACGATCGCCGCGCTGTTGAGGTGCATGGACTTGACGATGATGCCGAACACACCCGCGATGCACATGATCACAACGCCTGCGGAACCGCCTTCGGAGTAGGAACCGATGAGCGCGAGGCAGAGGATGATCGGCCCGAGGAAGCTGTACGGGATGGACAGGATCTTCGCGAAGACCTTGGCGATACCGATCGCAACGATGACCATGAGGATGTTGGTGATGATCATGGTGACGAAGGTCGCGGAGAGGTACTCGGGCTGGTTCTTCAGAAGGAGAGGACCCATCTGAACGCCCTTGAGAGCCAGAGCGCTGACCATAACGGCCGCCGCGTTACCACCGGGGATACCGAGGGTGAGCAGCGGAACCATCGCGCCGCCGGTCGCCGCGTTGTTCGCGGTTTCGGAAGCGGCGATACCGTCAATGATACCAGTACCGAACTTCTCGGGGTACTTGGAGAGCTTGTTCTCCATGGTGTAGCACATGAAGGAAGCGATGGTCGCGCCCGCACCGGGAAGGATACCGACGACGGTACCGACGATGGAGCAACGGAGCATGACCCACTTGATCTCCCACATCTCTTTGAAGGTGGGCATCTTGGTGTCGACCTTGGCATTCTGCATGTTCTTGTCGACATCGATCTTCTTGTTCTTGTTGGTCTGCTTGAGGACCTCGGTCACGGCGAACAGACCGATGAGCACGGGGATCATTTCGATACCGCTCATGAGCTGACGCACGCCGAAGGTCAGACGGGTAACACCCGCCATCGGGTCGGTACCGATGCAAGCGAGGAACAGACCGAGAAGACCGGAAATGATGGTCGTCAGGATGTTGTCCATGTCGAGCACGGTGAGGATCGACAGACCGAGGAAGGTGATGGCGAACATATCGCCCTGACCGAACGCAAGCGCCGCCTTGGAGAGGGGCTGGCTCAGCAGGAACATGACGATCGCGGCGATGAGACCGCCGATCGCGGAGGTGAACAGTGCGACGCCGAGCGCCTTGCCCGCTTCACCGCGCTGCGCCATCGGGTAACCGTCGAAGGTCGTGGGTGCCGAAGAGGGCACGCCGGGGATCTTGAACAGGATCGCCGTGATGGAACCGCCCGTGATGGAGGAGCAGTAGATCGCAACGAGGAAGACGATCGCCGCGATGGGCTCCATCGTGTAGGTGAAGGTCAGACCGAGCGCGACCGCCATCGTAGCGGAAACGCCGGGAAGGGCACCGAACACGGTACCGAGGACGATGGCGAGAACCACCATAAAGAACTGACCGCCGCCGAATACCGCCTGGATACCGGAAACGAGCATTTGACCCATAGACATAGTGATTTCGCCTCCTTTAGATCAGGTTTTCCATCCAGAGCGCGAAGTTCCGGAGGAAGGGGACCGTGCCGCGCGGGAGCACGACATCGAGAAGACCGCCGAAGATGATCTGCAGCAGCAGAGCGAGAACGACGGAGATGATGAGCAGACGGACGATGCGACGCTCACCCAGCAGCATTCCGTACAGGAACAGCACGATGAAAACGGTGACGACGAAACCGACCGTTTCGATGATCGCCGCGGCGAACGCGATGATCAGCATGCCGAGGAACATCTTGCTCTTGAGGAAATCCTTCGCGGACGCAAGAAGCGCCTTGAAGTTGAAGTCCTCTTTGCCCTTGTTCTTCTTGATGATGCGGTAGATGTTGATCGCAAGGCAGATCATCAGCAGGCCGATGATGACCTTCGGCCACATATCCGGCTTGAGATTGTAGGGATTCTTCAAAAAGCTCTTGGGGACCTTTGCTTCGAGCACGTGCGTGAAGAAGGTGAAGCCGAGGAACCCGAAGAGCAATACGTTCATGATCAGTTCAAACAAAATCGATCGCTCCTTTTTCCCAATATTTATGATATAGAATTTCCAATGAATAAACCGAAGAAAGAGGAGAGGCATCCCTCTCCCCTTTCTTTCAGGACTTCAGGCCCGAATTACTTCAGGTCCTCGTAATCCTTCTCGAGGGTCTCCTGCTCGAACATGTAGTCGCGCAGATCCTTGTACTCCTGCCAAACGAACTGCTTGGTCGCCTCGCCCGGAGCGGGGACTTCGCGCTCGTCATAAGCGGCGTTGTGGATGAACTCCTGCCAGACCGGATCCTGACGGCACTCCTCGATCGCAGCGACGAGGGTGTCGATCGCGCCCTGCGGGGTGCCCTTCTTCGCGAAGAGACCGCGCCACGGACCGGCGAAAGAGTTGATGCCGACTTCTGCGGTGCACTCGCAGGAATCGAAGATGGAGACGCGATGCTCGCAGAACATGAGCAGCGGCATGATATCGCCGGACTCGATGAGACCGCTCATATCATCGTAACCGCCGACTGCGAGGTCGACATGGCCGCCCGCCATATCGGCGTTGACCTGGCTGCCGCCTTCATAAGCGACCGCGTTGACATCCAGACCCTCGGTCGCGATCTCGAAGCACATACCGTCGACACCGACAGCGGTGAGCATCGCAACGGAGACTTCCCACGGATGCTCGGCAACGTATGCCTTCAGATCGGAGAAGTTCTTGATGCCGTACTCGTTCATCTTCTTGGTGGAACCCGCCAGCATGTTGATGGAGTGGACCAGAACGTCGATGCACTCGAACTCGGTCTTGAAATCCATCGAGGTGTTGTCGGACATATCCTGGATGAACAGGGACTGGGTACCCAGCATGAAGGTGTAACCGTCCGCGGGCTGCTTGTAGGTATACTCGATACCGTTGACGCCGGAACCGCCGGTCTCGTTACGGACTTCCACCGGAACGCCCAGCTTCTGCTGGAGCAAGGTCGCCAGAGGACGCAGGGTGCTGTCGGCACCGCCGCCGAGACCCCAGGGGCAGACGAGTTCGATCTTACGCTCGAACTTCCACTCTTCCGCGCTCGCGAAAGAGACCATGCTCAGGACCATCGCCAGAACGATGACCAGGCTGATCAGCTTCTTCATTGTTTTTCCTCCTGAAATTTTTTCATCGTATGATATAAACACGATGAATTTAATACGCTACTATTTTATCCGTGCCACATTGGGTTCACAAATATCGTTTCGATTATATTGCATATAACCATTTGCTTATGTTATATTATTATCAGCATAACCAATGCATAATAGAAAACTATCGTATACCGGTCATGATAATCAACTTCTATCGGCCGAACTCATTTCGCACCTTGTCCGCGCCGCCGGATAGGAGTATGATAGGCAATCGTTCGGGATATTCATGCACGATACGAATCGATGACCGGAACGCAACAGGAGGTCCGAGATGCTCAACCCGAAACACGCCCCTGCGATCCTCGCCATCGCACGGGAGGGCTCCATCACCGCCGCCGCGCGAAAACTGTTCATTTCGCAGCCCGCATTGTCGCAAACGCTGAAAACCGTGGAACAAGAGCTCGGCGCGGCGCTGTTCAGCCGCGAAGGCGCATCCTTGCGTCTCACCCACGCCGGGGAGCTGTACATCGAAGCCGTCCGTCAGATCAACACCATCAACAGCAACCTGATGACCGCCATCGACGAATCCCGCGGGGTCGCATACGGCTCGTTCACGCTCGGCATCGCACCGCAGCGCGGCATCCAGCTGATGCCGCAGGTCTTGCCCGCGTTCGGAAAAAAGTACCCGAATGTCAAGATCCGCCTGATCGAGGATAGCAGCCAGCGGTTGGAAGCACTGATCCGCGAGGGACAGTGCGACATCGCCTTCGTGACCGTGGCGGACAAACGCGACCAGCTGTATTACATCCCCGTCGAAGAGGAACGCTTCGTTCTCACTGCGGCGAAATCGACGCGGCTCGCGCGGACATTCGCCGACGGGACGGAGATCGACCTTTCCGTTGCCGCGGAGGAACAGTTCATTTCCATGCCGGAAGGGCACTGCATCCGCGACGTTCAGGATAAGCTCTGCGCGCAATACGGCTTCGCGCCGCGGATCATTTTGGAAACGAGGGTCCTCGAAACCGCCAAGCGTCTGACCGCGGAAACGAACTCCGTATTCTTCGTTCCGGATATTTATGTGGAATCAGACCCCGCGTTCCGCAATAAAGTCTGTGTCTATCCCGTCCGCAACAACGGGCACCGCAGACTCTTCTACTTCTGTCACAGAAAAGACCTCGAACCCACAAATTACGAGATGGACCTTGTGCGCTTGGTGTTCACGGCACTGGGCAGACCGTTCCCGGAGCCGCAGGCAAACCCGTGACCGGTCCCGATCCATCGAAACCAAGGAGGAAATCCAAAGCTTATGGAACAACAAACCGCACCCGTGTGTGAGCCCGAAGCGCTCGCCCGGGTCCCGCACGGAAAGCGCCTGCTCACCCTGGCGCTCGTCTTTTTGAAGATCGGCTGCTTCACCTTCGGCGGCGGCTGGAGCATCATCGCGCAGATCGAGAAGGAATTCATCGAAAAGCGCGGCTGGTCGACCGAGACCGACATCCTCGATTTCACCTCGGTCGGGCGCTCGTTGCCGGGCATGATGATCGGCAACATCGCGATCATGTTCGGTTACCGCATCGCGGGGATCGCCGGCGCCTTCGTCACCGCGGGTTCGATGCTCGCCGCGCCCTTCGGCGTCATGGTCGTCGTCGTGAAGCTGTACGATCTCATCCGCGCGAACCTTTACGTTGCGGCAACGATGCGCGGCGTGCGTGCGGCGGTCGTCCCGATGATCCTGTGCGCTCTGATCAAGCTGTTCAAACCCGCAATGCAGGACAATCCCTGCTACATCATCGGCGCGGCGGCGCTGTTGCTCAGCCTGTTCGGCGGCGTTTCCTACATCGCCATCGTCGTTGCGGGCGTGACCGTGGGTGTTATTCTGACGGAAGTGAGGGCGCGCCGTGATCTACATTAAACTGTTGCTTTCGTTTCTGATCATCGGTTTCACGAGCTTCGGCGGCACCTCGATGATCCCGCTCATTTCGGAGCAGATGACCGTGAACGGCTGGATGACGGCGGCGGAGGTCTCCGACATCGTCGCCATCGCGGAAATGACCCCGGGTCCGCTCGGTGTGAACTGTTCTACCTTTGCGGGCATGCGCACTGCGGGGCCGCTCGGCGCCCTCTGCGCGATGATCGGCGTGATGATGCCTTCGTTCACCATCGCCTTGTTCGCCGCTGTCTTCATGGCGAAGTTCCGCGAGAGCCGGCTGATCAAAGGCATCCTGTACGGTATCCGTCCCGTGTGTGTCGGCATCGTGGCTTCGGTCATCGTCACGCTCAGCATTTCGAACTATGCGGGCGCGGTCTACGGCACGGACCCCGCGGCGATCTTCATCGGCGTCGTTGCGTTCATCATGATGTTCCTGTTCAAATGGAGCATACCGAAAACGATCCTCCTTTCGGGCATTCTCGGTCTTTGCACCGTTTGGCTTCCATTCTGAGGAACCGCCCTTCCCGGGGCGCAGA
>JAUNCT010000034.1 GCA_030526425.1 Clostridia bacterium
GGCCCAGTGGATGGCGTTGCGCTATTTCGCCAAGGCGCCGCCGGAACGTCGCACACGCCCGGGTGGGCTGCGTAGCCCCCGCACCCGAGGCGACGGAAGCCCCTGCGCCCGAGGCGACCGAGGAACCCGCTCCCGAAGCGGAGGAGACCCCTGCGCCCGAGGCAACGGAAGCGCCCGCCCCGGTGACGATCGCCGTCAAGCGGCTGAAGGACGCGCGCGTTGAAAACGGCGCTGCGAAGTTCGTCGTTTCCGCGGAAGCTTCGGATGGCAGCGCCCTCGCCTATCAGTGGCAGCAGCTGGACGACTCCGTCCGCTATAAAAACGAGACCGACCGCGCCGAGGCGTGGCAGGACCTCAAGCACGAAACGAAGAAGACCCTCGCGTTCGACGGCATCGCGGACTATGCGCCCTATGCAAAGGTGCTGTTCCGCTGCCGCGTCACGGCGGGGGATGTCGTCGTGTACACCGAAGAGGTCAAGCTGCTCGCACCCGCTGCGGAAGAAGCGCCCGTGCTTGGCGAACAAACGCCCGGGGTGCCCGCGGAGGATGTGACCACACCCGAAACGGAAGCGGCACCCGAAGCCCCCGCAACGGAGATCCCCGCGGAAGAGCAGCCTGTTCTTGGGGAACAAACCGAAGATCTACCCGCCGAAGACGGTGAAGCGCCCGCCGCACCCGAAACGGAAGACGCGACGCAGCCCGAACTGCCCGCCGAACCCGAAACGGAAGAAGCGCCCGTGACCGAACAGCCCGCCGAAGACGCGGAAGCCCCCGCCGAAACCGGGGCGAACGCATGCGCGCATGCGCCCGTGTTCGCCGAAGCGACCGCGCCGACCTGCACCGAAGCCGGCACCATTGCCCGGTGGACCTGCACCGCGTGCGGCGCGTCCTTTGCGGAAGAAACCTGTGAGACCGCACTGACCGAAGAAGACCTCACCGTGCCCCCCGTGGGTCACGAACTCGAATACGTCGACCTCACCGAGGGCGAAGAGCCCACCGAGGACGAATTCAACGAAGGCGACATCACCGAATATTGGTTCTGCACCCAGTGCGGCAAATATTTTGCGGATGCCGAAGCCACCGGGGAGCTCGAAGTGCCCACGGGCGTTGCGACCCTCGAACTCACCGAAACGCTTGCCGACGACGCGGTCGCGTCCGGCACCTGCGGCGCGAACGGCGACAACCTGACCTGGAGCGTTTCCGCAGACGGCGTGCTGACCATTTCCGGCACGGGCGCCATGGCGGATTTCGTCGATCAGCCGTGGAACGGCGTTTCCTTCAGCTCCGTCGTGATCGAATCCGGCGTGACGAGCATCGGCGCGAGCGCCTTCGAGGGCTTCCTCGGGGTGACGAGCGTCTCCATGCCCCAAAGCATCACGAGCATCGGCGCCAACGCCTTCAGCACCTGCACCGGGCTGACCCGCGTGACCATCCCCGCCGGGGTGAGCTCCGTCGGCAATTGGGCGTTCATGAACTGCACCGGGCTGACCGAGGTCGTGTTCAACGCGGGCGCATCCGTCGTCGGTTACGGCATGTTCAGCGGCTGCACGAGCCTTGCGGATGTGACGCTCCCCGGCAGCGTGAAGACCATCGCCGAGGTGGCGTTCCGCAACTGCACCGCCCTGACCGAGCTCGTGCTCCCCGACGGGGTGACGAGCATCGGCGGCTCCGCATTCGACGGCTGCGCCAATCTTGCGAAGCTGACCCTGCCGAAGACCCTGACGACCGTCGGCAGCTGGGCGTTCGACGGCTGCAACGCGCTGACCGAGATCCGCTACACCGGCACCGAAGCCCAGTGGACGGCGTTCGCCGCCGGGCTCAATTACGAAAACCAGCCGTTGCTCAGCGCCACGGTGACCACGACCCCGTGTGAACACACTTACGGCGACGATCACATCTGCACGCAGTGCGGCGCGCTTGCCCCGGGCTACACCGTGGTCGCCAACGGCACCTGCGGCGATGACTTGACTTGGACCCTCACCGACAACGGCACCCTGACCATTTCCGGCACGGGCGCGATGACCGACTTTTCGTCCTCCCCTTGGGTGAGTGAGAACGTCGTTTCCGTCGTGGTCGAAGCGGGCGTGACGAGCATCGGTCAAAGCGCCTTCGGCAACTGCAGAAGTATTGAGAGCGTGTCCATCGCTTCCGGTGTGACGAGCATCGGCAAGTGGGCGTTCAACGGCTGCAGCGCCCTCACGGGCGTGACCATCCCCGGCAGCGTGCGCACCATCGACGAGGTGGCGTTCAGCGGCTGCAGCGCCCTGACCACGCTGGTGATCTCCGACGGCGTCACGACCATCGGCGGTTCCGCGTTCGACGGCTGCTCCGCACTTGCGAACCTGACCCTGCCCAAGACCCTCACGACCCTCGGCAGCTACGCCTTCTCGGGCTGCAGCGCCCTGACCGAGGTCACCTACACCGGCACCGAAGCCCAGTGGGCGGCGTTCACCGCCGGGCTGAACTACGAAAACACCGAGGTGCTCCGCCTCACCGCGCATTGCGCCCCGTGCGAGCACGTGTTCGGCGACGATCATGTCTGCACCCTGTGCGGCAATTACGACCCCGAGTTCGTTGCGGGCAGCGGTTCCTGCGGTTACGATGGCGAGAACCTGACCTGGCTGTTGACCGTCGACGGCGTGCTGACCATTTCCGGCATGGGGCTCATGGCCTCCTTCGACGCCGCGCCGTGGCAGGGCAAAACCCTTACCTCCGTCGTGATCGGTTCGAATGTCATGAGCATCGGCGCCAACGCTTTCAGCGGCTGCGCGGGCTTGACGAGCGTGACCATCCCCGAGAGCGTATCCTCCATCGGCGAGAACGCGTTCCTCGGCTGCACCGCGCTGAGCGATGTGCACTACCCCGGCACCGAGATGCAGTTCAAGAGCATCCTGCTCGGCTACGGCAACAACGCGCTCACCGCGGCAACGCTGCACTGCAAGCCCTGTGAGCACAGCTACGGCGAAGACCACACCTGCACCATCTGCGGCGCTTCCGACCCGGCGTTCACGCTGGGCAGCGGCACCTGCGGTTACGACGGCGACAACCTGACCTGGATCTTGACCGCGGACGGCAAGCTGACCGTCTCCGGCACGGGCGCCATGGCGAATTACCCCGGCTACGGTTCCGACGAGGTCCCGTGGAAGGCGTTTGAGAACGCGCTCACGCAGGTCGTCGTCGAAGACGGCGTCACCACCATCGGCGATTACGCCTTCGCGGGCTATCACCGCATCAACAAGATCTCCATCGCCGACAGCGTGTCGGAGGTCGGCACGCGCGCCTTCGCGGGCTGCACCGGTCTTGCGGATGCCAACGGTCTCGTGACCGTGCGCGGCGTGCTGTACGGCTATGCGGGCACGAACACGAACGTGACCATCTCCGCCGATGTGCGCTCGGTCGACACCCTCGCGTTCGCTTACGGCTCGGTCGAAAGCGTGACCTTCGCGGAAGGCACCACGAGCATCGGCGCGCAGGCGTTCCAAGGCTGCGCCGACCTCAGGACCCTGCACCTGCCCGACAGCCTCACGATCCTCGGTTCGCAGGCGTTCGAAGGCTGCACCGCCCTCACGGAGCTGACCGTGCCCAAGGGCGTCAAGATCGTGGGTGATTGGGCGTTCGCGCGCTGCACCGCGCTGACGGATGTGACCTTTGCCGCGGGCGCAACGACCCTCGGCGAAGCGATGTTCAGCGGCTGTATCGCCCTCAAGAACGTGACCCTCGCCGCGGGCACGAAGACCATCGCCCCGCAGGCGTTCGAAGGCTGCACCGCCCTCACGGAGATCGAGCTCCCCGCGGGCGTTGCGACCGTTTCCGGTTCCGCCTTCTGCGACTGCACCGGGCTCACCCGCGTGAAGCTCCCCGTGAGCCTCACGACCATCGCCGACTCCGCCTTCGGCAGCTGCGCCGCCCTGACCGAGGTCTGCTACGCGGGCACGGAAGAACAGTGGGCGCAGGTCTCCGTCGGCAGCGACAACGCCGCGCTGACCGGCGCGACCGTCGTTTACAACTGGTGCGACCATGTGTTCGACGCCTACCGGTTCTGCGCCAAGTGCAGCCGCTACGAAGAGGGCTACCTCGGCGCGGGCCCCTGCGGCGCGCAGGGCGACAACCTCATTTGGACCCTGACCGAGGACGGCACCCTGACCATCTCGGGAACGGGGGAGATGGTGGATTATCCCGACTACGATGATGAGGTACTCGGCAGACCTTGGGATGCATATCGGAGCGCAATCCGCACCTTGACGATCGAACCGGGCGTTACGAGTATCGGCGGCTTTGCATTTATGGATTGCGCACAGCTGAAAACCGTGACCATTCCCTCGGGCGTAATGAGCATCGTAGATGGCGCGTTCTGCGGTTGCAGCAGCTTGACGAGCGTGACGCTTCCCGACGCGCTGACGAGCATCGGCAGTTGGGCGTTCGAAGGTTGCAGCGGTTTGACAAGCATCAACATCCCTGACAGCGTGACGCGCATCGGTGACAGCGCGTTCCGCGGTTGCGACGGCTTGGCGGATGAGAACGGTCTCGTTATCGTGAACTCTGTTCTTTACGACTATTGCGGCACCGCAACGAGCGTGACGATTCCCTCGGGTGTGACGTTCATCGGTTATGAAGCGTTTTCCGGTTATACGGGTATAAGGAGCGTGACGATCCCGCAGAGTGTGTGGGGCATCGATGAATTGGCGTTCTCCGGTTGCACGGGCTTGACGAGCGTAACGATCCCATCGGGCGTGAAGATGATTTTTTCGGCTGCGTTCTCCCGTTGCACGGGCTTGACGAGCGTGACGATTGCCCCGGGCGTGACAGCCATCGGCGGTGATATGTTTGTCGGTTGCACGAGTTTGAAGAGCGTGTCGATCCCGGTGAGCGTGACGAGCATCTATATGGCCGCGTTCCTCGGATGCGATGCTCTGACCGATGTGTACTACGCGGGTACGGAAGAGCAGTGGAACGCGATCGACATTGACCTTGACAACGATGCGCTCTTGAACGCCGCCATGCATTACGAGTGGTGCGACCATGAATACGACGAGAACCATTTCTGCGCCAAGTGCGGCAGGTTCGACCCGGCGTTCATCACCGACGGCGGCATCTGCGGTGACGACCTGACCTGGACGCTCACGAGCGACGGCATCCTTTCCATCGTCGGCACGGGCGCAATTGAATCGGCTCCGTGGCGCGATTTCCGCGAATCGATCCGCAAGGTCGTGATCGACCCGCGGGTGACATATATCAACAGATCCGCGCTTTCCGGTTGCACCAATATGACTTACCTTTCAATGCCGGCAACCGCTTCGTCGGATAGCAGTGCATTTTCCGATTGTTCCGGACTGACGGAAATCGTTTTGACCGGCAACGGTCCGATGAAGGGCTTTGCGATGGGATCTTATAGTTCGCCCTGGGGGGCTGCCCGTGCGAACAAGCCGCGCGTGACCATCGCCGAAGGCGTGACTAGCATTGCGGGATGTGTGTTTGAATGTTGCGATTGGATCACGGAATTCACCGTCCCCGCAAGCGTGACGCGCATCGAAGGAGGTGCGTTCATCGGCTGCACCGGACTCACGCAAATCACGATTCTTTCCAACACGTTGAGCATCGGTAACAGAGCGTTCACCGATTGCACCGGACTCAAGCGCGTGGATACGCCGAGCGCGGAAGCGTGGCTGAACATCCGCTTCGAAAACGAGGAATCGAACCCGCTGACCTTTGCGAAGAACCTCTACGTGGACGGCACGCTGGTGAAGAACATCGTCGTGCCGCAGGGCGTGACCGAGATCGGCGCGTATGCCTTCAGCAACTGCACATCCCTGCTTTCCGTCGACTTCGGCAACATCACGTCGATCGGCGACAACGCGTTCTACGGTTGCAAGCGCCTCGTCACCCTGCGCCTGCCCGAAGGCTTGACCTCCATCGGTCAAAGCGCGTTTGAAGGCGGCGAGCGTCTGTCGTACGTGTATCTCCCGGCTTCGCTGCAAGTGGTCGGCACGGGTGCCTTCCTCAGTTGCCCCAGTATCGTGGCGGTCCACACGCCGGACCTTGCCGCATGGCTCGGCACCGATTTCTCGGGTGACGGGGTTTTGGGCTCCGGCAACCCGCTGGAGCATGGCGGCACCCTGTACATCAACGGCGAAAAGCCGCGCAAGGTCACCATCCCCGCGGGCATCGAAACGATCCCCGCATACGCGTTTGCAAACTGCGACGAGCTCGTTTCCGTCGAGATCCCGGCGGGCGTCCGCACCGTCGGCAACGGCGCGTTTTGGGATTGTGACAGCCTGCAGCTCATCAACGTCGGTCCGGATGTCGAGAGCATCGGTTACCGCGCCTTTGCCTCCTGCGGTTGGGGCATTGCGGATATGAACGTGAAGTTCGTCTTCACCGGCAGCGCGCCGGATATCGAGTACGATGCGTTCGCTTCCACCACGGCCATCGTCGTCTACCCGCAGAACGACCCGACCTGGACGGAGGAGGTCCGCCGCAACTACCTCGGCGAGCTGACCTGGGTCACGGGTGAGGGCATCCGCATCACGTATGCGCTGCCCGAGGGCGCCACCACCGACGCGCCCGATGTGTACTACGCCGCAGAGGGCACCGTCAAGCTGCCCGGCGCGGTCCGCCCGGGTTACACCTTCCTCGGCTGGTACCGCGAGGCTTCGTGCATCCACCGCGTGGGCGAACTCGTGCCGACGATCCAAACCGACCTGACCCTGTACCCGCAGTGGCAGGCATCGCAGTACACCGTGACCTACGTGCTCAACGGCGGCACGCAGAACGCGCAGAACACCGGGACCTACACCGCCGCGGGGCGCACCCTGTACGCGCCGAGCCGCAAGTACTGCAGCTTCCTCGGCTGGTTCAGCGACCCGACCCTCACCGACCGCTGGTCGAACATCCCCGAGGGCACGACGGGCAACATCACGCTGTATGCGGGCTGGAAGTTCGCGGATTACACCATCACCTACAACCTCAACGGCGGCGAGAACGACGCCGAGAACCCCGCGACCTACAACTACATCACCTCGGTCGCGCTGCGCAACCCCACCCGCCGCGGTTACCAGTTCCTCGGCTGGTACAAGGATGCGCGCTTCGCGTCGCGGGTGTACAGCATCAACAAGGGCACGGCGGGCAACCTCACGCTGTATGCGAAGTGGCAGGTGATCAACTACCCCGTCAAGTACGTGCTGAACGGCGGCGTGCAGCACAAGGGCAACACCGCGACCTACAACGTGGCGGGGCGCGCGCTGTATGTCCCCGCGCGCAGGGGCTACGCCTTCACGGGCTGGTACCTCGATGAGGCGCTCACCGAGCGGATCATGAAGATCGAAGCCGGCACCGTCGGCACGCTCACGCTGTACGCGGGCTGGGAGATCGCGCATTACAACATCAACTACTACCTCAACGGCGGCGAGAACGCGGACCGGAACCCCGCGACCTACACCATGCTCGACGAGACCATCCCGCTCGCGTATCCGACGCGCCTCGGGCACAAGTTCCTCGGCTGGTATAAGGATGCGAAGTTCTACACCCGCCTGTACAACGTGCCGAAGAACAGCGTCGGCAACGTCAACGCGTACGCGAGGTGGCAGGTCATCAACTACCCCGTCAAGTACGTGCTGAACGGCGGCACGCAGCACCGGAGCAACGGCGCGACCTACAACGTTTACGGGCACGCGCTGTACAACCCGGCACGCAAGGGCTACGCCTTCACGGGCTGGTACCTCGACGCCGAGCTCACCGAACCCATCGCGAAGATCGAACCCGGCACGACCGAGGCGCTCACGCTGTACGCCGGCTGGGAGATCGTCGACTACACGATCAATTACGTGCTGAACGGCGGCGAGAACAACGAGGCGAACCCCACCGATTACACCGTCGGCACCGAGACGATCTGGCTGCAGAACCCGACGCGCCTCGGCTACAAGTTCCTCGGCTGGTACACCAACGCGAAGTTCCAAACCAAGGTGACCTCCATCGCCAAGGGCAATGTGGGCAACCGCACGCTGTACGCACGCTGGCAGGCAGTCCCCTACACGGTAAGGTACATGCTGAACGGCGGCGCGCAGCACAAGAGCAACACCGCGACCTACACGGTGGCGGGGCGCGCGCTGTACAACCCGGCGCGCAAGGGCTTCAACTTCACGGGCTGGTACGCCGATGAGGCGCTCACCGAACGCTGGGCGAACATCCCCGCCGGCACGACGGGAACGATCACCCTCTACGCGGGCTGGGAGGTCGCGCACTATTCCCTCAACTACGCGAACATGCGCGATACCGACACCAACCCGAACCCCGCGAGCTACACGATGTTCGATGAGACCATTTGGCTGCAGACGCCGAGCCGCACGGGCTTCCGCTTCCTCGGCTGGTATGCGGATGCGCGCTTCTACACCAAGGTGACGAACATCGCCAAGGGCAGCGTCAACAACCGCACGCTGTACGCGCGCTGGCAGGCGGTCCCCTACCCGGTGAGCTATGTGCTCAACGGCGGCGTGCAGCATAAGAGCAACGCCTCGACCTACACCATCGACGGGCGCGCGCTGTACAACCCGAGCCGCAAGGGCTACGCCTTCACGGGCTGGTACCGCGACGCGGCGCTGACCGAGCGCTGGGAGAAGATCCCCGCGGGTCTCATGGAACCCATCACGCTGTACGCGGGCTGGGAGGTCGCGAACTACACCATCGCTTACAAGAACATGCGCGACACCGACGAGAACCCGAACCGCAAGACCTACACGATGTTCGACGCGACCTTCGGGCTTTCGAATCCGAGCCGCGTGGGCTACCGCTTCCTCGGCTGGTATAAGGACGCGCGCTTCTACACCCGTATGGGCAACATCGCCAAGGGCACGGTGGGCACCGTCACTGTTTACGCGAAGTGGCAGGCTTACACCTACCCCGTGAGCTACGTGCTCAACGGCGGCACCCAGCACAAGAGCAACATCGCGACCTACACCGTCGACGGGCGCGCGCTCTACGCGCCGAGCCGCAAGGGCTACGCCTTCACCGGCTGGTACGCCGATGCGGAGCTGACCGAACGGTGGGAGAGCATCCCCGCCGGCAAGACCGAGCCCATCACGCTGTACGCGGGCTGGGAGATCGTCGACTACACGATCGACTATGTGCTCAACGGCGGCACGAACGCGGACGCGAACCCCGCGACCTACCGCGTGGATACGGCGACCTTCTGGCTTGCAAGCCCCGAACGCCTCGGCTACAAGTTCCTCGGCTGGTATAAGGAATCCTCCTTCTACAACAAGGTCGCATCGGTCGTGCGCGGCACGGCGGGCAACCTCAGGCTGTTCGCGCGCTGGCAGGCGATCCCCTACAAGGTGAGCTACGTGCTCAACGGCGGCACGCAGAACACCAAGAACTCCGCGACCTACACCGTTGCGGGGCGCGCCCTCTACGCGCCGACGCGCAGGGGCTACACCTTCACCGGCTGGTACTTCGATGCGAACCTGACCCAAAAGGCAGAGCGCATCCCCGCCGGCACGACGGGACCGCTCACCCTCTACGCGGGTTGGTGGTAAGCGCAAACCCCAAATATCGGCGAGACCCTCCCAAGCGGGAGGGTCTTTTCCTTTTTCGGAACGGGCGGCTTCGTGTGGAGACTGCACCCGCCCGCCTGCTTTGGTGCCCGTGCGGTGTTGCGGATATTTGCGGAGTCTGCGCCGGGATGCGGCGGGAAAGGAAGGGGAATCCGGCGGAAAGGATGAGAAGGGCGAGGGGATCCGATGGGAACGGTAAGAAATAGGCGCGACGCCGCTTTCCGCACCCTTGATTTTGCCCGCAGAACGCGCGAAGACGCGGCGCGTACAACTTTAGCTCTGGAACACAAAAATGCGCCACAGCGCAAAAAAAGCCCCCTCCGCACGCAGCGGAAGGGGCTTTCGTTGTTATTGAGAAGTTTTGCGGGTTCAGCGGGCGTCGTTGACGATCACGCTCTTGCCCACGCTGCCGGGGAAGTATTGCGCCACCCACGCCTTGATCTCCGGGTCCTCGGGGTCCCGCACGAGGATGGTGCCGTAGCATTGTCCGGGCGTGAGGGTAGTTTCCGCGGTGTCGATCTTTTTCACGCTGCAGCGGTCGGTCATGAAGACATACTGCAGCATGTTGCGGTCGAACTTTTCGGGCGTGAGCAGGGTGTAGCCGCCCGCGTCGCGCTCGGTCAGACCGTTCTCCTTGACGATCAGGTTGAGCCAGATGCGGTCTTCGTTGTAGATCGCGCGGAAGGCCGAGGTGCCGATCGCATGCCCCTTGTTGAGCATGAGGAACGTGAAACCGACGGAAACGAGGCACAGCCCCATGCGGAGGAAGCGGCGCGTTTCGCACTCCGCGACCGTGCGGAGAAGCAGCGCGAACAGCAGGTAAGCGAGCACGGCGACCACGGTGTTGATGTAGCGTTCGCCGCCCGCGAGGTTCAGCGCCTCACCCTCGGGCATGGAAAAGAGGAACATGCCGAGCAGACCCACGCTGTAAACAAAGTACAGCCCGGCGGAGAACACAGCGCACTTCGCCCAAAGCTTGCGCAGGCGTTTCGCAAACAGGAAGATGCACAGACCGAGCAGGAGCAGGAACGCAAACACGAGCCAAAAATCGCGCCGGGTCACGGCGAATTTCACGAACTTTTCGGTGATGATGCCGACGGTCCTTTGGGACTTTTCGCCGAAGACCTCGCGGAAGCCCGCAACGCTCATGCCGTGCTTGGCGCTTTTCGCCCCCGCGAACGCGAACGAAAGGTAAAGCTTCCACAGCCCGAGCGAGGCGAAGGGCACCGCGGCGACGATGAGGCGCTGCTTCAGCTTGCCGTACTGCTTCGCCCAACCGAGCAGGAACAGCACCGCGATAACGCAGAACAGCGTGCCCGAGCTTTTGATCTGCATCAGCATCGTGAGCGGTACGGCGGCAAGGTACAGTGCTTTGGTGTTTTCCGCTTCCCGCGCGTAGCGGTACAGGTACACAAGCGTCATGCCGAAGCTCAGCGCAAGCAGCATGTCGACCAGCAGCTCCGTCGGGTAGTTGAGGAACGCGAAGAAGAAGTCGATCGCCAGCACGAGCACGACGAGCCCCGCCTTCTTGTGCTCCCGTGCGATGCCGTACAGCGGCAGGATGGCGGCGGTCATCAGAAACGCCTGCGCGATCATCATGACCGGTTCGGAATACATGACGGTTTGCACCCAGTAATACAGGTAAGCCGCGCTGCCGAGCGGGTACGCCCAGTGCGTGAGGAAGGTATCCGCCGCGTTCGGCAGGCGCCCCGTTTGGAACATGTTCTTCACGACGATGCCCCAGTGCACGAAGCTGTCCCAGTGACCGAAACGGCTTTCCCAGCAGAAGACCGCAAACGCGGCCGTGAACACGAACACGAGCGTGAACGCCCCGTCGGTATACGGTTCGAGGATCGAAAGATCCTTATCGCGCCACACGATGAGCCCCGCCGCAACGAGCCCGAAGGCGAGCACGGCGTACGCCGCGGGTACGAGCAGCCCCAAGCCGCCGAGCAGAATGACCGCGAGGCTTTGGAGCCCCGCCGCCAGCGCCGGGATGAAATATTTCGAAACGCCCGTCTTGCGCCGCAGGAACTCCCACGTGCCGACGGTGGAGACGATGAACAACACAAGCCGCACGAGCGGCAGAACTTTCATGAGATAAGACATGGTTTACTCCCCCCGGGAATTCGGTGCGCGGTGGCAACGCCACGGCAGACCGCATACCATTATAGGTTGCGGCATGTCAAAACACAACCGCAAGCATGCGTGTTTTTGCGAAAAAACAGTGCGAAAAGCCGACAAAAACCCGAAGAGCGCCGCAACGCAAAAGGCTCTCCCTCGTTGGGAGAGCCTTTTCGCATCGTTGTTCTCAGTCGTAAAAGCGGAAGCCTTCGGCCTTCTGCTGCTTGCGGATGCTGCGGCGCAGCTCCGCCTTTTCCCAGTCCGCGCGTTCTTCCTCGGTTTCGGGGATGAGCCGCGGCAGGCGGGCGGGCTTGTCGTTTTCATCGAGACCGACCATGGTGATGTAGGCGCGGTTGATGAGCGTGCGCTCGCCGGTGATCTTTTCGACATAGGTGTCGACCTTGACCTCGACGGAGGTGTTGCCGACATAGGTCGCCTTGCCCGTGAGCACGACGGTGTCCTTCACGTAGGCGGGGTGGAGAAAGCTCAGGTTGTCGACCGCCGCGGTGGTCACGGTCATCTGCGCGTGGCGGCGGGCGACGAGCCCCGCGACCTCGTCGATCCAGCTCATGAGGACGCCGCCGAACAATCGGTCGGAATGGTTGAGGTCCGCCGGGCGGACGAGGTGCGTGGTCTCCACGCGGGATGCGGAAACGGGCTTGCTGCGTTCTTCCATGGTCGTCTCCTTATGCGTTCACAATCGCCGCGATGCAGAACACGGCAAGGCTCACGACCGTCAGCAGCGAGCACACGCTCGCGGCGACCGTCGCCTCTTCTTCGTTGCGGGCAAAGCCCGGCGCAAGGTAGCTCGCAGGCAGCGTGAAGTGCAGGATCACCGCCCAAATGCCGAAGCGGTCGGCGGAACCGGTGCCCTTCAGCAGCAACAGCGCCACCGCGCCCGCCGCTGCGAACAGCCCGAAGTGCAGCGCCGACAGGCGGAGGATCGCCTGTCGGTTGCCCCGCGCGAGCGAGAAGTTGTAGCCCACGCAAAACAGCATCACCGCGCTGATGGGCTGGGCGATGAAGCCCGTGGTCGCCGTCAGCAGCTTGGCAACGCCGATGCGCTCCAAGGCGCCGATCGCCCCGGTGAAATTCAGCGCGAGACCGCACAGCGAGGCGAGCAGCAGCGGCGAACGGAACACGGATTTGACGATCTCCTTCGGGGAAGCGGAGCTCCCCGCGGGTGCCGCGAGCAGCGCCATCACCGAGATGGCGACGAAGCTCTGCGCCACGTCGAGCACGCCGATGCGGTAGGCGACCGATGCGCCGAACAGCGTCATATACAGGGGGATGCCGAGCATGCCGCTTTCCTGCGCGCAGAACAGCATCGGCAGGTTGTGGTAGGGGAACGCGCCCTTTCTCAGGCGGAAGGCGAGCAGCGACGCGACGAGCACCGTGACGAAGGAGCACAGCATCGCCACGAGCGACTGCGCCTCGAGCGTGGCGGACAGGCAGGAGTTGAACAGCACGCAGGGCAGGCAGAACTTCGTGACGAAGTTCGTGAGCCCGCGCACCTGCTCGGTCGTGAGCAGGGTTTTGCGCTTGGCGGCAATGCCCAGCCCCACCGTCGCGAAGATCGGCACGATGATCTCAAGCACCGCAAACAGTTTTTCCATAACAGTCTCCCAAATTCGTTTTTTCGGAACGAACAAAAGCATACCAAATCGCGCCGCGGGATGCAATGCGCGGCAAGGAAAAAAGGCTCTCCTTTCGGAAAGCCTTTACGTTTTATCCGTCACACGGACGGGATGATGTTTTGAATGATATCCGCGATGGCGTGCTCGTCGTTCGAGACCGTCACGCGCTTGGCGATGGATTTGATCTCGGGCAGCGCGTTCGCCACGGCGATGCCGACATCCGCCTTGGTGATGAGGTCGTAATCGTTCCAGTAATCGCCCACGGTGAAGAAGGTGCGCCCGGCGTATTCGGGGTCGTTCCGCATGAGGTCGAGCGCGTTGCCCTTCGACACGCCGAGGGGCATGACCTCGCAGTAGATGAGCCCCGCGCCCGTGGAGCACTCGAGCACCTCGAACCTGCCCGGCGCGAGGGATTCGAGCAGCTTTTTCATCATTTGGTGGCAGGGCGCGGGCGCAAGCAGCAGCGCCTTGAAGAAGCCGAGCCCCTCGGTATCCTCCCACGAAACGAAGCGGCAGGGGCGGTGCAGGTCGAGCATCACGGGGTGCGCGGTCTCCTCGGGGGTGAGGTAGATGATGCATTCGGGCGTGCAGATCTGCACATCGAGCCGCGGCACGGAGGCGATGAGGTGCTTGAAGATCGGGTCGGTCACCGAGCGGTCGAGAAAGTGCGTGTGGCTGAAGACGCCGCTCGCGAAGTTGTAGCATGCGCCGCCGTTCAGCACGATGGAGGGACCGTTCACCGGCAGGTCCTTCAGGTAGGTCAGCGCGTTGGAGGGCAGGCGCCCGGTGGAGATGGCGAAATAACCGCCCTCCGCGATGTATCGTTCGATGGCGGCGCGGTTTTCGGGCGAGACTTCGACCTTCGAGTTGAACAGCGTGCCGTCGAGGTCGCTGAACAGTACGGTTTCGTTGGCTTTCATGGGCGCCCCTCAGTCCGCAAACGGGCGGATGCCGCGCAGCTTCAGCTCGCGCTCGAGCTGCGGACGGTCGAAGAACACGATGCCGTCGATGCCGCAGCGGCACGCGCCCTCGATGTTGCGGGCGTTGTCGTCGATGAAGACGCATTCCTCCGCCTTGAGACCGAACATCGACAGCGCCTTCTCGTAGAACGCCGCCTCGGGCTTGAGCACCTTGTAATCGGCGGAAAGCAGGATGCGGTCGCCGAAGAAGCGGGCAAAGGGCGAAACGGGCCAGTATTCGTGGTGGTTCAGCCCCGCGTTCGTCAGCAGGTACAGCCCGTAGCCCTCCTTTTCGAGCGCCTCGACCAGCGGGATCATGTTCTCGTGGTATTTCACGAGCGGCGGCCAGTCCTTTGTCAGGCGCTCCGCCACGGGCATCAGCCGCCCGGGGATGCGCACGCGCATGCGCTCCAGCGCCTCGTCGAGGGTGATGGAGCCGCGGTCGGTCATCTGCCACTCGGCGGAGCCGTACACGCCGCGCCAAATGGTCAGCCGGTCTTCGGGGGAAAGGTTCTCGCGGTCGAGGTAGGAGTTCGGGTCCCAGTCCATCAACACGTTGCCCATATCGAACAGAATGTTTTTGATCATCGGTTTGTCCTTTCGAAAAGCGCTTCCGCGCCGGGTGTCTGAACAATTATGTACAGTATACCACGGAACCGCGGGCGGAGAAAGGGAGAAGGCGGGGGAATGGGCTTGCGGGGCTTACCGAACTTTCCCTGCCAACCGCTCCACTCTCCCCAAGTAACACAAAAGCCCGGTCGCATTTCGGCGACCGAGCCTCTTTTTCCAAAGCAACAAAAACACACGGCTCCATTCCGGGAACCGTGTGTCTTTCGATGATTCGAATATTATCCCCATAAGTTTTTGGAAAAGGGGTGTGGGGAAAGAACCTTTTTACAAAAAGGTTTTTCCCCACGGACTCCCCCTCACTTCGCGAACTTCGCCTTGATCCGCGCGATGCGCTGCTCGCGCCGCGCCCGGCGTTCGAGCCGCTCGCCCAGATCCCGCGCGCCGACGCCGTAGACCAGGTAGAGGATCAGGCCCGAAACGCACATGATGAACACCGTCGAGGCGCATTGCCGCCCGAGCGCGTTCAGGTTGTAATACGCGCGCTGGTCCGTTTCCGTCATCGACTTGATGACCATCGCATAGGTCGTCGCATAGCTCGAGTGGAAGGTCGCAGACATGTCGTACTCGCTGAACAGCTGGTTGAAGCACAGCGCGAAGACCGCAAGGACGCTCGGCAGAATGATCGGCAGCTTCACGCGCAGGAACGTGCGCAAAGGACCCGAGCCCAGGTTCCGCGCCGCGTCCTCCAGCTCCGAATCGATCGAATAGAAGCTCGCCTTGATCATGCGCACCGCAAAGGGCAGCTTCACCACCGTGTACGCGAGGATCAGCAAGAACCATACGTTCGGTCCGCGGTACAGGTTCTGCCCGAAGGTGTACCATACCTTGTCGCTGTTGAAGTAGATGCGGTAGCTGTAGCAGATGAGGATCGTCGGCAGCAGCCACGGGAACAGCAGCAACGACTCGACCAGCGTGCCCGTTTTGCGGTGCTTGAAAATGTAGTTGCACGCAAGGACCACCAGCACGCACGCCAGCGCCGCCGCGATGACGGAGAGGATGAACGACACCTTGATGCCGCCCAAGGCGCTCTCGTTCGAGAACAGACCCGAGATCGCGCCGACCGATTGCTTCACCTTGCCGCGCGGCGTCGTGTACTCGAAATCGTGCGTGCCGAAGTAGTTGATCAGCGTCCAGTTCGAGAAGTCGATCTTCTTCAGCTTGATCGCCGTGTAGCTTTGGAACGAGAAGATGAAGATCAGCACCACCGGCATCATGTAAACGACCCACAGTGCGTAGGCGTAGATGTGCGCCAGCACGTTCGCGACCGGGTTCTCGATCTTCTGCTTCACCAGCTTCGCCTTCGTTTTCGAAACCGAAAGGTAGTGCCCCTTGCGCTCGTAATGCGTGAGGATCGTCAGCAGCAGGATCGTGAAGAACGCCAGAATGATCGACAACAGCGCCGCGCGCGCCTGCGGAAAGCTCTCATCCGCCGCGGAGGAGCCCGCCAAGCGCACGATCTCCGGGTTGATCGCATCGTAACCGATCAGCGTCGGCGCGCTCATCGCGCAGAGACCCGTGATGAAGGTCATGACCGTCAGAGAGAACAGCGTCGGGATCAGCGTCGGCAAAACGACCGTGCGCAGCACCTTGAACGGCTTCGCTCCGAGGTTCCGCGCCGCTTCGACCGTGTTGTAGTCGATCCCGCGGATCGCGTTGCGCAGGAACAGCATGTGGTTCGACGTGCACGCGAAGGTCATCGTGAACAACACCGCTGGGAAGCCCGAAAACCAGCTCGGGTCGAGGTTCGGGAACGCGTTGCGCAGCAGCGTCGTCAGGATGCCGTCGCGGTCGTAGAGGAACAGAAAGCCCGTGACCAGCGCGACGCCCGAATAGATCAGCGTCGTCAGGTAGCCCGCGCGCAGCAGCCCCGCGCCCTTGATGTCGAAGTATTCTGTGAGCAACACGATCGAAATGCCCACGATGTTCACCGTGATCACCAGACACACCGCCAGCTTCAGCGAGTTGAACACGTAGTTTTTCATGTTGCCCGCGAGGAAGAAGCGGATGACCGCCAGCGGGTCGCGCGTGCCGTCCGCCGCCTTGACGTTGAAAATGCTCGTCAGCGTGTTCAGGCACGGCAGCAGCATGAAGCCGACGAACAGGCACAGCATCAGCACCAGCACCAGCCCGTCGGTGAGCTTGAAGCGCTTTTTCATCTTATGCCTCCGGCGCGTACGCCATGATGTCCTTCGGGTCGAGCACCACGGTGACCTGCTGCCCCTCGTCGTAAATGTTCACGCCGTCGTTCTTTTCGATGACCTTCAGCACGCCGTCTGCCGTGCGGATGTAATATTTGATGTACAGCCCGTAATATTCGCGGCTTTCCACCGTGCCCGCAAGGGCAAGCTGCCCGGGCTTCGCCTCCGTACCCACGTGCACGCGCTCGAGACGGATGTAGTTGTGCTTCGCGGGGTCGACTTCGGGGCTGAGCTTCGCAAGCTCCGCCGCGACGCCGGGCGAAAGGCGGTTGATGTCGCCGATGAAGTTGCACACGAATTCCGTGGCGGAGCGGTTGTAGACCTCGTTCGGCGTGCCGATCTGCTCGATGCGCCCCAGGTTGAACACCGCGATGCGGTCGGACAGCGTCAGCGCCTCCTCCTGGTCGTGCGTGACGTAAATGGTCGTGATGCCGAACTCCTTCTGCATCTTCTTCAGCTCGTTGCGCAGCTGGACGCGCAGCTTCGCGTCGAGGTTCGAGAGCGGTTCGTCCATGCAGATGATCGCGGGACCGGTGACGAGCGCACGGGCGATCGCCACGCGCTGCTGCTGCCCGCCCGAAAGCTGCGAGACCGCCTTTTTCAGCTGCTCGTCGGTGAGGTCGACCTTCTTGGCGATCTCCCGCACCTTGCGGTCGATCTCGGGCTTTTTCAGCTTTTTGACCTTGAGACCGAAGGCGATGTTGTCGTAAACCGTCATCGTCGGGAAGAGCGCGTAGCTCTGGAACACGATGCCGATGTTGCGGTCTTCGATGGACACGTGCGTGATGTCGCGGTCCTTCACGACGACCGTACCCGCGGCAGGCTCGATAAAGCCCGTGATCGTGCGCAGCGTCGTGGTCTTTCCGCAGCCCGAGGGACCGAGGAAGGTGAAGAATTCGCCCTCTTTGACGTGGACGTTGATGTCCTTCAGGGCGGTAAAGTCGCCGAACTTCACGGCGATTCCGTTCAGGTGGATCATTGGTTCTCCTTTGTGGATCGGTGCGGGGGAGGGATATCGGGTCCCGTCACATGCAGCGGACGCGAGGTACGCCATGCGGCGCATGGTTTCCGGTGCGTTGTTTTTCCCCCATAACGGAATACGGGATGGCAGACCCCGAAAGGTCCGCCATCCCGGTCGGTTCAGGCGAAGAAAGCCTTACGCGGCCTTCTGCACGAGGGTCGCCCAGTCGAGGTTGTCCCAATCGGGCTCGGCGCTCGGGGAGCTCATGTCCTTCCAGAAGTAGCCCAGGTTGGTCATGATGTTCGTCCAGGTCGCGTTGTTCGCGGCAACGTACTCATAGTACTTCATTTCGGTGCCGGGCACGATCTCCTGTGCCATGTTCTTCAGCGCGTAGATGCCCGCGTAGTCGTCCATGTCGGAAGCTTCGGCCGCCGCCTTGTTGACGGGGTAACGGTCGAAGGTGTTCGCCCATGCGGTCTGGGTCTCGGTGGAACCGAACCATTCGCAGAAAGCCTTCGCGGCTTCGGTCTCACGCTCGGTGCGGCCTTCGCGCGCGAGCACGCCGATGTACTCCGCGATGTAGTAGCTGCCGTCGTCGATGTCGACGAGCGCCCAGTTGCCGGGGGCGTTGTTCGCCGCATCATAGGTCAGCGGGTGGTCGCCTTCCGCAACGTCGACGTTGCCGTACAGCGAGCTGGAGTAGAAGGTGGACAGCTGCACGTCACCGCGGTTGAGCGGATCGAAGCCGTAGCTGTCGCCGGTGAACAGACCGCCCGCGCAGTAGTTCCACAGCTTTTTCCAACCCTCGACGGAGATGCCGCCCGCGGGGGAAGTGGGATCCGCGTAGGGGAAGAGCATGCAGTTGTTGATGTTGCCGTTCGTCGTGCCGCCGACCTTGCCCTGACGGTAGTAGACGAGACCCTGCTCGGCCATTTCGGACCAGTGCGCGAAGTGCAGCGGCTTGCCGTTGGTGCCGAATTCGTCGGTGCGGTACAGCATCAGGACATCCTGAATGGTGATGCCGTAGGCGAGGTTCTCATAGTAGAACGTGCCGCACTGGTCTGCCCAGGTGGGGCACCACTCGACGAGGGAGAGGTTCTCGTACGTGCCGTTGATGACCTGGTTCCAACGGGTCTCGTTCATGCCGAACAGCACGTCGCCGTCCTTGTTCTCGTTCGCAGCCTGGATCGCCGCGGCGTCGCCGGAAATGACGGTGTTGTCGTCGATGGAGATGTTGAAGCCCGCGGCCTTCGCGGCTTCCTTCAGCCAGGCGACTTCGGATTCATCGTTCGTGTTCGAATAGATGCGGATGGTCACATCGGAATAATCCTCGGCCATCGCGGCGGGAACCAGCGCCATTACCATGCACAGCGCCATGACCAGTGCAACGAGTCTTTTCATGTTTTCCTCCTGATGTTTCGTCCCCTCCGGGACGGATGATAGAAACATTTTATCATTGACGATGCCCGTTTTCAATGCAAATGTCAAATCCATGTGAAATTTTTCGATCGCGGGCGGAGGGGGAGTGAGGCGCGCGGTGCGAGGGAATGGCGCGCCGAAGGGAACGGCACGGGAGTGAGGGGCTTGCCGAATGACATTGGGGAACGGGTCGCCGTACCGATACTTGCGCTTCAACGGTCGAATCCTCTCACCGCCTACGGCGGAGCTCCCCTTGCATCAACTCCTTCGCTACGCTTTGGAGAAGACTTCGTCTCCAAGTGGAGCCTGCAATCCGAGCTATTCTGCTTGCAAATAGTTATTCGACTCATCAGTTGCACAGTTCAAACGCAAAGAGCTTATCCGACAGCCTCCACTTGAAGTGCAAGGGGAGGTGTCGCCGATGGCGACGGAGGGGATTCGCCTTTCAACACGAGCAACATTCATCCGCCACAGGCGTTGAGGGATCGTCCTCTCCAACGCAGGCAACGCCCGCCCGCGTGGGGGCGCGCAAACGAAAACAGCCGCCCGGGCGGGCGGCTGCGGGGTGATTGAGGTCAACGGAAAACTTCGGGCATGACGGGATCTTTTCCCGGGAGAACGAAACGGGTATATTCGATCTCACCCTCGGGTGCGTACATGCGTTCCGGATGGTCCTTCGTGCAATAGAAGTTTTTTACAACAAAGACCTGTGCGGTATCCAATCCAACATTAGCGAAACCCCGGTTGTAAACACTGCCGTTTTTCATCGGCTTCGGAAAACTCATTTGGTTCATTTCGTACCGAGACATTTCGTCAAGGGTGAATGCGGAGTCGAAACCTTCGCCGTTCTCGTCAAATGTGAAATAAGAATAGCCGACATATGTGATCGGGTCATCGCTTCCCATGACGATATCGAATGAAATGTTGATATATTCAGCACCGTAATCGATTTCTTTCACTTGGAAATTTTTGAATTCAAACGGCAGCGCACCG
>JAUNCT010000035.1 GCA_030526425.1 Clostridia bacterium
CTACAAGTGGGACAAAAATATACCATCCTCCGATAAACTGAAGCGCGTTGCCGATTATCTCGGCGTAACAATGGAATATCTCATCAACGACGGCGTTGAAACGAAATCGAACGACGACGCTTGCGCAGAATCCATTCAAAGCAACGATGCTTACGCAGAATCCATTCGAAGCAACCCCGATCTGATGCTTCTTCTGTCCGCAGCATCCGAATTGAAACGCGAAGATATCGCGCTCGTCGTTCAACTCATCGAACGGATAAAGAGGCAATGATACAGACGAAATCGTCATGTCGGCTCCGTACAATGTTGCACCGTCATCCGCGCCTTCCCCGCCGCACGCAAAAAGACCGCCCTTGCGGACGGTCTTTTGATTTTGTGATGCAATTGCCCTAAAAGGCGGTCAGCCCTTCATGCGGCGGATGTCGGCGCCGAGGGCGGTGAGCTTCGCGTCGAGGAACTCGTAGCCGCGGTCGATATAATCGATATGGTGGACGTTCGAAACGCCCTGACCCATGAGCGCGGCGATGATGAGCGACGCCCCCGCGCGGAGGTCGCTGGCACGGAGATCCGCCCCGCGCAGCTGCTTGACGCCCTTGATCTTGCAGAAGCGGTTTTCCTTCACGCTGATGGAGGCGCCCATGCGGCGCAGCTCTTTCACGTGGTTGAAGCGGTTTTCGAAGATGGTCTCGTTGATGGTGGAGACGCCGTTCGCCACGGTGAGGTAGCTCGTCATGGGCTGCTGGAGGTCGGTCGGGAAGCCGGGGTAGACCAGCGTTTTGATGCTGACCGGGCGCGGACGCTCGCGCATGCACACGCGGATGAAGAAATCCCTCCCGTCGTCGCCCTCTTCGACGCGCGCGCCGGATTCCATGAGCTTGGCGGAAACGGCTTCCATATGCGTGGGGATGACGTTTTTGATGACCACGTCGCCCATCGTCGCGGCGGCGGCGATCATGAAGGTGCCGGTCTCGATCTGGTCGGGGATGATGGCGTAGCCGCAGCCGTGCAGCTCTTTGCGCCCCTGAATGCGGATGACGTCGGTGCCGGCGCCCTTGACCGAGGCGCCCATCATGTTGAGGAAGTTCGCCACGTCGACGACATGCGGCTCCTTCGCGACGTTCGTGAGCACCGTGAGCCCTTCCGCGCGGGCCGCCGCGAGCATGACGTTGATCGTCGCGCCGACGGACACCATGTCGAAGAAGATCTCGGCGCCGTGCAGGTGTTTCGCACGCGCGCGGAGGATGTTGTCGCTGCCGATCTCGATCTCCGCGCCGAGGGCACGCATGCCCTTCACGTGCTGGTCGATCGGTCTCGCGCCGATGACGCAGCCGCCCGGCAGCGCGATATCGCATTCGCCGAACCTGCCGAGCATGGCGCCGAGCAGGTAGTAGGAGGCGCGCATTTCCTGCACCTCGGGCGAGACGACCTCGGTGGTCGTGATGTGCGAAGCGTCGATCTTCATGCAGTCGCCGACAGTGTACTCGACGGTCGCGCCGATCTGCTTCAAAATGGTTTCCAGCACCTGCACATCGTGGATGTGCGGCAGGTTTTCCAATATGCAGGTATCCCCCGACAAAATTGCCGCGGGTATGATGGCGACCGAAGCGTTTTTCGCGCCGCTTATGGTGACGGTGCCCTCGAGAGGCGCGCCGCCGTTGATCCGATACCATTCTTTCTGCATAACTATTTAATAATACACAATGGTTGTAATTCCGTCAAGCGCAGGCACGGATTCCGGCGCCGTTTGCTTGGGGTGGGACGGGGGTGTGAGATGAAGCTTTTGGTGCGCGAGCTTGTTGCGTTGTCCTTTGTTGCAATGGGTGACAGTGACGCAACAATCCCTCAGTCATCTTCGATGACGGCTCCCTTTACACAAGGGAGCCCATCGGGCTTGCTTTTTTACGCGGGACGCAGTTACGAACGCGGCGAGTGACTGCACACAACGAGAACAGCGCGGTACGAAGGCTCCACTTGGGGATGCAAGGGGATGCCCGACGCCTTTGCAGACGAATCCCAACCCCTTCGTCTTCGACTTCGGGGAAGACTGCGTCTCCAGTCACCTTCGGTGACAGCTCCCCTTGCACTTCAAGTGGAGCCTTACCGAGTTGCTGTTTGCGCGGTGCCGAGTTGCAGACAGGGCGAGTGACTTTATTCCGAGTCGGTTCCATTGAACGGAGCCTCCACTTGGGGATGCAAGGGGAGGTGGCGTTTTGCCTTGGCAAAACGACGGAAGGGATTCGACCGGGGATGCGCAAGTACCGTTGCGGCGGTTCGTTCTCCGATGTCAATCGGCAAGGCAGTTACTTGCGTGGGACTCCTTCCGTCTGCTCACTGCGCTGCGCTTGTTCGCATCCACCTCCCTCTCTGAGGGAGGCTTTTGGTTCATGAGTTCGGCACGCTTTCCTTTGTTGCTTGCGTGGGAAAGACGAATCCCAACCCCTTCGTCTTCGACTTTGGGGAAGACTGCGTCTCCGGTCACCTTCGGTGACACGCTATCGTGGTGCGCTTTGCGGCACCACTGTCGCGCCCCGCGTTGTTGCACAACGCTCGGGCATCCCAACCCCTCCGCAGACCGCAAGCGGTTCCCTGCTTCGGGGAAGACTTCGTCTCTGCACTTCAAGTGGAGCCTTACCGAGTTGCTGTTTGAGCGGTGCCGAGTTGCAGACAGGGCGAGTGACTTTATTCCGAGTCGGTTCCATTGAACGGAGCCTCCACTTGGGGATGCAAGGGGAGGTGGCGTTTTGCCTTGGCAAAACGACGGAAGGGATTCGACCGGGGATGCGCAAGTACCGTTGCGGCGGTTCGTTCTCCGATGTCATACGGCAAGGCAGTTACTTGCGCGGGACTCCTTCCGTCTCGCCTTCGCCTACGGCTCGGCGCGCCCCGCTTTCGCTATTGCCTCCGGCAACAGCTGTCGCGCCCCGCATGCCTTCGGCACGCTCGGGCATCTCCTTGCTCGACTCCTTTGCAGACGAATCCCCTCAGTCACCTTCGGTGACAGCTCCCCTTGCACTTCAAGTGGAGCCTTACCGTATTGCTTTTTGCATGGTGTACAGTGTCTTGGATCTCAAGTCACTTTCAACGGACACCGCAACATTCAACGGGGTCCGCAGCAAATTCCCCGCTCCCCCTCACCCGATGTAGTACAGGGGGTTGAAGGGTTCGCCGTCGATGAGGAGCTCGTAGTGGACGTGCGGTTTGACGTTGGGGTTTTCCTCGTTGGGGGCGAGGAAGCCGACGAGCTCGTCCTTGAAGATGCGCTGGTTCAGCACCACCTGCAGGGTGTCGGGGCTGAGGTGCGTGAGGCGCGAAACGAAGCCGTTGCCGTGGTCGATATCGACGGTCATGCCGTAATCGCCGCGTTCGCCCACCCACACGACCACGCCCTCGCCGGGGGTCTTGACCTCCGTGCCGCGCTTGGCGAACAGGTCGATGCCGCGGTGGAAGACGTTTTCGTTCACGCCGAAGTACTTGCCGATGGACACGCGCACGGGCAGCTGCAGCTTATAGCCGAGCTCCTTGCCTTCGGGTCCCTCCTTCTTGCCGGCGGGCTTGTCGGGCTCTTCGCTCCAGTAGATGCCCTCGCGCACGGATTCGGGGTTCGACTCCCAAATGAGCTCGAGCGTGCCCGTCGTCGCGGCGATCTCCTCGCCGCCCTCATACGTCACCGTGGAGCGGATGGCGGTCAAGCCGTCCTTCCCCCACGAGCGGTAGATGCGCGAACCCACGGGCAGCGCGTCGTCCTCCGCGGTCTCCTTGCGGTGGGTGTTCGTGATGTATTCGCTGCGCTCGGTCACGACCTTCACGGGGAGCAGCTGCGGGTCGTTCCGCAGTTGCTCGAGCGCCTCCGCCGCCGTGGAAAGCGGCAGCTCGCCCCGGGTCGGGATGATGCGGATGCGCACCGCGTATTCCGCCGAGATCAGGTGTTCGTTTTCGGGGATCGCCCCCGCGCGGTCCTTGAGGTAGCCGTTCAGCAGCGCCTTCGCGGTGGTCTCGCTCGAAAGGGTGAAGAGCACCTTCTCGTCGTTCACGTAGATGTCGTGGGCGGTCGGCGGCAGGATGTTGGGCGTGGGAGTCGGCGCCGGGGTCTCGGCGATCTTGAAATCGATGACCTCCGCCTCGCGCACCACCCGCGGCGCGGGCATGGGCGCGGCATCCCCCGGGCGCACCCGGTCTGCAAGGAAGGCACCGCCCGCAAGCAACGCCGAAAGCGCGGCGGCGGTCAGCCCCTCCGTCAGTCGTTTGTTCAATGGTATCGCCTCCCCTTATTCCATCACGAGGTCGGTGAAGAGGCACCAGCCCGTGAGCTTGCCGCTTTCGACCTTGGCGCGCCCGTTTCCGACGGCGAGCACGGTGACCCGTTCGCCCGCCTTGAGCCGCCCGAGGCGCTTTGCGGAATCCTTATTGCCGGCACGCAGCGCGGTATCCTCGCGCACCACAGCTGCCGTCGAACCGTCGGGCACGGTCTCGTCGCCCGCGGTCACCTGTTCGATGCGGATCCAGCCCTCGTTGCCCTCTTCATCCGCGGCGAAGAACCAAAGCCCCTCCGCGGCGGTCACGGTGAGTTCCGCGCCCTTTTGAAGCTTGGCGACGACGGCGCTTTCCGCGCGCTTTTCTTCGGTCAGCACCGCGCTTTCCGCGCGCACCGTGCAGCCGAACAGGTTTTGGTAGCCCCCCGCCGTGCCGCTGCGCAGCAAGCGCACGCGCGCCGCGTACACCCAGCCCTCGCGGGCGGTCGAAAGATCCTGCACGCGGTAGAAGGCGCCGCTCTTGCCGTAAACGCCGAGCCGGTCGCCCGCGGTCAGCACGCCCGTGTGCTCCGCCCCGAGGGCGGGACCCGCCAGCAGATCCGTTTCCTCATCCTCGGCGACGCCGATGGCGAGGTACCTGCCGTCCCCCTGCTTGTTCATGACGGGGTCGGGCGTGGGCGTGGGCGCCGCCAGCCCGATCGGCACCGGGGTCGGCGCGATGTTTTCGGGCACGGGCGTCACCTCGGACACCGTGAGCTGCACGGGGATGTTCGCCGCCGTTTTCAGGGCGAGATAATCCTTCGACATGTAGCCGACGAGCCCGCCGCCCGCGTAGACCTTGTAAAAGCTTGCCGTGATATCCAGCACGGAGACCGTGTCGCCGAAGTCGAGCTTCGCCACGGCGTCCCAACCGGTGCCGGGACCCGTGCGCACGTTCACGCCCGTGCCGGTCACGCTGCCCGTGCAGCGCACCGGATCCCCGTCGATGGCGATGTTGTTGTAGAGGAGGTAGCCCTCGCGCCCGGTCGCGCTTTCGCGCACGTAGTACCAGGTGCCGTCGGTGCGGAGAAGCTCCAGCCGGCTGCCCGCCGAAACGCTGCCGACGACCTCGCTCGCGGCGCTCGCGCGCTTACGCAAAACGCCCGTGCCGAACACGCACACATCCAGCTCCGTCAGGGCGGAACCGCCCTCGGGGTCGATGGTCACCTCGATATCCGCGAGCGTCGCGCCGGGGTAATAGAACGCCAGGATCTGGCGGAAGTTCCAACCCTCGCGCGCCATCTGCTGCGCGCCGCGCTGGCTCATGCCCACGCCGTGCCCGTACCGCCCGCGGAAGAGCGACCAGCCGTTTTCCGCACGGCGCACATAGGTGATGCGCAGCGATTTTTCGTTGAAGAAGCCCGCCTCCTTCAGCTCGTCGAAGGTGAACTCCGCCGCGACGCGGCGCTCCTCGGTGCCGGGGTCCTTCTTGCGTTCCGCCTTGGCGCCCTCGGGCACGGGGCTCGGGGTGGCGCGCTTGGCGTTGGTTTTGATCTTATACACCGCGGTGAGTACCACACGGCTGTGATCCCCGTCCCGGGTGATGGTGCCGTCCTCCCCCGTGGAGACGACGTTTTCGAGCCTTGCCCAGCCGGCGAAGGTCGCGCCCGCGGGCAGCTTTTCCTTTTCGAGCGCCGCGTTCAGCTTGCCCATGACGAAATTGTAGAACTCGGGCGAGGCGAAGCTGCGCCGCGCAAGGTCCTTGGGGAGATAGAGCGCCTCGGTCTTGGAGGCGACGTTGCGGAGATCGAACGGATCCGCGCCCTTGAAGTAGCCCGCGTCGTACGCCTTGCTCGACCAGTTCTCGCCGGGCAGCTTCGAATAGCCGCCGTTCGAGGCGGAGTACCAGCAGGGCATGATCTTTCCGTCGAGGTAGAGGGCGACGCCGATCGTTTCATCGACCGCGCGGATGACGTTGCGCAGGGTCTTCACGTAGCCCTTGTAGACCTGATCGGTCGCATCGTCCTTGAGGTCGTAATCGCCGGACTTGCCCATGAGCGCGAGGGCGTAGTTCTTCGCGGCGATCGCCTGCGTTTTCAGCGCCTCGAGCGGGAAGGAGTTGCTCATTTCGTAGCCGACCACGCCGTAGAGGTAGTGGCGCAGCGGCACGCTGTTGACCACGCGCACCGCCCCGTTGTTCGCCGAGACGGTGAAATCGCCGAGGTAGTTTCTCGTGAAGCCGTTCGCCTTGAAGGTCGCGTAGCCGCCGGGCACATCCGTCACGGTGCGTTTGAGTTCCACGGCGTTGCCGGTGCGGCAGATCTCGCCGTGGCGCGCGCTTTCGGCGACGAGCAAGCCGTCCGAAACCGAGAAGGTCACCTTCTCGTCGGACAGGGGGTAGCCCATGAGCGTGTAGCCGCCCTTGAGCGTGAAGGTCAAAGTGTCCTTATCGCCCGTGGAGATGAGAACGCGCACGCGGTCGGACGCGGCGGATGCCGCGCTTGCACCCACGAGGGTGAGAAGGAGCGCCGCCACAAGCAGCGCGGTGCGGATGACCTGTTTCAATGTGTTCTCCCTTCGGACAGATACTCGACCTTATTATACTATAGAACCCCCGCGCGGAATATTACGCTTCCGTGAACAAAGGGCAAGCAAAAAGCCGCCCCGGGCGGAGCGGCCGTATGTCGGTTGCTTACAGGCTCTGCAGGCGCTTTTCGGCGCTCTTGTTGCCCTGATCGGCGGAGAGGCGGTAGTAGTAACGCGCCTGCTCACGGTCCTTCTCGGTGCCGATGCCGTTCTGGTAGGCGTAGCCCAGCCACAGCTGACCGAGTGCGTCGCCCTGTTCGGCGGAAAGGTTGAAGTAATGGAACGCCATGTCGTAATCCCGCTCGGTGCCGCGCCCCCACATGTAGCAACGGCCGAGTGCCGCCTGCCCGAGGGAGTGCCCCTGCATGGCGGAATAGAAGTAGTATTCGAACACGAGGCGGTTGTCGCGCTTGGCGCCCCACTCGTTTTCGATGCAGTTGGCGTATTCGTACTGACCGTAGGCGTAGCCCGCCTGTGCGGACTTGCGGAAGTGATAGATCGCGGAGCCGTAATCCTTCTTGTCGAAGGCACGCATGCCGGCGATGTATTCGGGGTCCTTCTCATACGTTTCGCGGACGGGGAAACCGTACTCGTTGATCTCTTCGCTCGCGGAAGCGAACGCGAACGCGGAGCACAGCAGCACCAGCGCGAGCAGCAGGGACAGGGCTTTTTTCATTGGGTTTCCTCCTTCAGTGTCATGACGATCGGGGCGTTCCGTCAAAACATCCCGTCACAAGGAGCGTATCATATCCCCCGCCCCGCGCGCCACCCTTTTTTTGCGGGTTCACCGTTTTGTCACAGGGAGGAAGACGGGTATGCGGCGGACACGGCAGAACGCCCCGCCCGGAGCTCGGTTTTATCGTATATTTCGGACGGAACCCTTGACGGCGGCAGTGGGGCGTGGTATCCTTCTTGTAACACCGGAAACGATGGAGGGCAATTGGAGCCCAGATCGCGTTTCCGGTTGTTTTCTTATTTCGGGAACGATGCCTTTCAGAACACCAAAATCGACTTTTGTTTCGGGGAGTGAAACGATGCAAGGAATCACGATGAGCGAATTACGGCAGTTACTGTTCCACTGCCATGACGCGGAATTCGAGTATCGGGGAACGACCTATGTCTTGCAGCCGGAAGCGGATGCCGGCAAGCAGTACCTTGTGATTTGGGATTGTACGCCGTCCTTGCCGAAATGTATCGCAAAACAGGAAGCCGGTGCCGAAGGGGATATTCCGCAGTCTGTCATAGATGCCGTTCTCAACGAAAAGTGTTTTGACGGAAAATCCTTTGCGGAAATCGAAAAAGAGGTCACGGTCACCGTAATATTTTGATTGTTTCGCCGTAACCCAAAGCAGTATGTTTGAATCCAAAACAAAACCACCCCGCCCGGAGCGATGCTCCGCGGCGGGGTTTTCCGGTTGCATATGCGTTTGTTGTTATGTTCGTTTCGTTACGGGATTCACTCCGCAAGGTCGGTGATGTCGGCGAGACCCACGTAAAACACGGGCACGCCGTTTTCGACGAAGGCCTTGTGCCCGATGTCGTCCACCATGCGGACGGCGCCGTCCTTGCGGACGATGCGGTAGCGGACCCGGTCGACCGCGGTCTCCGAGCCCTCGGTCTGCGCGGCGATCTCCGTTTCGACGCGGGCAAGGTCGTCGGGGTGGACCATGTTGCGGAAGGAGCCGCCGACGTAGTCGATGAACTCCCCGTGGTTTTGGCAGCCGAACAGTTCCGTCACGACCGCGTCCGCAAAGCGGATCTTCTCCCTGCCCGTCGCCTCGTAAATGAGCCAGCCGCAGGGCTTGCCCTTGGCGCGGTACTCCTCCTCGAAGGCGGCGATGGCATCGCAGTCCGCAAAGGCGCCCTCCGGCACGCCGTTCCCGCCGGCGTCCTCCTCCGAAACGAGGTAGGCGAGCGTTTTCAAAAAGCTTTCCACGCGGATGGGCTTGGCGACGAAGCCGTTCATGCCCGCAAGGAAGGCGTTGCGCTTATCCTCCTCGAAGGCGTTGGCGGTCACCGCGATGATGGGGATGTTCGCCTTTGCCGCGTCTTCGAGGCGGCGGATCTTCCGCGCGGCCTGATACCCGTTCATCACGGGCATTTGGATATCCATGAGGATGGCGTCGTAGGAGCCCGCGGGTTCGGCTTTGAGCAGTTCGACGCAGGCGGCGCCGTCCTTCACCCAGTCCGCCGCGACGCCCGCCCCCTCGAGCACCGCCATGACGATCTCTCCGTTGAGGTCGTTGTCCTCCGCCATGAGGATGCGCTTGCCCGAAAGCTTCTTTGCCGCGTCCTCGCCGTTGCCGGGGGTCTGCGCCGCATCCTCCGCCGCGCGGGGGAGCTTATGCGGCAGCGTCACGATGAACGAGGTGCCCTTGCCCGGTTCGCTTTCCACGGCGATGGTGCCGCCGAGGCGGTCGACGAGTTTTTTGACGATCGTCAGCCCGAGACCCGTGCCTTCGACCTTGCCCTCCGTGGTGCTGCGTTCGCGCGCGAACGGCTCGAACAGATGCGGGAGGAACTCCTTGCCGATGCCGATGCCCGTATCCGCGATGGTGGTGCGGATGAGGGCGTGACCCTCCCTGTCGCAGGGGAGCTCTTCGATGCGCGCCGTGACCGTACCGCCCTCGGGCGTGTACTTGATGGCGTTGCTCACGATGTTCATGTAGATCTCATTGACCTTGACCGGGTCCTGCAGGACGCGGTCGTGCACGACATCCACCGTGTATTGGAGGGTGATGTTCTTTTTCGCCGCCTCGTCGCCGAAGACATCGGCGATCGCCCGCGGGATCTCGGAAACGGAGAAGGGCTCCTCGCGGACCTCCTTCTTGTCGCTGTCGATATGCGCCATGTCGAGCACGTGGTCGATGACCGAGAGCAGCACCTGCCCCGAGGTCTCGATCTTTTCGCGGTATTCGAGCATCTTCGGGTCGGTGATGCCGTTTTTCATGAGCTGGGCGTAGCCCAAGATCGCGTTCATGGGCGTGCGCACGTCGTGCGACATGCTGAACAGGAAGTTCGACTTCGCCTCGTTCGCCCGTTCCGCCGCCGCCAGCGCTTTTTCGAGGTTGCGGTTGGAGGTTTCGAGTTCGGCGTTCAGGCGCTTGGAGCGCCGCCGTTCGATATGTGCCCTGCCGAGCGCGAACAGCAGCACGGCGACGACCGCCGCGGCGAGCCCGAGCACCGCCGGGGTGTTCTCGCGCAGGATATCGGCGAAGGACTTTTCGGCTTCGGCGTAGGTGTCGACCATGTAGTTCACGCCGCGCAGCTCGCTTTCCGCCACGGCGACGGTCTTGTCGAGGATCTGCAGCAGACCCGCGTTGCCCTTTTTGGTGAACATGCAGATCTCCAGCCGGTGCGCCGCATCTATGAAGTTCAGTTCCGCGAATTCGCGGTATTGCCGGAGATAATTCAGCTGCGAGGCGGGCACGAGCATGCAGTCCGCCTTCCCCTCCGCGACCGCCTTGAGGCACGCGCGCACATCCCCGCAGACGACGAGCTCCGCCTTGGGGTACCACAGCCGGATGGCGCCGTCGAACAGCATGCCCCGGTTGGTGGTGGCGATGCGGTCGGTTTTGACCTCCTTGCCCTTGAAAACGAGAACGAGCTGCGTTTCGCCGATGTTTTTGGTCTGCATGGCGTTGTACTGCTCGGTGAGGTACAGGCTCGAGTGGGTCGGTCCGTAGGCGTCGACCTCCCCGTCCTTCACGGCGTTGAACAGGGCGCGGATATCGGGATAGGACTTCATTTCCACGCGGATGCCGAAGCGCTCCGCCATGATCCCGGCAAGGGCGGCGACGTAACCGAGCGGTTCGCCGTTTTCTCCCTGCGCGCTGTAGGGCATGTTTTTGTCGGGGTAACCCAGCACCACGGTGTTGCCGTGCGCCGCCAGCCACGCCTTCTCCTGCTTGCCGAGGTAGTAGGAGCCGACGGTCGTGCCCATGTACTTGCTGAAGACGATGTCGTTGTAGTTCGGGATGTTGGTTTGGATGACGTCGAGCGCGGCGTTCAGCTCTTCCAAAAGGTCCGGACGGTCCTTCGCGACGGCGAAGCGGAAATCCTCCGAGCCGATGAGGCGCACGGGCTTGTAGCCGAAGTTTTCCGCCGCGTCGGTCATGACCATGAGGTCGACCTTGCCTGCGTCCAGCGCGGCGGTCAGGGTGGCGGAATCGCCGCAGTCGACGAAGGTGACGTTCAGGTGATGCTCCCGCGCCCAGTTTTCCGCAAGCGCGACGGAGCTTTTCGTGCCCTCCACGCCGATGCGCGCGCCGTTGAGCGCGGCGGTGCTGCCGCTGTCGTAGGTTTCGTTGTCGACGAGCGCGAACAGAAAGAACTTTTCGCTGCCCATGGCACGCTCGGAAAACAGCATCTCCTCCGCGCGTTCGGGGCGGTAGGTGACGTCGCCCATGAGGTCGATCTCCCCGCGGGTGAGCATGCCGATGAGCTCGGCGAAGGTGCCGTAGACGTATTCGTACTTCCAGTTCGTGTAGTAGGAGATCTTTTGGAAGTACTCGTAGCCGTAGCCCGACTTGGGCTCGCCCTCGCCGCCCTCCTCGTAGCCTTCGACATTCACGTAGCCGAGGCGGACGGTCTTCGGTTCCGCCGCATGCGCAAAGGCGCGCGCGGGCGCAAACGCCCCGAGCAGCGCGGCAAGCGTCAGCACCGCCAAAAGCGCCGCAACAGCTTTGACTCCCTTTCGTTTTATCGCACCGGATCGCATCGGACCCCGACCTCCGTTATTCTTTCCTTCTCCGTTTTTCGGGCGGTTTTCCGCCGTTTTCAACCGTTCGGTTGTATTGGCAAATAATAAATCATTGTATTCTAACATACGCGAAATCGGCGTTCAATATATTTTCTTGCGCGCCGTGAAAAAACGCCCGCGCGGTCTCCCGCACGGGCATGGGTCGTGGTTATTTCGTTGCGTCGCCGCCGTTCAGCAGACCCGACAGCACGGTCATGAGGGCGTTCATGTCGATGGGCTTTGCGATGTGCCCGTTCATGCCCGCGGCGAAGGCGTTGTTCCGGTCCTCCTCGAAGGCGTTCGCGGTCATCGCGACGATGGGGATGTCCGCCTTCCCTTTGTCTTCCATGCTGCGGATCGCCCTTGTCGCGGCGTAACCGTCCATGTTCGGCATTTGGATATCCATGAGGACGAGGTCGTAATGCCCCGCCTCGGCAGATGCCATCATGTCGGTGCAGACCCTGCCGTCCTCCGCGCGGTCGACGGCGAAGCCCACCGATTCGAGGACCGTGACGGCGATCTCGGCGTTGAGGTCGTTGTCCTCCGCCAAAAGGATGCGCCTGCCCTCGGTGCGGAGCTCCTCCGCGCGGACGCCTTGCTTGGCTTCTGCCGCCGCGATGTCTTCCTCGCTTGCGAGCCTGTGCTTGAGCGTGACGGCGAACGAGGAGCCCTTGCCCGGTTCGCTTTCGACGGCGATGGTGCCGTCCATGAGGTCGACGAGCTTTTTGACGATCGCAAGCCCCAAGCCCGTGCCCGCGACCTTGGACATGGTGGTGTTCTGTTCGCGGCTGAAGGAGTCGAACAGGTGCGGCAGGAACTCCTTGCTCATGCCGATGCCCGTATCCGTGATGGTGGTGCGGAAGTAGGCGCAGCCCTCCTCCTCGCAGGGGAGCTCCTCGATGCGGGCACTGACGGAGCCGCCCGCCGGCGTATACTTGATGGCGTTGCTCGTGATGTTGACGTAGATCTCGCTGAGCTTGGTGATATCCGCGAGGATGTGGTCGTGCACGATATCGAATTCGTAGCTCAGGCGGATGTCCTTCTTGCCCGCCTCGGCGCCGAGGATCTGCGCGATCCCGCCGGGGATCGCCGAAACGCGGATGTACTCCTCATGCAGGGTCGCCTTGCCGCTGTCGATGCGGGACATATCCAGCACGTTGTTGATGATGGACAGCAGCAGGTTGCCCGACTGCTCGATCTTTTCCTGATAGTCGAGGAGCTTCGGGTCGGTGAGCTCCTTTTTCATGAGGGAGGAATAGCCGAGGATGGCGTTCATGGGGGTGCGGATATCGTGCGACATGCTGAAGAGGAATTCCGTTTTCGCGCGGTTCGCGGCGTCGGCGGCTTCGAGCGCGGTGTGGAGCTCCCGGTCGTGCTGCGCGCGCTCCCGGATGTTTTCGGTGACATCCTCCACGACGTAGAGGCACTGGCGCGCATGCCCCGCTTCATCGCGTGCGGTGACGATCCAGCTCGCGCGGCACCACGCCCATTCGGGCTTTCTGCCGCGGTATTCGGCGGAGATCACATCCGCGTTCTCCGTGCGCTCCGCAAGCGTCGCGCAGTCGGTGAATTCCCGGAGCTTTTCGAGGAATTCCGTCGCGGTCACATACGGCAGGTACTTGTCGAAGGCCTTGTCGATCGTCGGGCAGGAGCCGTCTTCCACCAGACTGCGCACGAAGTCGGTATCCTTGAAGATGCGGTAGGTTTTGTTTGCGACATCGGTCTCGATGCAGGCGAAGTACGCGTTGGAAAGACCCCCGATGACGGCGATCTGTTCTTTCAGCACGGCGTTGCTCTCGTTCGCGCGGTATTCGGACAGGCAGCCCTTCGCCTTGCTGTGGTACAGAAAGCCGTTGAGCACGCAGCTCGCGAGGGCGAAGACCGTGACATCCGCGATATCCGTGAGGGCGTAGATGCTTTCCTTGTATGCGAGCGCCAGCACCGAAAACAGCAGCACCGCGGCGCCCATTTCGGCATAGGAGATGAGGGGGCGGTCGTTGAAGACGGCGGGCATCGCCACGACCGCCACGGGGAACAGCACCGCCAGCTGGTTCGGGACCAGCACCGTGCCCATGAAGATGCCGAGCAGGTAGAACGACAGCACGAACAGCTCGGCGAGGAGTCCCTCCTTCTTGCGGTCGCCCCGCCACTTGCCCCACGCGAGCACCGCGATGCCGAGATCGACCAGACCGTGCCCGAGGAAGAGGAACTTCACGAAGACGCGCGGGCTGACGAACACCTCGAACACGCCGTACAGAAAGAACAGCACGCCGCTGAGCACGGAGACCGCCCGGAGGATGACCGCGTTCGGCGCAAGGTACAGCGGTTGGATGGCTTCGTATTCTGTTTGGGTCAGCCCCGCGTACAGCAGGTGGTTTTTGATGATGGTTCCCTTCTTCGTTTTCACGGATGTTTCTCCCCCGGGGTATTCGGTATCGGTCTGCCGCGCGTCCGGGCTTTTCCCCCGCCCGCGTGCGGCGTGTGGTTCTCCACGGTAATGATTTTATATATAACAACATATTATCACATTCCACACGGCGGTTCAATCGCCGCGCGGGGCACACAAAAAAGCCCCCGGGAGCCGCCGGCTGCGGAACTCCCGGGAGCCCTTGTTCCATATGCTTTTTTCAATCGCCGGTGTTCAGAACCTCGGTCAGCACGGCCATCAGTTGCGTCATGTCGACGGGCTTTGCCACGTGCCCGTTCATGCCGGCGGCAAAGGCGTTCTTCTTATCCTCCTCGAAGGCGTTCGCGGTCATCGCGACGATGGGGATGTTCGCCTTTCCGGGGTCGCCGAGCCGGCGGATGGTGCGCGTCGCCTTGTAACCGTCCATGTTCGGCATTTGGATATCCATGAGGACCGCATCGAAGGTGCCGGCGGGGTTCCGTTCCAGTTCCGCCACGCAGCAGACGCCGTCTTCGGCGCGCACGGAGGAGATGCCGCGCTCCTTCAAAACCTCCATGACGATCTCCGCGTTGAGGTCGTTGTCCTCCGCGACGAGCAGGGTCTTCCCGCGCAGGCGTTCCGCCGCATCCGCGGCGACCGCGCTTTGCCGCGCCGCAAGCGCCGCCCCGTCCGCGATCTTGTGATCGAGGGTCACGGTGAAGGTCGTGCCCTCGCCGGGGGTGCTTTCCACTTCGATCGTGCCGTGCATGAGGTCGACGAGCTTTTTCACGATGCTCATGCCGAGCCCCGTGCCCGCGACCTTGCCGATGGTGGTGTTGCGCTCGCGCGTGAAGGAGTCGAACAGGTGCGGCAAAAACTCACTGCTCATGCCGATGCCGTTGTCGGAAACCACGGCGCGGTAACGCGCATATCCTTCGGGCGCGCCCGGGATCTCGTCGGTGACGACGGACACCCTGCCGCCCGCGGGCGTGTATTTGATCGCGTTGCTGATGAGGTTCGAGAAGATCTCTTTGATCTTCGTTTCGTCGCAGATCACGGTGCCGTGCTCGACTTCGGTGCGCACAAGGAACGCGATGCCCTTCTTCTTCGCCTCGGGCTCGAACACGGACTCGATCGCGTTCGTGACGTCCTCCGCCCGCGCGATATCTTCATCCAGCGTCGCCTTGCCGCTTTCGATGCGCGCCATGTCGAGCACGTTGTTGATGATGGACAGGAGCATCCCGCCGGACTGCTCGATCTTCTCCTCGTAATCGATGAGCTTCGGGTCGGTGAGCTCCTTGCGGATGAGGCGGTTGTAGCCGATGATCGCGTTCATCGGGGTGCGGATGTCGTGCGACATGTTGAACAGGAAGGTGGACTTTGCCTTGTTCGCGTCCTCCGCGGCGTCGAGCGCCCGCGCGAGGGTCTGCTGCTTTTCCTGTTCTTCGCGCATCATGGCGTCGATATCGCGGAACGCGAGCGTGAAGCCGAAGCCCTCCACCCGCGAGAACGCCATTTGGTGGTAGCCGACGGCGCCGCTTTCGTCGGTGCGGCGGTAGTTGACGGTGTAGACCCCCGACCGTTCGGTCTCACGGAGAACGGTCTCCGGGGCGGCGAGCTCCGCCACGCGCTCCCGGTCCTCGGGGACGATGTATTCGTCGACATACCAGCGGACCGACGTTTTGTAATCGTGCAGGGCGAGCGCCCGCGCAACGGCATGCCGGATGGTGGAGATGCCGCTCGAACGGATGAGCTCCATTTTGAAGGTGTCGCGGTCGACGAGCCAGATGGTGTGGTATTCGCCGCTGACCGCGTTGAGGATCTCGTGCAGCTTTTCGTCGGCGCGCTGGCGCTCCCGTTCCTTCTGCACCTCGGCGGTGACGTCGTAGTGGTAACCGCGCAGGACCGTGCCCCGTTCCGTCTTGCGGGCGACGCCGCCGCAGCGGACATAGCGGTCGCCGAGCAGGGGGTGGGTCCACAGGTAGGTGTTTTCGTTCTTTTCGCCGGCGATCATGGCGGCGACGGAGGCGTTGACGCTGTCCAGCGCTTCGGGCTTGACGCGGGAGAACCACGCGTCGTAGATCTCCGCCTCGTCCGTCACGGTTTCGGGCAACGCCAACAGCCCGCGCATTTTGGGGTTCGCCTTCATGCGCGGCGGTTCGCCTTCGGCAAGCACGATCGACCAGATGCCGATCTCGGCGCCGGCGACGATGTCGTTCGTTTCCTCCAGCTCGCGGCGGAAGGAGAACTCCTTGTTCTTTTGCTCGTTGATATCCCTCGCGACGAAGAGCACGTGCCCGAGGCTGCCGTCTTCGTTGCGGTCGGCGGCGATGAAGATACCCTCGGACCAGCCGAGGTTGACGCCGTTGTACTCCAAAGCGATCCAGTCCTTGTCGGCGAGCCGTTCGTTGAGGGTGGTGATATCGGTGAAGGCGAGGAACGCATCCCGGTATTCTTCGGTGATCATGGTCATGCCGACGCCGCGGAACGCCGCGACCGCGTCGCCCCTTCTGCCGATGAATTCGCCGAGCTCCTCGGTCGTTTTGCCGAACTCGACGAAGCTCAGGTCGCGCATATCGAGGTAATAGATGGCGTAGAAAACGTTGAGCATCGAGCCGACGACGGCCGTGCGCTCCTGCTGCACGGTGAGGAACTTGTCGCGGTAAGCGAGCTCGAGCTTCTTCTGCTCCTGAATGTCGCGCACCGCCCAGATGGCGTGCAGGCAGTTTCCCCCGGCATCCCGTTCGGCGGCGATGAAGGTGCCCTCCGCCCACTTCGCCTTGCCGTCGATGAAGGCGCGGCTGAACCAGCCGGTGCCGCTTTCCTTCAGGCGCGCGTTCAGGGTGGTGACATCGGTGAACTCGCGCATGGTCTCGCGGTATTCTTCCGAAACGAAGTATTGGGACATGAGGTCGAACGCCTCGCGCGCGTCGCCGCGCTTGCCCATGACCTGCGCCACATCCGTTGCGGTCGTGCCGAGCTCGATGTAGGAAAAGTCGCTCATGTCGATGTAATACAGGCAGATGTAGACCTCCGCGACGGAGCGGATGATATCCAGCGAATTCTTCAGGTTGCGGATGTCGTCGCCCGCCTCACCGAGCGATTCACGGAGGGAGATCACATCCCGCTCGTGGCGGTCGACCGTCGTGTTGACGGCGGAATGGATCGCCTGGATGCAGCGCTTGCCCCCGACCACGCAGGGCTTTGCCGTCGACGCGACCCAGACCCAGCCGTGCTTGCCGCACATGCGGAAGATGCGGTCCTCCAAAACGGCGCCCTCCTCCGCATCGCCGTAGTTGGCGATGCCGGGCTTGAGATCCTCGGGGTGGACCATGGCCGCGTATCTGTTGCCGAAGCGCTCTGCGATCTCCTCGCGCGTCCAGCCCAAGATCTCCAAAAAGCGGTCGCTCATGTACACGAAGGGATAGCCGTTCTCCGGGTCGTCCTCACAGAGATGGAAGCCGCCCGGCAGCGCTTCGATGAAATCCGCCGGAAGCCCGAGCCCCCGCAAAAGCGTTTTGTCCTGTTCCCGCATGTCGTTCTCCTCAAAAGTCGTCGTCCGCGCCCCGCGCCGTTCATCCGGCAAGGGGCGGGACGGTATCGCGTGCGCCGTTGCCGCCGAAAGCGGTAATGCGCGTATATGCATATATACTTTGATTATAAACCACAAACACATGGGTTACAAGTTGCGGCGTGCCCGTTCTTTCGGCGTTGCGGCAGTGCCCCGTGCGAGAGTTCACCGTTTCGTCACGCGGCATGCGGGCGGGTCGATTGCGCGCGTCCCCCGCGGGTGGTATAATTTCGGTATCAATGCAAACACGGAAAACACGGCATCCGGAAAGGGGGTCGGGGCATGGCACTCGGCATCAATGAGCTCAAGGCGCTGTTCGAGGCGCACGGCAGGCGCGCAAACCGCGCGCTGGGGCAGAACTTTTTCATCGACCACGCGCTGTTGGAGCAGGCGGTGGAAACGGCGGCGTTCGCGCAAATGCCCATCCTCGAGATCGGTCCCGGGCTCGGCGCCCTGACGGAACCCCTGCTGAACACGGGCAACGCCGTGACCGCCGTCGAAAAGGACGCGTTCCTCGCGGAACGCCTGCCGGAGCTGCTGCCCACCGAACGGCTGACGGTCGTGAACGGCGACATCCTCAAGCAGGACATCCCCGCCCTCGTGGGGGCGGAGTTCTCCGCGGCGGGCAACCTGCCCTATTACATCACCACCCCGATCGTGACGATGCTGCTGAAGCTTTTGCCCGACACGATGCTGCTCATGACGCAGAAGGAAGCCGCGGCGCGCTTTTTCGCCCGCCCGGGCGACCGCGTGTACGGACCCGTGGCGATCTTGACGGCGCTGTATTACGACGCGAAGGAGCTTTGCGAGCTCGACCCCGCGCAGTACTGGCCGCAGCCGGACGTCCGCTCGAGCGTGACGCTGCTGAAACGGAAGCGGGGCGCCGCCCTGCCCGCGCCCGCAGGATTGCTGCGCTTTTCGGACAACGCGCTCGCGCAGCGCCGAAAGACGCTGATCAACGCCCTCGGCAAGACCGAACAGGCGCACGCCGCCCTCGAGGCGGTGGGGCTTTCCCCCGCCGTGCGCGCCGAGACCCTCGACCCCGAAACCTTCCTTGCACTGTATACCGCAATGCAGGGCTGAACCCCACCGAAAGGAAACGACCATGGAAACACCCAAGAAACGCCGCCCCTCCGCGGAGGCGAAGCACGCGGAAAAAACACTCGGCGATGTGGAGCGCCGCCGCAAGGCGATCGCCCTGAAAAAGAAGCGCGCGGCACTGAAGAAGAAAAAGCGCAAACGCACGATCCTCATCGTGCTGGGCGTGGTGCTCGCGCTGCTGCTCGCCGTGGGCGGCTTTGCCGTTTACGAGTACAAGAAGCTCACGAACGACCCCTCGAAGCTGTTCCAAAAGGGCGGCTTCACCGCCACGACCGCACCCGCAACGACCGTTGCGCCCGCGCCGACCTATGTGCCCGACGCCGACGAGGGTGAGATCGACCCCGACGATTTGACGCACGACCCCGGGGACTTCGACATGAGCGACCTGAAGGACGCCGACGCCCCCGAAGCGACGGAAGGCAACGACGCGACCGCGACCGAGACCGAAACGACCGAAGGCAACGCGGACAACGCAGGCGACGCAACGCCCCCCGCGCCCGAAGCGACGGCGGCCTTGGCAACGACCGCGGCGGCGGGTTCCGCAACGGCGGGCTCCGCGGCGTTCCACACCGAAGCCTCCTCCACGGCGGCGACCGAGGGCGACGACATCCTGAACGTGCTGCTCATCGGCGTGGACTACGCGGAAGAGCGCCTGACCGACGAGTGGCTGGAAAAGGGCGGTTCCTCCGCCGAGCACGCGGACGTGATGATCGTTCTCGCGATCAACTTCACCAAGCAGCGCGTGGACATGATCTCCCTCCCCCGCGACACCTACGCGCACATCCCGGGCGTGCAGGGCATCTACAAGCTGAACGCCTCGCTCGACTGCGGCGGCGGCTTGTTCAAAAAGGGCGAGGACGGCAAGTGGCTGAAGGACTCCTCCGGCAACTACATCCCCAACGAGAAGGGCTTTGAAAAGGTGATGGAGAGCTGCGAGTGGATGCTCGGCGGCAACATCCCGATCAAGCATTATTACGCGGTGACCATGCCCGCGGTCAAGCAGCTGGTCGACGCCATCGGCGGCGTGGATTACGACCTCGACGTGACGTTCTCGATGCAGGGGCGCGACTACAAGCCCGGCAAGCAGCACATGAACGGACAGGCGGTGCTCGACTACCTGCGCGTGCGCAAGAGCGGCAGCGGACTGAAATCCGACGAGACCGGCGACGGCGCCCGCGTCAACCGCCAGAAGGACATGCTGGTCGCCATCCTCAACCAGCTGCGCTCGAGCGGCATGCTCACGAAGATCCCCGAGATCTTGCGCTCGTTCAAGGGTCAGCTGTTCACCAACTGCACCTTCGAGCAGACCACGGCGCTCGCCCTCTACGCGATGGACATGCCCGCGAAGAACATCCGCATGTGGTCGATGGACGGCATCTGGTCGAGCAAGAAGAGCGCGAAGCTGAACTTCTGCTTCACCGACCAGAAGAAGCGCGTGGAGATCATCAAAGAGGTCTACGGCGTGGACGTGCCCGAGTACCGCGACTGCACCATGAGCTACGCCTACTGGTTCTGGTGGGACCTGCAGGCGACCCGCTACCTCGAGACCTGCAGCGGGCTCAAAAAGGCGCTCGACGGCGGCAACAGCTCCTTCACGAAGGCTTACAAGGCCGTGCAGTCCGCCCGCGCGGCGGGACGCAAGAGCGCCCAGAACTACCTCGAGGGCAAGAGCAACTACATGAACGATGTGGCGGAAAAGCTCGAAAAGGCCTGCGAGAACCTGCGCAACGAGGCGATCGCCGCGAAGGGCTCCATCGGCTACAAAAAATCGCTGGATTTCTACAGCACCCTCAAGCGCTACAACCAGATCGAAGTCGACCCGTCCTGAGGGCGGGGA
>JAUNCT010000036.1 GCA_030526425.1 Clostridia bacterium
CCAAGGCAAAACGACACCTTCCCTTGCACTTCAAGGGCAGGCTTCGTTCTGAGTCAGCTTCACTTCAGAAAGTCACTCGAATCGTCCGTTACCGATTCCCGCCCAAGAAGCTATACCCGCAGGCTCCGTTCAGCGGTATTCACATTGCCGCAAGTTACTCGACTTGTCCGTTACTCGGTCCCGCTCAAGAGGCACAACAGGTAAGGCTCCACTTGGAGTGCAAGGGGATGCCCGAGCGTGCCAAAGGCATGCGGGGCGCGACAGATGTTCGCTTGCGAACATCGATAGCGTGTCGAGCGCATGCGAGACCGGAGACGAAGTCTTCCCCGTAGCGAAGCGCAGGGGTTGGGTTTCGATTGAGCACAAGTTCGACGACAAGGCAATTCATCTGCTGACGCAAGCAACAACGGACAACGCAACAAACGCTCCACACCAAAAGCCTCCTTCGTAGAGGGATGGCCGAGCGTTGCGAAGCAATGCGGGGCGCGACAGCTGTTGCAAGCAAAGCGCGCAATAGCGAAAGCGGGGCGCGCCAAGCCGCAGGCGAAGGCGTGACGTTAGGAGTCGCACGCAAGCAACGGGCATGCCGTATGGGATCGGGGAACGCACCAATATAGGAGTTGCTTGCATCTCCTCGGTCGAATCCCCTCCGTCGCCACAGGCGACACCTCCCCTTGCATCCTCAAGTGGAGGCTGCGCTCCGAGTTATTCGCGTTGCGATGAGTTACTGGACTTGAAAGTTACACCCTCCCGCTCAAGAAGCTAACCCGATAGGCTCCACTTGAAGTGCAAGGGGAGCTCCGCCGTAGGCGGTGAGGGGATTCGTCTGCGCAGAAGTCTCGCAAGGAGAGCCCGAGCGTGCCGAAGGCATGCGGGGCGCGACAAATGTTGCCCGTAAGCTTCCGCTTGCGGAAGCGCAGTCCGTGCCGAAGGTACGGACGGTAGCCGACAGTCGATAAGCAAATGCTTGCATTTGCGCAGTCTGCGCTGCGGCACAGACGGTAGAAAGCGACAGCTGTTCGTTCACGAACAGCGAAAGCGGAGCGCTTGCGCCACGAGAGGTTGCAACATCGATAGCGTGTCACCGATAGGTGACCGGAGACGAAGTCTTCCCCGTAGCGAAGCGCAGGGGTTGGGATTCGTCTTCACAACGAATCGGGCAAGTCAACGCTCTCCATCCCTCCGTTCCGCCTATCATATCACCCCGGCGCGGCGTGCGCCACGGGTCCGGGCAAAAATTTCCGAAAAATCATATATCATCCCTTGCAAAGGGGTCGGGGGTGTGCTATAGTGAACTCACAACCACATACCGTCCCCTTCGATGCAGTCGGGATCGAAACGAAACCGGTTGCGGAGGGATCTCTGGAGAATCTCATTCAATTGGGTGCCGAAGGTGCAAGGCGAAAGCCGAATCTCTCAGGCAAAAGAACAGAGGCGAACCACAGGGTCAGTTTATACCCGTGTTCTTTTCTCCGGAGTTGCCGAATCGCTCGGCGGCTCTGTTTTTTTGTGGAAAAAAGGAGGAAACGAAACCAATGCAAGAAACACTGTACAACATCGCCTGCAACGTCAACGAGTATCTGTCGAGTTACATCCTCATCGCGCTGCTCGTGGGCGTGGGTCTTTGGTACACGATCAAAACGCGCTTCGTGCAGATCCGCTTCTTCGGTGCGGGCATGAAGCGCATGTTCTCGAGCATCTCGCTGCACGGCAAGCAGCACGCCGAGGGCATGAGCTCCTTCCAGGCGCTGGCGACCGCCATCGCGGCGCAGGTCGGCACGGGCAACATCGTCGGCGCATCCGGCGCGATCCTCACGGGTGGTCCGGGCGCGATCTTCTGGATGTGGGTCATCGCCTTCTTCGGCATGGCGACGATCTATTCCGAGGCGGTGCTCGCGGTCGAAACGCGTGAAAAGGGTTCCGACGGCGCCTACAAGGGCGGTCCGGTCTACTACATCACCCGCGCGTTCAAGGGTTCGTTCGGCAAGTTCCTCGCGGGCTTCTTCGCGGTGGCGATCGTGCTCGCGCTGGGCTTCTTCGGCTGCATGGTGCAGTCCAACTCGATCGGCTCGACGATGCAGAACGCGTTCGGCATCCCCTCTTGGGTGATGGGTCTGATCCTCGTGGTCTTCTGCGCGTTCATCTTCCTCGGCAACGTGCAGCGGCTTGCCCGCGTGACGGAGAAGATCGTGCCCGTGATGGCGCTGATCTTCCTTGTGGGTGCTTTTGTGGTGCTGATCGCACGCATCAAGTACATCCCCGCGACCTTTGCGATGATCTTCAAGTATGCCTTTAAGCCCCAGGCGATCCTCGGCGGCGCGTTCGGCGCCGGCTTGAAAGCGGCGATCAGTCAGGGTGCGAAGCGCGGTCTGTTCAGCAATGAAGCCGGTATGGGTTCCACGCCGCACGCCCACGCGCAGGCGAACGTGAAGGACCCGCACGAGCAGGGCATCGTTGCGATGACGGGCGTTTTCATCGACACCTTCATCGTGCTCACGATGAACGCGCTGGTCATCATCTCGACCCTGTACACGGCGGATGGTCCGCTGGCGCAAGCGGGTGCGGTCGCGGCCTCCGGGCTCGGCAAGGCGAACCTTGCGCAGACGGCGTTCGGCACGGTCTTCGGTGCGAAGTTCGGTGCGATCTTCGTTGCGGTGTGCCTGCTGTTCTTTGCGATGTCCACCGTTCTCTCTTGGAACCTGTTCGGCAAGATCAATGCGGTCTACCTGTTCGGCAAGAAGAACGAGCGCCGCTGCGTCGTGATCTATTCCGTGATCGCGCTCATCTTCGTTTTCCTCGGCACGCTGATGTCGAACGACCTCGTGTGGGAGCTGACCGACATGTTCAACAACCTCATGGTCATCCCCAACGTCATCGCGCTGTTCGCGCTCACGGGCGTCGTCACCGCGTGTGTGAAGCGGAACGAGAAGTGATGGATTTATGGGGGAAACCTTTTTGTAAAAAGGTTCTCCCGGCCGACCTCCGCACAGCGGAGTCGGCAACGCAAGCGCTGTGCAACAGCGCGAAAGTGACCCCCCTTCCATAAACTTTTGGTGGAGTATATTTTGTGAGGGGACCCGCTTTGTAAAGCGGTTAACGGTTTCTGCGAAGCAAAACCGACCCGGCAGTGCTGTTGTTACAGCACGAGAGGGACCCGCGCTCCCCTTCCCCAAACTTTTTGGGTTTATATGAATTGAGAAAAAAGAAGCTCGGTCGCCGCAAGGCGCCGGGCTTTTGTGTTGCTCGGTATCCGTTGGGTCGTGTGCAGGCTTCCGTCTTCCGTGTGCACGGTCATCGTTTTCCGCAACCGTCCCGCACCTCGCGCCCCCTTTCCCCAAACTTTTGGTGGGGGTATTGATTTAACAGAAAAGAAACGAAGCTCGGTCGCCGCAAGGCGCCGGGCTTTTGTGTTGCTCGGTATCCGTTGGGTCGATTCAAACTTCCGTCTTTCGTGTGCACGGTCACCGTTTTTCGCAACCATCCCGCACTGCGCCGCTCCCTTTCCCCAAACTTTTGGGGTTTTATTATTGAATAAAAACGAAGCTCGGTCGCTGCAAGGCGCCGGGCTTTTGTGTTGCTTTCTGTCCCTTGCGCCATGTGCAGGCTTCCGCCTTTCGGTGTTCGCGGTCACCATTTCCGGCGAGCGCTCCCGCGCCCGCACCGCCCTCCGGGTACGAAAAAGGGCGCCGGTCCTCGGCGCCCTTGCAAGCGGCTTCAGTTTGCCCAATACATATTCGAGAGGATGTACTTTTCGGAAACCACGGGTTCCGTCAGCTCGAGCCCTTCGACCTTCGCATCGTACACGGTGACCCAGAACAGACCGATGTAAGACCACTTGTCGCGCATCATGGTGTACGCCTGCTTCAGCAGTTCATCGCGCTCCTCCGCATCGACGCCGAGGCTGCGCTGCAGCAGGTCTCCGATCTCGGTGTCGTTCCCGCGGGAAAGGTGGAGTTCACCGTTGCTGAACAGCGGGATCACATGAGAGATCTGCCCGGAGTACATCGAGTAGCTGAGGAACGCCGCATCGTACTGACCGCTCAGCGCATTCTCGACGAGCACGTAACCGTCCTCGGGGACGATCTCGACCTCGATCTTGATCTCCTTCAGCAGCGTCTTCACCGCCTCGGCGACCTTTTGACCCGAAGCGTCGCCGATCTCGAGGGTCATCGTGAACCCGTCGGGGAAGGCGGATGCCGCCATATACTCGCGCGCCTTCTTCACATCGTAGGGGGAATCGTTGAACCCGGGCAGGTACCCGGTGATCGCGCCGGTGGTCATGAGCGGTGCGGGCGTTCCCTGTCCGTCGACCGCGGCACTGATGATGTAATCGAGGTCGAGCGCGCAGGCGATGGCGCGGCGCACGTTGTCGTCCGCATAATGGGGCTTCTCCTGGTTGAGCGCGATGAAGTTCCAGCTGCAGTTGTCGTAAGGCATCAGGTCGATCCCTTCCGCAAGCTTCAAAAGGGGCAGGTCTTCCGCATCGTTCGAAAGGTCCGAAGCGTAGTCGAGCGTGCCGTTGAGCAGCGCGTCGGCAATGGAGCCCTTGAGCTTGTGGTAGACCACGACATCGCGGATGGCGGGTTCGCCGTTCACGAAATACGGGTTGGATTTCAGGTAGATGGTGTGGTTCTCCTTATCCCACTTTTCCACGGTGTAAGCGCCGCTGGTCACGGTGGGGAGGTTCGCCACGTCCATGCCGCCCTCGATCGCCGCCTTGCTCATCACCGCCATGTGCTCCGCCGTCATGTCCGGCAGCAGGCTGTTGTTGGGCTCCTTCAGCGTGATCACGACGGTGCGCTCATCGGGCGCCTCCACGCTTTCGAAGGTGGTGTAATAATCGAGTTTGGCTTCCATGTCGCGCGTGTAGGTGTAGCGCACATCCTCCGCGGTGAGGGGGCTGCCGTCCGAGAAGCGGAGCCCTTCCTTCAGGGTGAAGGTGTAAACGGTGCAGTCGTCGTTCACCGTGTAGCCCTCGGCGAGCTCGGGCACGATGCGGTTGTTCGAATCGAGGCGGTAAAGGTTTCCGTACAGGTTGCGGAACATCACCGCCGTGCCGACCGAAACGTCCTTGTCGAGGTCCTTCGGCTCGAGGTCGGTGTAGATCTTGAGGTCCGTGCGGACGGGCTTCTCCTCGGCAAAAGCGGCGCCGAAGGAAAGCGACATCGCCGCTGCCAGCATCAGGGCAACGATCTTCTTTTTCATTTGCATTGACTCCTTTTCTCCGTTCGTTATTTCAAAACGCTTCTTTTTTCGGAAAGCACCCGCGCGATCTCCGCCATCAGCGCGCCGACTTGGATGGGCTTGCCGGTAAAGCCGTTCATACCGGCTTCGTAAGCGCGCTGCTTGTCGGTGTCGAACACGTTCGCCGTCATGGCGATGATGGGGATCTCCGCCTTTTCGCGGTCCGCCAGGCGGCGGATGGTCTCCGTGGCTTTCAGTCCGTCCATGTCGGGCATCTGGATATCCATCAGAATCAGGTCGAAGCTGCCCGCCGGTTCGTCGGACAGGATGGCGACGCACTCCACGCCGTCGCACGCGCAGCGGACCTCCATGCCCGCCTCGGAAAGGATCTCCTTGGCGATCTCGCGGTTGAGCTCATTGTCTTCCGCAAGCAGCACGCGCTTGCCGATGGCGATATCCGCATCCGCGGTCTCCGTCCGGCCCGGTTCCGCGAACTCCTGCGCGATCCGGTGGGGGATGCGCGTCGTGATGGTCGTGCCCTTTCCGGGCTCGCTTTCGATTTCGATCGTGCCGCCCATCAGCTCCACATAGCTCTTCACGATGCCCATGCCGAGCCCCGTGCCGACGATCTTGCTTTCGGTCACGGTCTTTTCCCGCGAGAAGCTGTCGAAGATATGCGGCAAGAACTCCTTGCTCATGCCGATGCCGTTGTCGCTGATGACGCTTTCGAGCACGACGGTCTCCGCGTCCGGTCCCGCAAGCTCGGTCACCGTCACGCCGATCGACCCGCCCGCGGGCGTGTATTTCACCGCGTTGCTGATGAGGTTCAGCAAAATGGTCCGTTCCTTCGTGGCGTCGAACAGCAGCCGGGGGTGGCGGATATCCGAATGCCTGCGCATCGACTGTTGTTTCTTGTTGCAGGCGTCGCTCAGCACGATATCGACCGCGTGCAGCATCTCCGTGTAATCGCCCGGTTCCTCGTTGAGGCTGATGGTGCCGCTTTCGATGCGCGCCATCTCGAGCACCTCGTTGATGAGGTCGAGCAGGTACCCGCCGGCGGTCTTGATGTTTTCGGTGTAACGGCGCCGCTTCTCCGGGTCCCCGTCGTGCTTTTCGAGCAGGTCCGCAAACCCGAGGATGGCGTTCATCGGTGTGCGGATATCATGCGACATGTTGAACAAAAACCGCGTTTTCGAACGGTTCGCGAAATCCGCGCGGTCCAGCGCTTCGGTCAGCCGGTCCTTCGCCTCGCTCAGCTCGTCCTGCGCCTGCTGCATCTCCCTGCGGCTCTTCCGCGAGATGAAGACATAGCCCGCAAAGCCCGCTGCCAGCAGCAGCACGAACAATGCGACGGTGACGATCGCGCCCTCGATGTGCCCCGCGAGGAAGGCGCTCAGCGAATAATCGAACCCGAAATAGACATAGCTGTTGACCGAGCTGTCGATCGCGTCCGGCCCCATCAGGCGGATCCCGCGGTTGATCAGCGACAGCAGCTCGACATCCGTGGAGCGCACCGCGAAGGCAAGCTCGCACGGGGCGGCGGCGCCGACGGAGCGGAGGTTCGTGTTCCCCGGCTGTTGCAGGCATTCCGAAGATTTGTAGCGGTTCATCACCGTGCTGCCCGCTTTGCCGCTTTTCACCGCCGCGATGCATTCGTCCCACGTCGCGAAGCGGACGATCTCGCTTTCGGGGAACCGGTGCCCGACATACCCCGCGATCGGGGTGCTGAAATCGCTCAGGGCGATCGTTTTCGTTTTATTATCCGACCAGACGCCGGTGAAGATCAGGTCGACCGCCTGCGAGAAGACCGCGTTGCTCCCGCGGAGGTTCAGCCGGTCGAGCGACCAGGTATCGCGGACAACGGGGAACATCGCGTGGATCTCACCCGCCTGCAGATCCGCCACGGCGGAGGCGCTGTCCTCATACGGGACGGCGACGATCTCAAGCCCGGAAAGCTCGGGGCGGTTTTCCAGTGTTCCGATGTAATCCTTCAGCAATCCCACCGGCTGCCCGTTTTCGTCCGCGGCGCAGAACGGGAGATAATCCTTCAGGTAACCGATGCGCAGCTCTTTGTGCACGCGGAGCCAGGCCTTTTCGCGGTCGGTCTGGGCGACGCTCAGGTTGACGTTGCGGTAATATTTATTGTACAGCTCATCCAAAAAGCCGGGGGCTTCGTTCCGCAGCTGCGCGTCCGCGTCGTTCAGCTCGCGGAGCAGGGTGCGCTTGGACGGCGACACGCCGATGTAGATCCCCTCGCTGCCGATGGTCAGGCACGCGGTGATCTCGGTGTCCTTGGAAACGACCGTATCCATCGCGGCGAAGGCGTCGATCGCGCCGGTTTGCACCGCTTCGCGCAGCTCTGCTTGGCTTGCAAGCGTCACCACCTCGCAGGAGACGAGGTTCTCTTCTTTGAACGCGTTGAGGAAGGTCTCGTTCGGGGTATCCGCGACCGCGCCGATCCTTTTGCCGATGAAGCTTGCGGCGAACCCCGGCTGGATCGTATCGTCGCCGTGCGGTTTGTAGATGCTGCAGACCTCTTCGAGGATGGGGCGCGCCGCCAGCTCGGTCCTTGCGGGCACATCGGTTTCGGCAACCCCGGCGATGAGGTCCAGCTCGCCCGCTTCCATCAGGGCGTGCAGCTCTTTCCGGTCACCGTAAACGTACTCGTACGTCCAGCCGGTGTAGTCGGAGATGCGCTGCAGATAATCGTAAACATATCCGCTCTTACGCGCATCGTCCCCCGCGCCTTCCGAAAAGCCGGCGAGCTCGTAATAGCCCAGCCGCACGTTCTTCCGTTCGACGGCACCTGCCGCAAACGGGCACAGCAACCCCAGCATCGTCAAAAGGGCGAGCAGCAGTGAGATCATTTTGATGGATTTCATATCGAAACGCTCCTCGGCGGTCGTCGTTCGTGGTTCGGTGCGGACCTTTTCGGCGCGCATTCGTGCGCAGGGCTCCGGTCCGCAAGCATTCACAATAAATATATCAAACATATTTTCAAGAATCAAGCCGTTGCAAACATTTGGATACAATTCCCGTTTCGGGACATCGGCAAGCGGAACGGGTAGTGGTTCATTTATGGGGGAAACCTTTTTGTAAAAAGGTTATCCCCCATACCCCTTTCCAAAAACTTTTTGGGTTTTATTATTATTGCGTGTAAAAGAGGTTCGGTTGCCGCATGACACCGGGCTTTTGTGTTGCTTGGGAGATGTGTATCACCGCATCCGAAAATTCCGTTGCGGCTTCACGGTTGATTCCGCTATCGGTACTTTATCGGTTTCCTCGGCGTGCCGAAAACATCATCCGCCCGTTTGCAATCAAAGCCGAAAACCCGTGAAAATGCCCGGTTTTCCGCGACCGCGCATGGGGATTGCGGGGGCGGGACGGGGTTCATATAATATATTTTGTTTGATAAAATTTTATAAGGAGCCAAGAAAATGCTGAAACGAAAAACGATTGCGGCAGTCCTTGCGGGCGCATGCCTGCTCGGCACCCTGTGCATGAGCCACGCCGAAACCGCTCCCCTGCTTGAGGGCACGGACCACACCGCGATCGAAAAGGTCACCGATTACCTGTACGAAGTCACCTACGACGGTTACGAGAAATACGAAGAGCCCGCGCAGGCTTTCTTCTCGGAGGTCTACAGAACGGGTGCCGTCGCCTGCTCCTCCGTGCAGAACGGACGCATCCGCGGCAGGAATTACGACTGGTATCTCAACGACAACCCGGCTCTCATCGTCCACGTTCCCGCGGCGGAGGGGCGGCACGCCAGCATCGGCGTTGCACGCACCAAGGGGCTCAACTGCGAGGCGCTCGAGCAGAATCAAGACGCCGCCGTCCTCGAGCTGCTGCCCTACGGCACGCTCGACGGCATCAACGATGCGGGTCTGTGCCTCAACCTCAACGTCGTCACCGCGGGTGAGATGGGCGCGTTCGAATTCAAGACCGACGATCCCTCCGACGACCTCCACCCGATGATGATCATCCGCCTCGCGCTCGACCGCTGCGGCAGCGTGCAGGAGGTTTTGGATATGATCGCGGCGATGGACGTCTACCCGATCAACGACGAGTTCGAAGCGCACCTGATGATCTCCGGCAAGACGAGCCCGGAGGACGAGACCTACAAGGTCGTCGTCGTGGAGTTCATCCCCGATGAGGCGCACCACTATCAAATGAACGTCATCGACGAGTTCGTCGACGGCAAGGCGGTCATGACGAACTTCCACCTCACCGGCTTCGACGGTTCCGTGGAGACCCTGACCCCGCACGCCATGGGCTTTGAGCGCTGGCAGGAGCTGGTGCGCTGCTACGATCAGGGCAGCGACGTACCCGGCATGATCACCCTGATGAAGAAGGCGTACTTCACCCGTTCCTACGACCTCTACAACGACAACTTCTGGTACACCGAGTTTTCGAAGGGGGACCTCACCGTATCCAACCGCGGCGAGGCGCAGCTGAACGGCGACCTTTCGAAGGCGGGCGACTACCGCGAAACGATCGAGAAAGAGATCGCCGTTGCGAAGAAGGGCGACCGCACCGCCGAAACCGACAAGTCCTGGCAGACGGTGCACATGTCCGTTTACGACACCGAGGCGCTCGAGCTGACCGTCGTCCCGCAGGAGGGCAGCCTCGGCTTCAAGTTCGACCTCGCCGGCCGCATCGGCTGAGGCGGGAGGACGATGGGGGAAACCTTTTTGTAAAAAGGTTATCCCCCATACCCCTTTCCTAAAACTTTTGGTGATTTATATTGTATATAACAAGAAGCTCGGCATCGGATAGGTGCCGGGCTTTTGTGTTGCTTGGGGGGGTGTTAATGCATTCGATACACGGTCGGTCGTTGTATTTGCGTTGCACCCATCGTTATCGGATATAAAAAAAGCACCGTTGTCGGTGCTTACGGTGTTTCCTCCAATATTTCCGGATGTTCTTCCAGATATTTTTCCAATTCCATTCTCCACGCTCTCGCTTCTCTGCATGCCAAAGTCGCCGCCTTCACATGTTCCGGATTCTGAGAGAAGAGTTTCGGTTTCGTTTCCTGCAATTCCGCCTTCGGAGCCGTTTCCGGGGCTTTTGTTCCGGTCTGCAAATCGTTCGACATATTCTTTACCGTTCCTTTCGCGAGCGTGCCGTTTGGCTCTGCCTCTATCATAAATCCCCGTGCTCTGTCGGTCAACGGCAATCGTTCGCCGGCACATCCCGCAGGCACGGTTCTGCCCCCGCTTGCCCTTGCGCCGCGCGGTGGTGTATACTGTGCCGAACACCACAACGTTCCGGGCACGGAACGGAAAGGACCCACCCATGAAAACACTGTTCGAAAACGCCGCGATCCTCGCGTGGGAAAACGGGCGCTTCCGGCACATCCCGCGCGGCTTTCTCGCCGTCGACGGGGATACCATCGCATCCATCGGCACGGATCGCCCCGCGGGGCGGTTCGACGCCGTGAAAGATATGACGGGCAGGCTGCTGATGCCCGGGCTCGTCAACAACCACTGCCACGCCGCCATGACCCTGCTGCGCGGGCTCGGCAGCGACCTGCCGCTGAAGACCTGGCTCGAGGAGCACATGTTCCCCGTGGAGGACCGCATGACGGATGAGGACATCATCGCGGGGCACGAGCTGGGCATGATGGAGATGCTCGCCTCGGGCGTGACCTCCTTTACGGATATGTACATGCACCCGCGCGGCATGGTGCGCTCCGCCGAACGCATCGGCATGAAGGTGAACCTCAACCGGGCGATCCTCTCCTTCGGTCCGGATACGACCTGCGACGATCTGCCCACCTTCCGCGAAATGCGCGAGGTCTTCGAAGAAAGCCAATTTGCCGCCAACGGGCGCATCCGCGTGGATTTCGGCGTGCACGCCGAGTACACGAACACCGAGCGCGTCGTGCGGGAGTTCGTCCGGCGCCTGCTGCCCCTCCGCGAACGCGGCGCGCGCATGCACATCCACCTTTCGGAAACCGAGTCCGAGCACCGGGAATGCACGGAACGCCACGGCTGCACCCCGGCGGAATGGTTCGACCGCGTGGGGCTTTTCGGCTTCCCGACCACCGCGGCGCACTGCGTCTACGCGACCCAAAGCGACATGGCGCTCATGCAAATGCGCGGGGTCTCGCCCGTGCACTGCCCCACCAGCAACCTCAAGCTCGGCAGCGGTGTGGCGCCCATCCCCGAAATGCTCGCCGCGGGGCTCAACGTCACCCTCGGCACCGACGGCGCCGCCAGCAACAACAACCTCAACATGTTCGAAGAGATGCACCTCGCGGCGATCCTCCACAAGGGCGCACGGCGCGACCCCGTTTTGGTTTCGCCCGAAACCGTCCTCAAAATGGCTACCGTCAACGGCGCCCGCGCGCAGGGGCGCACCGACACGGGCACCTTGGAGCCCGGCAAGAAGGCGGATATCATCGCCGTGGATTTCCGCGACCGCGCGCACCTCTTCCCCGCGCCCGACCCGATGGCGATGCTGGTCTATTCCGCCCAAAGCACGGATGTGTGCATGACCATGGTCGACGGCACCGTGCTCTATGAAAACGGCAAGTATTTCACCCTCGACAAAGCCGCCGTGCTCAATAACGCGAAAGCCGCGGCAGAGCGCCTGTTCGGCGCTTCGGAGGAGACCCGCTGACCCGCGGAACATATCCTTCCGCACAACGATATCCGCAATCCCGGTCCCACAGCCCGCGCACGCCCGTGCCGGGCTGTTTGTGTTTTGGGGGAGAGAAGAAGGCAAAAATTTCCCGGTCTGCAACTCAGCACCGTTCAAACAGCAAATCGGTTAGGCTCCCCTTGAGGACTGCAAGGGGAGCTGTCCGTCAAGACGCAGTCTTGTCCGTTGGCAAAGCCAACGGAACACGGACTGAGGGGATTCGTCTCCGTTGGTGCAAGCGAGGCAGAAGGAGTGTCACGCAAGCAACTGCCTTGCCGAATGACATCGGGCACGCACCGCCGTAAGCACGCCCGCCGCAGGCGGCTCCCCTTGAGGCGCAGAGACGCAGTCTTCCCCGAAGCAGGGAACCGCTTGCGGTCTGCGGAGGGGTTGGGAGCTGTCGAGCAAATGCGAGACTGAGGGGTTTCGAGAAATCGCAACGGCAACGGAAAACATAAAGGAGTACCACGCAAGCAACTGCCTTGCCGAATGACATCCCGGCACGCACCGCCGAAAAGAAACTTGCGTATCCCCGGTCGAATCCCTTCCGCCTCGCAAGCTCGGCACCTTCCCTTGCTCAACTCCTTCGCTGCGCTACGGAGAAGACTTCGTCTCCAAGGGACGGCTCCGGTACGAGGGTTTTTCGATTCGGAATGTTACTTTCCCGGTCTGCGACTCCGAACTCGGCACCGCTCAAACAGCAACTGCGTCAGGCTCTCCCGAAAAACAAGTGGATACATTTGCAACATCCGCAACCAAAAGCCTCCTTCTCTGAGGGAGGTGGCGAGCGAAAGCGAGACGGAAGGAGTTCCACGCAAGCAACTGCCTTGCCGAATAACATCATGGCACGGTCCCTTCACCCATCCACCTTGCCCCTTGACACCCGCGCCGAAGCCTCCTACAATAAACAGCATTCGGAGCGATTCCGTTTAAAATCAAACCGTTATTCCCGGAGACAAGACCATGGAACGAATCAAAACCGGCATCATCGACGTTGGCGGCGGCATGCGCGGCATCTACGCCGCGGGCGTTCTCGACCGTTGCATCGACGACGGCGTCCTGCCCGATGTGTGCATCGGGGTCTCGGCGGGCAGCGGCAACCTCGCCCGCTTTCTCGCCCGTCAGCCGCGCTGTTCTTACAAATATTACACCGAGTACTCCTTCCGCAAGGAGTACATCAGCGTGCGCAACCTCCTCACGACCGGCAACTACGTCGACCTCGACTACGCCTACGGCACCCTCACGAATTCCACGGGCGAGATGCCGCTCGATTACGAAACCCTGCGCACGACCCCCGCGGAGCTCGTCGTCGTTGCGACCGAGGCGGAAACGGGCGCGGCGCGCTACTTCACCAAAGCCGACATCCGCCAGGACGATTACGACATCATGAAGGCTTCGAGTACCCTGCCCGGGGTGAACAAACCCTATGTCATCGGCGGCGTGCCGTATTTCGACGGTGCCCTCTCCGACCCGGTGCCCCTTGGAAAGGCGCTGGAGATGGGCTGCGAAAAGCTCGTGCTGCTGCTCACCAAGCCCTTGGACGTGCAGCGCACCGACACGAAGGACAAGGCGGTCGCAAAGCTCATCCGCCGCAGGTGGCCCGTCGCCGCGGAGAACCTGTGCCGCAGGGCGGAACGCTACAACGCCGCCGTCGAAACAGCGAAGGCAATGGCAGCGGAGGGCAAGGCGCTCATCATCGCGCCCGTGGATACCTTCGGCGCGGACACCCTGTCCCGCAAGAAGGAGCCGCTCGAAAAGCTCTACCGCGCGGGCTACGAAGACGGCGCCGCCGTCGCCCCGTTCCTTTCGGGCAACGCCCCCGCGAACGGCTGAACCGAAACACCATACGCAAAACACCGCCCGTGATCGGTGCACCGTGACCGGGCGGTGTTGCTTGTCCCTCCCCCGCTTGACAGCGCCCGACGCCGGGTGTTAGGATATCCCCCGAACGGGAATGAAGTTCTTCCGCGGCGTTTGCCGGAACCGCTTATTCACGAGCCGATGACTTCTGCATGCTTTTCTGCGGAACGTTGCGGCTTTTTTCTTTGTTATCGGGAGGTACCGAACCATGATCCTTTCCCTCGCGCTCATCTTCCTCACGGGGCTCGGCGCCGCGGCGCTCACCGCAAAGCTCGGGCTGCCGCGCATCATCGGCATGCTGTGTACGGGCGTGCTGCTCGGTCCCTGTGCGCTCGGCTTGCTCGACGCATCCGTCCTCGCCGTCTCGGCGGACCTGCGCCGCATCGCGCTCATCATCATCCTCATCAAGGCGGGGCTCTCCCTCGACCTCGGGGATCTCAAAAGGGTCGGGCGCCCGGCGCTGCTGCTGTCCTTCCTGCCGGCGTGCTGTGAGATCCTGGGCTATGTGCTGCTCGCGCCGAAACTGCTCGGCATCACCCGCACGGAAGCTGCCCTGATGGGCGCCGTGCTCGCCGCCGTTTCGCCCGCGGTCGTCGTGCCGCGGATGGTGCGCCTCATCGAAGAGGGGCGCGGCACGGGCAAGGGCATCCCGCAGATGATCCTCGCGGGGGCATCGCTCGACGATGTGTTCGTCATCGTGCTGTTCACAACGCTGCTCGGCGTGGCGGGCGGCGGCACGGCGGACTTGCGCGCCCTTGCGGGCGTCCCCGTTTCGGTGGTGCTCGGGCTCACGCTCGGCGCGGCGGCGGGGCTTCTGCTTTCCGCCCTGTTCGAAACGGCGCACAAAAAGGGAAAGACCGTCCGCAACAGCGAAAAGACCGTGCTGGTGCTCGGCGTCGCCTTCCTGCTTTCCGCCGCGGAATCGCTTTTGAAGCCCTTCGTGCCCGTGTCCGGTCTGCTTGCCGTGGTCGGCATGGCGTGCATGCTGCGCCGCCGCTGTGCCCCCGCGGTCTCCGCGCGGCTCGGCGCCAAGTTCGGCAAGCTGTGGCTCGGTGCGGAGGTTCTTCTGTTCGTGCTCGTCGGCGCGGCGGTCGACCTGCGTTATACGCTCGCTGCGGGCTTGCCCGCGCTCGCGCTCATCCTTTGCGCGCTGCTGTTCCGTTCCGCGGGCGTTGCCCTCTCCCTGCTCGGCACGCCGCTTTCCCGGCGGGAGCGGCTGTTCTGTGTCATCGCATACCTCCCGAAGGCGACCGTTCAGGCGGCGATCGGCTCCGTCCCGCTCGCGGCGGGGCTCCCCTGCGGGGAGATCGTCCTCTCCGTCGCCGTGCTCGGCATCCTCCTCACCGCGCCCCTCGGCGCCATCGGCATCGACCGCACCTGCAACCGTTTTCTCGACTGTGCATCCTGAACGCACCGTTCCCCCGCACCGCCCCGCCCCCGGGCGGTGTTTTTCTTTTTCGCACTCAGCACACCACGGTTAGATATTCACAAAACATTGAAATCGCAAAACCGAAATGTTATAATCACATTGGTAAATGATATCCTCACCCGAGGAGAGCGGGCATACGGACGCAACGTCACCCAACTTTTTCCCGTTGTCCGTTACTTCCGCGCCACTCCCCCCGCCGCCTTCGGCGTCTCCCCCCTCTGCGAAGGGGGCTTCAACCGTAAATGTTGCTTTCGGTGTCCTTTGTAACGACAGCGGTTCGCAACACCGTGATTTCCAAACGGCGTGCCACCCAAAAAGCGCCCTCAGAGAGGCGTAAAGCCGTTGCGAAGCAAGGCGTCAGTGCGGCAGATGTTGCCGAAGGCAATATCGAGAGCAGAGCTGGCTGCGAGTTTACGAGCAGACTGAGGGAGTCGCACGCGACTTGCGGCATCTCCGAAGAACTGCCGTCATAGTAATAACTCCCAGCTTTTTCCCGTTATCTGCGGCTTCCGCGCCACTCCCCCCGCCGCCTTCGGCGTCTCCCCCCTCTGCGAAGGGGGCTTCCGGCACCGCAAGCACGGCACATTGTCTCTTGTGACCGGCGCTCCGAGCAGCTGCAATATCATTCCGAAGAATGCGCATTCCAAAAGTGCAAAGAAAGGACCCCGCATGAAGATCCGTTACCGCCACCGGAACGTACCGCTCGCGCGTTCGCTCCGCAGGGAACAGACCCGGCACGAACGGCATCTTTGGTACGATTTTCTTTCCGGCTACCCCGTTCGCTTTTGGCGGCAAAAAGCGGTCGGTGACTTCATTCTCGATTTTTACTGTCCCCGTGCGCGCCTTGCCGTGGAAGTCGACGGCAGTCAGCACTTTTCGGAGGACGGTTTCCGGAGCGACTCACTCCGCACCGAAGCGCTCGGCAAGCTCGGCATCACCGTGCTGCGCGTGACGAACGCCGATATCGACACCGATTTCGAAGCGGTCTGCACCCCGATCGACCACACGGTCGCGCAGCGGATGTGACCCTTTCCCACCCCACCCAAAGGAGACCCCCGATCATGGCATCGAACATCATCTCGGACCTCAATCAGGAAGCGGCGATCCGCAGCTTTCTCGACATCCTCAACCGCAGACCGGAGGACACGCTTTCCGTCGAGCGGCAGATCGAAGAGATCGGCAAACATTTCGAGGCCGACCGCGCCTACGTTTTCGAGCTCACGGCGGACGGCATGTACGTCGACAACACCTACGAATGGTGCGCCGAAGGCGTGCACCCCGAGAAGGACAACCTGCAGAAGGTCCCGGTCGAGGTCATCGTGCTGTGGAACGTCGAGTTCCGCAAGCACGGCGCGTTCCTGCTCGAGGTCAACGAGGAGCTTGCGAAGAACGACCCCCTCGTGTATGAAACGCTCGCGCCGCAGAACATCCGCAGGCTCATGGCGGCGCCCTTCTCCCAAGGCGGCGAGCTCGTCGGCTTTTTCGGCGTGGACAACCCGCGTGCGCACCACAAGGGGCTGCTGTTCCTTTCGGTGGTCGCCTCCTCCCTCTTCAAGGAGATCTCCAGCATGCGCGCCGCGGCACGGGGCATCGCCCACCTGCGCGAGGTCGAGGCGCTGAACGCCGCCCTCGAGGAAAGCCTCGCGACGATCGGCGGGCTCAGCGGCGAATACCACACCATCGGCATCGTCGACAAGGACACGCGCATGGCGCGCATGATCCGCGTGACGGAGGGCACCCGTTCGGCGCACGTCCCCCGCGACACGACGAGCTATGTCCCCGCGGAGGAGCTGGTGGCTGCCTACATCACCGACAATGTGGACCCCGCCGACCGCGCGCGCCTGCAAAACGAGTTCGGCTTTTCGGATGTGCTCGAACGCCTCGCGAAGGAGGGGCGCTTCAGCGTCAACTACCTGCGCCACGGCGAGGGCAACACCGTGCGGTTCCATCAGATCGTCTGCGCGAATGCGGATGCCCCCGGCAAGCACCGCTTCGTGTTCGGCGTGCGCGATGTGGATGAATTGCTCAAGCAGGAGCAGAACGTCAAGCAGCACCTTGAGGACGCCCGCGTCGAAGCCGAGCAGGCGAAGGAGGATCTTGCGGCGCAGCTCGCCCTGGCGGAGCGGCAGACCGCCTCGCTCGCGCTGTCGAACGAGGTCATTTCCACCATCGCGAAGATGTATTTCTGCATCTACCGCATCGACCTCGCGCGCGATTTCTACGAGGAGGTCGCCGCCGAAAACGAGGCGCACGCGCTCACCGGGCACGAGGGCGTGGCATCGACGAAGCTTGTGGAGCTGTGCGACAACTTCGTCGCCCCGGGCTACCGCAGCGAGGTGCTGGAATTCCTCGACCTTGCGACCCTGCCCGCGCGCCTTGCGGAAACGGACCTCATCGACATGAACTACGCCGCCGTCGACGGCAACTGGCATGCGGCGGGCTTCATCGCCAAAAAGCGCGATGCGAACGGTGTGCCCACGCACGTGCTGTACGTCACCCGTCTCGTCAGCCCGCAGAAGGTGCAACAGATCGAGCAGAGCATGCTCCTCAAGGAGGAGAAGCTCGCGGCGGAGCGCGCCAGCGACGCGAAATCCGCCTTCCTGTTCAACATGTCGCACGACATCCGCACCCCGATGAACGCGATCATCGGCTACACGGAGCTCATGGAAAAATACAGCGACGACAGGGAGCGCTGCCTCGGCTACCTGAAAAAGGTGCGCAGCGCGGGCGACTTTCTGCTCTCGCTCATCAACAACGTGCTCGAAATGGCGCGCATCGAATCCGGCAAGGCGGTCGTGGACGAAGCCCCCTTCGAAACGCGCGGGCTCATCGGCGAGGTGGCGGATGTGTACACCGAGCTCATGCGGCGCAAGGGCGTTTCCTTCACGCTCGAAACGGATATCCAAACCCCGTACATCCTGTGCGACAAGGTCAAGCTCGACCAGATCAGCCTGAACCTCGTGTCGAACGCCTTCAAATACACGCCCGAGGGCGGCAGCGTCACCATGCGCGTGCGCGAGCTGCCCGGCGACGACGCGGACAGCATTTGGCTCGAGACCGTCGTTTCCGACACGGGCATCGGCATGAGCAAGGAATACCTGCCCACCCTGTTCGACGAATTCACGCGCGAGTTCACCAGCACCGAAAACAAGGTGCAGGGCACGGGGCTCGGCATGCCCATCGTCAAAAAGCTCATCACGCTCATGGGCGGCACGATCGACATCGAATCCGAGCTCGGCAAGGGCACGACCTTCCGCGTACTGCTGCCGCACCGCAAGGCAAAGGGCATCGAAGCGCACGGGCACGACATGGTTCACCTCGACGACGCGGTCTTCGCGGGCAAGCGCATCCTCCTCGCGGAGGACAACGAGCTCAACACCGAGATCGTCACCGAGATCCTTTCCGAGGCGGGCTTCGCCATCGAGCACGCGGCGGACGGCATCATCTGCGTGGATATGTTCACCAAATCCGCGCCGGGCTATTACGACCTCATCCTCATGGATATCCAGATGCCGAACATGAACGGCTACAAGGCAACGGAGAAGATCCGCCGCCTGCCGGGCGACTACGCCAAAAACATCCCGATCGTCGCGATGACCGCGAACGCCTTCGAGGAGGACCGCCGGAACGCCCTGAACGCCGGCATGAACGCGCACCTCGCAAAGCCCATCGACATCGCGCTGGTCATGGACACCCTCGCCGAGATGCTCGGGCACCGGGCGTGACCCCGGAAACAGAGCAAACGAAAAGCACGGCAAGACCGTGCTTTTTTCTTTCGGAATGCCATGGCACGTTTTGCGGCAGCGCAGCTTGCGCATCTGCGGTCGGATCCCTTCCGTCATTTCGCCTCCGGCTCAACGCCCCGCTTTCGTGGTGTGCTTCGCAGCACCACTGCCGCGCCCCACATTACCTGCGGCAATGTTCGGCCTCCCCTTGCGTCAACTCCTTCGCTGCGCTGCGGAGAAGACTTCGTCTCCAAGCGGAGGCTTCGGGTCGTGATGCTTGCGTGATATTCAGTGACTTGACCGGTTCCTTACTCAGTACCGCTCAAAAAGCAAAATTCGTAAGGCTCCCCTTGAGGACTGCAAGGGGAGCTGTCGAGCGAAAGCGAGACTGAGGGGTTTCGATTGCATGCAAGTCGTCTTTCCTTTTGTCCACTGCAAACACGAAAAAACACGGTCCCCCTGCGGG
>JAUNCT010000008.1 GCA_030526425.1 Clostridia bacterium
GCGAGGCCTTATAGGCCGTTCCCAAACCACCCCTCTTAGGGGTGGTCCTGACTTTGGGATGGGGAGAGCAGTGGCGGGCGTGACGAGTAATTCACAGATGCGAAAACGACGCGGAACGGATCCTCCACTTGGAGACGAAGTCTTCTCCGAAGCGCAGCGGAGGTGTCGGCGCAAGCCGACGGCAGGGATTCGACCGTCGAAGCTCATGTTTCATTACGGCGGTATGTTCGGCGATGAACCGGTAAGCTAAATTTGGACACGGAGGGGGCAGAAACCGGTCGCCGAGCTTGAGCGCAATCGAATCCCCTCAGTCTCGCATATGCTCGACAGCTCCCCTTGCAGTCCTCAAGGGGAGCCTTACGGGCTCGCTTATTTCGCGGTGTGTTGTGACGGGCGTGACGAGTGACTTAAAGAATCGGAAACGACTTGGAGCGGAGCCTCCACTTGAGGACGCAAGGGGAGGTGTCGTTGAGCCGAAGGCGAAATGACGGAAGGGATTCGACCGGAGAAACGGAAGCATCGCTGCGGTGGAAGCGTGCAGGGATGCCGGTCGGTTGGTCTGTTGCTTGCGTGCCACTCCTTCCGTCTGCTCGTATACCTGAGGCATACTCGCATCCACCTCTCCGCTCTCGATGTTGCAAGCAACATCTGCCGCTTCCTAACGCCTTGCTTCGCAACGGCTTACCGCCTCTCTGAAGGAGGCTTTTGGTGCGGAGCGTTTGTTGCGCTGTATTTTGGTGCTTGCGGTGGAGGACGACAATCCCTCACCGCCTACGGCGGAGCTCCCTTTACACAAGGGAGCCCACGAATATTGCTTTTTGATCGGTACTCAGTAGCTGACGAGTCGAGTAGCTTTCCGCAAACCGAAACAGCTTGAATCGTTGCCGCCCTTGTGTACTTCGAAGATCCTCCGCAGCGCAGCGGAGGAGTAGGGATGGCCGAGCGTGCCGAAGGCATGCGGGGCGCGGCAGCTGTTGCTTGCAACAGCGAAAGCGTGCCGAGCTTGCGAGGCGGAGGGATTGTCATCGGAGGCGCAAGTAACGGTGCGGCGGGTCGTACAACGATGTCATTCGGCAAGTCCGTCACTTGCGTGCCACTCCTTCCGTCATGTCGTGCAGGCACGCCATGACACCTCCCTCTCTGAGGGAGGCTTTTGGCTCGGCAAGCTTGTTGCGTTGTGCTTTGTTGCTTGCGGAAGGAGGCGAATCCCAACCCCTGCGTCTTCGACTACGGGGAAGACTTTGTCTCCACCGCCTACGGCGGACGCTTTCGCTGCGCAACGCCACTGTCGCGCCCCGCGTTGTTACACAACGCTCGGGCATCCCCTTGCCCGACTGCTTAAAGACGAATCCCAACCCCTGCGTCTTCGACTACGGGGAAGACTTCGTCTCCAGTCTCGCATACGCTCGACAGCTCCCCTTGCTCGACTCCTCCGCTGCGCTTCGGAGAAGACTTCGTCTCCAAGTGGAGCTGACGGACATTGCTTTTTGTGCGGGACGCTGTGACGGGCGTGTCGAGTAATTTAAAGAAGCGAAAACGACTCTGAGCGGAGCCTCCACTTGAGGACGCAAGGGGAGGTGTCGTTGAGCCGAAGGCGAAATGACGGAAGGGATTCGACCGGAGAAACGGAAGCATCGCTGCGGTGGAAGCGTGCAAGGATGTTGGTCGGCAAGCCCGTCACTTGCGTGTCACTCCTTCCGTCATGTCGTGCAGGCACGCCATGACACCTCCCTCTCTGAGGGAGGCTTTTGGCTCATGAGCCCGGCACGCTTTCCTTTGTTGCTTGCGGAAGGAGACGGACCCCTTTTCCGGGGGATGCGGACAAGTGCCTGAAACACATCGCATGTGACGCGCATCCGTTCCCATGAAAGTTCGCGCAACCGTTCTTGCCCTTTCACCGCGCGTCGGTCGGCGGAAAACGGCGGGTTTCCGGGAGCGGTACCGGAAACGGAAGGGGCGGGGAAACAGGGGAAGGAAAGGGGAATTGCAAGTACAGAAAACAGAACCTGCAAAAAAACGGGCGGAATATGACCGTTTGCGGTGCGGCACGCATTTTGTTTGCATCCCGGCGGGAGGAAAGCATCATACCCGAAATACAAATTTTTTGTAAAGACCTCAACAAAATCACATATCGCCGCGCAAAGAATGCGGATGAAAAAACCGATAATATGAGAAAATGTATGAAAAATCGAAAATTCTCGGAAAAACGGGGAAATTTTTACATAGAAATCGATATAAAAATACTATGGTCGGGGAAACGCAGAACCGATATAATTGTGTCAATAACGGAGATGGACGCAAAAAGTACATATCCCCGAAACCGGGAAACATCCCGCTGAAACAATCGAAACACGGTCACATCCGCGCTGCACATCTTTGCGCATGACCGCACGGAACATCAATCGGAATATTCGGAGAAATCACAAGTGAAACAACTGAAATGGAAACGGTCCGTTTTGTCGGACATCGAGGGCATCTACTGCCTGGAACTGTTCCACACGAACAAGGGCTTCCAAGTCGTTGCGGCGGGTGAGACCCACGGCGGCGTCTGCAAGAGCATCGATTTCGCGACGCGGAACGAAGAGCAGATCTGGGACGGTCCCGGCGGCTGCATGAACGTGAGCCAGCTGAACGAAGAGGGCTCGGTCGTCGCGATCCAGAACTTCTACAAGGGCTTCCAGTCGAAGGAAGCGCAGGTCGTGCGCGCGGATAAGGTCGGCGGCGAATGGAAGACCACCGTGCTCGCGGTCATCCCCTACCTGCACCGCAGCGGCGTCGTGCACACCGAAAGCGACGGCGACTGGATCGTCTGCTCGCAGCTGTGCACCGAGCGCAACGACGCGGCGGATTGGTCCCACCCGGGCAAGATCCTCGCGGCAAAGGTCCCGGCGTTAGGCGAACAGATCGAATTCCGCGTTCTTCAGGAAGGCGTCACCAAGAACCACGGCTTCTGGCAGGGCAAGCTCGACGGTGAGGAGGTCACCCTCATCGGCGGCACCGAGGGTCTGTTCCGCGTCCGTCCCCCGAAGGGCGGCAAGGACTGGCAGGTCGACAAGCTGCTCGACCGTGAAGTGAGCGATGTCGCGGTCGCGGACCTCGACGGCGACGGGGAAGACGAACTCGTCGTGTTCGACGGCTTCCACGGTGAGCTCTGCACGGTGAACAAGCGCGTCGACGGCGTTTGGACCGTCGTTTACGAACTGCCGATGCACTTCTCCCACGCCATCTGGGCGGGCGAGCTGCTCGGGCGCAACATGTTCGCCGTCGGTTACCGCAAGGAGGACGGAAAGTTCTATGTCGTCGAGCACACGGCGGAAGGCTACAAGGCGCACCTCATCGAAGAGGGCATCGCCCCCAGCAACTGCCGCGGCTTCGTTTACGAAGGCAAGTCTTACCTCGCGGTCGCGGCGCGCGACATGGATCAGGTCGTTTTGTTCGAGCTGACCGAAGAAGAAGCATAACCCCGTAAAACAATTACGGACCGAGATAAAAAGGAGAAAAGAATGAACGTCACCGAGATCACCAAGGACGACTGGTATCACGCCATTTTCCCGGAGTGGGGTACCTGGCTGAATGAGGAGATCGACAGCACCGTTGTGGAGCCCGGCACGTTTGCCATGTGGTGGCTCGGCTGCACCGGTATCTGGCTGAAGACCGAAAACAACACGAACATCTGCATCGACTACTGGTGCGGACGCGGCAAGTACACGCAGGATTGGTCGAAGTACCCGCCCATCCTCGCGGGCCCGGATTTCCAGCTCAACCGCATGGTCGGCGGCAAGCAGCGCTTCCCCAACACGAAGATGATCCCCTGCGTGATGGATCCCTTCGAGGTGCAGCACATCGACGCGGTGTTCGTCACCCACAGCCACCGCGACCACATCGACCCCTATGTCACGGCGGCCATCCACAACAAGTTCCCCGATGTGCCGTTCTACGGACCGAAGTTCGTCACCGACACCTGGCGCGAGTGGGGTCTCCCCGAGGAGGTCATCCACACCGTCAAGCCCGGCGATGAGATCCAGGTCAAGGACACCACGGTCGTCGTGCTCGATTCCTTCGACCGCACCGTGTTCCTCACCGCGCCGCGCTCCGGCGACCTGGCGGGCTACTGCCCGGACGATATGGACATCCGTTCGGTCAACTACCTCGCGAAGACGCCCGGCGGTTCCTTCTACCACAGCGGCGACTCGCACTTCTCCAACTACTACCTGCGCCACGGCAAGCAGCACCGGATCGACGTTGCGATCGCTTCCTTCGGCGAGAACCCGCCGGGTCTCACCGACAAGATGACTGCGAGCGACGTGCTGCGCATGGCGGAAAACCTCCGCTGCAAGGTCATCATCCCCGTGCACTACGAGGTGTGGAGCAACATGATGGGCGACCCGCGTGAGGTCGACGTGCTCTACGATATGCGCAAAGACCGGCTGGACTATCAGTTCAACCCCTTCATCTGGCAGGTCGGCGGCAAGTTCACCTTCCCGAACGATGTGGGCAAGCGCCACTTCATGTTCGAGCGCGGCTTCCAGACCGCCATGGAAGAGGAACCGAACCTCTACTACAAGTCTTTCCTTTGATCCCATCGCCCGAGGGGCGAACGAACCGGTCCACGGCTGTCAGGCACGGAACCGCATACACAAAATCATTTAAAGGAGATCGAAACAAATGAAGAAACTGTTCGCACTGGTCATGGCCATCGCGATGGTGCTGACCGCGACCTCCGCTTTCGCAGCGGGCTACCCCGAGAAGGACATCACCCTGGTCAACCCCTATGAGGCGGGCGGCACCTCCGACATCCCGAGCCGCATCTTCGCCGACTACATTTCCAACAACTGCGCCAACGGTCACCTGATGAACGTCAACTGCATCGGCGGTGCGGGCGGCGCTGTCGGCGCTCAGGCCGTTATGGATTCCCCCGCGGATGGTTACACCTTCCTCGTCGCTCCCGCGGGCTTCGCGATGAAGTACGCGCAGGGCACCCTCGACTGGACCTACGAAGCGTTCGATCCGGTCTGCCTGTATGTCACCTCCGTTCTGTCCATCGTCGTCCGTGCGGATTCTCCGTACCGGACCTATCAGGATGTCGTCGACGCCGCGAAGGCGAACCCCGGCACCGTGAAGATGGGCATCGCCACCGGCGGTCTGCCGCAGTTCTCCGTCTACGCGATGGAAGCACACGACGGCATCAAGTTCCAGACCATCGACATCGGCGGTAACACCGTCAAGTCCGCTGAGCTCCTCGCGGGCCGCGTCGACGTCATGATCGATGCAGTCGGCGGCGTTCAGGAATACGTCAAGTCCGGCGACTTCCGTATCCTCACCGTCTTCTCCGCAGAGCGTCTGCCCTCCTTCCCCGAAGTTCCCACCATGCTCGAAGCCGGCTTCACCAGCGACGAAATGTCCGTTATGAACCAGGTCTTCGGCGTTTGGGCGCCCAAGGGCACGCCCGCTGAGGCGATCGCAGCCGTTTCCAAGATGTTCGGTGCGGCCGCTGCGGATGCAGGCGTCGTCGAGCAGCTCGGTGCGAAGAACTACACCGCGACCTACATGGATACCCCGGAATACACCGAGTACCTCGCCGCGATGTACACCAACTTCGTCAACTTCGCCAACGAGTTCATGAAATAAGTTCCGGTGACGGTCCCGCGGGGGAAACGCCCCCGCGGGATACCCGCCTGACAGCTGCGGATCTCTGTCCGTACTCAAGTCACCGTCCGAACAAAGCAAACCGCTCCGCCCGCCGGGCGGAACGGCACACTACTTTCGAGGAGAGAATACATGGGAGAAATCTTTTTTCTGGTCTTTTTGATGGCCGTTTGCGGACTCGGCTTCAACGAGTCCTTCTCTTGGAGGATTCTGAAATCGGATACCTCCGGCGGCGCCGCGTTCTGGCCCCGCATCATCCTGGTCGCGCTGTTCGTCTGCTGCGCGATCCGTCTCATCACCGTGCTCATGGAGAAGAAGGACGAGCGCAAGAAGTTCGTCTTCCTCGACCTGTTCTACGGGCACCGCGGGGCGTTCCTTCTGAGCCTCGTGCTGTACTACATCGGCATCAAGTACCTCGGTTACCTGATCGCCACGGTCGTGTATCTGAACATCATCGTCAACGTGATGTATAAATTCACCACGGGCAGCTTCGGCACGGCGAAGAACATCATCGTCCGTTTCGTCTGCCTGACCGCCGCGTCCTTCGCTGTGTACTACTTCTTCGGTCAAGTGCTGCACATCATGGTCCCCGCGGGCATTTTCGGAATCTGAGGAGGTAAACGATGCAAGATTTTCTGACTGCTGCCGTTTCGATCCTGACGCCCGAGGTCCTCGCGCTGATCTTCGCGGGTACCTTCGTCGGTATCATCTTCGGTGCGATCCCGGGTCTCAACACCCCCATCGCGGTCGCGCTGCTGCTCCCCTTCGCGTATAAGCTCGAAACCATCCCCGCCGTGGCGCTGCTGCTCGGCGTTTACATGGGCGGTATCTCCGGCGGTCTCGTTTCGGCGATCCTGCTGCGCATCCCCGGCACCGCCGCCGCCATCGCGACGACCTTCGACGGTTACCCCATGACCCGTAGGGGCAAGGCCGCCGAGGCGCTCGCCATCGGTACCTTCGGCTCCTTCCTCGGCGGCGCGTTCTCCGCGATCGTGCTCGCCTTCCTCGCGAAGCCCCTCACCCAGATCGCGCTGAAGTTCAGCCCCTGGGATTACTTCGGTCTCATGCTCTTCGCGCTGTCGCTCGTTTCCGTGCTCGTCGGCAAGAACGTGCTCAAGGGCTACATGAGCATGCTGATCGGTCTGCTCATCTCCTGCATGGGTCTTTCCGCCATCGACGCGATGGCGAAGCGCTTCACCATGGGCATGCCCCAGCTGCAGGGCGGCATCTCGATGGTCATCCTCATCATCGGCATCTACGCCATCCCGGAGATCCTCTCCGCGGCGGGCAAGCTGAATGAAGACACCACCACCGCCGAATTCGAGAAGAAGCGTTTCTACGTCCCCTCCAAGGAGAACCGCGGTCCCCGTTACTGGTGGCTGTGGCTCCAGTCCAGCATCATCGGCACGTTCATCGGCATCCTGCCGGGTCTCGGCAGCTCCACCGGCGCGATGCTCTCCTACTCCGCGGCGCAGAAGACCGTGAAGAGCGAGGTCGGCTACGGCAACGGCTGCGCCGAAGGCATCTACGCCTCCGAGGTCGCGAACAACGCGGTCACCGGCGGCGCGCTCATCCCCATGCTGAGCCTCGGCATCCCGGGTGACTCCGTCACCGCGGTCATCATGGCGGCGCTCATCCTCAAGGGCGTTCAGGTCGGTCCGCTGCTCTTCGTGACCAACGCGCCCCTCATCTACCAGATCGTTCTGGCGACCTTCTTCGCGAACCTCGCCATGTTCATCATCCAGAGCCTCGGCATCCCGCTGTTCGCGAAGATCGTCAAGGTCCCGCGGTACATCCTGCTGCCGCTGATCGTGATGTGCATCGCCATCGGCTGCGTGTCCGTCAACAACCGCCTGTTCGACTTCGCGGTCGTGCTCGTGCTCGGTATCCTCGGCTACACGCTCGAAAAGAACGGCTACCCGCTGCCGCCGCTGCTCCTCGGCTTCATCCTCGGCAAGGATATGGAAACGTACCTCCGCCGCAGCCTGATGACCCACGGCACCTTCGGCGCCTGCATGTCGAACTTCAGCGTCGGCACCGTGCTCGTCGTGGTCGCCGCGCTCATCACCGTCGCCGCGCTCGTGATGAAGAACGAAGTCATCGCGAACAAGCTCTTCCCCAAGCGCGCGGCCAAGAAAGCCGCACAGGGTAAATAAGCTATGAAGAACCGTCCGGAATTCGCTCCCTCGCTCATCTGCATGGACCTGCTCCGTGCGGGTGCGCAGGCGGAGGTCATCAACGAAAGGGCCCAATGGTTCCACGCGGACCTGATGGACCTCGACTTTGTGGACAATGCGGGTCTGGGCATCCCCTTCGTGAAAGCGGTGGCGACCGTGGCGAAACGCCCGGTCGACTGCCACCTCATGGTCCGTCAGCTCGACCGCTGGCTGCCCCGCGCGGCCATGGCGGGCGCAACGATGCTCACGCCCCACATCGAGGTGACGGGGGAGAAGACCCCCGAGGTCCTCAACAAGATCGCGGCGCTCGGCTGCAAGGCGGGTCTCGCCATCAGCCCCGAAACGCCCGTGGGCGCGCTCGTGCCGTATCTCGACCGGGTCGAGAAGGTCACGGTCATGACCATCCGCCCCGGGTTCCCCGGCGCGCCGTTCCTTTGGGAAACGGTCGAAAAGATCCGCGAGCTCCGCGCGATGCGCGACGGGCGCCGCCTCGGTTTCCAGATCGAGATGGACGGATCCCTTTCGGAGGAAAACTTCAGCGCCCTGCGGGAAGCCGGCTGCGACGTGTTCGTCGCCGGCGCGGCGGCACTCTTCGCAAGAGACGACGACCTCGCGAAGGCGTTCGACAAAATGGAGGCCGCGTTCGGGCTTTGATCACGGCAAAAGGAAAGGACGGTGGAGACCGCATGCAAACCAAGATCATGACGGAGTTCAAATACGCCGACGTGGCGGGCCGCAGTTCCCACTTCCACAACTCGTACGAGGTCATGTACGTCGTCGGAGGACGCGCGACGATCACCGTCGGCGCCAACGTGTACAAGGTCGGCCCCGGGAAGCTGTTGTTCTTTTCGAACCTCGAGGAGCACCAAACGGACATCACCGAAGCGCCGTTCTGCCGCTACTTCGTCAAGCTCGACCCCGCGCAGCTCAACCGCCGCCTCGGCGATATCTGGCAGCTGTCGGTGTTCAAAAACCGCTCGGAAGGTTTCATCCACTGGGTGGACCTTGCGGAGTATCACAAGACCGTGACCGAGCTGTTCCGCATGCTCGGTGAGGAATACGGCAAGGACGACGCCTACACGGACGAGATCGTCGTTTCGGTGATCCGCCACCTGCTCGCCCTCTGCAGCCGCGTCGCCCCGGAGCGCTTCGCGTTCTCGGGCAGCGAGGAGCTCCAAAGCCTCGCCAAGGTCCAGCTGTGGATCGAACAGCACTTCACCGAAGACGTGAAGATCCACGAGATCACGGACAAGCTGCTGCTGAACCCCGCACAGCTCTCGCGCGCGTTCAAAAAGGCGACGGGCTACACGCCGAAACAGTACATGATGCTCAACCGCGTGGCGCGGGCGAAGGAACTGCTCATCCACACCGACCGCAGCGTGAACGACATCGGCACGAGCTCCGGCTTTCAGGACACCTCGAACTTCATCCGGTACTTCAAACAGGAAGAGGGCGTGACGCCCAACGAGTACCGGCGCATCAACAAACTGTAAGACTCCGGCCACCGCGGTTCCGCGGCGCCGAATCTCATAAACCCAACATGATTTCAATCGGAGGAATCGAACAATGAGTGGCAAACTGATCGAAATGAGAGAGAAATTCCCGAACACCCACGTGTGGGTGGACTCCTGCTCCAAGGCGGACCTCGAGTACGGCATGTCCGTCGGCTGCGTCGGCGCGACGACCAACCCCGTCATCGTCAACCAAGTCCTCGGCAGCGAGATGCCGGAATGGAAGGACACCATCACCGAGCTGTACAAGAGCAACCCCGAGGCGACCGAGGACGACGTCGCCTGGATGCTGATCGAGAAGATGGGTCTGCGCGGCTGCGAGATGCTCCGCCCCGTCTACGAGAAGGAGAACGGCGCCTGCGGCAAGATCTCCATGCAGACCAACATCAAGAACTACCACAACGCCGAGAAGATGGCGGCACAGGCCGTCGGCTTCTCCAAGCTCGCGGACAACATCATGGTCAAGATGCCCATCAACGAGGCCGGTCTGAAGGCCTTCGAAGAGGCGACCTACCGGGGCGTCAGCATCAACGCGACCGTTTCCTTCTCCGTCGCGCAGGCAGTGGCTCTGGCGGAAGCCGTCGAGCGCGGCATGAAGCGCCGTGAGGCAGAGGGCAAGGACACCTCGAAGATGACCCCCGTCTGCACGATCATGATCGGCCGTATCGACGATTGGCTCAAGAAGGCCGTCGCCCGCGATTCCGTCGCGATCGACCCCGAAGCCCTCGAATGGGCGGGCGTCGCGGTGTTCAAGAAGGCTTACAAGATCTTCAAGGAGCGCGGCTACCGCACCCGCCTGCTGACCGCGGCTTACCGCAACATCCACCACTGGCAGCAGTTCATCGGCGGCGACGTCTCCATGACCATTACCTCCAAGTGGCTGAAGGTCTACGACAACAGCAACGTCGAGATCCGCAACTACATGGATGACCCGGTGCCGCAGCAGTGGCTGGATCAGCTCGACAAGCTGCCGGATTTCCACCGCGCTTACGACGAGGACGGCATGACCGTCGCCGAGTTCGAGTACTACGGCGCGTTCGTCACCTGCCTCGAAGGCTTCTTCAAGGGCTATGAGCAGCTGCTGCAGCAGGTCCGCCCGATGCAGTTCGGCAGCGTCCTGAAGTAAGAAGTGAAACTCACAAGACACGCGCTCGCACCGCTGGAAAAGTGCTATGCGGTGCGTTCCATGAAGCTCTGCGGGCGGGAGAAACACCTGTTCGCGAGCGAAGTCCGCGCGGCGTGCTACTGCTTCGACGCGGAAACGGGCGAACGGGAGACCGTGTGGGAGAACGAGGGCGGCACCATGGGCATGGAGCCGCTGCCGGGGTGTGAGGACAGGTTTCTCGCCATCCGCGGGTTCTTCCCGCCGTTCGCCGCGGCGGATTCCGACATCGCGCTCGTCACCAAAACCGAGGAAGGCTTCACCGTCGAACCGTATCTTCAGGTGCCCTACCTGCACCGTTTCGGGATCGTCACCACGGACCGCGGTTCGTGGCTGGTGCTTGCGGTATTGTGCGAGACCAAGGCGAACAAAGACGATTGGTCGAGCCCCGGCTACGTGGCGGCGGCACCGCTCGAAAACGGCAAGCCCGGAACCCCGGTGCGCCTGCTCGGCGGGCAATTCCACAACCACGGCTTTGCCGGGTGCACCTTCCGCGGGAACGCGGCGGTGCTCACAAGCTCCGACGCCGGCGCTTACGCCTTCACGGCACCGCACGGCGATACCGCCGAATGGAAGGTGGAACGGCTCACCGATGTGCCGACCGGCGAAGTCCGCGTTTGCGACATGGACGGCGACGGGGTGGAGGAGCTCATCACCCTCGAGGGCTTCCACGGCACGGACCTGAAGGTTTGGCATTTGGACGAAAACGGAAAGTACGCCCCCGTGTGGCAGTACCCCGAACCGCTCGCCTTCGTGCACCCGCTGTGGGCGGGCGAGCTCTGGGGCAAGATGTGCGGCATCTCCGGCGGACGCCGCGAGAACGGACCGCTGTTCCTCTTCCGGTATGAGGACGGCGCGTACCGCACGGAGCTCATCGAAGACAAGGCATTCTCCGCCAACGTCACCGTGGCGGAGCGCAACGGAAAGCAGGTCATCCTCTCCGCGAACCACGGGCAGAACACCTGCGTGATGTACACCAACGAAGATTAAAAATTTGTCAGGAGGACAAGATCAATGGAATACGAACTCCCGAGCAAGCAGACAGCAGTCGTGCTCACCGGAACGAACGGACAGTATGAGATCCGTCACGACGTCGACGTTCCGAACGACCCCGGTTTCCAGGAGGTCATCGTCAAGGTCATGGCGATCGCCATCTGCGGTACCGACCCCAAGCTTCTCAAGGGCAAGCCCTATCACTACTGCCCGGATTCCTACCCCTTCATCATCGGTCACGAGTGGTCCGGTGTGGTCGTGAAGGTGGGTCCCGGCGTATTCAACCTGAAGGTCGGCGACCGCGTCGCGGGCGAAGCGCACCGCGGCTGCGGCGTTTGCGAAAACTGCAAAGCGGGCCGTTACTCCCTGTGCCTGAACTACGGCAAGGACGAGACCGGTCACCGTCACTACGGCTTCACCACCGAGGGCGCATACCAGCAGTACATCCGTTACAGCTGCGGTTCCCTCACCGTGCTGCCCGATAACGTCAGCTTCGCGGAAGCGGCCATGTGCGACACCGCAGGCGTTGCCTTCCACGGTCTCGAGCGCGGCGGCGTGAAGCCCGGCGGAACCTACTGCGTCATCGGACCCGGCCCCATCGGCTTCATGGCGATGAAGATCGCCCGCGCGCTGGGTGCGGCACACGTCATCTGCATCGGCCGCGGCGCGCGCCTCAAGGCAGCCGTCGAGCTGGGTGCGTGCGATCCCGATATGGCGATCGATTTCGAGACCCAGGATCCGGTCGCGGAGGTTCTGCGCATCACCGGTGGCGTCGGCGCGGACAACGTCTGCGAAGCTTCCGGTGCGCACGATGCGCTCAACAAGGCGGTCGCGATGTGCCGTAAGGGCGGCAGCATCGTTCTGCTCGGCACCCCGCCGGAATCCCACCGCGAGGAGATCCTGCTCAAGCCCATCACCTTCAAAGAGCTTTCCGTCGTCGGCAGCCGCGGCAATCCCAACGCGACCCAGGCGGTCGTCAACCTCATGGGCAGCGGTCAGCTCCGCGTCAAGGAAATGATCACCCACACCTACCCGCTGACCTCCTTCGCCGAGGGTATCGACACCTTCGTCAACCGCAAGGAAGGCTGCGTCAAGGTCGTGTTCTTCCCGAACGAGATCCCCGAAGAGTACCTGCCCTCCGGCAAGGTCCAGCGCTGAACCCAACGGTGACCGGCCGCGTACTGCGGCCGGTTTCCGTGATTTCCGAAAACTATGTCGAAAAGCAAATGGATCATGCTGCTGATCCTGCCGGTCATTTGGGGCAGCTACTACGTTGCCTCGCACAGCGCGCTCGCTTACATGTCCACCTTCTCCGTGGGCGTGGCGATCCGCGGGCTCACGCTCGTGCTGCTGACGGCGATCATGGCGTGCAGAAAGGAACTCGGTTCCCTGGTGCGCCTCAAGCACATCTGGAAGTGGCTGCTGGCGATCGGTCTGATGGGCTTTCTGCTCGACACGACCGCCTTCATCGGGCTCAAGCTTTCCCCGGCGGGCATCGGCACGGCGCTGCTCAAGTGCGACGTGCTGTTCGTCAACCTGATCTCCGCGTGGCTCTACCATGAGCGCTTCACGAAGACCGACTGGGCGCTGACGCTCGTGATGCTGTTCGGCGTGTTCCTGGTGCTGGGCATCGACTTCCGCCACCTCGAACTGTTCAACCCGGGCAACATCTTCTTCATCCTGAGCGCGCTGTTCGTTTCGGTCAACGCCTTCCTCATCAAGAAGGTGCAGCACCACCCCGTGAACCCCGGCAGCGATATGGTCATCGCCTACTACAACAACCTCGTGACGATGATCTTGTTCCTCACCGTCGCGTTCCCGATGGGACAGATGGCGGAGTTCTCCCGCATCGCGGGGAACAAAAGCCTCACGGTCGCGCTGCTGCTCTCGGGTCTCGGGCAGACGCTCATCTACGTGGTCTACTACCACAACCTCCGCCGCAACCCCGTGTGGCTGGTGAAGGTCATCCTGCTGCTGATGCCGGTGTTCTCGGCGTTCCTCGGTTTCGTGCTCTTCCGCGAGACGATGACCGCGGTGCAGCTCATCGGCGTGGCGGTCGTACTCGCCGGCGCGATGGCGATGCTCATCCTCACCCACAAGCGGGACGCCGCGAAGCAGACCGCCCCGGCGGAACAATGACGGGAGGACCTTCCGGTCCGCCGCAAAACGCAACAAACAAACCAACCTGTGTCATTAAGAAAGAAGGATCGTTATGGTTGAATTCTCTTACTGCATGCCCTCGAAGATCGTTCTCGGTACGGGCAGCACCAAAAAACTGCAGGATCACATCGTCGGCAACAAGGTCCTCATGATCTGCGACCCGTTCCTCTACAAGATCGGCACCGCGGAGAAGATCGGTTCCGTGCTGACCGGCTGCGAAGTCGCTTACTTCCACGAGATCGAGCCCAACCCCTCCTGCGAAAGCGTCGACGCCGCGGCGGCTGCCGCGCGTGAGCTCGGCGCGACGACCGTCATCGGTCTCGGCGGCGGCAGCTCCATGGACGTTTCGAAGATCGTTTCCTGCCTCGTGACCATGGAGGGCAGCATCTACGATTACTACAGCGGCGGCACGAAGAAGCTCGGTCACCGCACGACCCGCCTCATCTGCATCCCGACCACCGCGGGCACGGGCAGCGAGGTCACCAACGTCGGCGTGTTCACCAACCGCAACACCCACATCAAGATGCCCTTCGTCACCGATGAGTTCTGGCCGGACGTCGCGCTGCTCGACCCCGAGCTGACCTACAGCCTGCCGCAGGGCGTCACCGCCTCCACCGGTATGGACGCGTTCTGCCACGCCATCGAGGCGTACTGGAACAAGGCGAGCCAGCCCATCTGCGACGCGATCGCGGCGGATGCGATGGAGATGATCCTCGAGAACATCAAGAACGCCTACGACAACGGTTCCGACCCGGTCGCCCGTGAGCACATGCAGCTCGCGAGCCTCATGGCGGGCGTCGCGTTCAGCCAGACCCGCACCACCGGTATCCACGCGCTGAGCTTCCCGCTCACCACCGAGTTCGGCGCGCCGCACGGCATCGCCTGCTCGATTACCCTGCCCGCGTTCATCCGCATCTCCGGCGAACAGGCGGCGGACAAGATGGCGAAGCTCTGCAAGCGCCTCGGCTATGCCGATGTCAACGCGCTGGCGGACGCCGTCGAAGCGCTGATGGTCTCGATGAAGATGCCCGTGCGCCTCAGTGAGCTCGGCGTCAAGGAATCCGACCTCGACCACCTGACCGAAGTCGGTCTCGGCGCGGCGATCATCCACCTGACCCCCGCCGAAATGAACCCGACCACCGTGCGCGCACTGCTCGCGAGCATTCTGTAAGGCTTCGTTCCGAAGACCCGGTACCGCACCCGCGGCGCCGGGTCTTTTTTTGCGCCGACGCCCGTTCGATACGAAACTTCTATGGAAATCGGATATTTTATATGATGAAACTTGTGCATGTTTCAGCGGGAGGTTGAAGCGGAAACGGAAGTACGCCGGCGGCGGACCGCGGCGGCGCGGCGGGCGGCACATCCCCGGATGCGATCGGAGAAAATGCCGTAAAACGGGCATTTTCCGATGCGTTTTGCTGTGGCGGTTGGTCTTCGGAGGGCGGGGAGAAGGTATTCCGCACGCCCCTTGCCCAATCGAAAAATACATATCGGTATGCGGTTTTTACCGTGTGGCACGGGAATCTGCGCCACAGTACCATTGACAGATTCTATCAATCGGAATATCATGAAATCGGTCGGACACACCGGCTCACTTCTCAACAATCACATAGGAGGAACACATCTCATGAAGAAACTGCTTGCTGTCATTCTCTGTCTGGGTCTCATGCTCACCGCGTCGATCGCGCTGGCCGACAACATCACCGTCGGCATCATCAACAACCCGCCGTCCGAGTCGGGCTACCGCGAAGCGAACGTCAAAGATTTCGAAACCGTGTTCTCCGCCGAAAACGGCTATACCGCAAAAGCTTTCTACTCCCTGAAGAACGATGAGCAGCTTGCCCAGGCGAGCCAGTTCATCACCGACGGTGTGGATTACCTGCTCGTCTCCGCAGCGGAGACCACCGGCTGGGACGCCGTCCTGACCGCAGCGCAGGAAGCGGGCATCCCCGTGTTCCTCTTCGACCGTATGATCGACTGCGACGAAGCGCTCTATGAGGCTGCCGTCGTTTCCGACATGCGCAACCAGGGCATCGGCGCCGTCGAATGGCTGAAGGCGCAGGGTCTCGAAGCTTACAACATCATCCACATCCAGGGCGCCATGGGTTCCGACGCGCAGATCGGCCGTACCGAACCCTTGAAGGAACAGGCTGATGCAGACGACGCTTGGAAGATCGTCGTGCAGCAGACCGCCACTTGGGACGAAGCGGAAGCGAAGAACATCACCGAAGCCGCCATCAACTCCGGTGAAGCGTTCAACGTCATCTACGCCGAGAACGACGGTATGGCACGCGGTGCCGTTGCCGCCCTCGACGAGCACGGCATCACCCACGGCGTCAACGGCGACGTCATCATCATCGGCTTCGACTGCAACCGCTGGGCACTCCGTCAGGTCATCCTCGGCAACTGGAACTACGACGGTCAGTGCAGCCCCTTCCAGGCGCAGGTCATCAGCGACATGATCCAAAAGCTCCAGGCGGGCGAGACCCTCGAAACCAAGATCGTCATCTCCAATGAGCGCGGCTTCGACGCGAAGACCATCACCGAAGAAGACATCGCGACCTACGGTCTCGGCGAAGAGTAACAACGAAAAGACCTTGAAAGGTCTCATCGGCTGAACCATCCGGCGCGGTGTGCGCAGTGGCGCACACCGCGCTTTTTTCCGAATCGTCAGCACTCCACGGGCGCGAGGCGCCCCGGGTACGGGAGGAAACCCATGGAACAGAACATCGTCTTGCAAGCAAGGGGGATCTCGAAGAGCTTCCCCGGCGTCAAAGCGCTGCAGCACGTCGATTTCACCCTGAGAAGGGGAGAGATCCACGCCCTGATGGGCGAGAACGGCGCAGGCAAGAGCACGCTCATCAAGGTGCTCACGGGCGTTTACACGCGCGATGAGGGCACCGTTTTTCTGGACGGCGTCGCAAAGGACGTGGCGATCCGCTCGCCGCAGGATGCCCAGAACGCGGGCATCAGCACCGTCTATCAGGAGATCACGCTTTGTCCCAACCTGACCGTCGCCGAGAACATGTTCATCGGCCGCGACAAAAAGCTCTTGGTCTCCCATAAGGAACGCGAAAGAAAGGCCGACGAGATCCTCGGGCGGCTGAACATCCCCGCGCGCGCGGCGCAGCAGCTCGGCAAATGCTCTCTCGCCGTGCAGCAGATGATCGCCATCGCGCGGGCGGTCGATATGCAATGCAAAGTCCTCATCCTCGACGAGCCGACCTCTTCGCTCGACGACAACGAGGTCGAAATGCTGTTCACCCTGATGCGCAGGCTCAGGGGCGAGGGCGTCGGCATCATCTTCGTGACGCACTTCCTCGAGCAGGTCTACGCCGTGTGCGACCGCATCACGGTGCTGCGCAACGGCGAGCTCGTCGGCGAGTACGAGATCCAAAACCTGCCCGCGGTGGAGCTGGTCTCCAAAATGATGGGCAAGGAGCTCGACGACGTGACGGGCATGGAGAAGCGCGAACTCGCGCCGGAGGACGGCGAAACGCCCGTGTACAACGCGGAAGGGCTCTCGAGCGCGAACGGCGTGCGTCCGTTCGATTTCCGCATCCGCGCGGGCGAGGTCAACGGCTTCTCGGGTCTGCTCGGCTCGGGGCGCAGCGAAAGCGTGCGCGCCATCTTCGGCGCGGATAAGGTCACGGGCGGCACCGTCACCATCGAGGGCAAGCCCGTGAAGGTCAAAAACCCCATCGACGCGATGCGCGGCGGCATCGGCTACCTGCCCGAGGACCGCAAGGACGACGGCATCATCGCCGACCTGTCCGTGCGCGACAACATCATCCTCGCGCTGCAGGTGCTGCGCGGCATGGGGCACCCCATCCCGAAGGCGGAGGCGGAAAAATTCGCCGACGAGTACATCAAGGCGCTGTCGATCAAGACCGCCTCGGCGGATACCCCGGTCGGCTCGCTCTCCGGCGGCAACCAGCAGAAGGTCATCCTCGCACGGTGGCTTCTGACGCACCCGAAATACCTCATCCTCGACGAGCCGACGCGCGGCATCGACGTCGGCACCAAAACGGAGATCCAGCGCCTCGTGCTGAAGCTTGCGGAGGAGGGCATGAGCGTGACCTTCATCTCCAGTGAGATCGAAGAGATGCTGCGCACCTGCTCGCGCCTCATCGTCATGCGCGACCGCAAGATCGTCGGCGAGCTGAAGGGCAGCGAGCTCACGCAGGACGAGGTCATGCGGACCATCGCGGGAAGGAGTGAATGAGAATGAAGAAACAAACCGGCTCCGGCTTCGGGAACGCGCTCCGGCAGCTGACCGTGCCGCTCGTCGCCATCGCGATCCTCATCGTGTTCAACCTCATCCGCGACCCCGCGTTCTTCTCGGTGACGACGACCGTCAACAACACCGGGCGCACGGTGCTCGCGGGCAACCTCATCAGCATCATCAACGGCGCTTCCGAGCTCGCCATCCTCGCCATGGGTATGACGCTCGTGACCGCTGCCAGCGGCGGACAGGACATCGCCGTCGGCGCGACGGCGGCCGTTTGCGGTTCCGTGTTCGTGAAGGTGCTCTCCTCGGGCGCTTCGATCACGGGTCTGTCGATCCTCATCGCGGTCGTCGCGTGCATCGCGGCGGGCATGCTCTGCGGCTTGTTCAACGGCACGCTGGTCTCGGTGTTCAAGATCCAGCCGATGATCGCCACGCTCATCCTCTTCACCTGCGGGCGTTCCATCGCTTACTGGATCAACGGCGGCGCGACGCCGACCGTTTCGAGCCCCATCGTCACGGCGATCGGCAGCTTCATTCCGGGCGTTCCCGTCCCGACGCCGATCTTCATCGTGATCTTCGTGGGGCTCTGCTTCGGGCTGCTGTTCCGCTTCACGAGCATCCGGCTGTACATGCAGTCGGTCGGCATCAACCAGCGGGCGGCGCGCCTCAACGGCATTAACCCCGTGGTCATCAAGATGCTGGCGTTCGTGCTGCTCGGCGTGTGCTGCGCGTTCTCCGGCGTGATCTCGGTGAGCCGTCTCAGCCTCATCAACCACGAAACGATTTTGCTCGAGATCGAGATGGACGCGATCCTCGCGGTCGCCATCGGCGGCAACTCGCTCGGCGGCGGTAAATTCCGCATGGCGGGCTCGGTCCTCGGCGCGTACGCCATCCAGGCGCTGACCACCACGCTCTACGCGATGAAGGTGCCCTCCACGGACATCAAGGCGTACAAGGCGGTCGTCATCATCCTGCTGGTCGTGCTCGGCTCGCCGGTCGTCAAGAAGGCGTTCGCGAACCTGAAACTCAAGTGGGCGCAGCGCAGCGCAAAGGGGGCGGAAGCATGAACGGCAAAAAGACTTTGCGGCGTGAGCCGCTCACGGACAACGCGCTGCTCATGGTCATCGCCGTGTGCATCTTCACGGCCATGTACGCCGCGGCGATGCTCTTCCTCGGCGGCGGCTTCCTCCGCGTGCAGCAGTTCTTCAACATCCTCAACGACAACGCGGCGCTCATCATCGTCGCGTGCGGTCTCACCGTCGTCATGATTGGCGGCGGCATCGACATCTCGGTCGGCGGCGTCATCGCCCTCGTCGCGATGGTCTGCACCGTGTACATGAACACCGAGGGGGCATCGATCCCCGTGGCGGTGCTCATCGCAGTCGGCATCGGTCTCGCATTCGGCGTGGTGCAGGGCACGCTCGTGTCCTACCTCGGCATCCAGCCGTTCATCGTTTCGCTCGCGGGCATGTTCTTCGCCAGAGGCATGACGACGATCGTTTCCGTCAACCCGCAGAAGGTCGCCCTGCCGGCGTTCAAGCAGCTCATGGCGACGAAGCTGGAGTTCCCCTTCCTCGGGTACTACGGCAAGAAGGGCAACCTCATCCCGGCGCGCCTCGAGCTCGGCGTCGTGGTGGCGCTCACGGTGCTCGTCGTGATGGCGTTCGTCCTCAGAAAGACCCGCCTCGGGCGCAACTTCTACGCCGTCGGCGGCAACCCGAACAGCGCGCTCATGCTCGGCATCAACGTGCGCTTCGCGAAGTTCTGCACCTATGTCATTTCGGGCACGCTCGCGGGCATCGCGGGGTTCGTTCTTCTGATGCACACGGGTGCCGGCAACGCGACGAACGCTTCCGGTGCGGAAATGAACGCGATCGCCTCGTCGATCATCGGCGGTACGCTGCTCTCGGGCGGCGTCGGCAACGTGTTCGGTACCTTCGTCGGCGTGCTCACGCTCGCGACCATCAAGGCGATCGTTCCGGCGTCGGGTCTCACCGAGCCGTGGTGGCAGTCCATCACCACCGGCGCGATGCTGTGCCTGTTCATCCTCATGCAGAGCGTCGTGCTCGGCATGCGCGGCAAGGGCAAACGTCAAAAGCAATAACGGAACCGTTGGGGACCCGTCTCGTGGATGGGCCCCCGGACGCCGTTCTTTCTGTTCCCTTTGCGGGAAGAAAGGCGTAAAATACACAAGGGGGAAGCACAACGCATTCTTGATTTCCGTGAACAAGGAAGGAGTTTTTTCAAAATGAGCAAGTATGAATTCTGGTTTGTGGTCGGCAGTCAGTTCCTGTACGGGGAAGAAGTGCTGAAGACCGTCGAAACGAGAGCACGCGAGATGGCGGCGGAGCTGTCCGAGGTTTTGCCGTATCCGCTCGTATACAAGGTGACCGCCAAAACGAACAAGGAGATCACCGATGTCATCAAGGAAGCGAACTACCGCGACGAGTGCGCCGGTATCGTGACCTGGTGCCATACCTTCAGCCCCTCGAAGATGTGGATCAACGGCTTCGCCTCGCTGCAGAAGCCTTACTGCCACTTTGCGACGCAGTACGGCATCGAGATCCCGAACGAGGAGATCGACATGGATTACATGAACCTGAACCAGGCCGCCCACGGCGACCGCGAGCACGCCTTCATCGGCGCGCGCCTGCGCATGCCGCGCAAGATCATCGCAGGGCACTGGCAGGATGAGAAGGTCCGGGAGCGCCTCGGCACCTGGATGCGCGTCGCCGTCGGCGCGGCGGTCTCCAAGTCCCTCAAGGTCATGCGCTTCGGCGACAACATGCGCGAAGTCGCCGTCACCGAGGGCGATAAGGTCGAAACGCAGATCAAGCTCGGCTGGCAGGTCAACACCTGGGCGGTCGGCGACCTCGTGAAGGAAATGGCGAAGGTCACCGAAGCCGAGATCGACGCGCTCGTCGCCGAATACGAAGCGAACTACGACATCGCGACCGACAACCTCGCAGCCATCCGCTATCAGGCGAAGGAAGAGATCGCCATGAAGAAGATGCTCGACGCCGAAGGCGCGATGGCGTTCTCCAACACCTTCCAGGATCTGTACGGCATGGAGCAGCTGCCGGGTCTCGCGAGCCAGCACCTCATGGCGCAGGGCTACGGCTACGGCGGCGAGGGCGACTGGAAGGTCGCCGCGATGACTGCGATCCTCAAATCCATGGGCGAGGGCGGCAACGGCGCTTCCGCGTTCATGGAAGACTACACCTACCACCTCGTCAAGGGCGAAGAATACTCCCTCGGCGCGCACATGCTCGAGGTCTGCCCGTCCCTCGCGGCGGACAAGCCCCGCATCGAGACCCACCATCTGGGCATCGGCATGAACGAGAAGGACCCCGCCCGCCTCGTGTTCGAAGGCAAGGCAGGCCCCGCGATCGTCGTGAGCCTCATCGACATGGGCGGACGCATGCGCCTCATCTGCCAGGATATCGAGTGCGTGAAGCCCATCATGCCCATGCCGAACCTGCCCGTCGCCCGCGTCATGTGGCGCGCCCTGCCGGACCTCACCACGGGTCTCGAGTGCTGGGCACTCTGCGGCGGCGCGCACCACACGGTGCTCTCCTACGACGTCACCGCCGAAATGATGCGCGACTGGGCCCGCATGATGGACATCGAGTTCGTGCACATCGGCAAGGACACCACGCCCGAGAAGCTCGAAGAGGAGCTCATGATCAAGGACATCGCGTGGAAGCTCAAGGGCATCTGACGACCGCACAACGGAAGGGCGGCGCCCTGCGCACCGCCCCGTGATACAACGGATTCCGGCCGGGTCCCGGCCGGAATCTTTCCTATCAGCGACGGAAAGAGGAAAAACAATGGACTTTCTGAACACCGCACTGGGCATCGAGCTCGGCTCGACCCGGATCAAAGCCGTTCTCATCGACGAACACCACAAGCCCATCGCCGCGGGCAGCCATGAGTGGGAGAACCGCCTCGTGAACGGCGTATGGACCTATACCATGGAGGATATCCACACGGGCGTGCAAGCGTGCTACGCCGACCTCAAGCGGGATATCGAAGAAAAATTCGGCGCGGTGCCCACCGCGTTCGGCGCGGTCGGCATTTCGGGCATGATGCACGGCTACCTGCCCTTCGACGCCGAGGGCAACGCGCTGACGGAATTCCGCACCTGGCGCAACACCATGACGGGTGCCGCCGCCGCCGAGCTCACCGGGCTGTTCGGTTTCAACATCCCCCAGCGCTGGAGCGTCGCGCACCTGTATCAGGCGGTGCTCAACGGGGAGGAACACCTGCCGCGCCTCGGTCACATCACGACCGTCGCGGGCTACATCCACGAGCTTTTGACCGGCGTTTGCGCCGTGGGCATCGGCGAGGCGAGCGGCATCTTCCCCATCGACAGTGAGAAGCTCGGGTACGACGCGGGCATGATCGCGAAGTTCGACGCGCGCGTGAAGGAAAAGGGCTATGCGTGGACCGCGGAGCAGGTGTTGCCGAAGGTACTCGTCGCGGGGGAAAACGCGGGGTATCTCACCGAAGCGGGCGCGAAGTTCCTCGACCCCGCGGGCGATCTCAAGCCCGGCATCCCCTTTGCGCCGCCCGAAGGCGACGCGGGCACCGGCATGGCGGCGACCAACAGCGTCGCGCCGCGCACGGGCAACGTTTCCGCAGGCACCTCCGACTTTGCGATGATCGTCGTCGAGAAGATGCCCGGCGTGCACCGCGAGATCGACATGGTCACCACGCCCTCCGGCGCCCCGGTGGCGATGGTCCACTGCAACAACTGCACCAGCGACATCAACGCGTGGGCGAACCTGTTCGCCGAGTTCGCGGCGGCCGCGGGCTGCAAGGTCGACAAGAACACCCTGTACACGACGCTGTTCAACATCGCCCTCGAAGGCGACCCGGACTGCGGCGGACTCATGAGCTGCAACTACCTTTCGGGCGAGGGCGTGACCGATTTCGACGACGGTCGCCCCGTGTTCCTGCGCGCGCCGGGCGCGAAGCTCACGCTCGCGAACTTCATGCGCACGCACCTGCTTTCCGCACTCGCCACGCTGAAGATCGGTCTCGATATCCTGACCGGGGAGGAGCAGGTCCCGATCGACAAGCTCTACGGGCACGGCGGTTACTTCAAGACCCCCGGCGTCGGTCAGCGCATGCTGTCCGCGGCGGTCGGCGCGCCCGTTTCCGTGATGGAGACCGCCGGAGAAGGCGGACCGTACGGCATGGCGCTGCTTGCGGGCTACATGCTGTGGAAGGAAGAGGGACAGAAGCTCGAAGAGTACCTCGAGCAGAAGGTCTTTGCGGACGCCGTTTCCTCGACGCTCACCGCGGACGAGAAGGACATCGCGGGATTTGCCGCCTTCCTCGAAACCTACAAAAAGGCGCTCGCCGTGGAGACTGCGGCGATCGCGGCGATCTGAGGGCACGCGCATGCTGGAACAGCTGAAAGAAACCGTTTGCGCGGCAAACCTCCTGCTGCCGGAGCATCACCTCGTCACCTTCACCTGGGGCAACGTTTCGGGCATCGACCGGGAAACGGGGCTCGTGGTCATCAAGCCCTCGGGCGTTTCGTACACGAATATGACGGCGGACGATATGGTCGTCGTCGACCTCGAAGGCAAGGTCGTGGAGGGGCACTGGAAGCCCTCGAGCGACACCGCGACCCATGTGGAGCTGTACAAGGCCTTCCCCGGGTGCGGGGGCATCGTGCACACGCATTCCCGCTGGGCGACCACCTTTGCGCAGGCGGGCAGGTCCATCCCCGCGATGGGCACCACCCACGGCGATTACTTCTACGGGGACATCCCCTGCACGCGGCGCATGACGCCCGAGGAGATCGCGGGGGCGTATGAAAAGGAGACCGGCACGGTCATCATCGAGACCTTCAAAGACCTCGACCCCGCGGCGATCCCCGGCGTCGTCGTGCATTCGCACGGTCCCTTCGCCTGGGGCACGGACGCGATGGACGCCGTGCACAACGCGGTCGTCATGGAAGAGGTCGCCTTCATGGACTGGCACGCCATGATGATGGCGCCGGAACACGGGCGCATGCAGCAGGAACTGCTCGACAAGCACTACCTGAGAAAGCACGGCGCGAACGCCTATTACGGGCAGCGCTGAACGGCACAAAACACAAAGGGAGCCTTCCTTCGGGGGGCTCCTTTTTCGTATCCGTTCCCCGGCGGCACGGCACGCAGACCGTGCCTTATTTGTTTTTGTCCCCGCCGAAAGCGCGTATTGACACGGATGATTCACGATGATATCATAACGATATCACATAAAGTTGAATGAACGGTCGTAAAAATATTTTCGGAAATCATAGAGAAATCTATTGACAAGCCCAAAAAAGAGTCTATAATACCGTTACATAACAAGTGTTACATAACGAAAGTTACGAAACAAGTGTTATAAAACAATACCGCGGGAGGAGAACAGGATGCCGCCGAAACCGAAATTCACCGAAGAGGAGATCGTTTCCTGCGCGCTGGAGATCGTACGGGAGAGCGGGATCGACGCCCTTGCGGCGCGCACCGTCGCCAAGCGCTTGGGCACGACCACGACGCCGATCTTCACGTTCTTTTCCGGCATGGACGAACTGAAGGAAGCCGTGTGCGACCGCGTGCGGAAAATGTTCATCGCCGAGCTGAAGGAGAGCCTCGGGTACGAGCCGGCGTTCAAAGCCTTCGGGATGCGGTTCATCCGCTTTGCCAAGCACGAGCCGAACCTGTACCGCATCGTCAACACGGAGGGCATCGACATCGTCCACCCGGAGCGGTTCCGCGCGGAATTCCGTGAGATCTTCGACCCGATGTGCGGGGAGATCGGGCGTACGTTCGGGCTTTCGGAACACGACGCCATGAACCTCATGAACCGCATGCTGGTGTTTGCCAACGGCATCGCCGCCTTCGAATCGATCGGGGCGACCGACCTTTCGGATGAGGAGCTGGGGCCCGTGCTCAGCGAGGTGTGCCTGTCGATGGTGCTGATGTACAAAACGCGCGACGGCTCGATCACACCCCAAATCGCGAACGCGCTCACCAACAACCGAGACCGCCTGCCGGTGCCGAAGCGGCGTCCGGCGGAAGGCAACGAATGAGAACACCGCCCCACGGGGTGAAGGACCGAATACAAGAAGAGCCCGGTGCAAGCGGCGCCGGACGGAAGAAGGAGTATATCATGCTGAAAATCGATCATCTGACCAAGACCTACGGCAACAAAAAAGCGGTGGACGACCTGACGCTCGAGATCCAACCCGGCGAGATCTTCGGCTTCATCGGGCACAACGGCGCGGGCAAGACCACGACCCTCAAGAGCGTCGCGGGGATCCTCCGTTTCGACAAGGGCACCATCACCATCGGCAGCACCGATGTCGCGAAGGACCCGATCGCCGCGAAAAAGCAGATCGCCTATATCCCCGACAACCCCGACCTGTACGAGTACATGACGGGCATCCAATTCCTCAACTTCATCGCGGACGTGTTCGGCGTCCCCGCCGATGTGCGGCAGGAGCGCATCCGCCGCTATGCGGACATGTTCGAACTCACAGCCGAACTCGCGCAGCCGGTTTCCGCCTACTCCCACGGCATGAAGCAGAAGCTCGCGATCGTTTCCGCGTGGATCCACGCGCCGAAGCTCATCCTCATGGACGAGCCCTTCGTCGGTCTCGACCCGAAGGCGGCGTTCACCCTGAAGGGACTCATGCGCGAGGCCTGCGACAACGGCGCGGCGATCTTCTTCTCGACCCACGTGCTCGAGGTCGCCGAAAAGCTGTGTGACAAGGTCGCCATCATCAAGGGCGGCAAGCTCATCCGCTCCGGAACGATGGAGGAGGTCCGCGGCGACGAATCGCTCGAACAGGTCTTCCTCGAGCTGGCGGACAGCGAGGCGTAAGGCCGGAAAGGCAACCTTATGTGGAAAGCGTTACTCAAAAAACAGTTCCTCGAACTGAACACCTTTTATTTCACCAACCGCAAGACCGGTGAGCGCCGCAGCAAAAAAGGCACCGCCGCCATGGTCGCGCTGTACGCGCTGCTGTTCGGCGTGGTCGGGTTCGCGTTTTACGGGATGTCGATGGGGATGACGGGGCTGCTCGAATCCGGGCTCTCGTGGCTGTACTTCGTGGTGATGGGCGTGATGGCGATCTTCTTCGGCGTGTTCGGCAGCGTGTTCAACACCTACGCCTCGCTCTACCGCGCGAAGGACAACGAGATGCTGCTGGCGATGCCCATCCCCCCGCGGGCGATTTTGTTCACCCGCATGCTCGGCGTGATGTCCATGGCGCTCCTCTACAGCGGGCTCGTGTGGATCCCCGCCTGCATCCGTTACTGGATCTTCAAGGGCGGCGCCGCGGCGGTGCTGAACCCCGTGCTGCTGCTCTTCGTGAACACGCTGCTCGTCACGGCGCTGACCTGCCTGCTCGGCTGGGTCGTCGCGATCGTCGCCGGGAAGTTCAAAAACACGAAGATCCTCACGATGGTGCTGACGATGGCGTTCTTCGGTCTGTACTACTACGCCAGCTTCAACCTGCAGAAGATCATGAACCTGCTCGTCGCGAGCGGCGACCGTCTCGCGGAGACCCTGAAGGTGAGCGCGCCCCCGCTGTATGCGCTGGGCGTCGCGGCGAACGGCAACGGCAAGGCGATGCTGCTCTATTCCGCCTGCGCGGTCGCGGTGTTCGTGCTGTGCCTGCTGCTGATGGCGAAGAATTTCGTCCGCATCGTGACGAGCTCCGGCACGGTCGCGAAAACGAAGTACATCGAACGCCGCGCGGAGCAGAAGAGCCCCGCGAAGGCGCTGTTCCTCCGCGAACTCAAGGTCTTCACCTCCTCCACGACCCGCATGATGAACAGCGGTCTCGGGCTGCTGATCCTCCCGGTGGTCGGCGTCGTCGCGCTGGTGAAGCGCGGGCTGCTCGCCGAGGTCATGGTGCTGCTGCGCACGGAAATGCCCGACCTTGCGGGGCTCGTCCCCGGGATGGTGGCGCTGGTGCTCATGCTCATCGTGACGACGAACGCCATCTCCGCGCCCTCCGTTTCGCTCGAGGGCAAGAACCTGTGGCTCATCCGCTCGCTGCCCGTCGACGCGGCGGCGGTGCTCAAGGCGAAGGTGCGCCTGCATGTGGCGCTGAACATCCTCCCGCTGGTCGTGAGCGCGGTGCTCGTTTCGCTGGCGTTCGGGCTGGAGATCGCGGAAACGGTCATGATCGTGCTGACGGTCACGGCGTATATGTGCTTCTTCGGTGTGTTCGGCGTAACGCTCGACCTGGCGCGCCCGAACCTCAACTGGACCAATGAGGTCGTGCCGATCAAGCAGGGCTTTGCGATCACCGTCGCGCTGTTCGGCGGCTGGGGCATCGTGCTCGCCATCGGTGCCGCGGGATACTTCCTCCGAAGCCTCGTCGACCCGCAGTCGATGCTCATCGCGGTGTTCGTGCTGCTCGTCGTTGCGACGCGGTTGCTGCGTGCGCGCCTCTACACCAAGGGCGCGGAGCGCTTCGATACCCTGTGACGAAAGAAAGGGCTCAAGGCATGGAAAACACGAAGACCCTCGAAACCATTCAGAAGCTGTCGAAGGCCGGCAGGATCCTCAGCAAGATCGTATTCATCTGCTGCGTGATCGGCATGATCGGCTGCGCCGTCGGCGGGATCTCTCTGGCGCTGATCCCCGACGGGCTGACCGTGGGCAACATCCACATCATCGGCGTGCACGGGCTGATCGAAATGCACAGCGGGCTCACGCTCGGCACGATCTTCAGTTCGATCCTCGCGGGGGCGATCCTCTGCGCGGGGGAAGCCGCGCTCGCCGGCCGGGCGGAACGGTACTTCCGCAACGAACTCGCCAACGGCACGCCCTTTACCCGCGGCGGCGCGAAGGAGCTGATGCAGCTGGGCATCCTGTGCATCTGGGTGCCGGTCGTGACCTTCACGCTGGCGGTCATCGCGCATGAGGTCATCGCCCATTGGTTCCCGAGTGTTTGGGAGGTGCCGGGCGGCATCCTCGAATCGGTCGCGCTCGGCATCGCGTTCATCGTGAGCTCGCTGCTGTGCCGCTTCGGCGCGGAGCTGACCGAAGACAAGTAATAAAAAGGACAACACGGCAAGCACGGCGGCAACGCCGCGCTTTTGAAAAAAGGAAGGGAAAAATCATGATCGAAGCGATCGTTTATTCGTCCTACGCGGGACATACGCAGATGTTCGCTAAGCTGCTCGGCAAGGAGACGGGGCTGAAGGTGCTTTCTTTAGATGAGGCGAAGGCACTGAAGGAGGGCACGGAGATCGTGTACCTCGGCTGGCTCGTCGGCGGCAATGTCGCGAACTACGAAAAGGCCGTGAAGCGTTTCCGCATCGTTGCGGTCGGCGCGGTGGGCATGAGCGCGCCCGGCAAGCAGGAGCCCGATATCCGCAAGAGCAACAAGCTGCCCGACGAGGTGCCCGTGTTCGAACTGCAGGGCGGTTACGAACCCGACAAGGTGCACGGCATCTACAAGCTGATGATGAAGATGATGGGCGGGCTCATCGGCAAGCAGCTGCGCGCCAAGCCCGACCGCACGCCCGAAGAGGACGAGATGCTCGAAATGATGAAGAGCGGCAAAAACTGCGTGACGGGCGAACAGCTCGCGCCGCTGGTGAACTTCATCCGCGAGGCGTGACGATGGAACGGAAACGCGGACTGTGCGGCGCCGACTGCGGCGCCTGCCCGAGGGGCGAAAGCTGCCCCGGCTGCGCGGCAACGAACGGACACCCCTTCGGCGGGGAATGCATCGCGGCGGACTGCGTGCTTGCCTGCGGCGCGGAGGGGCTCGAAGCCCTGAAGCGGGAGCTTTGCCGTGAATTCGGCGCGCTCGGTATCGAAGGGCTCGGCACGCCCGGGACCCTGTACGAACTTTCCGGCGCGTATGTGTGCCTCGAATACCCGATGCCGGGCGGGCAGACGCTGCGCCTTCCGGAAGAAAACGGCGCCTACCTCGGCACGCAAAAGGAACTCGGCAACGGGCGCTGCCTCGGCGCCGTCGCGGGGAAGGACTTCCTGCTCGTCGGCGAATACGGACCGATGGGCACCGACCCCGTGCTGATTTGTTATAAGAAGAGATGATAACGGTATGAATTTGGAAACGGAACGGCTGATCCTCCGGCCGTGGAGCAAGGGGGATGCGGAGGACCTGTACCATGCGTGCAAGGACCCCGCGATCGGTCCCGCTGCGGGCTGGCCCGCGCACCGCAGTTTGGAAGAGAGCAGGCAGGTGCTCGATATGTTCATCGGGCAGCAGCAGACCTACGCCATCGAAAAGAAGGGAAACGGCGGGCACCCCATCGGCTGCATCGGGCTGAAGCTCGGCGAAATGACCGACCTGACCCGCCGCACGGACGAGTGCGAGCTGGGCTACTGGCTGGCGCGGGAACACCGGGGCACGGGCGTGATGCCCGAAGCCTGCCGCGCCCTCATCGGCTATGCGTTCAAAAAGCTCGGCATGAACGCCCTGTGGTGCGCCTATTACGCGGGCAACGAAAAATCGAAGCGCGTGCAGGAGAAGCTCGGCTTCGTGTACGACCACACCGAAGAGAACGCGGAGGTGCCGCTGCTCGGTGAGCGCCGCACGGTGGTCGCGAACCTTCTGACGAAGGAGCGGTGGCAGCGCCTTATGGAGACCGCGCCCGAAAAACGGCGGGCGATCCTTTACATCCACGGCAAGGGCGGCTGCGGCGCGGAGGCGGAGCGGCTGAAGCCCCTGCTCCCCGGGTACGACATCGTGGGGCCCGATTTCGAAGACTTCACCCCTTGGGGAACGAGGGATGCGATTTGCACGGCGTATGCGCGGCTGACGGAACGGTATGAGACGGTGATCCCGCTGGCGGTGAGCATCGGCGCGTATTTTGCGATGCACGCCTTGGGCGAGCTCGGCGTGCCGCGCATGCTGTTCGTATCTCCGGTGCTCGACCTCGGGATGCTCATCGCGAACATGATGCAGTGGGCGGGCGTGACCGAAGCGGAGCTCAAAGAAAAGAAGATCGTTCCGACCGACTTCGGCGAGGATCTTTCGTGGGATTACCGCAAATACGTATTGGAGCACCCCGTGAAAGCGGCGAAGCACACCTCGGTGCTGTGGACGCCGAACGACGCACTGGTGCCGAAAGCCATGGTGGACGCCTTTACGGCGGCGAACGAAACGGACCTGACCGTGATGGAAAACGGCGAGCATTGGTTCCACACCGAGGAACAGCTGGCGTTCCTCGACAAGTGGCTGAAAGCGCGGCTGTGACGCTTTTGCGGGAAAGGAGCGGGCATGGAATTTCAGTCGGCCGCCGTGCTGAAGGACGGACGGATCTGCACCTTGCGCGCCGCAACGGAAGCGGACGCCGCGGAGGTGCTGCGCAGCTTTCTCGCGACCCGCGGGGAAACGGAATTTCTCGCGACCTACCCGGAGGAATGCACGCTGACGGAACAGGATGAGGCGGCGTTTCTCGAAAATGCGCAGGAAGACCCGCGCGCCGTGCAGCTCGTTGCGGAGCTCGGCGGGAAGATCGCGGGCACGGCGGGCATCGCCCCCGCGGGAAGGGGCATCAAAATGAAGCACCGCGCCTCGTTCGGCATCGCCGTCGAACGGGCGTATTGGGGGCTCGGCATCGGCAGGGCGCTCACCGAAGCCTGCATCGCATGCGCGAAAGCCGCGGGTTACGGGCGCATCGAGCTCGAAGTCATGGAAGAGAACACCGCCGCCGTGCGCCTGTATGAAAGCCTCGGCTTTGAGCCCTTCGGGCGCGACCCCGGCGCCTTTGTCACAAAGGACGGGAGAGCGCAGCCCGTCGTGTGGATGCGCCTGCCGCTGACCGGGGCTTGACTGCGGGCAAGGAAACGGGTATCTTGTTATCAACGGCGGAAAACGCCGGAAAATCATTTCGGAGGAATTGTTTGAACAACCGCAAAGCAACGGAGTCGGTGCGCTGACCGGGAGGTCCGCCGCCGGCAAACGGATCTCCCGCAGGCGTTGTTGCCGGGACAAATTCCGGACAACCAAAGGAGATCGAACATGAAACATTTTGAAGGAAAACACACAGGACACAAGGACATCATCATCCGCAACGAACGGAACGAAGAGTGTCGCGCGGTCGAAGAACTCGTGCGGGACAGCTTTTGGAACGTGTACCGCCCGGGCGCGATGGAACATTATGTACTGCACCGCATGCGCGGGGAAGCGCGCTTTGTGCGGGAATTGAACTTTGTGATGGAGAAGGACGGCGCGCTCATCGGACAGAACGTGTTCGTGCGCGCGGAGATCGCCGCCGATGCGGGAAACATTCTTCCCGTGCTGGCGATGGGACCCATCTGCATCCGCAACGACCTTAAGCGCAAAGGGTACGGGAAGCTGCTGCTCGACACCACACTGGAACGGGCAGCGGAGCTCGGTTTCGGCGCTGTGTGCTTCGAAGGCAACATCGACTTTTACGGCAAAAGCGGGTTTTGCCCCGCTTCGGCATTCGGTATCCGCTACCACGGCGTTCCGGAGGGGGAGGACGCTTCGTTCTTCCTCGCAAAGGAACTGATCCCGGGGTACTTCAACGGTGTGACGGGCGAGTATACCGCGCCCGCACTGTATGAGGTATGTGAGCGGGAACCCGAAGCTTTCGCCGTATATGACGACAGTTTCCCCAAACGCGAGAAGCTTGTCCTTCCGGGACAGCTGTTCGCAAACTGAACCCTGTGCCGGCGTGCCTTCGGGCACGCCGGTTTTCACAACGGGACGATGATGGAACCAGCGGAGGAAAGCCATGGAAGAGACGATCCGCGCACGGTTGGAAGCGCTGGCGGACGAGAAGTACGCCGCGTTCCAGATGAAGCTCACGCCGGGACTCGGGCGGGAGGAGGTCATCGGCGTGCGGATGCCGCTGCTCCGCAAGCTCGCGAAGGAGCTGAAGGGCACGAAGGAAGCCGCGGACTTTCTTGCGGCGCTCCCGCACGGAACGCACGACGAGAACATCCTCCACGATCTGTTGCTCAATGAGGAGAAGGACTTTGCGGCGTGCCTTGAGAAGGTCGGAGCGTTCCTCCCGCATGTCGGCAACTGGGCGGTGTGCGATTCCCTGTCGCCGAAGATCTTCAAAAAACACCGCACGGAGCTCATGGAGCGCATCCGTTTGTGGATCGCCGCGGAGCCCGTGTACACCTGCCGCTTCGGCTTCAACATGCTGATGGGGCACTTTCTCGGTGAAGATTTCGGTCCGGAGGTCTTGGCGCTTGCGGCAACCGTCCGGCGGGAAGAATACTACGTGCGCATGGGGCAGGCGTGGTTCTTCGCCACGGCGCTCGCGAAGCAATGGGACGCGGCGCTGCCCTATCTCACCGAACGGCGCCTCGAACCCACGACCCATAAGATGACCGTGCGCAAGGCGCTCGAAAGCTTCCGCGTGACGGAGGAGCACAAGGCGTTTCTGCGGGAAACGGAACGGAACGCGGGCAAGTGAGCCGAAAAACCGAAGAACGGGACGGAAGTTCCGTTTTTTTCTTTGCCCATCATACGGTTTTGCTTTACAGTCCATACGCGTGGGATTACAATATATAATTGTGTCTTTGCGGGCAACGAGAAGGTTTTTTCGAAAGGAACGGATACAGAACATGACGGAAAGGAAACGGAAAGCGTTCCGCGCGGGTCTGCGCGACGGCGTGCCGATCGGTCTCGGCTACCTTGCGGCTTCGTTCGGGCTGGGCATCGCGGCGCGGAATGCGGGGCTGCTTCCCTTGGAAAGCATGCTCGCGAGCATGCTCAACAACGCCTCTGCGGGCGAATACGTCGGCTTCACGCTCATCGCGGCGAAGGCGACCCTGATCGAGATCGCGCTGATGACCTTTGTGGCGAACGCGCGCTACCTGCTGATGAGCTGCGCGTGGAGCCAGCGCATGGCGCCGGACCTGCCGCTGCGCCACCGCCTCCTGATGGGCTTTTTCATCACCGACGAATTCTTCGCGACGGCCATCGCCCAGCCGGGCGACCTCGAACCGATGTATACCTACGGTGAGATTTGCGTGGCGTCGCCGCTGTGGGCGCTGGGGACGCTCCTCGGCTGCATCGCGGGGAATCTGCTGCCCGACCGCGCGGTGAGCGCGTTCAGCGTGGCGCTGTTCGGCATGTTCCTTGCGACGATCATCCCCGCGGCGCGCAAGAGCCGCATCATCGCGGGGCTCGTCGCGGTGTGCTTCGCGGCAAGCTGGGCGGCTTCCGCACTGCCGCTGTTTGCGGGCATCTCCACCGGCACGCGGACGATCGTGCTCACGGTGGTCATCGCCTGTGCGGCGGCGCTGCTGTTCCCCATCAAGGATGAAGAAGGGGAGGCGGACGCATGAGGAACCTCGTTTGCATTTTCGTGATGGCGTTCGTGTCGTTCCTCATCCGCGTGGTGCCGCTGACGCTCATCCGCAAAAAGATCCGTAGCCGGTTCATCCGTTCGGTGCTGTACTACGTGCCGTATGTGACGCTGGCGGTCATGACCTTCCCCGCCATCGTGGAGGCGACTGCGAGCCCCGTTGCGGGTGCGGTGGCGCTCATTGCGGGCGTGGTGGCGGCGTGGTGCGGCGCGGGGCTGTTCCCCGTTTCGTGCATCTGCTGCGCGGTGGTGTTCGTGTTGGAACTGTTCTTGGTATAAGGAGGAAACAACGATGCGTTTCGGTGCCTGCCCCAACATGATGCTGCGCCAAAACAACGGCGCGGGTTTCGAGTATGCCGAGCGTGCGAAGCGCGCGGGGTACGATTATTACGAGCTGCCGCTCGCCTCGCTGACGGGAATGGACCCCGCGGCGCGCCGCGAAGGGCTGGCGCTGATGCGCTCGCTCGGCCTGCCCTGTTACACGGTGAGCTCCATCCTTCCGCAGGGGATGCGCCTGTTGACCGAGCCGACCCCGAAAGACGAGGTCGAAGAATACCTGAAGCGCGCGCTGGACGCCGCGGCGCCCTTTGCGCCCGAGGTCATCGTGTTCGGCAGCGCGTGGGCGAAGATCCGCCCGCAGGAGATGCCCGAGGCGGAGGCTTACGAACGCCTTGCGGAGTTCTGCCGCCTGCTCGGCGACCGCAGCGCGGAATACGGCGTGACGGCGGTGATCGAACCGAACTGCCGCCGCGAGACCAACTGCGTGAAGACCTTCCGCGACGCGGTGCGCCTCGCGAAGCTTGCCGCGCACCCGAACGTGTTCGCTCTGTCGGATTATTACCACGCCGAGATCGAGCAGGAGGGGACGGAGGACCTGAAAGCGGAGGGCGCCGCATGGCTGAAGCATGCGCATTTCGCGCGCATCGCGGGGCGTTCCTTCCCGGCGGACCTTGCCGAGGACGCGCACTACGCCCCGTATTTCGAAGCGCTCGCCGGGATCGGTTACGCGGGCGGGCTCACGCTCGAGGGCAAGCCCTCTTCGCCCGAGGCGTATTACGACGAGGCGGTCGCCGCGCTGGCATTCTTCCGTGAAGCCGCCGCGAAATTCGGACTGAAATAAGAAAAAGGGCTCTCCCCGATGGGAGGGCCCTTTTTGTGTGTTTTGTTTTTCACCCGAGGAACAGGCTCGTGAGCGTCTTTTCGTCGAGCATCACGCCGATGACGCACAGCTTGCCCGTGGCGGCGGGTGCCGCGGGGCGGATTTTCTGTTCGCCGGGGACGTAGTCGAACGCGAGCCAACCGTTTTCCGAAGGGACGATGCCCTTCGCGCGGAGGATCATGCCGCAGCGCCCCGTTCCGAACTCCCCGAGGATGGCGCCGAGCGCGGCTTCGGTGAACCTGCGCGGTGTTTCCGCGCCCCAGCTTTGGAACATGCCCTCGGCTTGGTGGGCGTGATGATCGTGATGTTCGCCGTGCTCGTGCCGGTGGTGCGTGTGTTCGGGCACGAGTTCCGAGAGCAGCTCGTCCTCGAGGGTGTGCTCCTGCTTGGTGACGGCAAGGAGCTCTTCCGCCGAAAGCTCCTCCCACGGGGTGGTCACGACGCTTGCGCGCGGGTTGAGTTCGGCAAGCTCCGCACAAAGGGCGGTCAGCGCTTCCTCCTCCATGCCCTGCGTGCGCGAGAGGACGATGGCGTCGCAGTGCTTGAGCTGGTCTTCGGTGACCTCGCCGTAGCCGTAGCTTGCCAGCTGTGCCGACACGCGGAGCGCGTCTGCCACGGTGAGGATGTGTTCCACAACGAGCTCTGCGCCGTGCTCTGCCGCTTCCTTCACGGCGGTGAGCACATCGGACAGGGCGGCGACGCCCGAGGGTTCGATGAGGATGCGGTCCGGCGCGTAGTCCCGCGCGAGGGTGAGGAGCGCCTCGGTGAAATCCCCCGCGAGGGAGCAGCAGATGCAACCGGAATCCAGCTCGGCGATCTGCATGCCCGTGCCCGAAAGCAGCGCGCCGTCGACGCCCACCTCGCCGAACTCGTTTTCGATGAGGGCGAGCTTTTCCGTGCCGCAGGCGCCGCCGAGCAGCTTGTTGATCAGCGTCGTTTTGCCCGCGCCGAGAAAGCCCGCGATGATGTCGACCTCGATCATTCGGCGCTCTCCAAGTATCCCATCAGCCGCTCGATGAGCGGCGTTTTTTCTTCCGCGGGGAGGAAGGACGCCTTCACGCTGTTGATGTTGCAGCGGATGAGGTCGTTGCAGGTGAGCCCCATTTCGGTGAGGCAGTGGTCGTACTCCGTATCGAGGTCGATGCCGGAGAGGATCATGTTGTCGGTGTTGATCGTGCAGGACATGCCCATGGCGATGAGCCGTTTCAGCGGGTGCTCCCCGTAGGAGGGCTGCGTTTCGCACTGGATGTTGCTCGTCGGGCAGATCTCGAGGGTGACGCCGTCGCGGATGGCGCGCGCACACAGCGCCTCATCGTTGAAGATGTGGTGCCCGTGACCGATGCGCTTGGTGCCGAAATCCAAGGCGTCCCGCACGGTGTCGGGACCTTGGCTGTCGCCCGCGTGGCAGGTGAACGGCACGCCGAGCTCCTTCGCGAGGTCGAACACGGGGGCGAAGTTTTTGAGCGGCACGATGCCCTCCGCACCCGCGAGGTCGATGGCGACGACGCCCGTTTTTTCGGGGATGAACTGCGCAGCGAGGCGCACTGTCTCGAGGTTCGCTTCCATGTTCGCCTGCTCGCTGCCGACGCACATCGTGCAGAGGATGATGCCGGTTTGGATGCCGGGGTTTGCCGCGAGCCCGCGCTTGCGCCCCTCGAGCACGGCTTCGATCGCGTCGCGCTGGGTGAGCGCCGCTCTCGTGTGCAGCTGCGGCGCGAAGCGGATCTCCGCGTAGGCGAGCCCCTGCGACGCCAAAAGGGCGATGAGCTCTTCGGTCACGCGGGTGAGGGACGCGGCGTCCTGCAGGATGGACAGGGGCATTTCGAACCGCGCGAGATATTCGTTCACGCTGCGGCAATCCGCCGTGACGGTGATGAAATTCCGGAAACCCTCGAGCGTTTCGGCGGGGAGGGGGATGTTGCGCTCCTTCGCGAGTTCCCACGCGGTCTCCGCGAGCATGGAACCGTCGAGGTGCAGGTGCAGGTCGCATTTCGGGAAGGGATACTTCGGCATGGTTCAGACCTCCTTGTCGGCAAGTGCGTTGACGAAATCCACCACGAGCGCGGCGACCTTATGGCGCTCATGCGCGTAGGTCGAGCCGTGCGGCGAATCCGGCAGCAGGTGTTCGGTGAGCGGGACGGCTTGAGACAGACCCCGCTTGAGGAGTTCCGGCGAAACGTCGTCGACCTTGTTGTCGCGCCCCGCCCAAATGGCGCACACGGGGCAGCGGATATCGCCGAGGCGCTTGTTCAGATCGTTTATCAGGCGCTGCAGATCCTTGAGCTTGCGGGTGTCCATGCCGTCGATCATGCGGGAATACAGGTCGTAATCCGTATCCTCGGGGTGGCGGTTCTCGTTTTCGTAACGGATGTAGGGGAAGAGCGGGCTGATGAGGCGCGCGCAGCGGAGGTAGGGCTTCATTTTCAGCGGCGCCGAGATGAGCACCGCGCCCGCGCACTCCTTACGGGCGGCGACTTCCCCCGCGAGGATGCCGCCGAGGCTGAGACCGACGGGGATGATGCGCGTGCACCCCTCCGCCTTCAGCTTGTCGTAGGCGCCGAGCGCCGTGGCGAGCCACTCGTTTTCGTTGGCCTTGCCGAAATCGCGCACGGTGGTGCCGTGCCCCGCGAGCGTCGGCGCGACGACGGTGTACCCCGCACGGACCAATGCGTCCGCCGTGGGGCGGACGTTCGCGGGCGTCCCCGTGATGCCGTGCAGAACGATGCAGCCCGTTTTGCCGCCTTTCGCGAACAGGGGCTCCGTCGCCGCGTTGGGGACCATGGGCGTGTCGATATAGTCGTAATTTCCGGAAACATCGAAACCGAAGATCTTCATGAACTGTTCTCCTTGTGAAAACGACGGCGTTGGGCACGCCGCCGTTGTGGTTTTGGATATGCTTACAGCAGTTTTTTGGTTTGACGGAACACGTCGCCCGAGCCGACGGCGACGACGAGGTCGCCCGGTTTGCCGTTTTCGTCGAGCCAGGTGCGGATCGCTTCGAAAGTGCCGAGGTACAGCGCGTTGCCGGTGGCGGCATTGATACCCGCGACCATGTCCTTCGCGTGGACGATGCCCGTGTCGACCTCGCGACCGGGGTAGATATCCGGCACGAGGACCTTGTCCGCCGCGCCGAAGCAGGTGACGTTCTCGCAGAAGAGGGTGCGCGCGCGGGTATAACTGTTGCACTGGAAGATGCAGAACAGCCGTTCGTGCGGGACGCGGCTCGCGGCGTTCAGCGTCGCGCGGATCTCACCGGGGTGGTGGGCATAGTCGTGGTAGTAGCGGATGCCGTTGCGCTCGCCGTAGAACTCGAAGCGGCGCTTCGTGTTTTGGAACTCGTGCATCGCTTCGGCGTAGACCTCGAACGGGATGCCGAACTCTTCGGAAACGATCCACGCGGCGATGGCGTTCTGCACGTTGTGTTCACCGGGCACGGACAGCTGCACCTTGCCGAGCTCCGCGCCGTCCTTCACGAGGGTGAAGCAAGGGAAGCCGTGTTCGTCGTAAGCGATGTCCTTTGCGGTGTAGCTGCCGTTTTTGAGACCGAAGGTCTTCACGCGGTGCGTATCGTTTGCCGCGAGCTTCGCGACGCGCGCATCGTCGGCGTTGGCGATGAACAGACCGTTTTCGGGCAGCAGCTTGAGGAACTTCCCGAACGCCGCGACGATGTGGTCCATATCCTTGTAGTAATCGAGATGGTCGTCGTCGATGTTGTTGATGATGGCGACCGTCGGCGCGAGGGTGAGGAAGCTTTCCACGTATTCGCAGGCTTCGGTGATGAAGCAATCGTCGTGACCGACGCGCACGCCGCCGCCGAGCAGGTCGACGTAGCCGCCGACGTGGACGGTCGCATCCTTCCCGGCGACCTTGTTGATGTAGGCGAGCATGGAGGTGATGGTCGTTTTGCCGTGGCAGCCCGCGACGGCGACGACATCCTTGAAGCGCGCGGAGATCTGCCCGAGGGCTTCGGAACGCTCGAGTTCCGGAATGCCGAGCTCCTTCGCCATCACGCGCTCGGGGTTTTCGGGCTTGATGGCGGCGCTGTAAACGACGAGGTCGGCGTCCTTCAGGTATTCGCCGGTGTGTCCGGCGCTCCAGCGGATGCCCGCTTCGTCCAGAGAGGGGGTGAACTGCGTGGCCTCACGGTCGCTGCCGGTGACCTCGTGTCCCTGGGATTTCAAAATCAAGGCGAGGCCGTTCATGCTGCACCCGCCGATGCCGATCAGGTGGATGCGTTTCGCATTGTCGATATGTGCCATATTCGCTCCTTTGTGTCTTGTTTGAATATCTCATTATACATCCTCGGGCGGGCGGGGCGCAAGCGGAGCGGGGCGGCGCGGAAATTGACGCGACCCAAGCGGAATGGTATGATTTTGGCGTGTATCGCCGTAAATCAAGAAGGCGGACAAAGGAACGGAAACCATGGAAACGAAGAAAACGGAAAAGCGCGGGGACGGGCTGAAGACCGCGGCGTGGATCGCCGCGGCGGTGTTTTTGCTGTCGCTCATCCCGGTGCTGTATGTATCGCGCTACGCGCACCCTTTGACGGATGATTACAACTTCGGTTTTGCCGTGCATCGCGCGGTGGAGAACGGGGAGGGACTTTTGGGCGTGCTGCGCGCAGCTTGGGCGACCGCGCTCGACAATTACCGCAACTGGCAGGGGACCTTCGCGGCGCTGTTCGTGTTTGCCCTGCAGCCGGGCGCGTTCGGCGACGGGTGGTATTTCCTCACGACCTTCCTCATGACCGGAGCGCTGACGGCTTCGGTGTTCACGCTGTTCCGCACGGTGCTGAAGACCGCCCACGGGTGCCGCCGCGCGGCGTGGATCGCGCTTGCTTCCGCCGCGTGCTTTCTGATGGTGCAGCGCGCGCCCGACAAGCATCAGGCCTTCTATTGGTTCAACGGCAGCAGCTACTACACGCTGTTCTTTGCGCTGATGCTGCTGCTCGTTGCGGCGCTCGTGCGCATCGCCGCGGGGAAGGGCGGCGCCGCGTTGACGGTCTTTTCGGTGCTCGCCGCCTTTTTGCTCGGCGGCGGCAACTACAGCACGGGGCTGTTGACGCTCGAACTTCTGGTGCTGCTGACGGCGGCGCTGTTTTTCGCAAAGCACCCCGCAAAGGTCAAAACGCTCGTTGCCGCCTGCGCCTGCGCGGGGGCGTTCCTCATCAGCACGCTGTGCCCCGGGAACGCGGCGCGGACGCTCGAAAACGCCGCGAACTCCCTGCCACCGGTGACGGCGGTGCTCCGCTCCTTCGCGGAGGGCGCGCGCTTCGTTTGGACGCACACGGGATTTTGGGAGGTGCTGTACCTGATGTTCCTCTTCCCGGTGCTGCTCGGCGTGACGCGCGGGACCGGGCGGCGTTTCCCCTTGCCCGCAGGCGCGGCGGCGCTCGGCTTCTGCCTGTTTTGCTCGCTGCTCACGCCCCCGCTGTACGCCATGGGCTACATCGGCGAGGGGCGCCAGCTCGACATCTATTACGACGCGCTGATCCTCCTTTGGAGCTTTGTCCTTTGGTACGTGTGCGGCTGGCTCAACACGAGGCATGCGGCGCGGACGGAGGCGCTTTGCGCAAGGGTGCGTGCGTTTCCGAAAACCAAGCTTGTGTGCGCTGGGGCGGTCTTCACACTGCTGTGCGCGGGGCATATCGCCGCCAATACGGCGGAGCTCGGGCGGCTGACGGGCGTGAACACCGCGGTCTCCCTCGTCCGCGGGACGGCGGCGGATTACGACCGCCGCTACCGGGAGATGCTGGAAACGATGGCTTCGGAGGAAACGGACGTGGCGGTCGCGGAGCTGGAGCCGCACCCCGTGTTTTTCGGAAAGCTGTACCTGACGGACGACCCACGCGAGTGGGCGAACGAACAGCTGGCGGCGTGGTTCGGCAAGAACAGCGTCGTATTGAAGCATTGAGGTGACCGACATGAAGAAAACAGACCGGACGGACCGCATCATCGCGCTGCTGCTGGCGGTGGCGGTGTTTGCCCTGACCCTGACCTGCACGACCGACCGCCCCTTCTGGGGGGACGACTACGCCGCCTACCTCAACGAGGGCATCGCCATCGCGGAGGGACGCTTCGGGGAACAGAAGGCGTTGAACTACCGCGCGCACCCGACGGATATCCGGAACCCGCAGGTCACCCAAAGCGGGGAGCTGACCTATGTTTGGGGCTATCCGCTGCTGATCGCGGGGGTGTATTCCCTCGTGGGGTACGATGCCGGAAGCATGGTGTGGTACCGCATGATCTCCGTCGGGTTCTTTGCGGTCTTCACGGGGGTGTTCTACCTGTGGTGCCGCAGGCGTTTCCCGCGGTGGGGGGCTTTGCCGCTCGCGGCGTTCCTCGGCACGTGCCGCGTGCTGTACGGCGGCATCGACATGTATTATTCGGATGTGCTGTTCGTTTCGCTGACGGGCATCGCGCTGTACCTTGCGGAGCGCTTCACCGACACGGAGCGGGGAAAGGGGCGTGTGCTGTGCGGGCTCCTTTTGGGGCTGACGCTCTTCCTTGCCAAGGAAACGCGCCACAACGGCTTCTCGGTCGCGCTCGCGGCGTTCGGCGGGCTTGCTCTCGACCTGTTCCGCACGCCGAAGGAACGCCGGAAGGAAAAGGCGAAGGCGGCGCTCATCCCGCTTGCGGCGATGCTCGTGCCGCTCATCGTGCTCGAGGGCTTCGTGTTCGGGAAGGCGACAAGCGACGGAATGCCGCACTGCGACCTCAAGACCTTTTTGTTCAACCTGCGCTACGCCGTGTACACCGTGAAGGATTGGCTCGCGGCGAGCCTGCTGTTCCGCCCGTGGAGCGCCGGGATGACGGTGCCCGCAACGATGAAGCTCGTCGCCTACGGCATGATGGCGGTGATGGGCGTGGGGCTGATCGGCAGGATGCTCCCTCGGGAATGGCATTACGCGATCTTTGCGGCGGGCAACCTCATCGGCGTTTCGCTGCTGCCCTTCGCGGCGGATCAGAGCGGACGCTACCATTACTTTCTGCTGCCGTTCGCGGTGCTGTGCTTCGGTTACGGGGTTCGGGTGCTGTGGGGGCTGTGCAAAAAGCTTTCGAAGGGGCGCCTTGCCCCGAAGCCCCGGCTGCAAAGGCTCGTGTGGATCCCCGTGGGGGCGTACTGCATCGCCGCGTGCGGGCTGACGCTTGCCGGAGGACCCGCCCCGCTCGACGCGGCGGACTGCGCTTACGGTGTGGACGCGCTGGAAATGTACGCCTACATCCGCGAAAACACCGCGGAGGACTGCACCATCCTCACGCAGAAGCCGCGCGTGCTGCGGCTGAACACGGGCAGGGACTGCATCGCCATCGCGAACGGACACACGGCGGGCGAGGCGCAGTACTTCCTCGATATCCGCGCGAATTACTATTCGGACACCGTGCCGAAGGAGCTGATCGCAACGCTCGGCAAGGAGGAGCTGCGGCGCATCGGAAACCTCACGCTGTACCGGCTGACGGAGGGGAACGGGGAATGATGAGCTTTGTGCGCAAACACACCGTGACCGCGGCGTTTTTGCTGTCGTTCCTCATGGCTTCCGCCGTGTTCGTGCCGAAGATGTGGGCGAACGGCGGGCTGTTCGCCCTTACGAGCGATTTCACCGCGCAGCAGATCCCCTTCGGGATGCTCATGAACGAGGGCGTCAAAAGCGGGGCGCTGTGGAACGCGGGCATCGACCTCGGCGGCAACCTGTTGGAAAGCTTCGGCTTTTACAACCTCGGCAGTCCGTTCTTTCTCGTGACGCTGCTTTTCCCCGCGGCGGCTTACCCGTATCTCATGGGTTGGCTGATGATTTTGAAGTTCGCGGTGGCGGGCGCGACGGCGGCGCTGTACCTGAAGCGCAGGGTCAAAACCCCGCTTGCGGTGCTGTTCGGCGCGGTGCTGTACGCGTTTTCGGGCTATGCGGTCATCGGCATCGTGTTCTATCACTTTCTCGATGTGGTGGCGCTGTTCCCGCTGATGCTGTGGGCGTTCGACGCCCTGATGGAAGACGGGCAGCGCAACCGGTTCGCGCCCGCGTGCTTTGTGAACCTGTGCGCGAACCCCGTGTTCTTTTTCGGCAGCGCGTGCTTCACGGTGCTGTACTGGCTGTTTTTGTATGTGTTTCCCGCAAAGCGCGAACAGCGGCTGAAGCCCCTGTGGCGGGCAACGGGGCGTGCGCTTGCCGAAGCCGCCGCGGGTTGTATGCTGGCGGGGGTGCTGCTCGTGCCGACGGTGACGGGGCTTCTCGGGAACGCGCGTGCGACGAACACGATGTCGCTGCGGAACGGGCTGATCCCCTCGAAGGTGCACATTCTCATGCGGTGGATGGCGGTGTTCCTGCCGCCCGAGAACATGAATGCGTATTCCGCCGTGCTGACCAAGGCGTGGGGCACGTGGTCGCTGTACCTGCCGCTGTGCGGAAGCTGTTTTGCCATCGCCTATGCGGTGACGGAGAAGGACGGGCTCGCGCGGTTTTTGCGGGTGCTGGCGGTGTTTCTCGCGGTGCCCATCCTCGGGAGCGTGTTCACCGCCTTTGCCGCGGAGGAATACGGGCGCTGGTATTACATGCCCGCGTTGATGGCGGCGCTCGCCTCGGCGAAGGTCTTCGAAAGCACGGAACGGCGGGGGCTTCGTCGCGCGTGCCTGATCTCATTCGCTGCGATCGCGGCATATGTGCTCGCGACGGCGGTGCTCGGGACCCGCTTGGGAACGCCGGTGCTCCGACCGAACCGTTATGCGCTTTCCGTGGGGATCGCGGTGGCGTCGCTGCTGTGCTGCCTGATATTCAAAACATACGGCGGGCACGCGGGGGTGCGCAAAGGCTTTTTCGCCCTGACGGTGCTGTGCGCCGCGGCGCTGCTTGCCGTGGAGACCGTGCGCTATTCCTCGGACGGGCGGGAGGATTTCCGTTGGGGAGCGCGCGTGACGGAGCCGGGGTATTCGGCGGCGAAGGTCGCCCTTGCGACGGAGCCGGGCGCGGACCTGCCGCGGGACGTGCTGCCTTACCGGTATTGCTTCGATGAGGGCACCGGTCGTTACAACGTGAACTTCGGCATGGCGCATGCGCTGCCGACGACGGGCTCGTTCATTTCCACGGCGGAAAGCGGCGTGTTCGCGCTGTACGGGGCGCTCGGCAAGCCGCGCACCATCTTTTCCCACACCGGACCCGCGGGCGTGACCGAGCTGCTCGGCGGCAGGTATGTCGTATCCGCAGAACGCCCGGAGGACGGGACGGAAGCTGCGGAGCTTGTGACCTCGGTGGGGCAGACCTTCTACCGGTATGAGAACGCGAACGCGCTGCCGCTCGGCACCGTGTACACCGAATACATCACGCGGAGCGAGCTTGCCCAAGTGAGCAAGGATGACCGTGCGGCGGTGATGCTGCGCGCGCTCGTCGTGCCCGACGAAGCGGAAGCGACCGTGCGAAAGACGCTGGCACATTGCGATGATTTCACTGCGCTCGGGGCGGCGGATGCCGCCGATGCCGCGGGCTCGCACACCGCGGGGGAGACGCTCTCCTTCCGGGAGGAAAAGGACGCCTTCACCTGCACCGTGCGCGCGGATGCGGACGCTTACGCCTTTTTCTCCGTGCCGCACAACCGTTGGTGGAAGGCGACGGTGAACGGGAACCCGGCGGAGATCCTCGATATTTGCGGGCTGATGGCAGTGCCCGTGACCGCGGGTGAGAACGAAATCGCCTTTGAGTACGATTACGCGCCGCTGCGCTGCGGCATCGCCATGACCGCCGCGGGCGCGCTGCTGTGGGCGGGAACCGCCGCAGTGACCCGAAGGAAAGACAAAAGAACGAAAAACGACGCATAACGAGAACCGGCGGACCCGAGAGGGTCCGCCGGTTTGTGCTTCGGGGCATGGCGCCGTTCGCAAAAGCGGAGGAGCGGGGGAGGCTTTTCCAGGTAAACACGGTAACGCCGGTGTGATATCGGGGCAATGAAAAAGGGACGCCGCCGGAGCGGTGTCCCTTTGGTATTTTGGGTTTCGTCAGAAGATGCGGTAGCCCATGAGAAAGTGGTTCTTCCAGTAGCTGCCGGAGGTGACGGTGGAGGTCTCTCGGACCTTGCCCTGCGTACTCGACGCGTCGATCATCTTGCCGCTGCCGAGGTAGATGCCGACGTGACCTTCCGCCATGGTGGAGCCGGAGAAGACGAGGATGTCGCCGCGCTTGCAGTCCGACAGGCTCGTGATCTTTTTGAACTTGCTGCAGCTGCGCCAGTTGATGCTCGTCATGTAGCTCACGTTGACGCCCGCGTTCTTCAGGCACCAGTACACGAAGCCCGAGCAGTCGAACTGGCTCGGTCCCTTCGCGCCGCGCACGTACTTGCAGCCGAGCTTCGTCTGCGCGAGGGAGATGAGCTTTTCGATGTTCTGCTCCGTCTTGCTCGAGGAGGAAGAGGAGGAAGAGGACGGCTTGCTCGAGGAGGAGCTGCTGCCCGAAGAGGGCTTGCTCGACGAGGAGGACGAGGAGGACGAGGTCGACTTCGCCTTCTTCGCGCTCGAAGAGAACAGCGCGTTGTACGTGCCCGAACCGACCTTGCCGTCGGCGTGGAGCTTGTTGCGCTCCTGGAAGGCCTGCACGGCCTCTGCGGTGCGGGTGTTGAAATAACTCGTCGCGTTGCCGCTTCGGAGATAATTGAGCTTGACCAAACGGTCCTGCACCTTTTTCACGTCGGTGCCGCGGTCGCCCAGCTGCATGACGTAGGCGGGCGCGTTCTTCGCCATGATGGCGTCCTTCGTCGTGGGTCCGAGCTTTCCGTCCGCGACGAGGTCGTTTTGCGACTGGAACTTTTTGATCGCCGTCGACAGGGTCTTGGTGAACTCATCGTCCACGGAGCCCGAATAGTAGCCGAGCTTCTTCAGACGCTCCTTCACGCTTTTGATCGTACTGTTGCGGTCGCCCACCTTGTAGGTGTTGCCGACGCTCTTGTCGCTGAACAGCCGCTCGATGGTCTTTTCGCCGGCCTTGCCGTCGCTCGAGAGCTTGTTCTTCGACTGGAAGTTCTTGACGGCCGCCTCGGTCGTTTCGCCGAAGGTGCCGGTGATGTTCTTTTTCGAGGTGATGTAGCCGAGCTCGTACAGGCGCTGCTGCAGGGATTCGACTGCGTCGCCCTCGTCGCCGAGCTGCATGACGAAGATCTTCGCGTCCTTGCTCATGAGCAGGGAATAGGTCGCGTAGTCGAGCACGCCGTTCTCTTCGAGCCCGTTGTGGCGCTGGAAGGATTCGACCGCGTCCTTGGTGAGCGGACCGAAGTGCGTCGTCGGCTCATCGGAATCCATGTAGCCGAGCTCCATCAGGCGCGACTGGATGTTGAGGATCTCGAAGTCGTCGCTGCCGCTCTTGAGCGTTTGGAAGCTCTCTTCGACGAGCACGTTCTCCGCGGTGCGGACGGTCTCGTCGGTGTAGTCGGGCTCTTCGCTCTCGTCGCCTTCTTCTTCGTTCGAGGCGCCGAACACGCCGGGCTGCACATCGTCGGGGAGGAGGTCCTCACCGTCTTCTCCCTCGGTGTTTTCGCCGATGGAGGCGACCTGCGGGACTTCGGTGGCCACGTTGCGCCGCGGCAAAGCGAGCGCCAGCACGAGAATGAGCACCAGCACGCCGCACACCGAACCCATGCCGATCCACAGCGTTTTCACGGGGAGACCGGACAGGTAATTGACCAGCTTGCGGTAGCCGAGAATGATGTTGCGCATCACGAATTTGAAGGTGCCGGTCGCACCGTTCGAAACGCCGTTGCCGACGCGTTTTACTTTTTTGATCGTCGATCGTTTGATACGGATCTTCAAGGGATCGTCCCCTTCCTCAGGTGGTGGAATTTGCCTGTTTCTGCGAACAGTATAGCGGCGAACTGTGGCGCGCATGTGAACGCACGGCAACAGATGCCGAAACTACAACAATAGCATAGCATTGCGCCCCGTTGCGGTACAAGGAAACAAACTGTGAATACGCCCCGCGGGCACCCTTGTCCGCATGGGTTTGCTTGCGGTAAAATAGAAAATGAGGTGATTTCGTTTTATGCAAAAGCTTTGGAATAAAAAACTGTGGATCGACTGCCTGGTCGTGCCTTTCGGAACGGCGCTGCTCGCGCTGGGGATCGTGCTGTTCAACATCCCCAACGACATCGCGCCGGGCGGCGTTTCGGGTCTCGCCACGGCGTTGAGCGCGTGGATGAACGGGCGCGTTTCGGTCGGTATGCTGAGCCTTGCGCTGAACCTGCCGCTGTTCGTGCTGGCGCTGGTGCGCTTCGGTCTGCGCCCGCTCACGGGGACGCTCGCGTCGACGGTGCTGCTGTCGTTCATGATCGACGGCTTCGGGCTGTTCATCCCGGGGTACACGGGCAATACGCTCCTCGCCGCGGTGTTCGGCGGCGTGCTTTCCGGCGCGGGCATGGGGCTGCTGCTCCGCCGCGGGTATACGACGGGCGGCACGGACCTTCTGAGCGCTCTGCTCAACAGCCGGAACCCGAACCTTCCGGTCGCGCGGCTGCTGCTCATCATCGACGCGGCGGTCGTGGGCGTCGCGGTGCTGATCTTCCGCAACATCGAGGTCGGTCTCTACTCCGTGGTCGCGATCTTCGTGACGACCAAGGTCATCGACGGCATCCTCGTCGGCGCGGACACGGAGCGCGTGCTTTATGTCATCACCGGGCGCGGCGCGGAGATCACCGCAAAGCTCGAAGAGATGGACCTCGGCGTGACGCTGGTGGAAGCAACGGGCGGATACACGGGAGAAGGGCGGCAGATGCTCGTGGTGGTCACCCACCGCAACCAGTTCGCGCAGGCGCTCGCCGCCGCGAAAGCGATCGACCCCGCGGCGTTCATGTTCGTTTCGAACGCGACGGAGGTCCACGGCGAGGGCTTCAAGCCCATCGCCTGAAGGAAGGGAAAGCGATGAACGAGGAACGTGTGTTTTTGGAAAAGCGCTTCCGCGAGCTCGCCGCGCAGGCGGAGCGGCGGGGAAGCTGCACCTACACCCCGTTTCTGACGGAGGCGGAGCAGGCGGTGCTCGCGGGGCTTGCCCGCAGCCTGCCCGTGCCCTTTGCCCTCAACGGCGGCGCGGAGACTTGCGAACGGCGCATCGCCCGGTTCGGGACGCCCGCGGAATACGAGGACGGGGACGTTTGGCCCATCGTCTGCCTGAAGGTCGCGGCGAAGAGCAAGCGCTTCATGGAGGAGCTCGGGCACCGCGATTATCTCGGCGCGTTCATGCACCTCGGCGCGGAGCGCGAGACCATCGGCGATATCTTCCCGGGGGAGGACGGGGCTTATGTGTTCTGCCTTGAAACGGCGGCGCGCCTTGCGGAGGAGCTGCTGCTCACCGTGCGCCGCACGAGCGTGACCGTCGAACGGACGGAGCCGCCCGCGGAACTGCTGACGCCGGAACTCACCGAGGAGACCGTGCGCGTGACGAACGAACGCGCGGACGCCGTCGTGGCGCATGTGTACGCCCTTTCCCGCGAGAAGGCGCAGCAGCTCTTCCGCGAGGGGCTGGTGTTCCGCAACGGAGCGCAGCTGATGAACGACAGCGCGACCCTGAAGGACGGGGATATCCTCTCCGTGCGCGGATACGGCAGGTTCCGTTTCGCGGGCGTGACGGGGCTGACGAAAAAGGGGAAAAAGACCCTGAAGATCGAGCGCTACGGCGCGAAAAAATGAACGGCGAAGGACGGAGCGATATGGAAAACAAGCAATTCCGACCCGAGATATTGGCCCCGGCGGGGGGAGAGGAACAGCTGCGCGCTGCGGTGCGCTGCGGCGCGGACGCGGTCTATTTCGGCGCGCGCGGATTCAACGCGCGGCGGAACGCGGAAAACTTCGGCGCGGAGGGCATCGCCTCCGCGGTGCGCTACTGCCACGCAAGGGGCGTTCGGGTGCACATCACGCTGAACACGCTCGTGTTCGACAAGGAGAAGGATGCGCTCATCGAGACCGCGGACGAGATCGCCGAAGCGGGCGTCGACGCCGTGATCGTGCAGGACCTTGCCGTGGCGAAGCTGCTGCGCGAACGCTACCCCGAGCTGCCGCTGCACGCCTCGACCCAGATGGCGGTGCACAACATCGCGGGGGTGCGGCTCATGGAGGAGCTCGGCTTCCGTCAGGCGGTGCTCGCGAGGGAACTCAGCATCGAAGAGATCCGCTCCATCCGCAGTCAAACGGAGCTCCCGCTCGAATGCTTCGTGCACGGCGCGCTGTGCGTGAGCCTGTCGGGCAGCTGCTACCTTTCGAGCCTCATCGGCACGCGCAGCGGCAACCGCGGTCTCTGCGCACAGCCCTGCCGCATGAACTTCGCGCTCGACGGCGGGCGCGACCACGCCCTTTCGCTGAAGGACCTGAGCCATATCGAAAAGATCCGCGCGTTCGCGGAGGCGGGCGTCGCGACGCTGAAGATCGAAGGGCGCATGAAGCGCCCCGAATACGTCGCCGCCGCGGTCACGGCGTGCAGGAAAGCCCTCGGCGGGGAACGCCCGGATACCGAGAGCCTGCGCGCGGTGTTCTCGCGCAGCGGCTTCACCGACGGGTTCTACCGCGGCGTGCGCACGAAGAACATGTTCGGCACCCGCACCAAGGAGGACGTCGTCCGCGCGAACGAGGTGCTGCCGAAGCTCGCCGCCCTGTACCGCGAGGAGAAGGGGAACATCCCCGTGGAGATGCGCTTCACCGCCGTGGCGGATACGCCCGCGACCCTGACCGTGACGGACGGCACGCACACCGCCTTTGCCGCGGGGCAGGTGCCCGAACCCGCGCGCAGCGTTGCCCTCGGCGCGGAACGCGCGGAGCAGAACCTCGGGCAGACCGGCGGCACGCCCTACACGGTGAAGTCCATCCGAACGGAGATCGGCGCGGGGCTGTCCCTGCCCGTTTCCGAGATCAAGCGCCTGCGCCGCGAAGCGTTGGCGATGCTCGAAGAGCAGTCCGTCCGCGGTCCGTGGAAAGGGACCGGCAAGGGCTTCGACCCCATTGCGCCGCACGCTGCGCCCCAAAGCCCCGCGCTGCGCCTCCGCGCGGAATCGCTCGCGCAGCTGCCGGACACGGAAGCGTTCGAAAAGATCGTCCTCCCCGTGAAGGAGATCGTGAAGCACCCGGAATGCATCGCGCGGTTCGGGGACAAGCTCGTCGGCGAGATCCCCGCGGTCGTGTTCGAAGAGGATTACGCCGCGACCGAACGCCTCGTGAAAAGCGCGAAGGAGCTGGGGCTTGGCGCCGTATACGCCGAAAACTGCGGCGCGGTGCAGCTGGCGCGCGCACTCGGGCTCACCGTGCACGGCGGCGCGCTGCTGAACATCCTCAACGGGACGACTCTTGCGGAGTACGAACGGCTCGGTCTTCGGGATGCGACGCTGTCGTTCGAAATGCCCATGAAGGAGGCGGCGAAGGTCGGCGGCACGCTGCCGCGCGGGCTCATCGCTTACGGGTACCTGCCGCTCATGCGCATCCGCGCCTGCCCGGTCCGCACGGAGAAGGGCTGCGGCGGCTGTACGGGCAGGAACACATTGACGGACGAACGGAACGAGCGCTTCCCGCTGATCTGCAGGGACAAGCGCTACCGCGAACTGCTGAACAGCGTGCCGCTGTATGTGGCGGACAAGCGCATCGCCCCGGTCGATTTCGCGACGCTGTACCTGACGACGGAAACGCGCGAGGAGGCGGAGCACGTCGTGCGGCTGTTTACGGAAAAGGCGGCGCCGGATTTCCGCCGCACGAACGGGCTGTATTTCAGAGAACTGCCGTAACGGGGGGAGAACGGAATGAAAAAGGAACTGCTGGCGCCTGCGGGCGACCTTGTGGGGCTTGCGGCGGCGCTGCGCTTCGGCGCGGACGCCGTGTACATGGGCGGTCCCTTCATGCAGATGCGCGCGCAAAGCGTCGGACAGACGATGGAGGACCTGGCGGAAGCCGTGCGCATGGCGCACGCCGCGGGCGCGAAGCTTTACGTGACCGTGAACTGCTTCGCCTTCAATGAGGAGCTGCCGCGTATCGCCGTATATGCGAAAGAGCTGCACGCCATCGGCGTGGACGCGGTCATCGTTTCCGACCTCGGGGCGATCCTGACCATCCGCGAGGCGTGCCCCGAGCTCGAGGTGCATGTGAGCACGCAGGCGAACACCATGAATTATGCCGCGGCGCGGCACTACCACGCGCTGGGCGCGAAGCGCGTCGTGCTCGCAAGGGAGCTTTCGGTCAGGGACATCCGCACCATCCGCGAGAACATCCCCGAAGAGCTCGAGCTCGAGGCCTTCGTGCACGGGGCGATGTGTATGGCGTATTCGGGCAGGTGCCTGCTCAGCGCCTACATGACGGGGCGCAGCGGCAACCGCGGCGCCTGTGCGCAGTCCTGCCGGTGGAACTACCGCCTGCAGGAGGAGAAGCGCCCCGACGAGTGGTATGAGATCGAGGAGAACGAACGCGGCACGGCGATCCTCTCGTCGTTCGACCTGAATGCCGCAAGCTTCCTCGGTGAGCTCGAAGACGCGGGCGTATGCTCCTTCAAGATCGAGGGGCGCATGAAGTCCGAATACTACATCGCGGGGGCGGTCAACGCCTACCGCATGGCGCTCGACGGGACGGCATCGGACGAACAGGTGCAGCGGGAGCTCGAAGCCATCAGCCACCGCCCCTACTGCGACGGGTTCTACCACGGACCCGTGCACGCCGAGCCGTGGGACGGGCAGTACATCTCCACCTGCCGCTACGTGGGGCGCGTCGAACAAGCTTTGCCGGACGGGCGTTTCGTTGCCGAGGCGAAGAACCGCTTTGCCGTGGGGGAGGAGCTCGAACTCGTGCACCCGGGTGTGCCGGGCATCCCGTTCACGGTGACGGGTATCGAAAACGAGGCGGGCGAAGCGATCCCGCTGATCAACCTGCCCCGCGCCCGCGTGAAGGTCGCGGGTGCCCCCGTCGCCCGTGCGGGCGACCTGCTGCGCAAGCGCTGCGGACGGGACGGATAAAGGAACAATAAAAAAGACGCCTGCGGATGCGGGCGTCTTTTTGTGTAAGCGCGGAACCGGCGTCAGTTCGCGGAGGCACACTCCGGGATGCGACCGACGCCCTCGAGGATCGCGGTCGGCTGATAGGCGTAGGTGTTGACGGTATCCATATCCGAGACACCGGACAGCACCAGCACGGTGTCTATGCCGCTTTCCGTACCGCAAACGATATCCGTGTCCATCCGGTCGCCGATGATCACGGCGTCCTCCGTGTGACAACCGAGCAGCCGGAGCCCCGTCCGCATCATGAGCGGGTTCGGTTTGCCGCAGAAATACGCCTGCTTCCCGGTCGCCATTTCGATCGGCGCGATCAACGCGCGGCAGGCGGGTGCGATGCCGTGCTCGATGTTGCCCGAAACATCGGAATTCGCGCCGATGAGCTTTGCGCCGCCGCACACGAGGTTCACCGCCTTGGTCAGAGATTCGAGCGAATAATTGCGCCCCTCGCCGACGACGACGTATTCGGGGTTCACGTCGTTCATCGTGATGCCGGCGTCGTACAGCGCGTTCAGCAAGCCCGCCTCGCCGATGACGAACGCCGAACAGCCCGGCGCCTGTTGCTTCAGAAAACGCGCGGTCGCGAGGGCGCTGGTATAGAAATGTTCCTCCGGCACGTGCGCGCCGAGCCGTTCGAGCTTTTGGTGCAGCTCGCGCGGGGTCAGGCTGCTGTTGTTCGTCAGAAACAGATATTGCTTGTTGTTCTCCTGCAGCCAGCGGATGAACTCGAGCGCGCCGGGCAGCAGCCGGTTGCCGTGGTACAGCACGCCGTCCATGTCGCAGATGAAACCCTTCTTCGCGGAAAAATCGATGTTCACGGGGGAATCCCTCCTTTGTCGTTCGGGCTCAGTATAGCGCCGCCGTTTCAAATCCGAAGCGGTTCCCGGTGAAGCGTATGTGAAGCCCGCGCGGAACGCAAAAAAGACGCCTGCGGATGCGGGCGTCTTTTGCTATTTTGGGGTCTTATTTGTTTTCCTGCGCTTTGGCGGCGGCTTCCTTCTTCAGGCGGGTCTGCTTGTTCTTGTACAGGGAGCTGACCACGACGAAGCCGGAGAGCGCGAACAGCACGAGGCAGATGGGGCTGAGCAGGGGCGCAAAGCTGCCGTCGTTCGCGACGAGCATGCGGCGCAGGTTCTCTTCCGCCATCGGTCCGAGGATGAGCGCGAGGAGGATCGGGGATACGGGGATCTTGGCCTTCTGCATGAAGTAGCCGACGATACCGAACGCGAGGGCGGTCCAGATGTCGAAGACGTTGTTGCGCAGCGCGAAGGAGCCGACGATGCAGAGGACGAAGATGATCGGCGTGAGGACGTTGTTCTCGAGCGAGATGACCTTGGTGAACGCGGGCAGACCGCAGCTTGCGATGAAGAACATGAGGATGTTCGCGATGATCATCGCCGCGAAGATCAGGTAAACGATGTCCTTGTGGTCTCTGTAAAGGAGCGGTCCGGGGGTCAGACCCTGGATCATCAGCGCGCCGATGAGCACCGCGGTGACCGGGTCGCCGGGGATACCGAGCGACAGCATGGGGATCATCGCACCGCCGCCGACCGCGTTGTTCGCCGCCTCGGGGGCCGCAACGCCCTCGATGGCGCCGTGACCGAACTCTTCGTAGTTCTTGGAGGAGCGGCGGGCTTCGCTGTAAGCGACGAAGCACGCGATATCGGAACCCGCGCCGGGGATGACGCCGATGAAGGTACCGATGATACCGGACTTGATGATGTGCTTCATGCACAGCTTCACGTCTTCAAACGAGGAGAAGATGCGCTCGACCTTGTTGGAGACCTTCTTCGCCTTGGAGTGGTTCTCGATGCTCACGATGCACTCGGAAACCGCGAACAGACCGATGAGCACGGGCACGAGCTCGAAGCCGCCGTACAGGTTGAAGGAACCGAAGGTGAAGCGGGGGTAGCCGTCCATCGGGTCGAGACCGATGGTGCACAGCAAAAGACCGATGCCGGCGGAGATGAAGCCCTTGAGCAGGCTCTCGCCGGAGATGGAGACGATGACGGAAAGACCGAACAAGGCGACGACCGCGAACTCACCGGAGGTGAAGTGCAGCGCGATCTTCGACATGGCGGGCGCCGCGAAGATCATGATGGCGACGCCGACGAGACCGCCGAGACTCGAGGAGAGGACGGACATCGAAAGTGCGCGTCCGGCTTTGCCGCTCTTCGCCATGGGGTAACCGTCCATAACGGTCGCGGCGGCGGCGGGGGTGCCGGGGGTGTTCAGAAGGATCGCGGAGATCGAACCGCCGTAGACGGCGGAGGCGTAGATGCACATCAAAATCGGCAGACCGTAGCGCATGTCCATGCCGTAGGTGAAGGGCACCATCAACGCAACGCCCATCGTCGCGGTGAGACCCGGGAGCGCGCCGACGACGATACCCGCCGCGGTGGCGAGCGCCATCAGCAGCAGGCATTTCGGGTCGGTGACGATGCCTGCAAAGGATGAAAAGAACAGGGATGCGGAACCCATAGTTGCGTTACCTCCTCAGAACATAAAGGACAGCAGTCCGTCGGGAAGCATGACGTACAGCAGCTTCGCGAAAATGAAATATACGATGACCGGAACGACGATGCTGACGATCGCCATCTGGACCCAACGGCGGTTCTCCATCAGGTACATGCCCGCGAACAGCAGCCACACCGTGTCGAGGATGAAGCCGAGCTTGTTGAACAGCAGGCAGTAGAGGAGGAACAGAACGATGGCGATGAAACCGCGTTTCATTCCGGGGGTGAGCGAAAGGGCGGCGCCTTCCTCCTTCATCTTACCGAGAAGGGATGCGACGATGAGGATGAGGCTGAGCACCGCGGTGAAGCCCGCGATGATCATGGGGAAGAACTTCGCGCCGGGGTCGGTCGGCGAATGGTTCTCCGGGAATTTCGAAGCGGTCACGAGGACGTAACCGGAAATGGCGAGGCCGATGAGACCCGCCGCGACATTCGTTTTCTTCATGGGAAAACTCTCTTTCTCGTGAATGGTCGTTGAAGCGGGAAGCCCCCGAAGGAGCTTCCCGCCGTTGGTTCAAAGGGAAGGGTTGCTTATTTGGTCAGACCGAGTTCCTTCATCAGGCTGCCGACGGTCTCGAGGTCCTCTGCGAGCCATGCGCTCCAGTCTGCGCTGTTGCGGTAGACCGGGACCATACCCGCGTTCTTGCAGTAGGTCTGGTAAGCTTCGGAGTTCCAGACTTCGGTGGCCAGCTCTTCCCAAGCCGCCTTGACGTCTTCCTTCACGCCCTTGGGGCAGAAGAAGCCCTGGAAGGAACCGCCGACGCTGTCATAGCCCTGCTCTTTGCAAGTGGGGTATTCGGCGTAATCCGCGAGACGCTCTTCGGTCATGATGCCGAGGATGCGCATATCGCCGGACTGGACGTAAGCGTGGGAGGTGGAGAGCTCGGTGGTGGTCAGGTCGATCTCACCTGCGAGCATCGCGACGGCTGCGGAAGCGGCACCGTCATAGGGAACGGTGGTCAGCTCGATGCCGGCCGCCTTCATGAACTTCGCGGCGCAGATGTGCCAGATGGAACCGGTGCCGACGGTACCGACCTTCAGCTTGCCGGGGTTCTCTTTCGCATACGCGACGAGCTCTTCGAGGGTGTTGAACGGAGAATCCGCCTTGACCGCGACGACGCTGGGCAGCTCGCAGATCTCGATGATCGGGTGCATATCCGCCCAGGTGAAGGTGACGAGACCCTGCGGGGGCAGCGTGTTCAGCTCCGCGGTGATGATGCCGATGGTGTTGCCGTTCGGGTTTGCACCGATGATGGCGGAGAAGCCGACTGCGCCGGAGCCGCCGGTCTGGTTGGAAACGGTCACGGTCTGTCCGAGTTTCTCACCGAGCTGTGCAGCGAAAAGACGCGCGTTGCCGTCTGCGCCGCCGCCTGCAGCCCAGGGGCAGATGATGTTGATGGACTTCTTGAATACTTTCGAGTAGTCGGTGCCTTCGGCAGTTGCGATGCCGGCGATGGACAGGACCATGGCGAGTGCCAGGACCAGCGCGAGGATCTTCTTCATGTGGTTGCGTTCTCCTTTTGTGAAATGAAATTGAGATGTGCGGACCGTGTCGGCCCTTCGATAGAAATTATGGATGAAACACGGCGTTCTTTTCAATTCTCATTGCTTGCACGAAGGGGAAATTGCATTTCTCATTTTTTGACAACGACAGAAAATGGGGCAAAACGCCGTATTTTTGAGATGACTTGCATGAAAAAGAAGCATTTGTTGCAAACGGGATCCGGAGGACGGCGGGGCGGAAGCGGTGGTTCCGAAACGCGCGGAGTGTACTATAATAGCAAAGGTGCTATGAAGACCTATCCGCCGACGGAGACCGACGATTGAAAAAACTGATCCGAAAACTGAAACCCGGTTCACTCTTCACGAGGATCTGCATGATGATGCTGACCCTCGTGGTTTTTGTGTGCATGTATCTTTCGGTGTACGCGCTGTTCCGCGACGGACGCCGCATGGAGGAGAGCGTGATGCGCTCGGGCGCGGAGACCGTGCGCCGCGTTTCCGGCATGGTCACGGAAAACCTCGCGACGCTCACGCGCATCCTCAACAGCACGTTCATGAGCCCGGAGGTCGTCCGCAAGGCGCTTTCGCCGGAGCTCGTGCGCGTGGAAAACATGCAGTCCGTGACGGAGGCGCTCACCACCGCGACGGCGGCCTCCGACAGCATCGACGCGCTGTACCTGTTTTCGGCGCGCAACAAGATCGGGCTCTCGTCGGACTACTCCGCCTCCGGCTGGCAGGTGGATTCGTGGCTCGGCGTGCTGTCGCGCTTCCTCACCCGGCGGGACAAGCTGACGCCCGTCGTCGTTGCGGGCGTGCCCGTTTATTATTACAACGAAGGCGCGGAGATCTACATCGTGCGGGGCTTCCCCGATGTGCGGTATGAGCCGTGTTCCTTGTATTTTCTGATGCACGTGGCTTCCGACGCGTTCGGGCGGACGGTGAACGGTTCCGGTACGGAGGCGCTGTTCTGCTTCGACGCGAAGGGGACGGCCCTGTCCGGACCCGCGGAGACCGCCGGCGGCGTGCAGCCGGGCAAGATCTGGAACACGGTCGTCGCGGACGGCAAAACGGCGGGGAACGTGCAGCTGCGCCTGCCCGACGGGAAACGCACCCGCTGCATTTACGAAAAGAACGCCGAAACGGGCTGGACCCTCGTGTATCTTACGGAACCCGAAAGCGCGCTGAGCGCTGCGCTGTACCGCTCGCACGTGCCCGAGGCGCTGATGTGGACGGCTTTTCTGCTGTTCGGCGTGTGCATGATCGGCATCGGCGCGAAGCGGCTGACGAACCCGCTCGACCGGCTGATCGAGAACATCGGCGGCGCGGATCCCGAGATCGGGGATGAATGGGCGTACCTGAGCGCATCGTACGAGCGGCTGACCATGCGCAAGGAGGAGCTCGAGCACTATCTGCCCATCGCGGCGGGTGCCATCGAGGAGGATCTGTTCCGCTCGCTGCTCGCGGGGGAACCCGCGGAACGGGAACGGGTCGCGGAGCAGCTTGCGCTGGCGGGCAGCCCCTTCCGCACCGAAACGCCCGCGGCGGTCTTCCTGTGCGATGTGACGAAGGACGGGGAAGCGGAAGCCGACACCATGGCGGACACCATCGCCTATTTCGAACTGAACGACCGCGTCAAGGAGGTCCTCGGCGAACGGGGGACGCCTTACCTTTTGATGCGCTCGCGCGATGCCGCGGCGGCGCTCGTGTGTGCCCTGCCCGCGGAGGAGACCGATGCTTGTTACTGCGAGCTGTGCGGGCTGTTCGGCGCGCTGCGCCTTTCCGGCGGGGCGCCCGTGTGGGGCTTCGGCAAACCGGCGAACGACCTGCTGAGCCTGACGGAGTCCATGGAGGACGCCAAGCGGAACCTCGACTATTTCCGCTATCACCGCGACGACGGGAAGCAGAGCGAGACCTCCGGCGGGTACCGCAGGAGCATCGAATTTTTGCACGACCTGTCGCAGCGCATGCACGACGGTGCCATCGGGGATCTTGCGGCGGAGACGGAGCGAGTCGTCGGCGATATCGGCGCATCCGTCGCGGATGCGGGTCTCCGGCGCGAGCTGTACCGCATGCTGCTCGACACCCTGCTTTCGGAGGAACCCGGTGCCGACGGAACGGTCACCGGAGAGCAGCTGCTGCCCCCGGACCTCCCCGAGGAGGAGCTTGCGCAGCGCGCAGCGGAACACGCGCGCGAGATCGCGGAGCGGCTCGGCGACGGACTGGCATCCGGACAGGACAAGCGCATCCGCCGCGTTTGCCGCTATATCGAAACGCATTACGCGGACGCGGGACTGAGCCTCGAGCAGGCTGCGGAATACGTCGGCGTCAGCGCCTCGTACCTCAGCCGCAGCTTCACCGCGGCGATGCAGAAGAACTTCACCGCTTACCTCAACGAATACCGCGTGGAGTGCGCGAAGAAACTGCTGGAAACGACGGAACTGCCTGCGCAGGAGGTCGGCTACCTGACCGGCTTCTGCAGCATGGCGACCTTCTTCCGCGTGTTCAAGAAAACGACGGGTCTGACGCCGAAGCAATACCGCACCGGCGCGGGCGGAACGGAGGAAGAATGAAACGGATTTTTGCCCGCTTTGCGGCGGCGCTTGCGGTGTTGTCGTGCTGCGTTCTGCCCTTCGCTTCCGCCGCTGCGGAGGAACGGGACCCCGTTGCGGTGAGTCTTTCGCTGGCGTGCCCCGGACCCGCGGAATCCGTTGCCGGGGTGTGGGCCCGCATGTTTGCGGAAAAGACCGCGGAGCTCAGCAACGGCACGGTGCTGGTGACGGTGTTCGCGGACGGCGTGCTCGGTACGGACCCCGAGGTCGCAAGGGCGTGCCGCTACGGTTCGGTGGACCTCATGATCGCGCGGACGACGGAGATCGCCGGAGTCGCGGAGGGCTGCATGCTGGCGGACGTTCCGTTTTTGTTCCGGGATACGGCGCACGCGGGCAGGGTGTTTGCGGATGCGCGCATCCGCAGCGTGCTGGCGGAAAGCCTCTTGGAAAGCGGACTCGTGCTGCTGAGCACGACGGAATGGGGCATGGAGAACATCGGGCTGACGAACCCGCCGGGCAGTGAAGGAACTCCGGAAGGCGTGCCCGCGGCAAGCGCCGCGGATCCTTGCCGGCAAGCGGTACTGACGGCGCTCGGTTACCGGCCCGTGGTGACGGAGATCTCGGATGTGTGCCTTGCGGTGCGGCAGCACGCCGTACTTGCGCAGGAGAGCACGCCCGAAATGTTCTACCGCCTCGGCATTTACGAAACGCAGAAGTATTTGACCGACAGCCGGCACTTCGTTTCGGTGGGCACGCTGTGTGCGGGCAGCACCGGGTGGGAGAGCCTTTCGGAAGAGACCCGCGCGTGTCTGCTGCGGGCGGCTGCGGAAACGGAGGATGCGGTGAACGCCGCGGCCGAAGCGGAGAACGAACGGTTGCTTCGCGCGATGCGGAGTGTGGGCATCCGTGTGACGGAGGCGGAGATCTCCGATGAACGACGGAACGCGGCGGCGGAAGCGGCGACCGCGCTGATCGCGGAACGGCTGGGCACGGAAACGGCGGAGCTTCTGCTTGCGGTCGCGGACGAACTGAAATGAAATGACAAAGGGAGCGCCCCGACCGGGGCGCTCCCTTTCGTTATCGGCTCTCAGGCTGACTGAAGCGAGGCGGCGTAGGCTTCGGCGGAGGCAAGGTCCGCAAAGAACACGCGCAGATTCCAGATGCCGTAGCCGAATTGGGTCTTGTGATCCTTCTTTTCACGGTACGAGGTGACGATCATGCCGTTGTACTTGCCGGGCTCCTTGCACAGAGCGGCGATCCAGTCGCGCTCGCCGACTTCGGCGGCGGAGACGTTGGCGCGGTCTCCGCGGGTCCCCTTCTTGCCTGTCATCAGCCCCAGCTGCAAGCCTTCGCCCTCGCGGAAGCCGGATTTTTTGTTGACCTCGATCTCGAGCGCCATGCCGAGCACGTTGCTCAGTTCGCCGTTGACGATGATGTAGTTGATCTTGGTGCCGTTGAAGCTGACGGTGTTCTTGCTCCACGTGCGGACGACATCCCAATCGTCGGTGTACGCCCACGGGTTCACCTTGTAGGCGGTGACGGTGCTGCCGTCGTCAAAGGAAAGCACGTACTCTTCGATGCCCGGCTCTTCGGGCTCCTCGGTTTCGGCAGGCGCTTCGGTTGCTTCGGGCGTTTCGGCAAAGGCGCCGGAAAGCGCGGCGAGCGCCTCCTTAGCGGCTGCGGCAACGCTCTCCGCGGCGGTCTCATCTGCGGCCGCGACGGCGGCGAACGCGAAGACCAAGAGGAACGCAAGGACGACGGAAACAGATCTCTTCATGGGAAACCTCCTCGGTTGATTTCGGAAACGGTCGTTCGGTATCGAATGAATTCATTATAGTATGCGACGAACGCAAAAATCAATGCCGCAGCATACTGTTGCCGGCGGACAATCGTGCTATAATGGTGGGTGCATTTTGGGAAAGCATTGAGGGAGGACCGATGAAAAACAAAAACACCGCGCATCTGCTTGCGCTGGTCACGGCGGTCATGTGGTCGTCGTCGTATCTGTTCACGCGCATCGCGCTGCGGGATTTCAGCTCTTACGGCGTGGCGCTGCTGCGGCTCCTTTTCGCGTCGCTCGTTCTTGCGGGGTACCTGCTGTTGAAGCGGGCGAAGCTCCCCGCGAAGCGCGACCTGCCGAAGTATCTCCTGTCCGGCGCGATGGGCTTCGGGCTGTTCTATCTGGTTTACAACACGGGCATGGCCAAGGGGCTGAACACCGCCACGAGCTGCACACTCGTTTCGACGGCGCCCCTGTTCACGGCGCTCATCGGGCGGGTGTTTCTGAAGGAGAAGCTTTCGGTCGCCAAGTGGTGCAGCATCCTCATCGCGTTCGCGGGCGTGCTCGTGCTCACCTGGGAGGGGCTGACGATGGAAAACGGCGTTTCCGGCATCCTGTGGTTGCTGGCGACGGCGCTGCTGCTGGCGGGCTACAACATCTACCAGCGGCATCTCGTGCAGGGGAAGGATACGGAGCCGCTCGTCGTGACGGCGTGGAGCATCTTTTTCGGAACGTTGCTGCTGACGCCCTTTTTGCCGCAGACGGTCGCGCAGCTGAGCCGCGCTTCGGCCTTGCCCGTCCTTTGCTGCGCGGTGCTCGGCATCGGCGCGAGCGCAACGGGCTACGTGATGTGGGGCAAGGCGCTCAAGATCGCGGACAACGTGAGCACGGTGTCGAACTACATCCTCGTCGAGCCGTTCAGCACGGCGCTGCTCGGGGCGGTCTTCCTCGGGGAGACGCTGACCGCGCCGACGCTCATCGGCGGCGGCATCATCCTCGCGGGACTTTTCCTGTTCTACTTTTTGCCGGAAAAGAAGGCGTGAATAAAACGAAAACCGGGCGCGGGTACAGACCCTGCGTCCGGTGCTTTTTTGTTTTTGGGAACCGTTCCCTTGCTTTTACAGGCTGCGCAGCGCTTCGATCGGGTCGAGCTTGGCGGCCTTGACGGCGGGGAATGCGCCGAAGAACAGACCGACCGCGAACGAGAACACGACCGACAGCGCGATGATGAACCCGCTGATGGCGATCGGCGCGCCGGAGAAGCGGGAGATCGCGTAGGCGAGCCCGACCCCGCAGAGGACGCCGATGATGCCGCCGATGCAGGTGAGCACGCCCGCCTCGGTCAGGAATTGCACGGAGACCGTGCGCGCCGTGGCGCCGAGCGCCTTTTTGAGACCGATCTCGCCCGTGCGCTCGGTGACGGAAACGAGCATGATGTTCATGACGCCGATGCCGCCGACGAGCAGCGAGATCGAAGCGACGAGCAGCAGCTGGCGGTTCGTGGACTGCGAAAGCTCCTGCAGCTCCTTCGCCTTTTTGAGCATGTCTTCACTGCGGTATTTGACATCGCCCGCGTCGCCGGTGAAGCGCCCGTTCAGGATCTTGGCGATCTGCTTGCCCGCCTCGGTCATCTCATCGGTGGCGACGGCGCGCGCGACGACGGACTGCGGCTCGTCGTAACCGAAGATCTCCGGCCAGCAATGGGCGGGCAGAAAGAGCTTGCCGCCGCCGCTTGACTGGTTGTAGGTGAAGTATTCTTCGAGGGTCGTGACCTTCGGCGCGAAGGAGGAAGGCTCCGCAAGCTCGCCGATGACCACGAACGGCACCTTTTTGATGAGCACCGTCTGCCCGATGGGCGAAGCGCCCTGAAACAGGTCCTTCGAGGCGGCGCGGTCGAGGATGCACACGTTGCGCAGTTCTTTGATGTCGCGCGCGGTGAAGGTGCGCCCCGCGCGCAGGCGGTAGCCGTACACGCGGAAGTACTCGTTGTCCACGCCGTAGACGGAGGACTGGCTGAGGCTGTCCGGACCGTGGAACACGCCCTCGTAGAGGCTGCGCACGGTGAAGACCGCGGCGCCCGCCACCTCTGGGATGGCGCGGATGGACGCGATGGTCGCATCGTCGATCACGGGGACCGCCTCGGGAATGGATTCGTATTCGGGGTTGACGGCGTAATCCCCGCGGGAGAGCTGCACCGTGACGGTGTTGTTGCCCGCGCCGACGAGGTTCTGCTTGATCTGTTCGTTCGTGCCCATGATCGTCGAGCTGATGGCGATGATGGAGGCGATGCCGATGATGATGCCGAGCATGGTGAGCATGCTGCGCATCTTATGCGACCGGATGTTGTCGATCGCCGAAATGAAGTATTCGCCCATCTGCCCTTACTCCTCATCCATCACGCAGGGAGCGCCGTCGGCGACGCCCTTGCCGCCCGGGAAGGCGATGCGGTCGCCCATGGTCAGGCTCGAACCCAAAAGCTCCCAGTAACCGAAAAAGTTCTTGCCCGTGCGCACGACCTCACGTACGAGCTTGCCGTCCCGCCCGATGTAGATGCACTGCTCGCCGTTTTCGTTGGCGATGAAGGCCTCCATCAGGTAGAGGTTGGTCTTCTTGACCGCCGTGGGCGATTCGTCCTCGACGAGGGTCATTTCGCACCAGCTGCCGACTTCGAGCCCCTCGGGGTCGTCGATGGTCACGCGCACGCCGTAGAGGGAGGCGTCGTTGTTGTCGTAGCTTTGGGAGGAATCGTCCGGCATGGAGGCGACCTCGGTCACGGTGCCGGTGAAGCTCGCGCCGGTCTCGTAGCTCATGCCCGAAAAACGCGTGCCGGGAACGACGCGCCCGAGCAGGTATTCGTTCACCTGACCGCGCACGTAGAAGCTGCCGTTGCCCTTGACGAGCAGCAGCGTTTCGCCCTCGCCGACATCCTTCGGGTCTTCGAGGGTGGTGACCACGCCGTCGACGGTGGCGTAGATGTAACCGTCCTTGCCGGATTTGCGGTAGTTCTTCAGGTCGAGCTGCAGCTGCAGATACTGCAGCTCCGCTTCGCGGATCTTGCGGGCGGCCTCCTTCGCCATTTCGAGCCGCTCCTCGCGGGAGGGACCGGGGATGTACGGCGTCGGTGTCGGAGCGACCGGACCCGTCGGCGTCGGGGTCGGTGAGATGTTGTAAACATTCAGCACCACGGAAACCGCCGATTCATAGGGCGGCTGAACATCGGGATCGGTGAATTTGAATGCGAATTCTTTTGTGTAGCCTTCGGGTTTCCGGGCTTCTTTTTTTTCGACGCAGTCTTTGACGAACGCCGTTGAAATACCGTTGACGGAAAGAATGCCCGGGATGCCCTTGCCGGGAGTCCGGGTGAAGAAATCGGAACTGTCCTCGGTATCGGGGTCCGTCAGCTCTCTTTGCCCGACCGCAAGCGCGGTCCGCGTATCGAGTTTGTTGACGAAGGTCCAGTTGAGTTCATAACCGTCTTTGCAGAACACGTTGACCATCAGCGTGTTGTCCGGGGCGGTCCCCGCATTTTTCAGATAATTGTAGATTTCGGCAGCCGTCATGCCGCACACATTCGGCATCGTGATGGAGGTGGATCTGACGGGCGCGAGGCGGGGCAAAGGACGCATGTTGCGCACGACGGGCGTCGGGGCGGTGGTTTCCACCGGCGTGAGCTCGGTCACGAGCGGGTCTTCCCACTCTTTTTTCGCGTACTTTTTGTACTCCGCATAGTAGCCCATGAGGTCGTATTCGAGCTGCAGCAGTTCGGAGCGCTTCAGCTCGGCGTCGATCGATTCGAGCGTCGCATCGTACTTCAAAAGCTTGTCGCCCACATGCACGACATCGCCCTTTTTCACGTAGTAGGTCTCGACGGTCAGGTCCTTTTCCTTTACGATGCGCTGGGCGGCGTCGGAGTTGACCATGCCGTTCAGCGTGATGTTCGAGGCCATGTAATCGAGGCTGTAGTTCGAGGCGAACACGGTCTTGACCGGCTCCGGCGTGCGGTTCTTCCAAAGGAAATACCCGCCGGCGCCCACGCCCGCGAGGAGCAGGACGGCGACCGAAACGCGCAGAAAGCGCTTGGCGTTCTTGTTCATTTGAGTTCCTCCCCTTCGCCCGAGGAGAACAGACCCTCGTGGATGCGCCCGTCGATGATGTGGAACATCTTCTCGGCGCGCTTCGCGACGCCGTGCTCGTGCGTGATCATGATGATGGTCGAGCCCTCTTGGTGCAGCATGTCGAACAGGTCGAGGATCTGGAGACCGGACTTCGAGTCGAGCGCGCCGGTCGGCTCATCCGCCAGCAGCAGCGCGGGGTGGGTGCACAGCGCCCGCGCGATGGCGACGCGCTGCTTCTGTCCGCCCGAGAGCTGGCTCGGCTTGAAATCCATGCGGTCGGCGAGACCGACGCGTTCGAGCGCCTGCTCGGCCATTTCCCGCCGCTCCGCGCGGGGCGTATGCCGGAAGGAGAGGGGCAGCGCGACGTTCTGCCACGCGCTCAGATGGTCGAGCAGGTGGAAGGACTGGAAGATGAAGCCGATGAACCGGTTGCGCACGGCGGCGAGCGCCGCATCGTCCGCTTCGGCATAATCCACGCCGTCGAGCAGGTAGGTGCCCTCCGTCGGGCGGTCGAGAAAGCCGAGGATGTTCATGAGCGTGCTCTTGCCCGAGCCCGAGGGACCCATGATCGCGGCGTAGTCGCCCTTTTCGATGGCAAGGTCGATGTTGTGCAGCACGCGGAGGGACTGCGCGCCCTGATCGTAATCCTTGCAGATGTTTTTCAGTTCGACGATCATGGTACGGCGATCTCCGTTCCTTCGGTGGCGAAGCCCTCATCGGGGAGGAGCATCCCGCCCGGCATTCCGGACGGATCCGTCATGTCCGGCATATCCGTCATGCCCGGCATATCCGCAGCGGCGTAGCCGGCGTCGCGCGCGGGCATTCCGGGGGCGACCGTTTCCTCGGGGAAGGCGACCCGGTCGGCGAGCGTCAGCCCGGAGAGCACGGTGTAGCAGCCGCTTTCCGCATCGTACGCGCCGAGGGAGACGGTGCGCTTCTCGATCTTGTTCTTCGCGTTCGCGACGTAGACGGACGCCGAAGAAGCACCCGCGTCGATGAGGTAAAACTCGGGGATGCGCACCGAGGAGGAGCTGCCGGGGGCGCCGAGGTCGATGTACACGTGCTGCCCGACGATCAGATCCTTCATGTTGTCGAGGCGGACGTAGAAGCGGTACTTCGCGCTCGTTTCCGCGTTGTTGCCGCCGTAGTAGCCGCCGTTGTTCTCGTTCGACAGCGCCTGCTCGGTGTTGACCTCTTCGATGACGCCGCCGCGGATGCCGGTCTCGTCGATGCGCGAGCGCACGGTGACCTCGGTGCCCACGGCGAGACGGCGGACGTTCTGCTCGGAGACAGTCCCCGCGATGCGCAGGTCGTTGCCGACGACGATTGTGATGAAGCTCTTGTCGCCGGAGGAGGACATGCCCATATCGCCGTTGTCGGTCGGCGGCGTGACCGAACGGACAGTGCCGCTGACGGTGCTGCGCACGACGTTGTCGTTCAGCACGGCGAGCGCTTCCGCGGTCTGCTCCTCGAGGCGCTTCAGCTCGTATTGGTCCTTCTTCATCTTGAGCTCGGCGGTCTGCTTCTGCACGGTCAGCTCCGCCTTCTGGGCGGGCTTGCGTGCCTTTTTGATCTGCTTTTCGAGCTTCGCGATCTCGTCCTCATAGGTGGCGATGGTGCCGCGTTTGCCTTCGACGTCGAGCTTCAGCTGTTCGTACGCCAGCTCCAGCTTGTCCGCGTCGTAGGTGAACAGCGGCGTGCCGGGGGAGACCCGGTCGCCGACGGAGACGAGCGTTTGGTCGAGCGTCTTTTCGCTGTCGAGCTTGACCTTCACCAGCTCGCGCGCTTCGACCACGCCCGAAAAACGGCCGGAGACGAGCGCCGCGCCGTCGGTATTCAGGATGTCTTCGATGCTGCGCACGTAGACGACGGTGTCCGTGCCGGAAACGGTGCCGTCGGCGCGAAGGAAGAAATACCAATACGCCGCGGCGCCGAGTGCCGCGGCAAGCAACAGGAGGACCGCAACGATCTTCCCGGTCTTTTTCTTTTTTTTGCGATTCTTGTTCTGTTCCATCATGTTTCGAAACCTGCCCGACCCCCGGGAAAGGGGACAGGGCGGGCTGTGGTCGTGCCGCAACGGGCGGCGTCAGTTCTTTTTCGGCAGGATGTAGCGGATCGCGGCGGGGATGTTCTCGACCGTGACCTTTTCGCAACCGGCTTCGTATTCACCGTCGAGCGACCAGTCCGTATCGGGGTCGGCATAGACCTCGATGTGCTTGGCACGCACGAATTCGATCGCGTTGCAGTGGTAGTTCTTCGTCGCGAGCGCGCCGAGCAGATCCTGCATGTCGTAGGCGTCGGCGGGCTTGCGCACGAGCATGAGCTCGAAGTAGCCGTCCTGCATGTCGACCTCGCTCTGCGGCAGCTTCAGGAGCCCGCCGATGGAGGTGGAGTTCGAAATGGAGGCGAAGAGGAACTCGCCCTCGTAGGTCACGCCGTCGGCGACGACGCGCGCTTCGTAGGGGCGGAGACTCCCGATGTCGAGGATGCCGTTCACCACGTAGGCCAGGTGACCGAAGGCGTTCTTCGCCGCCTGGGGCGTCGCGTAGGAAACGCGGGTGAACGCGCCGAAGGAGGCGACGTAGGAGAAGTACCGGTCGTTGAAACGGCCGATGTCGAGCGTGACGATGTCGCCCTCCATGACGTCCTTCGCGGCGGTCATGATATCCGGCGAGAGGCGGAGGCTCGTTGCGAAATCGTTCGTGCTGCCGGCGGGGATGTAACCGACGGGGACGTCGAGCCCCGCTTGCTTGATGCCCGCGATGGTCTCGTTCAGGGTGCCGTCGCCGCCGATGCAGCAGATGATGTCCGCCTCGCGTCCGCTTTCGAGCACGAAGCGGGTCGCGTCGCCGCTTTTCTCGGTCACGCACAGCAGGGTGCGCACGCCGTAGGAATGGAACAGCGCGGAGATCTCCGCAAGGTATTTCGCGGCGGTCTTCGTGCCGGAGACGGGGTTGATGATGAGCAGAAGGTTCTTTTTCCGAGCCCCGGCGGCGGGCTTGGCGCCGTCGTCGTTTCCGGAGGTGGTAACGGTCGTGTCTGCGCCCCGGAGCTCGGCATCGGCGAAGGTTTCGTCTTCACCGGTGAGCTGCCATTCGGCAGTCATACCGTTCAGTTGTTCCATGAAAGCTCCTTGCCGCCGATGAGGTGCAGGTGCAGGTGCGGGACGCTCTGTCCGGCATCCGGTCCGATGTTGGTGATGAGGCGGTAGCCGCTTTCCTTCACGCCGAGCTGTTCGGCGAGCTTGCGGGCGACTGCGAACATATGCGCGATGAGCGCGTCGTTCGCTTCGGTGAGGGCATCGGCGCTTTGGATGTGCGTTTTCGGGATGATCAGCACATGCACGGGCGCCTGCGGCGCGATGTCGTGGAACGCGAGGACGGTCTCGTCCTCATAAGCCTTGTTGGACGGGATCTCTCCCGCGGCGATCTTGCAGAACAAACAATTTTCCATTTTCTCATTTCTCCTTTCCGGTTTGACGCCGCCGCAAAAAGCGGACGGCGGCCAACGGTCCGCCCGCGGGTGCGGGCGTTCGGGTCCGTTTATCGGACGGGCTCGCCGATGGCGATGTCCTTTTCCCGTGCGGTGAGGCGCACGGTGCGTTCTTCACCCTCGTTGCCGCCGCAGCGGACGCGGATGTAATTGCCGGTGTAGCCCGTGCCGTCGTCTTCGGCGATCACGGTCTGCACGGTGCCGAGGAAGCGGTCGATATACGCCGCTTCGAGCTTTTCGCCGAGGGCGATGAGCTCCTTGCAGCGGGCTTCCTTCACGGCTTTGCCGAGCTGCCCGTCCATTTTGTCGGCGACGGTGCCGGGACGGCGGCTGTAGGGGAAGCAGTGCATGCGCGCGAAGCCGATCTTCTCGCAGAAGGCGAGCGACTCGCGGTGCTCCTCTTCGGTTTCGCCCGCGAACCCCGCGATGACGTCCGTCGTGATCGCACAGTCGGGCATGGCGGCGCGCAGGGCGTTGACCGCCTGCTCGAATTCCGCCGTGGTGTAGCGGCGCTTCATGCGCTTGAGCACCGTGTCCGAGCCGCTCTGCAGCGACAGGTGGAACTGGCGGCACACATGCGGCATGGCGGCGATGGCGTTCGCCACGCGTTCGGTGCAGTACTTCGGTTCGAGCGAACCGATGCGGATGCGCTCGAGCCCGGGGATCCCGTCGGCGATCTTCAGAATGTCGATGAGCTCGGGCTTTTTGCCGTTTTCATCCGCCGGGAAATCGAGCCCGTAGCTTGCGAGGTGGATGCCCGTGAGCACGACCTCGCGGAAGCCCTCCTCCGCCAGACGGCGGAGCTCGCGCTCACAGCTTTCCGGCGTGCGCGAGCGGATGGGACCGCGCGCGTAGGGAATGATGCAGTAGGTGCAGTAGTTGCAGCAACCGTCCTGGATCTTCAGGCAGGCGCGGGTGCGCCCGTCGCGGATGGCGCTGAGCTCTTCGAAGGAGCGCGCCTTCAGGATATCGGTCACGGCGGGGGCTTCGAGCCCCTCGAGCGCTTCCGTCACGAGGCGGACGATCTCGCTCTTGCCTTCGTTGCCGACCACGAGCCCGACGCCCGGCAGGGCTTTGACGGACTCCGCCGCGGTCTGCGCGTAGCACCCCGTGACGACGATGAGCGCCTCGGGACAGTCGCGGTGCGCGCGGCTGATGAGCTGACGGGATTTTTTGTCGCTCATCTGCGTGACGGAACAGGTGTTGATGACGACGGCGTCGCAGGGCTCCCCGAAGGGGACGGCCGTCCAGCCCGCGGACTGGAACAGCTCCTGCATGGCCTGGGTCTCATAGTGGTTGACTTTGCAACCGAGGGTCACATATGCGATCTTCATTCGAGTTCATACAGTACGCTGGCGAGCATCGCGGGGCCTGCGGTCTCCGTACGGAGGATGCGCGCGCCCAGCGAAACGGGCACGGCGCCCTTGGCTTTCAGCATACCGACCTCACTTTCTTCCAAGCCCCCTTCGGGACCGATGACCAGCGCGATGCGCGTGCCCGGGTTCCCGGAGCGGAGGGCGTTTTTCAGGGTGACGCCGTGTTCGTCCTCATAGGCGACGAGCACGGTGTCGAAATCGTTCACGGGGATATTGTCGGGGGAGACGGGCGGCAGCACCTTGGGGATGCGCCCGCGGCGGCTCTGCTTTGCGGCTTCGAAGGCGACCCTGCGGTAGCGCACGAGCTTTTTCTCGTAATCGCCCTTCGGGACGGCGACGCAGCGCGCGAACGTGACCGGGACGACCGCGGCAACGCCGAGCTCGGTGCATTTCTGCACGATGTTTTCGGTCTTTCCCGTTTTCGGGATGCCCTGGAACAGCGTGACGCGGATGGGGGATTCCGTCGGCGCGGGGTGCTCGTCGGACAGGGTGAGCGTCACCTCGCTCTCGGAAACGGATGCGATCGTGCCGAGCCAGTCCGTGCCCCGCCCGTCGCAAACGGAAACAAGGTCCCCCTGCTTGAGACGGAGGACCTTACGGATGTGCTTCACATCCTCGCCGGTGATCCTTGCGGTGTCGCCGGTGATGTCTTCGGTGAAAAAGCGGTTCATGCGCGGCTCAGGATGGCGTTCCAGCCTTCGGCGGAATGCGTTTCCTCCACGGTGAAGCCCGCGGCTTTCAGTGCCGCGAGGACCTCGTCGAGGCGCTCGTCGATGATGCCGGAAACGATGAAGGGCGTGCCCTTCTTGGCGTAGCCGATCGCGATCGGGGCGAGGCGGATGATGACGTCCGCGACGATGTTCGCGACGATCACGTCGTATTTCCCCGCGATGGCGGTCTTGAGGCGCTCGTCCGACAGCACGTCGCCGATCTCGATGCGGTAATGCTCGGTGCCGAGCCCGTTCATCGCGGCGTTCTCACGGGCGATGCGGTCGGCGATCGGGTCGATGTCCACGGCGACCGCGTCCTTCGCGCCGAGCAGGAGCGAGGCGATCGACAGGATGCCGCTGCCGCAGCCGAGGTCGAGCACGTCCTGACCGGGGGCGACGAGCTGCTCGAGGAACTCGAGGCACATGCGCGTCGTGTGGTGCGCGCCCGTGCCGAAGGCCATGCCGGGGTCGAGCTTCAGGACCGTGCGGTCGCCTGCGGATTCCGGCTTCTCCTCCCAGCTCGGAAGCACCAGCAGGCGGGAGCCGATCTCGAGGGGCTTGTAATATTTCTTCCAGTTGTTCGCCCAGTCTTCCTCGTCGCGGATGCAGACGCTCATTTCGAGCGAGCCGAGATCGAAGCCGAGGTCGAGCCCCTTCAGCCTGCGGATCGCTTCCTCCGCCGCGTCGAGCACGGGCTTGTTTTCGGGGACGACCGCAAGGTAAGACTTGACACAGGGCGTGTCGGTGCCGATCTTGTCCATGTCGGCAAAGTCCCAGTACAGCGCGCTGTCGTTCAAAAAGGCAGCCGCCTGTTCACGGCTTTCCTCGATGGAAAAGCCGGACAACCCGGCGCTCGTCAAAGCGCCGCAAACGGGCTCTGCGCCCGCGTCCGTCGTGAAGACGGTGATTTCATACCATTTCATGCTATAATCATAATATGTTTCGCGCAAACTCTCAAGTGCGCAATTGCAAAATGAATCGGTGACAAAAGTGACAAAGCTTCAAATTCCGTTCGCGCTGCGCCCCATGACCGCGCTCGCGCTCGGTTTTCTCGGCGGATGCCTGCTTCCGGCGGTGGGGACGCCCGTGCTTGCGGCGGTGCTTGCCGTGTGCGCGGCCCTTGCCGCTTGGGGCGTTCTGTCGGGCAGGACGAAAACGGCGCTCTTTCTGACGGGCGTTCTGTTCGGTGCGCTCCGCGCGCTGTTTCCGCCCCTGAACCTGCCCGCCGCGGCCGCGGAACGCGTTTCGGGCATCGCCCGGACGGTGGGGGAGCGGACCGACGCGCTGTTTCCCGCATTCCCCGGGGTGGCGCGCGGCATGCTTTTGGGCGGACGGAACGCGGCGGTCGACCCCGCGCTGAAGGAACGGCTCTACGCCGTGGGCATCGGACATCTGCTCGCGGTATCGGGACTCCACGTGAGCGTGCTCGCGGGGTGCATCCTCAAGGTCTGGCGCGTGGGCGCGCCGAAGCTCCGTTTCGTTTGCCTTATGGCGTTCCTCGCGGGGTACTGCATCCTTACGGGCGGCGCGCCGAGCGTGATCCGCGCTTCGGTCATGCTGCTGTACGCGACGCCGCTCGCGCTGCCGCCGCATCGCAGGGACAGCATGGTCTCGCTGTCGCTCGCGCTCATCACCGTGCTGCTGTTCGACCCCGCCGCCGCGGGAGGCGCGGGCTTTCTGCTGTCGTTCACGGCGGTCGCGGGGATCCTCCTGCTGGACGGACCGCTGACCCGCAATACCGCGTTTCTGCCCTACCGTCTGCGGTCGGGGCTTGCGGTGAGCGTCGCCGCAGTGCTCGGCACGCTGCCCGTTTCGGTCTCCTTTTTCGGGGAGGTCAGCGCCGTCGGCGTGCTCGCGAACCTCATCATCCTGCCGCTGGTGCCGTTCTTTCTCATCCCCGCGTTCGGCTGCGTGGTGCTGTCTTGCATTGCGCCCGGGCTTGCCGCCTGCATCGCCCAGTTTCCCCAAGGCGTGCTTTGGGCGATCCTGACGTTGGCGGACGCCGGCGGGAATACCATGATGCGCATCGCCGCGCCGGGGGCGTTGGCGTGCGTGTGCTATTATGCGGCGATGCTCGCCGTTTCCGACTGCTGCCGACTGACGCCGAAACGCAAGGTGCTTGCCGCCGCGGCGTGCGCCGTGACCTGCACGGTGCTGTGGACCGCGGGGCTTTGATGCCGCCGACCCGAAAAACTTACCGAAATGCCGTATCCCGGACACGATCCCGTGCACGGGGCGGCATTTTTTGTGTTATACTGAAATACTATGGATGAGAATGTTTTCAGAGAAAGATTGGCCAAAAGAGACCTCGGCGGCATGTGGCTGCTGTATGGTCCGGAGCGGTATGCCCTGCACACCTACCTGATGCAGCTGCTGAAGCTGCCGGGAGAGTCCATGCGCGAAATGAACACGACGCGACTCGATGCGCCGAACGCGGAACAGATCCGCACGGCGGCGGACGCGCTGCCCTTCTTCGACGACCTGCGCGTGGTCGTTTGCGAAAAGACGGACCCGGACACGGTCGCCGCCATCGCGGAGAAGCCGGAGCGCATCCCGGAGACGACGGTGCTCGCGTTCGTCCACTACGGCAAGCTGCGGGCGGATTCCGCCATGCTCAAGCCTTTCAAAAAGGCGGGGCGCGATGTGCTCATCGACGTGCGGTCCGAGGCGCAGGCAAAGCGCTTTTTGGACGACCGCGTGCGCAGGAGCGGCGCCCTGTTCAAATACGAAGCCATCGAAACGCTGCTCGAACGGCGGGGGACGGACCTTGCGCAGCTCGAGAGCGATATCGGCGTGCTCTCCTGCATCCACGGCGACGGCGCGCCCGTCACGGCGGAGGATGTGAAGCGGTACGTCCCGGAAAAGACGGAAAACAAATCGTGGGACCTGCTCGCGCGGTTCCTCAACGGCGATATGGGCGGGGGCTTGCGCATGTACCGGCAGATGCTCATGGACGACCCGAAGTGCGAGTTCATGATCCTCGGGTATGTGGAAAAGCGCGTCGCGCAGATGATCGAGGTGCAGTCGATGCTCCGCATGCGCATGAGCGAAAAGGAGATCGGCGACGAAACGGGCGTGAAGGGCTACAGCCTGACGAGCCTGATCCGCGACGCGAAGAAGGCGGACCCGGCGATGCTGCGCCGCGCGCTCGAAGAGCTGACCATGGCCGATTACCGCATCAAGTCCGGCCGGCGCGGCTCGCAGGACGCGCTGTTCATGGCGTTTGCGGAGGGATTCTCGCGCGACGGAAAGAAGGAAAAACGATGAACGAATTCAAACTGGTCGCGCCTTACGAGGCGTGCGGCGATCAGCCCGAGGCGATCGCGCAGCTGGCGAACGGCGTCCTCGCGGGGGAGAAAACGCAGGTGCTGCTCGGCGTGACGGGCAGCGGAAAGACCTTCACGATGGCGAAGGTCATCGAAAAGGTGCAGAAGCCCACGCTCGTCATCGCGCACAACAAGACGCTCGCGGCGCAGCTGTGCTCGGAGTTCCGCGAGTTCTTTCCCGATTCCGAGGTCGGCTACTTCGTATCGTATTACGATTATTACCAGCCGGAGGCGTACATCCCGTCTTCGGATACCTATATCGCGAAGACCATCGACATCAACGACGAGATCGACAAGCTGCGCCACAGCGCGACCTGCGCCCTGAACGAACGGCGGGACGTCATCATCGTCGCCTCGGTGTCGTGCATCTACGGTCTCGGCGACCCCGAAGAATACCTCAAGCTGTCCATCTCGCTGCGCACGGGCATGAACGTTTCCCGCGATGACGTGATGCGGCGGCTCGTGGACATCCAGTTCGAACGCAACGACATCGACTTTGCGCGCGGGACCTTCCGCGTGCGCGGCGACGTGCTGGACATCTTCCCCGCGGGCTGGAGCGACAAGGCGCTCCGCGTGGAGTTCTGGGGCGACGAGGTGGAGCGCATCTCGGAGTTCAACCCCACCACGGGCGAGATCCTGTGCGACCGCGCCCATGTGGCGATCTTCCCGGCGTCGCACTACGCGACGAGCCAGGAGAAGCTGAACGCCGCGCTCGCTCAGATCGAACACGACTGCGAGGAGCAGGCGGCGAAGTTCGAACGCGAGGGGCGGTATATCGAGCAGCAGCGCATCACCGAGCGCACGCAGTACGACCTCGAGATGATGCGGGAGATCGGCTTTTGCAGCGGCATCGAAAACTACAGCCGCTATTTCGACGGCAGGCAGCCGGGCGAGCCGCCGTTCACGCTCATCGACTACTTCCCGAAGGATTTCCTGCTCATCGTGGACGAATCCCACGTGACGCTGCCGCAGATCGGCGCGATGTACCGCGGCGACCGCGCGAGAAAGGAATCCCTCGTCGAATACGGGTTCCGCGTGCCCGCGGCGTACGACAACCGCCCGCTCCGCTTCGAGGAGTTCCTTTCCCGCATCCCGCAGATGATCTGCGTGTCGGCGACCCCGGGCGAGTGGGAGCTTGGCAGAACGAGCTGCGTGGCGGAACAGATCATCCGCCCGACGGGACTGCTCGACCCCGAGATCGACGTGCGCCCGGTGCTCGGGCAGATCGACGACCTGCTCGGCGAAGTCCGCATGACGGCGCAAAAGGGGCAGCGCACGCTCGTGACCACGCTCACCAAGCGCATGGCGGAGAACCTCACCGAATACCTCGACGGTATGAACGTGCGCGTGCGCTACATGCACTCGGACATCGACACGATGGAGCGCATGGAGATCATCCGCGACCTGCGCCTCGGCGAATTCGATGTGCTCGTCGGCATCAACCTGCTGCGCGAGGGGCTCGACATCCCCGAGGTCGGACTCGTCGCCATCCTCGACGCCGACAAGGAGGGCTTTCTGCGCTCGACCACGAGCCTCGTGCAGACCATCGGCCGCGCGGCACGCAACGTCGATGGGCGCGTCATCATGTACGCCGACGTCATCACCCCGTCGATGCGCCTTGCCATCGACGAGACCAACCGCCGCCGCGAAAAGCAGAAGGCTTACAACGAGGCCCACGGCATCACGCCGCGGGGCATTCGAAAGGCGGTGCACGAGAAGCTCGTCATTTCGACCGAAACGAAGAAGACCGACCGCAACATGTCCGATGAGGAGCGCGCGGCGAAGGTCGCCCTGCTCACCGAACAGATGCAGCAGTGCGCGCGGGAACTCGAGTTCGAACGCGCGGCGAAGCTGCGCGACGAGATCCGCGAGCTGACGGGACTCGATGTGACGGGGCTGCCGAAAGCGAAGCCCGGCACCATCGGCACCAAGCGCCGCAACAAGGGACGCGGACGCAAATGAGAACATCAACAGGAGAGATCCTTTATTCATGAAAGACATCGTTATCCGGGGTGCGCGTGAGCACAACCTCAAAAACATCGACCTGACCATCCCGCGCGACAAGCTCGTCGTGTTCACGGGGCTTTCGGGCAGCGGCAAATCCAGCCTTGCCTTCGACACCATCTACGCCGAGGGTCAGCGGCGCTATGTCGAGAGCCTGTCGAGCTACGCCCGTATGTTCCTCGGGCAGATGGAAAAGCCCGACATCGACTCGATCGACGGACTGTCGCCCGCCATCTCCATCGACCAGAAGAGCACCAGCAACAACCCGCGTTCGACCGTGGGCACGGTGACGGAGATCCACGACTACCTGCGACTGCTGTACGCCCGCTGCGGCACCCCGCACTGCCCGAAATGCGGCAGGGAGATCGAACGGCAGACGATCGACCAAGTGACCGACCGCGTGATGCAGATGCCCGAGGGCACCCGCATCCAGATCATGGCGCCCTGCGTCCGCGGGCGCAAGGGCGAGCACAAGAAGGTCTTCGAGGAGCTGCGCCGCGACGGCTATGTCCGCGCGCGCGTCGACGGCACCGTGTACGACCTTGCCGAGGTGCCGGAGCTCGACAAAAAGTTCAAGCACAGCATCGAAGCGGTCATCGACCGCCTCGTCGTCAAGCCGGAGATCGCCGGGCGCCTGTCCGACTCGCTCGAAAACGCGTTCCGCCTCGGCAGCAATCTCGCGCTCGTCGCCGTGCAGGGCGGGGAGGAGATCCTCTTCTCGCAGAATTACGCCTGCCCGGATTGCGGCATCGACCTCGAGGAGCTCACGCCGCGCATGTTCTCCTTCAACAACCCCTTCGGCGCCTGCCCGCACTGCTCGGGTCTCGGCACGCTGAAGAAGGCCGATCCGGAGCTCATCGTGCCCGACCCCTCGCTGTCACTGGCGGAAGGCGCGATCGACGTGCCGGGCTGGAACAGCGCATCGAAGGGCTCCATCGCCGGTATGTATTTCAATGCGCTGTGCGCGCGCTACGGCGCCGATATGAAGACGCCCTACAAGGACCTGCCGAAGGAGATGCAGCACGTTATCCTGTACGGCACGGGCAAGGAGCGCCTCCGCGTCGAGTACGAAAAGGAATACGGGCGCGGCAGCTTCGACCAGCCCTTCGAGGGCATCGCGGTGTCGCTCGAGCGGCGTTACCGCGAATCGAACTCCGATGCCATGAAGGCGGATTACGAACAGTACATGTCCGAAACGCCCTGCCCCGAGTGCAAGGGCAAGCGCCTCAAGAAGGAGAGCCTCGGCGTGACCGTGGGCGGCAAGAACATCGCGGAGCTGTCGGACATGCCGATCTCGGCGATCCGCCCCTTCCTCTCGGAGATCGTGCTCACGGAGACCCAGCGCATGATCGCCGCGGGCATCCTCAAGGAGATCGACAACCGCATCGGTTTCCTGGTCAACGTCGGTCTCGGGTACCTCACGCTGTCTCGCGCCGCGGCGACGCTTTCCGGCGGCGAAGCCCAGCGCATCCGCCTCGCGACGCAGATCGGCAGCGGGCTGATGGGCGTGCTGTACATCCTCGACGAGCCGAGCATCGGTCTGCACCAGCGCGACAACGGGCGCCTGCTGAACGCCCTGAAGAAGATGCGCGACCTCGGCAATACGCTCATCGTCGTCGAACACGATGAGGAGACCATCCGCAGCGCGGACTATGTCGTGGATATCGGACCCGGCGCGGGCGCGGCGGGCGGCAACGTCGTCGCGAAGGGCACCCCGGAGGAGATCGCCGCCTGCGAAGCCTCCGTGACGGGACAGTACCTTTCGGGCAGGAAGACCATCGCGGTGCCGGAAACGAGAAGAGCCGGCAACGGCAACTTCCTCACCGTGCGCGGCGCGCGGGCGAACAACCTCAAGAACGTGAGCGTGAAGTTCCCGCTCGGCACCTTCACCTGTGTGACGGGCGTTTCCGGCAGCGGCAAATCCTCCCTCGTGAACGAGATCGTCAAAAAGACCTTGCTCAGGGAGCTCAACCGCGCGCACACGCACCCCGGCGACTGCGACGGCATCGACGGCATCGGCGCGCTGGACAAGATCATCGACATCGACCAGAGCCCCATCGGGCGCACGCCGCGCAGCAACCCCGCGACCTACACGGGGCTGTTCGACCTCATCCGCGAGGTGTTCGCCGGTACGCAGGACGCAAAGGTGCGCGGCTATTCGAACGGGCGCTTCTCCTTCAACGTGAAGGGCGGGCGCTGCGAAGCCTGCCGCGGCGACGGCATCCTGAAGATCGAGATGCATTTCCTGCCGGATATCTACGTGCCCTGCGAGGTGTGCGGCGGCAAGCGCTACAACCGCGAGACCCTCGAGGTGCGCTATAAGGGCAAGACCATTTACGATGTGCTCGAAATGACCGTGGAGGAAGCTTACAAGTTCTTCGCGCCCCTGCCGCGGCTGAAGCGCAAGCTGCAGACGCTGATGGACGTCGGTCTCGGCTATGTGAAGCTCGGGCAGCCCTCCACCCAGCTGTCGGGCGGCGAAGCGCAACGCGTGAAACTCGCGACGGAGCTTTCGCGGCGGGATACGGGCCGCACGCTGTACGTGCTCGACGAGCCGACGACGGGTCTGCACACCGACGACGTGAACCACCTCATCGGGATCCTGCAACGGCTCGTGGACGGCGGCAGCTCGGTGCTCGTCATCGAACACAACCTCGATGTCATCAAAACGGCGGACTGGATCGTCGACCTCGGACCCGAGGGCGGCGACGGCGGCGGAACGATCGTGGCGGAGGGTACGCCGGAGCAGGTCGCCAAAGTCCCCGGCAGCTTTACGGGCATGTACCTGAACGACATGCTCTTCGGAAAGGAGTGAAACCGTGTATACCCGTTGGCGTTTGTATATCCTTGCGGTGTTCGCCGTCGCGTTGGCGGCGTGCATCCTGCTGATCGCCGTGCTGCGAAAGCACGGGCACAAGATCTCCGCTTTTCAGGGGACGCTGTTCACCGTGGGCGCGATGCTCACCCTCGAGACCGTGATCATCATGGGGTTGTCGAACTTCAACCTCGGCGTCATCATGCCGGCGCTGCTCGGCGTGCCGATGATCCTGCTGGCGCCGCTGGTGCCGCACATGGACCACGGCTTCCTCCGGGCGCTCAAGTGGTTCGCGGTCGCGGGGTATTCCGCGGCGGCAGTGCTGTTCGCGGTGTGCGGCTTCCTCATGCTGTCCGCACAGCACGGCGCGAAGGACACCGATGCGGATGTCGTGATCGTTCTCGGCGCGGCGGTGCACGGTGAGAAGGTCACCTGGGTGCTCGAAAACCGCCTGGAGACCGCGAAGGAATTCCTCGAGGCGCACCCGGATGCGGTGTGCGTCGTTTCGGGCGGGCAGGGACCCGGTGAAAGCGTGACGGAGGGCTCCGCCATGAAGAAGTACCTTGTGGAACGCGGCGTTCCCGCGGAGCGCATCTATGCGGAGGAGAAGGCAACGAGTACGCCGGAGAACTTCCGCTACGCGATGGAGATCGTCGAAAACGAGATCGGCACCGGGAAGAAGATCGCCTTCGTGACGACGGATTTCCACGTGTACCGTGCGGGTCGCGTCGCACGGGCGCAGGGACTGGAAGCGAAGGGCATCGCCGCACCGGACGTCTGGTACCTCCGGCTGAACAACTTCCTCCGCGAATGCGTCGGCATCTTCGGATACGCCGTGACCGGCAGGTTCTGAGCTGCGGCGTGCGGTGACGAAAGGAAAGGGAAATGGAAGGGAAAAAGAACGCGGCCGTGCGTTGGCTGTGCGCCCTTGCCGTGCTGGCGGCGTTTGCCGTTTTCGCGCTGTGCGCGGCGGCGGGGCTCGTGATGACGTGCTCGATCGACCCCGAGGTCTACTGGAACGAAACGATCCTCTACAAAATCGACAACATCGCGGTGAACCTCGCCGTGCTTGCGGCGGTGACCGCCGCCGGCGTGTACCTGTTCGGCATCCGGAAGGTCGTGCCGCGTGAACGCACGGTCACGGCGGTTTCCGCGGTTTCGCTTGCGGCGACGTTCGCGCTGGGCGTCGTGTGGGTGGCGCTGGTCAAGTGCGTGCCGGAATTCGACAGCCATTACGTCAGCCGCGCGGCGGCGATGGCGAGCCGCAACGACTGGACGGGCTTCGGCGGACTTGCCGAGGCGCTGACCTACGCGCGGGAGCTCGTGCCCACGGAAACGGATTATTTTGTCCGCTTCCCGTTCCAGCTCGGGTTCGTGACGATCCTCGAGGGGTTGCAGCGCCTGTTCGGGGCGGAGAACTGGGTCGCGCTCGGCTGTGTGAACGCGGCGTGCCTCACGCTCGGGTATGCGGCGCTGCTCGATTGCGCGAAAACGCTGTACGCCGATACGCGCGTGCGGCTGGTGACGGCGCTGCTCCCGCTGCTGTTTTTGCAGGGACCGCTGTTTTGCACCTTCGTGTACGGCAACCTGTTCGGCTTCGGCTTCATGATGGTCGCGGTCGCGCTGTTCCTCCGTTGGATGAAGGGCGCGCGTGCCGCGGTGCTCATCCCGGCGGCGCTGTGTGCCGCGCTCGCGGTGCTCGCAAAGCCCAACTACTGGATCTTCGTCGTCGCGCTCGGCATCGTTGCGCTGCTGCACTGCATCCGCACGAAGAAGTTCGCCGGGCTTGCGATGGTGCTGGTCGCGGTGGTGCTCGGCACGGGCGGGCTCCGGCTGTGCACGGCGCGCTATGAACAGAAGGCGGGGACGACCTTCGGCGCGGGCACCCCGCAGAGCGCATGGCTCGCGATGGGCATGCACGGCAGCTACATGGCGCCCGGCTGGTACAACGGCTACACGTCGCACATCTTCCGCGATGCGGATTACGAACCCCGAAAGGCAAAGGAACTCATCGCCAGCGATCTCGGCGAGAACCTTTCCAAAATGAAGAACCCCGTGTATGCTGCCGCATTCTTCGGAAGAAAGTTCTTGAGCCAGTTCGAAGAGACCTCGTTCGAGTCGGTCTTCGTGTCGAAGGACGCGCAGAACGGACGCCCCGTGCCGGAACTCGTTTCGTGGGTGTACGGCAGGGGAGAGCAGGGACTGCTGCGGTATTTCGACCAGGTCATGCAGCTCGTGTACGTGTTCGCGGCGTGGGCGCTGTGGAAGCTGTTCCGCACGATGTCGAAGCGACCCGCTCCGGGTGCGGAGCCGCAAGGTCCGGACGCGCCGCCCGCGGCGCTGCTGCCGGTGATCCTCCTCGGCGGTTTTTTGTACCACATGCTGTTCGAAGGGAAGAGCCAGTACATCCTCGTGTACATCCCGCTGCTGTTCCCCTTTGCGGGTGCCGGCTTCATCGCAGCGGCTGACGCGCTCGCGCAAAAGCGCGAAAAACGCCGGGAGGGACGTTCGTCCCGGAAGGCACAATAATATAAACGGATGATTCCGCGCAGGCGCTTGACACCCGCGCGGAATCCAGTTAAAATAGTTGTTGCTACTATGGAAGTGCGCGGGTGTAGCTCAATGGCAGAGCATCGGCTTCCCAAGCCGACAACGTGGGTTCGATTCCCATCACCCGCTCCAAACACCCCCGTGGTGGCAAAAATACTGCCCGCTGCCGTTACATAACAACTTCCGCAAGCGGGTAACAAAATTATTCAGGAGGAATCTGTTGTAATGGCAAAGGCAAAGTTTGAGAGAACCAAACCCCATGTCAACATCGGCACCATCGGCCACGTTGACCACGGCAAGA